>JBAQMK010000004.1:0-103933 GCA_049302755.1 Minisyncoccales bacterium | reverse complement strand
ATACTGGAAGTGCTCCACCCGATCCCTTTCCGAACTCGGAAGTGAAATCTTCTAAGGCCGATGATAGTGGTATCCGCGAAAGTAGGTCGCCCCCGTATTAAAGATCGAAAGGAGTTTTTTGTTTGACCAAAAAAGAAAGGACGTGGTATAAAAGAGATAGACTCATTTGAAAATTAAAAATAGAAAGGAGGTGAGTCTGTGGTTACAACCGAAGAAAAGATTGAGAGATTTATCAAAGAAAGGAACTGGAGTAAAGCTATCCGAACAGCGGTAAGGGAAAATTGTTCCGAAGACTGCCAAAGAAAGATTTTAGAACATCTTGTTGATCAAAAACTAATTTCTTTTGAATCATCTTTTGAACAACCCGATAATAAATCTCTTTCGATTATTTCGATTTATCTTTTTTTCCGAATTTGTAGTTCTCTTCGGAGAGACAAAAACGAAAATGCCATTCCGAACAGAATGTATTTCGGAAGGAATAAATACGGAGAAATAATCGAGGTTGTAGTTTCCAACGACTTCAAGTCACTTTTAAAATATAACGAAATAGTTCGTTATTTTTTATATAAAAAAAGACCAAACAATTTAAAATTATGTTTGGTATGTATTTATTTTTTCTTCGGCGATTCGTTTGATTTCTTCAAGTTTTTTCTTGGTGGATTTATCCCTTATTGTTTCCCATGTTTTAATGGGTAGATTGGCTTTGGAAAGCACGAAAGCCATTGTTTTAAAAGAGAGTGAACTCTTTTTAAAGCAGAAATCGATAGTTTCGATAATTGCTTCTTCCGGCGCTGATTCGAATATTTTAGAAAGAACCAGTTGTTCGATTGCCCGAGAGATATGAAAATACCATGGATCTTTGTATGTTAAATAGAGGAACCATTCTCTCCATTCAATGTTGTTTTCTGGTTTCGAATATTCTTTTACAAACAATGTTATGTATGTTTCATCTTTTCGGTGATGAAGGAAAACAGTCGAAGTTTCCAGAAGATCTTCAAAAGTTTTTGTCTTTCTTGCCATTATACTAAGTAATTCAGTATCAACCGCAAGATTGATATATCTGCCCCTGACATGGATAGAACATTCCTTGATAGTCATATCGCTTTCTTTGATTCTTTCCAGAACCAATTCATCAGCCAGTCTCTTTAACTGATTGATGTCTTCGTAAAGAACATTTAGCCGATTTGTGTTCGTGGCTACTTCTTTTGACATCGATCCGTCAGCTAGCCGAATCAAATCCAAGTTCTCGATAGTGTTCGTGGTCAAACAATCACCAGCAAAATTTTAAATGAGCTGATTAGCCCATAGATATCTTATGACTTTTTAATTTTTTGTCAATTTTGTCTTTTTTATGGGGATAGGATATAATCAGTTTATGAAGATTTTTACCAAGAAAAGAATAACGATTTTTGTCATCCTCCTTTTTTGTTTTTTGATTGTTAATTCTTTTTTAAAAGACGGTCTTAAAAATTTTGTTTATTCAAAATCAGAGAGTTTAATGGCCTCGTTATGGAATAAGGGAAGTGAGCAGGCTTTTTCTAATAAAAACCAAGAAGAATTAAATAAGAAATTAATTGAGGAAAACCAGAAACTTCTTTCTGATTTGGCTGATTTGCAAAATATAAAAGAGGAGAATGAGTTTTTAAGAAACAGTTTGGATTTGGGATTGGAAAAAGATTTTGATTTAATGCTTGGACGAGTAATATCAAAAGATCTTTTATCGGATTCTCTTTTGGTGAATATCGGTTCTAATGACGGAGTTAAAAAAGGCTTTCCGGTGATTGTTTCCGGTAAGGTTCTTTTGGGAAAAGTAGTTGATGTTTATCCGTCTTATTCTCGAATAATGCTTATTACTCAAAAGAATAATCTTATCGACGTCGAAATACCGGATAGCGAGATTTTTGCTTTAAGTAAAGGAGAGGGAAATTTAAATTTAGCTTTGGATATGGTGGCCCGCGAGAAAGAGTTGAAAGAAGGAAGTCTGGTCGTAACTTCGGCAATGGGAGGTAATTATCCGGCTGGTCTTTTAATGGGAAAGGTAAAGAATATTAAAAAGATTGATAATGAAACGTATCAAATGGCCGATATCGAGAAAGTTTTTGATTTGAGCGTGATTAATAATGTTTTTATAATCAAAATAGCGGAGATATATAATGATTAAGGAGATTTTCAAAACTTTGATTTTATTATTAGCGATGTATTATCTGTTCATTTTCGAAGCAAGTTATTTATCGTTTTTTACTTCCTTCAGCTTCCTTATCCTTTTTGTTTTGGTAATTAACGTATTAGAAGAACCGCAAGGGCGGATAGGATTGATTTCCGCTTTCTTTTTCGGATTAATGCTTGATATTTATTCGGTTCATTATATCGGTTTAATGGCTTTGTCTTTTTCCCTTGTTTCTTTGTTATTAAAATTTATACTATTCAAATATGTTAGGATTCCGTCGCTCTCATGGATACCAAAAATTTAAAGTCAAAAGATGGAATACAGACATCGAAACAGATGATATTTTTTTAGATGCTTTAACGCACAAAAAAGACAAGAATTCTTATACGATAGAAACGGCTTTGTCTCAGAGAATATTTCAATTGGTTCTCACTTCTTTTATTTTAATAATCGGAATATTATTTTTCCGTTGTTTTTCTTTCCAAGTTTTTGATTACAAAGCTTATAATGAAAAAGCGGAAAGGAATAAGTTTCTTTCCAGTGAAATTGAAGCCCAAAGAGGAATTATTTATGACCGTAACTTTAAACAATTAGTTATCAATACTCAGGGATTTGATTTGGTTTGCAATCTTTTAAAGTTACCGGAAGATGAATTATTGAGAGAAAAGCAGGTGAGAGAAGTAGCTCGTATTTTAGATATGTCTTTTGAAGATTTAAATAAAAACATTGAAGAAATGGAAGCAGCAGAGGAAAGTGAGTTTTCTTTGGTGAGAGATATTGATAAAGATAAGGTGATTATTTTGAAAACCAAAGAAGAAGAGTTGACCGGGTTCGAGATTGTTAAGAAAAAAAGTAGGGAATACTTAAGTGGATACGATTTAGCTCACATTATCGGATATGTTTCGGGAGATAATTCGACCGGAGAATCAGGAATAGAAAAACAGTATAACGATGTTTTAAAGGAAATACCGGGAGAGATTAATCGAGAAAAAGATGTTCACGGAAATTTAGTTAAAGAGGAGATTATCAGGCCTTCGGAATCGGGGAATAATATAGTTTTGAATATTGATTACGATTTGCAGGAAAAAGCAGCCGCCTTTTTAGCTAGCGCGGTTGATGGATATAATGCCAAGGGTGGAGCGATAGTGGCGATTAATCCCAAAACCGGAGAAGTTTTGTCTTTGATTTCCTATCCTTCCTTTGATAATAATATTTTTTCTAAAGATTTAACCACTAAAGAATTTAATGATTTATTGAAAAATCCCAAAGTTTCTTTTTATAACCGGGCCACTTCGGGAGAATATCCGACCGGTTCAACCTTGAAACCGATGATTGCGGTTGCAGCCTTAGAGCAGGGTATTGTTACTGTTGATGAGGAAATATATTGTGAAGGGGGAATTGAATTAAACGATGATACGTTTAAAAAAGACTGGGCGACGCACGGCTGGACCAGTTTGAAAAAAGCCATTGCTGAATCTTGCGACGTTTTCTTTTATATGGTTGGCGGGGGATATAAAAATTTTAATGGTTTAGGAATCGCCAAGATTGAAAAGTATTTGGAAAAGTTTGGCTTTGGAGCAAAAACAAATATTGATTTGCCGGAAGAGAGTGTCGGTTTGGTTCCCGATCCAACTTGGAAGGAAGACAGAACCGGAACTTCATGGTATCCGGGAGACACCTACAATGTTTCAATCGGACAAGGTTATTTTAAAGCAACTCCTTTGCAATTAACTATGGCCATTTCTTCAATTGCTAATGGAGGTAAATTAATGAAACCGCAGGTTGTGAAAAGTGTTTTGGACAACAACAATCAGACAATTAAAACATTTGAGCCGGAGATTGTGAGTAAAGATTTTGTTTCTTTGTCGGCGATTGAATCGGTGAGGGAGGGAATGAGAGAAACGGTTTTATCTTCGGCGGGAACCGCCCGTTCATTGCAGTATTTGCCCGTTTCTTCTGGTGCTAAGACCGGAACTGCCCAGACCGGAAAGAATGAGATTTATCACAACTGGATTACCGTTTTCGCCCCCTATGACGACCCGGAGATAGTTTTGACCGTTATCGTGGAAAGCGTGCCTCAAAACACCGGTTTAGCCAATTTGGTGGCCAGGGAGACCTTGGGGTACTACTTCGGGGAAAAGGAAATTCAGCAAAATAAAGAGGAGATAATTAATGAAGGTGGTAACTAAAAGTCTTGATTTCTCAGATATATATGCTATACTATCACCAAAAGGATTGATCTAGGCGATTAGGCCTTTTTTCTAAATTGAATAAATAACATCCGCCGTTCGGTTTTTGTCTTTTGACTAAATGGAATCGTGGAATAATAAAAATATATGGACAGTAAATATTTAACTCAAGAAGGTTTAGATAAATTAAAAAAAGAACTTGAATACCTTAAAAAAGAAGGTAGAATTGAGGTAGCTGAACAATTAAAAGAAGCTATTTCTTTCGGTGATTTGTCTGAAAATGCCGCTTACGATGAAGCGAAAGATAACCAAGCTGCGATTGAAGGTAAAATCCTTGACTTAGAAAGATTAATCAGTTCGGCCAAAGTAATTCAGGATAATGAGAATACGGGCTGGGTTCAAATCGGTTCCTATGTTACAATCAAACAAGGCGACGACGAAGAAAGATACCATGTTGTTGGAGAGGAAGAAGCCAATCCAATGGAAAACAGAATTTCTTTCAAATCACCTTTAGGACAAGCTTTATTGAATAAGCCTAAAGGAGCCGAAGTGGAGATTAAAACTCCCAAAGGATCTCTTAAATACAAAATACTAAAAATAGAATAAAAATATGTCTACCTCAGACGAAATAAGACAAAATAGGATTGAAAAATTAAATAAGCTTCGCAAGAACGGAGTTGATGTTTATCCTATTGAAGTCAAACGCACTCACGAAATCAAGAAGGTTTTAGAGGATTTTGCATCTTTGTCGCAAAAAGAAGAAGAGGTTATTTTAGTCGGAAGAGTGAGGACTATTAGAACTCACGGTGCTTTGACTTTTATTGATTTCGAAGACGGAACAGGAAAAATTCAAGGACTATTGGCAAAAGACAAAATGGGTGAAGTTAATTATGATTCATTTTTAGATAATTTTGATATGGGTGATTTTATTGAAGCCCACGGAACTTTATTTGAAACCAAGAGGGGAGAAAAGACGCTTCAGATAACGGACTATAAGATGATTTGTAAATCTTTGCTTCCGTTGCCGGAAAAATGGCACGGTTTGAAAGATGTTGAAGAGAGATACAGAAAAAGATATCTTGATTTGATGTTTTCTCCGGAGGTGAAGCAGAAGTTTGTTATTCGTTCCAACTTTATCAAAGAATTAAGAAACTTTTTAAATGAGGATGGATTTTTTGAAGTGGAAACTCCGATTCTTCAATCATTATACGGTGGAGCCAGGGCCAAGCCGTTTAAAACTCATTTGAATGCCATGGATGTCGATGTGTTTTTGAGAATATCTCCGGAATTATATCTAAAGAGATTGTTAGTTGGAGGATTCGAGAAGATATACGAAATAGGAAAATGTTTCAGGAACGAAGGAGTGGATAAATTCCACAATCCCGATTTTACCATGATTGAATTTTACTGGGCCTATGCCGACTACAAACAATTAATGAAAATGACAGAAAGAATGTTTGAAGTTATTTTAACTAAAGTTTTAGGAACAACCGATATCAAATACGGAGACAGTGTTTTGAATTTCAAGGGACCGTTTGAAAGAATAGAATTTTTTGCTTTATTGGAAAAGCATACCGGAATCAAGTATGAAGAATTAAATGAAAAGGCTTTACTTGAAAAAGCCAAAGAAATGGGAATTGATGTTCCTGAGGGAGCTGATAAGCCGAATATCGCCGATGAGATTTACAAGAAATATTGTCGACCGAATATTATCCAGCCGACTTTCATTATTCATCACCCTAGAGGATTTCAGCCTTTAGCCAAGGGATTGGATAAAGAAAAATTAGCTAATTTTCAGTTGGTAGTTGCCGGAGCAGAAGTTATTAATGCTTTTTCCGAACAGAATGATTCGTTGGATCAGGGAGATGTATTGCGAGGACAAGAGAAATTATTCAAAGGCGGATTTGAAGAAGCTCAGAGGTCAGATGAAGAGTTTATCGAAGCCTTGGAGTACGGAATGCCTCCGGCTGCCGGATTCGGAATGGGAATCGACAGGATTGTTTCGATGTTGACCGATTCAGGTTCGTTGCGAGAAGTAATACTGTTTCCATTAATGAAGGATAAAGAATAAATAAGGCCCGGGGAAACCCGGGTTTTTTGTTTTGACACAGATTTCTTTTTTTGCTATGACTTTCTTAGCTCATTGAGCGTGATTGTTATGAAACCTAATGTGACTAATAAGGCGCCGTCTAAAGAAGACATAGCGCGAATGCTCCGAAGAAAGGGAGTAATGGGGGGAAATGTACAATTCGACTTTTCGAAAATTGAAAACGAAAAGGCAATTGACGGATTAGCCAGATATCTGGTTAAAAAAATTCCTCATCGCTGCAACGTTGTTATCGGCTTCATATCTGACAATAGTGGTCTCTCCAGGTCTGTTGCTGAATCTTTAAGGGCAAAGCATTATTTTGTCCCTCAGGACAATGATGTCAGAGTAGTCCTTAAGAGATTCGATGATTCCAAGGAGGTAAACGTCCTCTTGGTAAAAGCATTGGTCAGCGATGTCGAGATGGATGAATGGTATCATTTACCTCGGATCAATGAAAATGTTCAAATCATGTCTGTGGCGGCGATTGCCGACGGAAGGTTCCTTCCTTATGAAAACCACTTGGAGGTGTTCAGTTTAATCGACTACGATTATATCTATCCTTAAATAAGAGTTAACACCTCTTTTTTTTATTTTTGACACGATAATATTTTGAAGTATAATAAACACTAGAGGATGTGTTAATATGTGTCTGTCTGGATGTTGCGGTAGGTGTGGCGGATTAACAATCGAGGCCATTCAAAGAATATCGGATTCTATCAAGATTCCGATAGAGAAAAAAGAGATTGCGCCAAGCGCTTCTCGCGAGGAGGAGGAACTAAATTAAGAGCCTCCTTTTTTATTGCTTTTTTTCCTTCAAATTGGTATTATGTACTTAAAATAATAGAGATTTGAACATATGTTAGATATTAAATTTATTAGAGAAAATCCGGAAAAAGTTAAAGAAGCTTGCCGAAAAAAGAAAGTTAATTTTGATGTTGATAACCTTTTAAATATTGATACCAAAAGAAGGGAATTAATTATCGCGATCGAGAATAAGAGTGCGATGAAAAATCAGGCGAACAAAAGAATTCAGGAAGCTAAGACGAAAGAAGATAGGGAAGCAGTGATTGCTCAAATGAGGGAATTAGACAGGAATTCTGACAATGAAGAAGATGAATACAAGAAGATCAATGAAGAATTCGAGAGGCTTATGTTATTGGTTCCCAATATTCCAGATGAATCTGTTTCTGACGGTGATTCCGATGCCGACAATGTCGAAGTGAGAAAATGGGGTAAGATTCCGGAATTCAAGTTTCCCATCAAAGACCACGTTCAATTAACCAAAGATTTAGATTTAGTTGATTTTGACCGCGGAGCTAAAGTAGTTGGATTCAGAGGATACTTTTTAAAAAGGGAGGCTTTTCTTATCTGCATGGCTATTTGGCAGTATGCGACCGATGTTTTAACCAAGAAAGGATTTATTCCGGTTGGAGCTCCGTCTTTAGTTAATGAAGCAGCTATGACCGGAACCGGTTATTTACCTCAATCAAAGGATGAAGTTTACAAAAATGATGATGGAACATATTTAGCTGGAACTTCAGAAGTGGCAATGATGAGCTATCATTCCAATGAAACATTAAAAGAAGAAGATTTGCCGATTAAATATATGGGTTTTTCTCCTTGCTTCAGAACGGAAATTGGCAGCTACGGAAAAGATACTCAAGGAATCTTGAGAGTTCACGAGTTTATGAAAATAGAGCAGGTTGTTTTATGCAAGAATGATAAAGAAGAATCGGTTAGGTTGCACGAAGAAATAACTAAGAATGCAGAAGAAATATTACAGGGATTAAATATTCCATATCACGTTGTCCGAAATTGTGCTGCTGATTTGGGATTAGGACAGGTGAAGAAATATGATATTGAAGCCTGGGTTCCTTCACAGAATAAATATCGAGAAACTCACTCTTCTTCATATTTCTTTGATTTTCAGACTAGAAGATTGGGAATTAAATACAAAACCAAGGATGGAGAAACCAAATACACCTATTCATTAAATAATACGGGAATTGCTACTCCTAGAATTTTAATTCCTTTATTGGAGAATAACCAACAAAAAGACGGAAGCATTAAAATTCCTAAGGTTTTACATAAGTATTTGAGTTTTAAAGAAATTAAAAGAAAATAGTTAATGGAGCTATTTGAATTCAAGGAAAATAAAATCAACATTAATGGTGTTGAATTATATTATAAAACTGCCGGGAAGGGTAAGCCGTTTTTAATTCTTCATGGTTGGGGAGCATCTTCTGTTTCCTGGTTGAGGCTGATTGATGAAATGGCGGACAAGGGATTTGAATTGATTATTCCTGATTTGCCCGGGTTTGGAAAAACAGAAACTCCAAAAACTGTCTGGGGAGTAGGCGATTATGCTGATTTGATTGTTGCTTTTATTAAGAAGTTAGGTCTTTCCGATTTTTATCTCCTAGGTCATTCTTTCGGTGGAGGAATTGCTTTAAAAATGGCGACCGAGAAGAATTTTAAACCTTTAAAATTAATATTTTGTGATGCGGCGATTGTCAGAGAAGAAAGGTTAAATTTAAGACAAAGAATTTCAAAGTTTTTAGCAAAAATAGGTTCCAAAGTTATTGCTGAAGATTCCCGGATGTATTCTTTTTTTGAAAAGATGGCTTATAGATTATCCGGAACATATGATTACTATCGGGCCAACCCTTTGATGAAAGAGATATTTAAAAAAGTGGTAAGTGAAGATTTAACTCATTTATTACTTAAAGTTGATATGCCTTGCTTGATTATCTGGGGAGAAGACGATCCCGTCACTCCGGTAGAAGATGGAGTTCTTTTTCATCAGGAAATCGATAATTCTGAATTAAAAATAATAAAGGGAGCAAGACATAATCCCTATAAAACAGATTCTGTTGAGGTGAGCGAATCTATTATTAAATTTTTAAACAAATAATATGGTTATACAGCCTTGGATGATAATTTTAACCGGTTCGATAGTTCTCTTCTTTTGGTTCTTTAAAGAAGTTAAGAATTTTTTATTCTGGTCTTATCTGTGGCAGTTGAAGAATTATCATATCGGCCGATTCTTGGCGCATTTTGATACTTACGGCGGAAGGAAAATAATCGGAAACTGGGGATTGTTTTTCAAATGTTTTGTCTTTTTGGGAATAATGTTTTTAATCGGCTCAACGATTTATTTCTATCCCGATTATCTCAATGAATTCTTAAATGAAATTAGTTTATTCATTATCGCTTGCATTCCCGTGGTTTTTGTTATTTATATCGTCGAAGGATTTTTATCAATCGTCGGCTTATTAAGAAGAATGATAAAGAGGCCGGAGATGACTTCGAAAGTATCTCTTCTCTTGCCGGTAGTCTTTGTTCCTTTAGGAATAATCACCGCGGTCATAGCATTTGGTTTCTATCAAAGCTATATGAATCCAACGGAATGGATAATGTTTGAATTGATTTATTTTGCCGTCGCCATCTTGGCTTTTGATATTTTGACTCCCTTGATAGTTTCTTTTATTATTCTTCTTTTCCAACCCATCACCGTCTTCATGAGAAATAGAATAATTAAGAGAGCAATGAAAAAACTGGCAGCTTTGGAAAATCTTTTAGTCATCGGAATTACCGGCAGTTACGGCAAGAGTTCGACTAAGGAATTTTTGAAAGAGATTTTATCAGCTGACTTCAAAGTTATTTCAACCGAAAGAAATGAAAATTCAGAAATAGGAATATCGCAGTGCATTTTAAATCATCTTAACGACGAATACGAAATATTTATTTGCGAAATGGGAGCATATAACCGAGGTGGGATAAAGTTATTGTGCGATATTGCCAAACCGAAAATAGGAATATTGACGGGAATTAATAATCAGCACTTGGCCACTTTCGGCTCGCAGAAAAATATCGTTAAAGGAAAATTCGAACTGATTGATTCTTTGCCCAGCGAAGGATTAGCGGTTTTGAATTGGGATAGTGATTTAATTAAAGATAATTTTAATTCGACAATTAATAGTGTTAAATGTTCAATTTCTGAAAAACAGGATCTTTGGGCGGAAGAAATCAAGGAAGATAAGGAGGGTGTATCGTTTAAGGTTGTTTTTAAAACTGGAGAAAGTCATAATTTAAAAACTAATATTCACGGTATTCATAATGTGTATAATCTTTTATTGGCTATTGCCGTAGCGAAAAAATTAGGCATGGAATTGGAAACGATTGCCGACAAAGTTAAAGAAATTAAAGGAGGAATTACAGTTAAAAAAGTTGATGATTTTGATTTGATTGATGCAACTTATTCTTCTAATTTTGATGGCATTATTTCCCATCTCGAATATTTGAAAAATTGGAACGGCCGAAAGATATTGGTGATGCCGTGCTTGATTGAATTGGGAGACGAAGGTAAGGAGACTCATCGTAAGATTGGAAGAAAAATTGGAGAAGTTTGTGATTTGGCAATCATCACTTCAAGAGATTATTTTAAAGAATTAGAAAAAGGAGCGGTTGAATCGGGAATGAAGGCCGAAGACGTTCTGTTTGTTCAAAACGGAGATAAGATATTAAAAAAGATATTTGCGGTAGCCAGAGAAGACAGTGTTGTTTTATTGGAAAGCCGAGTTCCTCGTCTTTTAATTGATAAATTGATAAAATAATGAAAACTATTTCTATTTCTTTATCGCCCAACACGGAAAAAGATGATGTATCTTTAGCTTTTAGTTTGATTTTTCAACCATGGAAATGGAAAGGGAAAAAAGCAACAAAAGATTTAGAAAGGATGTTCAGAAATTATTTCGGTTTTAAAAATGCTTTCAGTTTTAATTCCGGAAGAAGTTCCTTGATTGCCATCTTAAAAGCCATGGAAATCGGAAAAGGAGATGAAGTCATTCTTCAGGCTTTTACCTGTAATGCGGCTGTTAATCCGATTATTTACGTCGGAGCTACTCCTGTTTTTGCCGATATTGATGAAAGTTTAAATATTTCTCCCGATGATGTTGTTAAGAAGATTACCAAGAAAACTAAGGCAATAATGATTCAACACACTTTCGGTTATCCGGGAGATATCGATGAAATTAGAAAGATTTGCATGGCCAACAATCTTTATTTAATTGAAGATTGCGCCCATGCTCTGGGAGCAAAATACAAAGATTCTTTTTGCGGATCTTTCGGCGATGCCAGTTTCTTTAGTTTTGGAAGAGATAAGGTTATTTCTTCGGTCTACGGAGGAATGGTAACGGTTAATAACGATGTTCTATTGGAAAAAGTATCTCATTTCCAGAAGGAAATTGATTATCCTTCTTGTTTTTGGACATTACAGCAATTATTGCATCCGATTTTGATGAATAAAATAATCTTGCCTTTATATAATTCTAAATTAGGAAGAGGACTTTTAGCCCTGTTCCTTAATTTGAATATTTTAAGTAAGGCGGTAACCTCTAAAGAAAATCAGGGTGAGCTTCCGAATTATTTTCCCGAAAGAATGCCCAATGAGTTAGCATTTTTGGCAATGAATCAGTTAAAAAAAATAGACCGTTTCAATCTACACCGAAGAGAAATCGCTCAACTATATGATTCAATGTTGGTTAATAAAAAAGAATTCAAAGTTATTTTTAAAAAAGACAAAGATAGACAGCCGATATTTTTGAAGTATCCGGTTTTAAATGTTAATCCGGCTAAAGTAGTGAGGGAAGCCAGAAAGAAGGGAATATATTTAAACGACGGATGGTTTGGCTCGGCAGTGGTTCCATCTTTAACTTCACTCAAAAAAGTTTGCTATGTTGTTAATAGTTGTCCCCAGGCAGAGGAAGTGGCCAAGAGAATTGTTTGTCTTCCCACTCATATCAATATTTCAAGAGAAGATGCAAAAATGGTATTTGACTGTTTATAGTATTTAAGGCAAAATAAGAGGGTAATAATAAAGAAAAGGATATGTTTGATAAACTAAAAGATTTAAAAAAGTTAAAAGATTTGGAGAGTTCTTTAGGAAAAGAAAGGGTAGAAAAAGAAAAGAACGGAATTAAGGTGGTAGTTAACGGAAGAGCCGAAATAGAAAGCATTTCTTTGAATTCGGAACTAAGCAAGGAAGACCAGGAGAGATATTTAAAAGACTGTATTAACGAGGCTTCTCGCGATGCCAAGATGATTATGGCCAAGAAAGCCGCCGAAATAACCGGTTTTGGATTTTAATTATGAAATTTATTCCCGCACTAACAACTACAAAAGGTTCGAACTGGAAAGAGAAATTCAGGGAGATACAAGAATTAAAGATTGAAGAAATCGCTCTTTTTCCGACCTGTTTAACCAAAGAGCATCGCAACACTCTTTACGACATGATAAAGAATTCCGGCATTAAAAGAATTCCTTTTGTTCATTTAAGAGATGATATGGATGTTGAAGAACTGGAGTTTTTAGCCAAGGAATACGACACTCAAATATTCAATACTCATTCGGAGCGAGATTTTCCGATTAATAATGAGTGGTTGGTAAAATACAGGGAATTGATTTGTATCGAGAATACTGAAAAATGTCCCTTGGACCCGGAAGAAATTAAAAAATACGGAGGCATTTGTCTTGATTTTGCCCATTTGGAAAATTTAAGGTTATTGGCTAAAGATAAATACAATAAAGAAGTAGAAGTTTTATCTAAATTTCCTATCAAGTGCAATCACGTGAGTGTAGTCAAGAAAGATTTTTCTTTTGTTGATGCTAAAAAGTTGAAATTGAAATACGACAGTCATCACATGGATGATTTATCAGAATTGGATTATTTGAAAAACTATCCGGTTAACTATTTTTCCGATTATTGCGCCATTGAATTGGATAATAAAATCAAAGAACAGCTGGAGGCGATAAATTACATTAATGAATTTATGGGAGCGAGGAACAAGTTTATAAATAAAATGCTTGAGCACTAAAATGAATAAGCGGTTTTTATTGATTTTTTTTATAGTTTTAATATCCTGCGGGGTATTTATTTTTATTCCCAAAGAGAAGGGAGAAGAAACCGAGATAAATAACATTAAGAAGGAAAAAGTCGTGCCCGATAAAGTCATGGCGGTATATTTGACTAGTTGGTCGGCCAGTAATCAAACAAAAATTGATTATGTTATTGATTTGGCCAAAAGAACGGAAATCAATGCGGTGGTGATTGATGTCAAAGACTGGTCGGGAAGAATTCCTTATGTTACCAATGTTCAATTGGCTAAAGATTATGGAGCAGAAAGAATAATCGTTAAAGATATGAGCGGATTGGTTGAGAGACTGCATAATAATGGATTATATGTGATTGCTAGGATTACGGTTTTTCAAGATCCGGTTTTGGCTTTAAATAGAAGTGATTTAGCGGTTAAGACCTTAAGCGGTGCAACTTGGTATGATTATAATGGGCTGGCTTGGATAGACCCGACTAAAAAAGAAGGTTGGGATTATAATATTTCCATTGCCAAGGATGTATTAAGTAATGGATTCGATGAGATTAATTTTGATTATATTCGTTTTCCTTCCGACGGAAACTTAAACGATATGGATGTTGATTTTTCAACTGAAAGAGAGGTGATTAGAAGTTTTTATCAATATTTGAGAAATGAATTAAAAGGAGAAATAATTTCCGCCGATATGTTCGGATTGACGACGGTCAACTTTGACGGATTAGGAATCGGTCAAATTATTGAAGATGCTTACGAGTATTTTGATTTTGTCTGTCCAATGGTTTATCCCTCTCACTATGCCGATGGCTTTATCGGATTTGATAATCCAGCTGATCATCCTTTCGAAGTGGTGGCTTATTCAATGGCAAAAGCGAAAATTAGGATTAATAATTATGATTCCAAGCTCAGGCCTTGGCTCCAGGATTTTAATTTGGGCGCCGTATACGATACGGAAAAAGTATATCTTCAAATTAAAGCAGTTAGGGAGATTTTAACCGATAAATATTACGGCTATATGCTTTGGAGTCCGACTAATTATTATAATGAAGAGGCGATAAAGAGATAGTTGATTTTATTATTATATCTGTTATTATGTTTTTCGGAGGTACATTGAAATGGTGACAAAATTAGAGAATGATTGCCTAAGAGAAAAGGCAGTTAAAGAAGCGGTTGATGCAGCACACAGAATCATTCTGGATGCTTCCGATGGAAGCGAAGAAGAAACTAATTATTTAACCGCAGCGGTGGCAGAAAAATTGATGCAATCAGCGCTTCATCCTTTCTTTGCTGCTATTATGAAAAAGGATTTAGATGACCAGATATCAGGAAAATTAACTTGATATATGGAATTAATCCTTTTTTTATTTTGCTTTTTTGTTAATTTTTGAATATAATACAATAATGACAATCAAAGAGATAAGCGAAAAGAAAATATGGGAGGACTTCCTTTTGAATTGCGTTGAAAAGACTTTTTGCCAGTCTTTTAATTGGGGAGAATTCAATCAATCAATGGGGGATAAGGTATACCGATTCGGAATATTTGATAATGAAAAATTGATTGCTGTAGCGCAGATTATTAAAATCAAAGCCAAAAGAGGTACTTTTCTTTTTGTTCCTCATGGTCCGGTAATTTTATCGGGCGACAATAAGGAGATTGTAAAAACACTACTTGATTATTTAAAAGAATTAGGATTAAAGGAAAAAGCCAGCTTTATCCGTTTTAGTCCTGTCTTCACATTGAATGAAGAAAATGTTAAAATGTTTAAAGAATTAGGTTTTAGAAATGCTCCGATTCATATGCATCCTGAATTAACTTGGGAATTGAATCTTATTCCTATTGAAGATGAATTATTGAAAGGAATGAGAAAAACAACCAGATATTTGGTTAAGCAGGCCGAAAAGAATCCAGACGTGGAAATTGTCAAAAGTATGGACGAAAAAGATTTGGCTGAATTCGAAAGGGTTTATCTTGAAACCGCAGGTAGGCATTCTTTCACCCCTTTTCCGCCTAAATATCTGAAAAGGGAATTAGATGCTTTTAAAAATGATAATGAGATTGTTATTTTTTCTGGAAAATACAAAGGGGAAACGGTTTCCTCGGCAATGATTGTTTATTGGAGTAAAAGAGCTTTTTATCATCAGGGAGCTTCGTCTTCTAAATATGCTAAGATTCCGGTTTCGTATTTATTACAGTGGGAAGCGATCAAAGAAGCGAAAAAAAGAGAAGCGGAGATATATAATTTTTGGGGAGTGATTCCGGAATCGGAAAAGAACCATCCCTGGGCCGGACTAAGCTTATTCAAAAAAGGATTCGGAGGGAGCGAAAAACAGTATGTCAAAACCCAGGATTATATTTTATCTCCGATATATTGGCTAACTTATATTTTTGAAGAATTAAGAAAAAGAAAACGCCACCTATAATGAAAAGAAGAATAAAAGCAAAAAGGAGAACAATGAAAAGAAGAAAGAAAAGCATCTTCACTAATTTTTATTTCTCTTTTTCCATTTTTGCTTCAATTATTGTTTTGTCGGCAGCCGGTTTTTTATTGTTTTCTCCGAGATTTCAAGTTTCAGAACTTAATATCAGCGGAAATAATAATATTTTAACCGAAGACTTAGAAAAAGCCGCCGGAGAAAAATTTAAAACTTCATTTTCTTTATTGGGATTTGATATCAGCACGGAGAGTATTTTTCTTTCGATGGGAAACGGAGTCAATGATTTAATGGAATCTTTTCCGGAAATAGAAAAAATTACAGTCAAAAAGGATTTTCCTAACGGGGTTTCTTTGCAAATAGTGGAAAAGACTCCCTATGCTGTTTGGACCGATAGTTTCGATGATGCAAAAAAATACTTAATTGACAAGAATGGAAGTTATATTAAAAATTTTGAAGATAGGGAAGAGTATACTTCTTTAATTAAGATTAATCAAAAAGAAGAGATTGAAAATATTGACAAAAAAAACGTTTTAGAAAATTTGTCTAAAATCAAAGAAGGACTTACTAAATATTCCATCAATATCAATAATTTTGATATTTATAAGACAAAAACGATTATTCAGACTGTTTTGTCTTGCGAAATTATTTTTTATATCGGAGAAGATAGGGGATATGCCGATTTAGATTGGCAAATCGAGAAATTAGGTATTGTTTTGAATGATGGGAAATATGCTGGAGATTTAAACAGCTTAAAGTATATAGATTTGAGGTTCGGCAACAAAACTAATATCTGTAAGATAGGATCTGAGTGTGATTCAGAGTAGTCTATTGGGGTCTTGACAAATTTAACAATGGTGTTATTATACAGGAGCTTTAAATGGGCTCTTTTAAATTGCCCATGGTGTCTGTTTATCCTTGTATTTACGAGGCTAAACACGCGCCATGAGCTTATATATCATGGTGGAGGAACATTGAATGGCAACCAAATTAGAACTTGGATTAATTGTAATCGCAGTGGTATTAATCGCTGTGGTTATTGGTCAGTATGTAATGATCAATCAGGAAGATGCACCGCAAGAGAACACACATACAGCAGGTAATTTTGCGGACATTAAATACGCAACGCCTACTGAAACACCAACGCCGAACCCCGCAGGAAAGGTTTATCTGGTGGACATTTTTGCCGGAAAACTGTATCCTATTGACCTAGAGAAGGCAATTGCAAAATTAAACTTCTTTGAGTCATGGAGAGGTCGGTGTCTGAATTGCGAAATCAATGTCCTGAACGCTGAAGGCGAGATGGATCAAGTCATTAGGGGAAACCATAACGACAAAGGACATCCGGTTATCTTCGTTTCAGGAGAAATCATTGACGAAATCGTCTATTCTCCAAAAGGGGAACTGGTATCACAAGAAAACGTGATTGCCGGACCCATGCCCGAAGGATTTGCTTCTTATCTTATCGATGAGAGGATATCTCCAATGGACAGGAGAGGAGAACAGCGAATCGCCATCGTTGAGGTGTTCAATAAAGAGAAAGAGCTTGTCGCTCTTATCTGGACAGACGCCAAGGCAGTTAAAGTCGTTAGAGGTTTAAACTTCGACGGCAACAACAACAACGACAGCAGTGGTGGAATGATCAGTGAAAGTACTGGTGGTCCCGTGGATGCACCTATTCCCGGAGGTCCGACTGACGACCCCGTTCCCGGTGGTCCAGTTGATATCGTCATTTAAATTTTCCCTCCACCACTTATTTTAATCATTCGTTTTTAATAAATAATAAAAAATAATCAAAAAAATAATAAAAAATATATGAATACAATAAAAGTATCTTATAGTTCGATAGTTTTGAGTCTTTTATCTTTAGTTTCTGTATTGTTTGTTGGAGTTAATAGCGCTATTGCTGCTGTTCCTCAATTCAACAATGCTAGCAATGATTTAGATACGGTAAGAATCGGTAATTCTACAACTTCAGCCGGAACATACAGCTGGGCAAGTTCAGTTACTGGTCAGACCGGAGACAGAATTGCAATTGATGTTTATTACCACAACACTGTTGATGGCACAAATGCTACCAACACAAAAGTGAAAGTAAGTGTACCGAGCACATCAGCCGGCACACAAAAGGTTTTTTCTGGACTTTTATGGGCCGACAACGCTGCCCAGGTTTCTGGTTCAGCAACCCTTAATATTACTTCTTCTCAGTCTATTACTTTTGAAAACACTGCCAGATGGCTTCCTAACCAATCAACATCAGGAGGCACAATGATTCCGGTTACTAACAACGGAAACAGTGTTCAGGTTAATATCGGAAGTATTGCCGGAGGATGGCCATCACAAGGTCACGTAACCTTCTTTGCAAACATTTCAAATACTGTTGTAAATGAAAATCCGGTAGTTAATGCTGGCTCAGATATTAGCGTTAACGAAGGACAGTCTGTTGCTTTTTCAGCTACAGCAACTGATCCTCAAGGTGACCCAATGACTTATACATGGTCATGCACAGGTGGAAGTTTATCTAGTTCTACTGCTTTGAATCCTACATATTCTGCTCCTTCAGTTAGCTCAACTACAACATATACTTGTACGTTAACTGCTAGAGATAATAAAGGAAATAGCGATACTGATACTAAGAGTGTTACAGTAGTAAATACTGGTAATCCTAGTGAAAATCCAACTGCAAATGTTGGAAATGATGTAACCGTTAATGAAGGAAATTCTGTTAATTTATCAGGTTCTGCTAATGACCCTCAAGGTGACCCAATGACTTATACATGGTCATGCACAGGTGGAAGTTTATCTAGTTCTACTGCTTTGAATCCTACTTACTACGCTCCTTCAGTTAGCTCAACTACAACATATACTTGTACGCTAACTGCTAGAGACAATAGTGGACACACTGGTAGCGATACTATGAACGTTACAGTAATAGACAGTGGTAATAGTAACGAAAATCCAACAGTTGAAGCTGGTTCAAATATTTCAGTTACCAGCGGAGGAAATGCTATTTTATCTGGTTATGCTAACGACCCTCAGGGCGATCCAATGACTTACGCGTGGTCATGCACCAGTGGAAGTTTATCTAACTACAATTCTTTATCAACCACCTACTACGCTCCTTCAGTTAGCTCAACAACATCATATACTTGTACGCTAACTGCCAGAGATAATAAAGGATATACTGGTAGCGATACTGTGATGGTAACAGTTAATAATGGTGGATGGTTTTCACCGGAATTAAATGTTAGCTTGTCAGCTAGTCCGTCATCAGGATCAGCTCCTTTGAATGGAGTAGATTTAACAGCAAACGTTAATAGTATTGGTTTGTCAGATTATCCTGTTATTTATAGATTTGATTGTCAAAATGATAATTCATGGGATATCGTAGCAAATTCAAACAACACAAACTATACCGCTTATGATATGTGTAATTACTACAATGATGGTACATATACCGCTAAAGTAAAAGTTGAAAGAGGCGGATACGTTGCTTATGCCCAAGCTACAATTGTTGTTGGCGGACAAAATACATATTCTGGTATTTCCGTTGATGCAGGCACAAATAAGGATATTCAGGAAAATCAATCAACAACTTTGAACGGATATGCATACAGCCAATACGGATATTCTTTAAATCAATATTGGTCTTGTAACGGTGGAAGTTTGTCTAATTCAAACTCATTGAATCCTACTTACTACGCTCCTTCAGTTAATTCAGATATTACATACACTTGTACTTTATACGTAACTGATTCTCGCGGATACAGCAATTCTGACACGGTAAATATCGTGGTTAGAAATTATGGTTCAGGTTATTCAAACGGATTAGCGGTTACAACCAACACTCCGGTTGTTGGAACAACTTCAGCAACTTTGAATGGAATCTTAACTAACGACGGAGGACAGTATTCATCGGTTAGATTTAACTGGGGAAGACTTTCTTCATACAGTAATTCTACTCCTTGGACTACTAATAGATATACCGGCCAGACATTTGATTACTATGTTTCTGGATTAGAAAAAGGAAAAGCTTACCACTTCAGAGCCGAAGCTTCAAACGGAAGAGAGACTGTTGTCGGACAAGATGTTACTTTTGTAACTAAGCCGGATGCAGTAACAGGTTTTACCGCTCTTGCCGCCGGAAGCAACCAGATTTCATTGAACTGGAATAAGAGTGCTTCTTCTTGCTACACAATCGTTACCAGAAAAACAGGAAGCTATCCGAACAATTCTGCCGACGGCACAGTTGTTTATTACGGAACAGGTTCATCTGTTGTTGATAGCAATTTAGCTAATAATGTTTGGTATTACTACAAAGCATGGGCTGTTGGTTGCGACGAAGGAATGTATTCATATTCTGACGCTCAATACTCTCGAGCTTATACCACTGGCGGATACGTACCGGTTGTAACTCCGACCAAGGCAGAAATTTCTCTTGAAGGATTGGTTCGTAATGTCACTCAAAAAGAAACTGCTTGGCAGAATTCAATCACTGCAAATCCAAAAGATGAGGTAGAGTTTAGAGTTATCATTACTTCTACCGGAACAAAATTGTTAGAAAATGTTGTTTTGAAAACTATTGTTTCTGACAAGATTACTGCTATTAACGATATTAAGATTGATAATCAATCATACAGTGGTTCATTATCGCTTAATATGGATATTGGAACAATTGCTTTAGGCGAATCAAAAGTCATTACTTTCAAAGGAAAGGTTGATGATGTAAGCAGCTTTAGCTACGGTTCTAATGAATTAATCAACACCATCGAAGTTTCAGCTAAGGGTGCTGATACAGTTAAGAGAACTGCAACTATTAATGTAATCAGAGGTGCTGAAGCCGGTGCTGGATTGATTTCTTTAGTTAATCTACAGGCTTATGCTGGATTACTAACTCTGTTATTCTTAATCCTATGTATTATCGTAATGTATCTTTTAATCGAAAGAAAAAAAGAGAGAGAATGCTTAGCCGAAAGAGAGGCTTCAACTAAGGTTGAAAAAAGCAAATACTTTAATATTAAATAGAGGTTAAAGAAAACAAGCAGAACACTCCCGATTTGGGAGTGTTTTGTTTTACTTAAGATAGTGATTTTACTCTGATAGCTTTAGAGATAAATTCTCCGTATTTATCTAAATTGACTTTAGTTTGGAGTTTATATTCTTCAATTTCCGCGCCGAGAGAGATTTGATTTTCCGATTTGTATTTTCTTACCTCATCAATAGCCGAGATGGCTTCATTGAAATCAGAATCATCTAGCTTTGTTTTAATTGTTTGAATTGTTGGCCAATTTGAGATATGAATACTTTCTTCAGTACTGAAGTTGGTATATAGTTCATCGGTGATAAAGGGGAGAATCGGAGCAAACATTTTTAAGATATTAGTGAATACGGTTTTCATTGTGTATTGAGCAGCTCTTTTTGATGTTTCGTTTTCTCCGTATAGTCGGTATTTAATAAATTCAACATAGTAATCGCAGAATTTGGACATGAAGAATTCTTCGATTTCATTTTTGACTTTGGCGTATTGATATGATTCAAAGTTTTCCGTCGCTTTTTTTATCGTTTCGTTCATTTCTTTTAGAATCCAAAGATCAGGATATTCGAGATTAATATCTTTTTCTTCGTAGTTGTCTAAATTCATAATAATGAATCGGGCAACGTTCCAAAGCTTGGTGGTAATCTGTTTTCCTTTTTTGATTTCTTTGGGATTGAATCTTAAGTTTTGTCCTAATCCGGCGCCGGTGGCCCAGTATCTGATGGCATCGGCTCCAAATTCTTCAACTAATTGATCAGAAGGAACATAGTTGCCCAGTCTTTTCGATATTTTCTTTCCGTGCTCGTCTAAGCCGTGGCCGGAAACCATAATGTTTTTAAAAGGGATATCATTGAAATGATAGAAGCTTTTAACGATGGAATAGAAATCCCAAGTTCTGATGATTTCGTGGGCATTGGGTCGCAAATCAACCGGGAACAGTTCTTGGTTGTTAGCTAGTTCTCTTAAAAGGAATGGCGTACAGGAAGAAGTGGCCCAGGTGTCCATGACATCGGTTTCGGGAATGATTTCCTTACTACCGCATTTAGGACATTCTTTTGCTGGAGCTTCTTGTTCGGTCGGAGAAACCGGTAAATCTTTTTCATCGGGTAAGATTACCTCTCCGCAATCTTTACAGTACCAGAAGGGGAAGGGCACACCGTAGTATCTTTGGCGTGAAACACACCAGTCCCATTTTAAGGAATTAACCCAGAGTTTGTACGGTTCGATCATTTCTTTGGGATGCCAGTCTATCTTTTCTCCCATTTCTAACCATTTTTCTTTTTGGTCGGAAATTTTGATGAACCATTGCTTGCTCAAAATCAATTCGACTGGAGTATCGCATCTTTCGTGGACATTAACCGAATGACTTAAATCCTCCTGTCTGATTAAAAATCCTTGTTCTTTTAAATCATTGATTATCTCTTCTCGGGCTTTTTCAATTTTCATTCCTTGGTATTTTTGTCCCAGCTCGTTTAATCTTCCGTCGGGAGTCAAAAGACTCTTGGTTTCTAAGCTATCAATTCTCCATTTTTCCAAATCTTCCTGGTCACCCCAAGTACAAACCATCATTAGACCAGTTCCTTTTTCTTTATCTACCGCTTCACTGGTTTTGAATGTTACTTCTTGATTGAAAAGCGGAACAATTGCTTTCTTATCAGTTAATTCTTTGTATCGGTCGTCGGTTGGATTGAAATACAAAGCGACACAGGCCGGTAACAGTTCCGGTCTGGTGGTAGCGATGACAACGCTTTCGCCGTCTTTAATCGGGAAACTTAAATAATTCATTTTGGAATCTCTTTCTTTGTCTTCCAGGTCAGACTGGGAAATAGCGGTTTGGCAGGTCGGGCACCAAAGAATCGGCAGTTCTTGTCGATACAATAATCCTTTTTTGTATAAATCGATTAAAGACCATTGGGAAACTTTGGTCGGCAAAGGGGCAATCGTGCTGTATGTCTTAGACCAGTCAACGGAAATTCCGAGCATGTTCCAAAGATTCTTATATGTTTCAATTCCTTTTTCGGTTTCTTTCAAGCAAAGGTCAATGAATTCTTTCTTGGTAGTTCTTGATTTATCGATTTTATATTTCTTTTCAACGAATCTTTCGGTTGGCAATCCGTTGTCGTCAAAGCCCATCGGATAGAATACTTTGTATCCTTGCATTCTTTTGTAGCGGACGATAAATTCGGCCTGAGTGTAACTCATGATATGTCCGGCATGTAAGTGGTCGGCGGAAACGTAGGGAGGGGGAGTGTCAACGGTAAAAAGCTTGTCTCCAGGGAGATAAGAGAATTTAAAGAGTTCTTTTTGGTCCCAAGCTTTTCTCCATTTGTCTTCAATTGACTTAAAGTCGTAGTTCTTAGGGAATGTTTCGTCTATATTTTCCATTTCGTTGTTTTTTTATTGCTTTTTCATTATAATAAAAGAAAAGGAATATGTCCACTTTAAACATTAACAATCCTCTTGCCGATAGGATGCGTCCGGAAACACTGGAGGAGTTTTTGGGTCAGGATGAAATTGTGGGCGAAAAGAAATTATTAAGGGAGGCGATTAAGACCGACAAGATTCCTTCGATGATTTTTTGGGGTCCGCCCGGCACCGGCAAGACAACTCTGGCTTTCATAATTGCCAAACAAACCAAATCGGAATTTGTCCGGGTGAGTGCGGTTTCGAGCGGACTCAAAGATTTACGAGAAATAATTGAAAGAGCGAAAGTTAATCAGAGATTAGGAAAGAGAACTATTCTTTTTATCGATGAGATTCATCGCTGGAACAAAACACAGCAGGACGGATTATTGCCGCACATTGAAAGCGGATTGATTACTCTAATCGGTGCGACAACCGAAAATCCCAGCTTTGAAGTTAGGGGAGCGCTGTTATCACGTTCCCGAGTTTTTGTTTTTAAACAGTTAACCAAAGAAAGTATTGCTTTGATTATTAAACGAGCGTTGAAAGACAAAAAGAAAGGATTGGGAGTATTGAAAATTAAGATTGATAAGAAGGCGGTTGATTTATTGTCTTTGGTTAGTAACGGCGATGCTCGTATTGCTTTGAATATTTTAGAATATGCGGCTTCGGTTTCAAACAAAATCAATGTTGAATTGATAAAAGAAGCCACTCAGAAGGCGGCTTTAATGTATGACCGAGACGGGGAAGAGCATTACAATATTATTTCCGCTTTACATAAATCAATGAGAGGCTCGGATGCCAATGCTGCTCTGTATTGGCTGTCCCGAATGGTTGAATCGGGCGAAGATCCACTATTTATTGCCCGTCGCTTGGTTCGTTTCGCTTCCGAAGATATCGGACTCGCCAATTCTCGAGCCTTAGAGCAAGCGGTAGCCGCTTACCAGGCCTGTCATTTCATCGGTTATCCGGAATGTAATGTGATTTTAGCGCAAGCCGTTGTTTATATGTCCAAGTGCAAAAAATCAAATGAATTATATTTAGCTTACGGAAAAGTGGCCGATGATGTGAGAAAATACGGAAATCTTCCCGTTCCTTTGCATTTAAGAAATGCGGTTTCTAAATTAATGGATGAAGTTGGATACGGAAAGGGATATAAATACAGTCCAAGTTTTGAGTATAAAGAAAAACAGGAATATATGCCCGACAAATTAAAGGGGAGAAAATATTTGAAAGAATAAATTTATAAATCATTTTAATTAATTTGAAATATTTTTAACCAAAAATTATGGTTTAAAATTTGAAAAAGTTTGTAATTTGACAATATTATATATTTATATCATAAAATGCATGTGCATAACTCAGATTTGACAAAAGTTTTTAAAGTCTTTAATATTTAGGCAGAAGTCATGGATAGATTTATTATTTATGAATTATAGGCAAAACAAGATACAATCTATAACTTAGTGTTAAAGAACGGATTCCGCGAATGGGGTTCGTTCGTTTGTTTTATGGGGTTTAGTTTTGAGTTCTTTCCACGCTGGAAACAGTGTGTATAAAAACCTAAAAGGTCGGTAAGTTCAATAAGGATATATAATAATTTAATAACATGAATAAAATATTAGTTAGTTTAGGTATTATTGCAGTTGTTGCTGCTATTGGTATTGGAACAACAGCAGCTTATTTTACTAGTACACAAGCTAGTATCGGCAATATAATTACAGCGGGCAATTTATCTTTAGAGGTTGGTAGTACTTGCCATTACAATGGCATGATCTGTGCTAGTAATTTATGGGCAGCGGATGAAGATGAATCAACTACAGTTGCTGAACCAAGCATGATTGGAACAGCTTGTTCTTGTACTTGGTTAGCAAAATCACTTACCTCAGATAATTTATTTTTTAATTATAATGACGTCAAACCGGGCGATGTAGGAGAAAACACCATCAGTTTACATATTAACAACAACCCAGCCTGGGTTTGTGCTTCTATTTCTAATTTAGAGGCCAAAGAGAATGGTTGTGCTAATAACGCGGAAATGAAAGATGATTCTGATTGTGAAACTGAAACAACAGGTGAATTAAAAAATAATTTACTTTTCACAGTTTGGAGAGATTCTGATTGTGAGAATGATTTAGATGATACCGAAACCGTTGTTGTTACTAATCAGCCGGCTAGTGAATTAAGCTGGGCGATTGCTGACAGCCAAAATGGCGGACAACCGATTCCTGGAAGTGATGATCCTTTAGATAAGACTTGTATTGGAGTAAAATGGACAGTTCCTGCAGATGTAGAAAATGAAATTCAAGGAGACAGCATCCAGGGAGATATTACTTTTACCGCAGTTCAATCAAGAAATAATGCAAGTTATACTTGTGAACCTGTAGAATAATAAAATTTTTAATTAGAAATTAGAAAAGTTTAAAAGAGACGAAAAATATGAATAAAAAAATCTTAACTAGTGTTTCTTTGATTGCTCTTGTTTCGCTGATTGCTATCGGCGGTACAATTGCTTATTTCAATGATACACAAACTTCTGCTGGCAACATAATTGTGGCCGGAACAATGAATTTAAAAATTGATCATCTAAAACAGACCTACGGTATTATGGATTGTAAGACCTGTAGTGTTGAGGTATATAGTTCTGATGGTCATGACATGGTAGTGGAAAAAAATGGCGTAGCGGTAGAAACTCCGTATTCAGCAGCTCTAGCTTGGGTACACCCTGTTTGGTTAAAAGCAGCCGTATTTGATCCTACTGGTGAAGCTAAATGGATTTGGGAAAGTAGTCAAACTCAACAAGCGGATACTCAAGTTAATACTAGCTACGGTTTCCAGAACACTTTTGAGTGGATGGGAGAAATTAACGGAGCTACTCTTAATTTAGCATTGGCTAGTGATAACGGTTACCAAGTTTATTTAAACGGAAATCCACTTGGTCAGGATCCCGGAGAATTTAATTATTCTTCTGCTGATTCTATTGTCGTTAATCCATCTTATTTCATTCAAGGAACTAATATTTTGAAATTTGTAGTTACAAATAAGGGTGTAGCAGGCAGTAATTATCAGACAAATCCTGCTGGACTAATCTACAAGTTCACAATTAATGGTAATTGTGGTGATGATTATTTCAAAACTAACTGTAAACTTTGGCAAGCCAAAGATTTAGTAGAAGGTGATACTTTCTTTGACTTTGATGATGTTAAGCCTGGTGATTACGGAACTAATTTGATCAGCGTACATGTTAACGGCAATGACGCTTGGTCTTGTTTCTATGCTAAAAAGTCAGACGATGTTGACGAAGATATTTCAGAAGACTTGAATGTAATCATCTGGAATGATGCTAATCAAAATGGAACTTATCAAGATGGTGAAGCCATTTTACATAATGGAAATTTAATTGATACCAATATTGCATTAGCTGAACAAGGGTTACCTCCAATTACGGGTGGAACTACGCAATATATTGGTTTAGCATGGTGTTTTGGTACACAAACAATAAGTGGTGACACTATTAGTTGTGACGGTTCAAGTGTTGGTAATGAGGCACAAGGAGATACTTTAAGTGCAACATTAACAACTTATGCAGAACAGTGGAGGAACAATCCAAACTTTGATTGTTCTAATACTCCTATTGCATCAGAAGAATAACCGGGAAAAACTTATTAAGTTTTCGTAAAAGTTTAAAACTTTTTAGTCCTTCTCATTCTTAAAATGGGAGGGATTATAAAAGTTTTAGAGGGGTAATAAAAATCAACCAAATGAAAATTTTTGAATATTTATATAATATTATTTTAGGAATTATTATTATCGTAGCGGTATTATTAATTCTTTCCACATTTTCTTTGATTGGTGATTTCAAAGTTTTGTCTGTGTTATCCGGTTCTATGGAGCCAGCTATTCATACCGGCAGTATAGTGGTTATCAAACCTTTTAGTGATTATAAGATTGGTGATATCATCACTTTTGGGAAAACTGGCAAAAATCAAATACCGACTACGCATAGAATTAAAGACATGCAAGTCAATTCAGGAGTTCCTTATTATATCACCAAAGGAGATGCTAATGATTCTGTTGACCAAGCATTAGTTTCCAAGAATATAATTGAGGGTAAGGTTTTATTTTCCATTCCGTTCCTTGGTTATGTAGTTGATTTTATTAAAAAACCCATTGGCTTTATCTTAATTATCATTGTCCCAGTATTTATAATTATCGGAGATCAATTAATGCAAATTAGAAAAGAAATTAAAACGAAAAAACAAGAAACCACATTATGAAAAGAGAAATAAACAAAATAATAGTTTGCCTGACAGTCAGCTTTATTGCTTGCTTATCTTTTGTTTTTCCTGTGTATGCCCATTATTCTGATACAGAGGCATCGGAATCAAAGATTGTAACCGGAACATTGAAGATTAATCTAAAGGATTCGTCAGATTTTGCTCCGAAAGTAAAACCAGGTGTTCCTAGTATAAGGACAATTGAATTAGAAAAAGCTGGCACAATTGATTTTGTTTATACTGTTAGTGTGGAAAACGTTTCCGGCGATCTATGTAGTAATTTGAATTTGAAGGATGATACAACTAATACACCCCAAGATTTAACAAGCTTTTTAACCGATAAAATAGATTTTTCTGTAAAGCCAAGCGAAATATTTTCAGCCGAACTTATTTCTGATGCCGCCGAGTGGCAAAACAAAAGCTGTTCTTTTGAATTAGTTTTCAAGGCTAGTCAAAAAGGATTAACTTCCGGTGGTTTTGTTGATGAAAAAAGAATTTCTTCTACCGTAACAAGCGATAAGTGGATAATCAATCCGGGTGACATTGTTATAAACGAATTGATGTGGATGGGTAGTTATCTGAAGAGTAAAGATGAATGGATAGAATTAAAAAATACTACATCATATGATTTGGATATTTCAGGATTTCAAATCACTAAATTAATTGGATACGGATTCACTAAACAAGAAGTTTTGATGCTTACAATTCCAAATGGAACAGTAATTCCGGCAAATGGATTTTTCTTAATATCCCGTTTCAGCGAAAGTGATTCTAGAATTAGCATTACTCCAAATCTAATTGATACAAACGTTGATTTACGTGATGCTAATTTGCAAATAAAAGTATATAAAGCGGACTGGAACAACTCTTCTAACTTGATTGATACAGCGGACGATGGCAATGGTTTGCCCGCTGCCGGTTTTGAACGTTTATTCTTCCATCTTTCAATGGAAAGAAACGATATTCCGGGTAATGGTGCCAATGAATCAAGCTGGCATACCTGTCTTGAATTGTTAGGTACAAGACCCTATTGGGATCATCCAGATCTATTTAACCTTGGAACTCCAAATGATCGCAACTTATCAGACGAATCGGATGCCGATTTAGCATCCTTTATTGAAAGAGAACAGGAATTATTAGCTGAAAAAGAATATGTTCCGGATTTGGAAATAGGGCAAGATGATGGTTTGTTGTTAATGTCTGAACCGTCAGGTAGTTTAATGCTATCAGAAACACCTCCAATTGAAGAAGAGGAGAATAATGAAGGAGTTGATGAAGTTGTCGATACGCCAGAGACTGCTGAAATAAAACCAGAAGAGCCGCTAGTTTTAGAGGATCAAGAAGAAGGAACTGATGACAACTCAGAACCAGAGATAGTATTGGAAAATCAAATAACAGATGATGGAGCGCAAGATTCAGGAGACACAAACACTGATGGCGCTAACACAGATCAAAATAATATTACATTAAATGAAACAGATGAAATTATTTAAAACATTGTTTTCCGCAATCATATTTGGTTTTGTAGTTATGCCTGGTTTGGCGTTTTCAGCCGGGCTTGAGGTTCAGTTTGAACAAACACCACTTTTTAAAGAAGCATCATTCGTTCCAGGTGGCGCGATAGATAGATTTATAAAGATAACAAATACGAGTGGTGGAGAACAAAAAGCAATCATTGAAGCTATTAATAAAAGCGATCCGTCTGAATTCTCTAAAAAGTTGAATTTAGAAATAAAACATGGTGCGAGCGTGGTTTTCAGCGGTACGTTGAATGAATTTTTTGCGGCCGGTGAAGTAGATTTGTCTCAAGTAAGTAATAATTCAACAGAACAGTACGATCTTAAGATGTCTTTTGATACAGACGCGAACAATTCTTTCCAAGACGCGGTAGTTGGATTTGATTTACTGGTTGGCTTTGAAGGAGAGGGTACAACCGATAATCCCGGTGGCGGTGGCGGCACAGTTATTTATGGCGGAGGTGGCGGTGGTGGCGGATCAGGTGATCTTCCTCCCGGTTTAATTATAACTGGGGAACTAAGTAAACAAGTTTTTAATGATGTGAATGAAGTTGAAATAGTTTGGCAAACAAATTATGCTTCAACTAGTGCGGTAATTTATGACGACAAACCGAATACCTTTGATTTTTCAAAAGGTGAACCATCTTTTGGTTATGCTTTTTATAAATCAGGCGATGATTCTGGATTAGAAAAAGTAATTTCTCATAAAGTAACTTTAACAGATCTAGTATTTGGACAGACTTATTATTACAGAGTTGTTTCTCATGCTTCTCCGGCAACTATTGGAAGAGAATATAGTTTCGTGGCGGATCATTCTAAAATAGAAATTGGAGAAGATTCAAATGATGATTCTCAATCAACAACGGGTGGTGTCACAGGAGGATTTTCGATAAATACAGGAGGGCAATCTGGTTCAAATGAGCCGGTAAATGGCGAAGATGGCAACGGTTTACAAGATTTAACAAATACAGAAAATCAAGAAAAAGTATTAAGCAGTGCTTTTAATATGGCATCTTTAGCATCAGCGCTTCCTGCTTGGTTCGGCGATAATATTTGGCCTATTTTAGCAATAATCCTTGCTATCCTTGGTTATATGTCCTGGAGGAAAGGAAAAAAAGAAGGCGGGGTAAAGGGTAGCTATTATATTAAGTGTGCTTATTGTTTGTGGATAGCTTCCGCGGTGTTATTTATTATTTATTTTTTGAGATTTTTATAATAAAAATATTTTACTAAGTTTTAGTTTAACCATCTTTTCATTTGATTTATGGGCTTATTTAGGTTAGTGTAAACATATGCTTATAGATGATGTAACAATTAGAGTGAGAGCGGGAAACGGAGGCAAGGGATGCGTCGCATTCCAGAAGAGTAGATTTGCCTTGGGTCCGACTGGGGGCTCCGGAGGAGAAGGAGGCAGTTTTTACTTTGTCGGAGTTTCTGATTTAAGCGCTTTAAAACAATTTCGTTTTAAAAAAGCGGTTCAGGCGGAAGACGGAGGAAACGGCAAGGGAGAGTTTGTTGACGGACCGAACGGCAAAGATGTTATTTTTAAGATTCCAGTTGGAACCGTAGTTTATAATCTAGACAAAAATGAAAAAATAGAAATTGTTAAAATCGGTGAGCCGGTTTTAATTGCCAAAGGAGGAAAAGGAGGTCGAGGTAATTTTCTTTTTCGATCTTCAACTAATACGACTCCGATGCAATGTCAGCCGGGAATCAAAGGAGAAGCTTATGCTTTAAGATTGGAATTGAAAATGATTGCCGATGTCGGTTTTATCGGGTTGCCTAATGTTGGCAAATCCAGCCTATTAAAAGAATTGACCAATGCTAATCCCAAGGTCGCTAATTATCCTTTTACAACCTTGGAGCCTCATTTGGGAGTTTATTATGATTTAATTTTAGCCGATATTCCTGGATTGATTGAAGGAGCTTCGGAAGGAAAAGGATTGGGAATTAAATTTTTGAGACACGTGGAAAGAACTAAAATATTATTCCACTTGATTTCGGCCGAATCGGAAGACTTCAAAAAAGATTACGAAACGATTAAAAAAGAACTGGGAGATTACAATTCCGAATTATTGAAAAAAGAAGAATATATTTTCATCACTAAGACCGATATGGTGGATAAAGATGTTTTAAAAGAAAGAATGAGTAAGTGGAGAAAGAAGAAGATTCCGATTTCCATTTACGATTACGACAGCATTGAAAAAGTCAAAGAAATACTAAACGAGATAATGAAAAAGAAGTAACGGCAAGTCCGTTGCTTTTTTATTATAATTGTTATATAGATTATATAGTCAGTTCTTTGAGAACTGAATAGAGGTCATTATGGAAAACCTTACTCTTATCGGTAAAGATCAATTTTGCCGTTACTACACGACTCCGAATCATTCTAAAACAGTCGAAAGTTTTGTTTTAAAAGAATACACGAACGGAGATGGTATTGCTATGAGAGCGCTCACCGTGTTTACCAAAAGCCTGGTGAGGAAGAGAATCAGAAACAATATTGAAGAATCTTCTCAATCAAGAATTGTCGCTTTAAGCGAGATCACAGGTGAGGACCGGATGGTTCATCTGGGAAGAGTTCTTTTTGTTAGGAGGGTTGATAAAATACCTATCAGTTGTGTCTTGTCAGGAGACGATTGTATTTTTCAAACCGACAAGACACTGAAATTCTATGAAGCGGTTAGTGTTTTAAAAAATTGGCTTTCGCTTCACAAACAATACAGGGTGAATCCAGCTCATTTTCTTCTCGATGCAACCGAAAGGACTCTTTCTGCCGCTGAGATTATCAATAATTATTTTAAATCAAGAAATCTTAATTTAAGATATTTCGAAATTGGTCTCGGAATGGAGATCGACGAAGAAAGCAAGGAAATCGTTCCCGTTTGGGTAGGGGAAGGTATCACCCCTCAAACTGCCAGTATTTTTAAGGGGAGTGAATTAATTAAAGACTCTAAATATCTGGCTGAGAGGATTTTTCCACCCAGCGTATACAAAAAAGAAATAGAGGAATTAAGCTAATGCTAACCCTCTTTTTTTATTGACAACTTTTTAATTAATAGTATAGTATAGACAGCTTTTTAACACAATTTAATACGTTGAAGGGCTAGGTGGCTATCTTGACCAAAGAAGGAAAACTACTGAACGAAGGGAAGACCAAGAAGGTCTATGGGGTCGTTAAAAACGACGATTTGGTAATCATCGAAAACAAAGATGATATCACCAAAAATGATGATCCGACACAAACAAGAAAAATGATCGACAAAGCAAAATTGTCGACGACCATTACTTGCATCAACTTTGAACTTTTGAAAAGCGCCGGGATACCCGTTGCTTATCAGAAGAGAATCAGCGAGACCAAATTTTTGGCAAAGAAATGCCAAATGATTCCTCTTGAAGTCGTGGGAAGAAGGTATGCCGTTGGCAGTATTCTTTTGCGCAATCCTTGGCTTGAAAATTCGGGCAAGATTCCTGCAAAGTTCGATGAACCGTATGTCGAGTTTTTCTTGAAGACCACAGGAGGAGTCGTTCTTTCCAAAAAAGGAAAAGAAATCGAAAAACTGGTTGATCAGAAGACTGGCAAGCCGATTGATGATCCACTGATTATTAATCCCAAGTCTTTGGACTGGGTAATCAATCATCCCAAGCTGCCGAGCACTAATTCTTTCTCGTTCCTTTGCACGCTCTCTCCAGAAGATATTCTACCGGACCGAGTGTCAATCGAAGAGATTGAAGGCATTGCCCGCAAAACATTCCTCATCCTTGAGGATGCGTTGATTCTTCTCAATCTGCGTCTCATTGATTTCAAGATTGAGTTCGGAATCGGACCAGACGGAGAATTGCTCGTCGCCGATGTCATTGATAATGACAGCTGGAGACTGAGAACCTCCAAATGGCAGGAACTCAGCAAGGAATTGTTCCGACAAAACAAAGACATGGGAAAAATTAAATGGAGTTATGAACTAGTTGCAAAAAAGCTGGAAGCAGCTTATCCATTAAAACGCAACTATCTCTAACCCTATTTTTTTATACCAAAATATGATAAATTTTAAATATGAAGAAACCAGAATTAATGAGCCCGATCCGTGATTGGGCCAGCTTGGAAGCCTGTAAAAACTATGCTAATGCAGTGTATTTTGGCGTTGATGAATTGAGTATGAGAGCGGCTTCGGGCATTAAAGCTTCAGAGCTTTCTGCCTTTATTAAGAAATGCCATTCATATGGCATAAAAGGGTATCTGACGGTCAATACTGTAGTCTATAACCAGGACATCAAAAAAGCCGAAAAGCTGCTTAAAAAGGCCAAAAAAGAGGGCGTGGATGCCATTATCGTTTGGGACCCGGCGGTTATCCAGATAGCCAAGAAAATCAAGCTGCCTTTTATCGTTTCCACCCAGGCCAATATCTCTAATTACGAGTCAGCAATATTCTATAAAAAGCTGGGAGCGAAAAGAGTGGTTTTGGCTCGAGAGATGACTTTGAAGCAAATCAAGGAATTAAAAAAGAAGGTAAAGATTGAAGTTGAAGTTTTTGTTCACGGAGCAATGTGTATGGCTATTTCCGGCCGTTGTATTTTGTCGGCCTATCTATACGGTAAGTCGGCTAACTGCGGAAGTTGCGCTCAGCCTTGTCGAAAAGAATGGATGCTGTCGGATGAAGAAGGTAATGCGATTTCAAACGAAGGAAAATATTTCATGAGTGCCAAAGATTTATGCATGATTGAATTCGTTCCCGAATTAATCAAAGCCGGGATAGATTCTTTTAAGATTGAAGGAAGGAGAAGGGATCCTAAATATATTGAAGTTGTTTCGAGATGTTACCGGGAAGCGATTGATGCGTATTTTGAGAAAACATTTACCGTTGAAAAAATTAAGAAATGGAAGGAAGAATTGAGTTCGGTTTATAATCGAGGATTTTCGACTGGCTTTTATTTCGGAACTCCGGGAAAAGAGGGAATTAGCTATGATAAAGCGGACAATGTTTCAACCGATAAGAAATTATTGGTCGGCTATATCACTCATTATTATCCTCGCGTTAAATCGGGCTCAGTGACTTTAAATCATTTGGATTTGAAAGTCGGAGACAAGATTATTATTGAAGGAAATAATACCTATATTGAGCAAGCAGTTGAATCGATACAAATCGAAAACAAAAATATACAAAAAGGAAAGAAAGGAGAAGAAGTGGCAATTGTTTTCAAAGATGTTGTTCGAAAAAACGACAAAGTGTTTCTCCTGCAAAAGAGGAAAGTGTGATATATTGAATATATATGACAAATGAAACCATCACTTTAATAGCTTCATTGTTTATCATTCTTGTTTTTACCTATCTTTTGTTTCAAAAATTGATGAACGAGAACGTCAAAAGAAGCAAGGAATTATTTGAAGAAGAAAGAAAAAGATTATTAGAGCAATTTGATTCTAAAAAAGAGATAATCAGCGAATCAATTCAACACAACAAAGACACGATTAAAGATTTAATTGATCGGGTTCACGAAGAATTGGATAAGAGTAAGAAGCAATTGGATGAAGTGGAAAAAGAAAGAATCGGAGAATTTAATACTTTAAGAACGGTCTTGGAAGAATACAAGACTGTTACCGGTAGTTTGAAAGATTCAACCGAAGGATTAAGAAATGTCTTGTCGAATAATCAATTGAGAGGAAAATACGGAGAAGAGATTGCCGAGAATCTTTTAAAGACAATCGGATTCGTTAAAGGAGAAAACTACGAAGCCAATACTGCCCAAGATAATAATGCCAATCGTCCCGATTTCACTATTTTTTTACCCGACCGAACAAAAATAAATATTGATGTTAAATTTCCTTTGAATAATTTCATTAAATTTAACGACGAAGAAGACAAGGAAAAGAAAAAGCAGTTCAAGAAAGCTTTCGAGCAGGATGTAAAAAACCGAATAAAAGAAATATCGGGACGTGAATATATTAATCCCGAAGAAGATACGGTTGATTTCGTTATTTTATTCGTTCCCAATGAAATGATTTTCAGTTTCATTTATGACCAGATGAATGAAGCCTGGAATGATGCCATGATAAAAAAAGTTGTTTTGGCCGGACCTTTCAGTTTTACCGCCATTTTACGAATGGTTTTCCAGTCGTATAAAAGTTTCAAATATCAGGAGAATCTTCACGAGATCATCAAATTGATTAAGAAATTCGAAATTGAATACAATAAATACAACGAAGAGGTTGATTCTTTGGGTAAGAAAATCAGGGCGGTCTCGACCCAGTTCGACGAAGTGTCGCTTACCAGAACTAAAAAACTTTCAACCATCGTTGATAAAATAAAGAACGAAAACGTTTTGACTAAGGAAGAAGTTAAGGTGATAGAAAACAAATAATGAACTTGTCTTTAATTGAAAAAAAGTTAGAATCTCAGCCTAAATACAGAATTAAGCAGGTGCGCAAGCTGATTTTTCAGGATTTAATCGAAGATTGGGATCAAGCGACGGTCTTGCCCTTATCTTTGCGCGAAGAATTAAAAAAGGAATGTCCTTTAATAATTAAACACAAAATGTTTGACGAAGGGAATACCCTCAAAGCTTTGATTGAGTTATCGGACGGATTGAAGATTGAGTCGGTTTTGATGAAGCACACTGATAACCGTTCCACGGTTTGCGTTTCTTCTCAGGTCGGTTGTCCTTTGGCCTGTTCTTTTTGTGCCACCGGAACAATGGGATTGAAGAGGAATTTAACGGCTGAAGAGATAGTTCTTCAGGTTTTGTTATTTATGAGAATTGAGAAAGTGACCAATATTGTCTTTATGGGAATGGGAGAGCCGTTCTTGAATTACAATAATGTGCTGGCGGCGATTCATACTTTAAACAGTCCGGAATATTTCAATATCGGCAGCCGTAAAATTTCTGTTTCCACTTCGGGAATAATTGAAGGAATCGAAAGATTTACTAACGAGGATTTGCAGGTAAATCTTTCCATTTCTCTCCATGCTCCCAATGATGAATTGAGAAGCAAGTTAATGCCGGTGAATAAAAAATATCCTTTAAAGGATGTTTTGAAAGCAGTTGATGATTATATTTTAAAAACCAAACGAAAGGTAATGTTTGAGTATTTGATGATAAAAGGAGAAAATGATTCTTTATCGTGTGCCAAAGAATTGGCTTTGATAATGAAAAAACCGTTATACATGGTTAATTTGATAGTCTATAATCCGACAGGAAAGTTTAAAGCTTCGGATTCTAAAACAATTAAGAAATTTAAAGAGTATTTGGAGAAAGAAGGAATTTTTACCACCCAAAGATACGAATTCGGAAGAGGGATAAAGGCAGCTTGTGGACAATTGGCAACGACGACAGAAGATTAGAGTTGATTGCATAATATTCCTATTTTTGCTATATTCTCCTTAGATTTTTTAAATTTAAAGAGGTTTGACTATGTTTAAGATTACTGTTGAGGGCGGAAAGATCGTTATCCCTATGGATAATACCCTAGAAAGGTGTGATGAGGAGGAGACTAAGAAAACTTTCAAGGCTTATAAAAGATATTTGGTTAAAATTCTAAAAAAGCAGAACGGGAAAATTATTGTCGACTGGCAGAAAATGGAAAAAGTTGTCAACATTGCCGACTATCGGGCTCGCGAAGCTATCAGACAGTATGTTTATTCGGTTCTTTTAGCTCTGAATATTTTAACAAAGAGTAAAAGAGGATCTTATTCCTTTTCCAACGACAACATGAATCCTGACTGGGGTGTTCCTGGGAGCGATTATTCTTCTTGCTTGCTCGGTACTCTCTATTTTAAAAGAAAAGAAGATATCAAAGCTTTCGGCAAAGTTAAGTACTCTGGTACACTTTTCAACTGGTGTATCTTCAGAATGACCGAGGTAATCGAAAAAGATGAGGTTTGCAAATAGCATACCTTTTTTTATTTGCCTGGTTTTAATAAATAGAATATAATACCGGTGATAATAATTTTTATTACCTCAAATGAAAAAATACAAAAGAGTTTTATTGAAAATAGGCGGGGAGTCATTCGGCCAAGAAAACGGCAAAGGAGTTTCTCTGATTTCTTATTTGGAAATAGCTAAACAGATTGCCGAGATTAAAAAGAAGAACGATATTGATTTATCCGTTGTTATCGGCGGGGGGAATATTTTCAGAGGACGTGAAGTGGGAGAAGAACATTTTGACAAGGTAACAGCCGATTATATGGGAATGTTATCAACTATTATCAATGGTTTAGGATTAGAAGAAGCGTTGGAATCTTTGAATGTTCCAGCGAAATTAATGTCATCGATAGAGATGGATAAGGTCTGCGAATCTTTTTCCAAAAAGAGAGCGGTTGATTATTTGAATCAGGGTAAGGTGGTTGTCTTTGCCGGCGGAACCGGTAATCCTTATTTCACCACCGACACTTTGGCAGCTTTAAGAGCTTGCGAAATTGATTGCGATTTGATTTTAAAAGCAACCAATGTTGATGGAGTTTATGACAAGGATCCAAAAAAGTATTCCGATGCTAAGCTATATGATAATTTAACTTTTGAGGAAGCTTTAGAAAAGAAATTGAATGTTATGGATTTAACGGCTTTTGCCTTATGTTCCGACAATCAAAAACCGATTATCGTATTTAATATTGAAAACATTAAAGATATATCCAAAGCCTTAAAAGGGGAGAAGTTCGGAACTTTGGTAAATTAATTAAGAGTTCGAATCCTTTACGCTCTGCAAATCCAAAAATCCTTATTCTGTAAGGCTTTTTATGATAACCATAAATAATTTTGGAACTTTTTTCATGCTTGACAAAATTATTAATTAATTATATTTTTTAAATAGGTTTTGTGTTCGTTCACAACCCAGAGGAATTAAAATGTCTCCCTTGCTATTTAAAATATATCACTGGCTAATGTCAGCTAAAAGATCCGTAGCGGCAATTGCGAAAAAAGCTTATTGGTGGCTATGGTTCAATGTATGGCTTCGTGGAAACGAATTTCATCCATCTTTAAACCTGGATGTTGAGGCAGCATTAAAAATGACTCCTCAAAAAAGAAAAGCTTATTATACTGAGCTTGCAAACAAAAGAAGCCGAGCCCATCAAATGGACTTGGATAAAATGGAAAAAAGAACAACACAATAAAGAGGATAACCTCTTTTTTTTATACCCAACCCGACACTGTTGGCGTTTTTTGTTTTTAGAGATATAATAGAGACATGACATTATTTGTAAGGCATCCAGTAAGAAATATCGGGAAGATGAACTCCTATGAAAGACAAGTGGGCAAATATAAGGGAGGTAAATCTTCTCAGAAGTCCGAACAGGAAAAAAATAATAAGAATAATAAAAATAATAAAAAATAATATGATAAAAGCAAAACAAATGTTAACCGTTTGGCTTCCTAGAGTATTAACTATCGTTTACATTTCTTTCTTTGTTCTTTTGTCTCTAGATGTTTTTAATTCAACCGCAACAGCGTTGGAGAAAATGGGAGGATTCTTGATGCATAATATCCCAACTATCCTTCTTATCGTTTCTTTGGCTTATGCTTGGAAAAAGACAAGAACCGGAGGAATTATTTTTATAATCTTAGGTATCGCTTTCAGTTTTTTCTACGGAACTTACGAAAGATTAGATACCTTTATGCTAATATCTTTTCCTTTATTGTTGGTAGGAGCGCTTTTCTTGTTGAATAAAGATGAACATAATTGAAGAGGTCAGAAATTTTGTTGAGAAAGAATCACTAAAGCCAAGCAGTAAATATGGCGAGGAGCCTTTTGCTTTTCATTTTGTTCCGACGGTTAAATATGCTCTTGAATTAGCCGAGGAATTGGGGGCTGACAAAGAGGTGGTTGAGATTTCGGCCTGGCTCCACGATATCGGTTCGGTCATTTATGGCCGAGAAGACCATCATCTTACCGGAGCAAAGATCGCCGAAGAAAAATTAAAAGAATTGAATTATCCAATTGAGAAGATAGAAATGGTTAAGAATTGTATTTTAAACCATCGTGGTTCACAAAAGAATAATCCGCTGAGCATCGAAGAAAAGATAATTGCCGATGCCGATGCTTTAAGCAATTTCGACAATGTTCCGGGAATATTCAAAGCCGCTTTCATTTATGAAAATTTAAATCAGGGAGAAGCCAAAGAAGCGGTAAGAAGAAAGCTTGAAAATAAATGGAATCAGCTTAATTTTGAAAATTCAAAGAAAATAATTAAACCCAAATACGAGGCAATCAAGATTCTTTTAAGTTAAGATATATTACATGTCACAATATTACAAAAAATCAAATAATATTTTCAATCCCGAATCAAAAACTCCGTTCAAGTTGAGCCGTTCCAAAATCGACTTGTTTATGGAATGTCCGCAGTGCTTCTATTTGGATAGGCGATTAGGAGTGGGCCGACCGCCCGGTTTTCCTTTTACCTTAAACAGTGCTGTCGATTCTTTATTAAAAAAAGAATTTGATTTATACAGAAAAGATCAGACCATTCATCCTTTTATCGAGGAATTTGGCATTGATGCGATTCCATATCAGCACAAAGATATTGATACTTGGAGAAATACTTTTAAAGGAATTGAGTATTTGCATGCTCCGACCAATCTTTTGATTACTGGAGCGATTGATGATATTTGGATTAATCCGAAAGGGGAGGTAATTATTGTCGATTATAAAGCAACTTCCAAGACCAGCGAAGTCAATTTGGATGCCGAGTGGCAGAGAGGATACAAGCGACAAATGGAAATCTATCAATGGCTTTTTAGGAAGAACGGATTTGATGTTTCTCCGACCGGATATTTTGTTTATTGCAACGGAGATACGGGTAAGCCTTATTTTGACAAGAAATTAGAATTTGATATCAAGGTTATTCCGTATACCGGAGACGACTCTTGGATAGAAGGAGCTTTGATGGATATTAAAAAATGCTTAATGAGCGACAAGATTCCGGAAATGAATTCCGAGTGTGATTTTTGTAATTACAGAAAGAATGCGGTAGTCGCGAAAATGAAACACGAGAAGAAATAAGAGGAGTTTATGGAACAAAAAGGCAAATCAGCGGTAAAAGAACTTTTGGAGAATAATATTCTTTCTATTTCCGCTTATCTTAAATTATTGAACGGAATCCTTAATTCTTTTGAAGCCAGAATAGTAGGAGAAGTTTCGGAAGTTAAAATCAGCTCGGTCGGGCATGTTTATTTTTCTTTGAAAGACAAAAAAGACAAAAGTGTTTTGTCTTGCGTTATTTGGAATAACGATTACAGATTATGCGGAGTGGAATTGAAAGAAGGATTAGAAATTACCGCTAGAGGAATTCCCGATGTTTATCCTCCAACCGGAAGACTAAGCTTCAAGGCGAAAACAATCCAGTTGATGGGTGAGGGAGAACTGAAAAAGGAATACGAGAAATTAAAGAAAAAATTAGAAGACGAGGGATTATTTGATTTGGAAAAAAAGAAAGAAATTCCTTCTTTTGTTAAAAGAGTGGGGATCATTACTTCTAAGCAGGGAGCGGTTATTTCCGATTTCTTGAACAATTTGGGAAGATTCGGTTTCCAAATCAAGTTTATCGACTCCCGAGTCGAAGGATTGGAGGCGGTCAAGGACCTCTTAAACAGTGTTAAGACGATAAAGAAGGCTGATATTGATGTTCTTGTCATTATGCGTGGCGGAGGCTCTCTGGAGTCGTTTTTAGCCTTTAATAATGAGGTATTGATAAGGGAAGTCAATAGTCTTCCTTTTCCGGTAATTGCAGCCATTGGCCACGACAAGGATGTGCCGTTATTAGCTTTGGCAGCCGACAAGATGGTTTCGACTCCGACTGCGGCGGCGAACCTTTTGAATCAATCCTGGCAGGAAGCAGAGTCGGAATTAAAAGCCAGAGAAAGGGAAATCTTCAATTCTTTTTCTTCTTCTTTGAGAAGTTCGAAATACAGAATCAATAATTTATTTTTAAAGATAAAAGATAAATTAGAGAAAGTAATTTCTTTATTTAAAATGATTGAATACAGGATTAAGTCGGTGATTCCTAAAATTCTTGAGAATGAAATTGATAAAATGAGAGATAAATTAGAGAACATTGAGAAGATAATTAATCAAAACGACCCGGAAAGGAATTTGAAATTAGGATACTGCATCGCGACAAACAAAAAAGGAGTGATTAAAAACATCAATGATGTGAAAGTCGAAGACATTATTGATTTAAAAGTATTTAACGGAATAATTAATACGCAGATTAAAAAAATACAAAAAAATGAAGGAAAAAAATCTTAACCAAAGTCTTAAAAAGTTATCTTTAATTGCCGAGTGGTTTGAAAAACAGGAGGAGGTTGATGTTGAAGAAGGTCTTGAAAAGGTGAAGGAAGCAGCTGGAATCATCAAAGAAGCTAAGAAACAATTTAAAGAGATTGAAAATGAGTTTGAGGAGATTAAAAAGGATATAGAAAAGGAGTAGTTTGACATATCCTTCTTAAGGGTTTAAATTATACTTGGAATCTTGATAATTCAGGTTCCATTACATTTATTAATTTTGGAGGATTTAGTTTGACTAGAAACGGAAAGAAACGTAATGGGAACAATGGCAATGGAAATGGGAACGGAAATGGTTACCATTTTTTCAAGATAGGAAGATGTCCAATCTGTAAAAAAGAAAACATTGCCTTATCGGAACACCACGTATACAAGCGAGCCGTGTTCGGAAACAATAAAATCATTGTTTACGTCTGTAGGGATTGCCATGATAAAATCGAAGTACTTATTCGAGAAATGGAAAATGCGATACTCAGAGCCTTTATCTATTGCTATCGCAAAATAAATAAAGGTACTTTGAGCGGAAAAGAAATTTCCACGGAAGAAATCATGGAAATCGTCCTTCAAGGATTTAGAAAACTTAACGAGAAAAATATCAATCCTTGGCTGGAAAAAAGAATCCGGACAAAAGCTGTATCTGTGGGAGACCGCGGAGGGAAAAAAGAGCAAAATTAATTGCCCCTTTTTTTATTTCCATGTATAATATGGTTATAAAAATAATAGACAAAAAGATGAATATTTTAACAGATGATACTTTTGAATCAGCGGTAAAAAGCAATGACAAACCGGTCTTGGTAGATATTTTTACCGAATGGTGTCCTCCTTGCAAAATGTTGGGACCGATTATCGAAAAGCTTTCGGAAGAATATGCCGGTAAAGTAGATTTCTATAAGATGGATTTGGATAAGAATCCTAAAACTGGAGACATGTTCGGAGTTGATAGGATTCCTACCGTTGTTTTGTTTATCAACGGGGAAGTTAAAGATAAATTTGTCGGTTTAAAACAGGAAGAAGAAATTAAGAACTGGATAAATTCAAAAATTTAATATGGAAGAAAAAGATATTGAAGAATTAACAAAAAAAAGCGATGAGCATGCTAAGAGCAAAGGATTCAAGCTTAATCCCAACGATGCTATTGTTTTAGGGTTAGTTAAAGGATTATTAATGCGTAAAGAAAAGTTCGGAGAAATATATTGTCCTTGCCGAAAAGTAACGGGGGATAAGGAAGAGGATAAAAAGATAATTTGTCCTTGCATTTATCACGAGGACGAAGTTGCAAAAGACGGACACTGTCTTTGTAATTTATTTGTAAAATAAAAAAAGCCGCCGAGATGATCGGCGGTTTTGTTATTCATTCACTCTTCTGACGTAGGTTGAGCTTTCGGTATTTATTTCAATCACATCGTCTTCATTTACAAACAAAGGAGCGTCTATCTTTGCTCCGGTTTCCAAGGTTACTAATTTGGTTCCCGATTGAGCTCGATCTCCTTTTACTCCCGGCGGAACTTCAGTAACTTTTAATTGGACTTTGATGGGAATAATTACATTAATAATTTTGTCATCAAAAAGAATAGTCTTTACCTCTTCATTAGCTTTGAGGAATTTAGCTTTTTCTCCGACTTGCTCTTCAGTTAATTCGAATCTTTTACCTTTAATATCGCTAAAAGTATATTTTCCTTTATTTCCAAAAATGAATTTAGCTTCCTTTTCTTCAACATCAGCTTCTTCAAAGGTGTCTCTTGGTTGAGCTGTTTTTGAAATAACAGCGCCGTTTATTAAGTTTCTTAATTTCATTTGAAGATAAGAATGACCCCTGCCTTTAAATGTATTCAAGGCTTCGACTATTTCGTAAGGCTGATCATTGATAACAATAATTACTCCTCTGTTTAATTCTGCGTATGACAACATTTTTTTATTTTTAATTTATTATTTTTCGATTCTCCATTCAATCTTGTTTTCTTTGTCGGCATATTCAAGCCATTCTCCTCCATCATCGATGACATACCATTTTCTTTTGGTTTGTGACCAAATCATGGGCTGGTTTCGATAATAAGGTTTCTTAACGATTTCCTTAGGTTTCAGTTTTCCCAATTCCAACCATTTCTTGAAAACCGTTTCGATTGAATAATCAAGATTACGGGATTTGGCCCAATTAGCAACCGTCGTCATCGCTTCTTTGGCTTTTTCTACCGAACCGGCCAAATCAAGCAATTCCTTGCCCGGCCTGGTAAACCTAGAATAGATTATCTTCTTCTTTTTAGCTGATTCTTTGATTTCGTCAAGAGAGAAGCCCTTGGTATAGAAAAAATGATTGACGATTTGCTGGATGTCGGTCTCTTTTTCTTCTTTTGTTTTTTTCTCTTTTTCCATACTTAGCTTATCTTTTTTAAGACTTCCGAATAGAAGTCTTTTACCTTGTCTAATTCCTTTTCGCCCATTTCGGTGATTTTGTAAACCCTTCTCCTTTCTTCGGCTTCGCTTTTAACAAAACCTTGTTCTTCTAATCGATAAAGGACGCGATAGGGAGTAATATTGCCCGGCTTGAAGCCGAAATCTTTTTCAATTGAAGAATGCAAATCCCAGGCATAGTTAGAATGCTTTTTTAGGGTGGCTAAGATATAGATCCAAAGATTTTCTTTGGTGTTTGATTTGGTTAGTCTTTCAAAAGGAGTCATAAATATATATTGACAAACTATTTTACCGGTGTAAAATACAGGTATATATAATTAATTATAATAGTTTTTATCAAATATGGCAAAAAAATCAGTGAAGTCAGTTAAGGCTTCGGGAAATAAAAAGGAAATCAGGATTGCGATTGCCGGGCTAGGCAACTGCGCCAGTTCTTTAGTTCAGGGAATTTATTACTACAAGAACGTCAAAGATGATGATGAAATAGTTCCTGGCTTGATGCACAACATTTTAGGAGGATACAAGATATCGGATATTAAAATTGTCGCTTGTTTCGATATTGATAAAAGAAAGGTGGGAAAAGATGTTTCCGAGGCGATATTTGAAAAGCCGAATTGTACAAAAATATTTTGCAGCGATATTCCCAAGACCGGAGTTACAGTGAAGATGGGAAAAATATTAGACGGAGTTGCTGACCACATGAAGAATTATCCCGATGACCAGACTTTCTTGCCTTCAGACAAGAAGCCGGTTGATATTGTTGAAGAACTAAAGAGAACAAAAGCCGATGTTTTGGTTAACTACATGCCGGTCGGTTCGCAAAAAGCAGTTGAATATTATGCTCAAGCAGCTTTGGACGCTGGCGTTGCTCTTGTTAACTGTATGCCGATTTTCATTTGTTCTGATGCTAAATGGGAAAAGAAATTCAGAGACAAGGGAATTCCTTGTATCGGAGACGATATTAAATCACAAATCGGAGCAACCATCACTCACCGAGTTTTGTCTCACTTGTTTGCCGAGAGAGGTGTAACTATCGACCGATCATATCAATTGAATGTCGGCGGAAACACAGATTTCTTAAACATGCTTGAAAAGAACAGATTGAAATCTAAAAAATTATCAAAGACCGAGGCAGTTGAATCTCAATTAGCCAAAAGATTAAGCTATGACAATTTACACGTCGGTCCGTCAGACTGGGTTCCTTTCTTAAAGGATAATAAAGTTTGCTTTATTCGTATGGAAGGAAGAAAGTTCGGCAACGTTCCGATTGAATTGGAATTAAGATTGTCAGTTGAAGATTCTCCCAACTCAGCCGGTTGTGTTATCGATGCTATCAGGTTATTGAAGATCGGTTTGGACAGGGGAATCGGCGGTACCTTATTATCTTCTTCGGCTTACTTCATGAAACATCCGATGACTCAGTTTACCGATGAGAAAGCCAGGGAAATGATTGAAGAATTCATTGCCAACAAAAGAGAAAGATAATACAATAAAATAAAAAACTATGGAACCAATTAAAAGATTCATCAATTCAGTGACCGAGGGAAATATTTGGACATACATTCTTTCACTCGGAAAAGAAGCTGAAATTCAAGAAGAAGATGTTTCAAGATTGATTTTTGAAAAGTTCGGTTTTCTTCCTAATGAGTTAATGGTTAAAAGTGTTTTATTTAGATTGAAGAACGACGGATATGTAAGCAGAGAAAAATTAGCCGGAAAGAAGGCTTACAAAATCACCGAAAAAGGAAAAAAAGAATTGGAAGCGATGAAGAGTTATTCTTCAGATTTAATACAGAAACTATAACAGCTTTTTAGCTGTTTTAGTTTAATATAATTATTTATTAAAATGTTAGACACAAAAAGACATTGGTTTAAGGATTTGGAAAAATTAGTTGGTAAGATTTTTGGTGCTTTACCTTTAACTCCCAATCAATATACATATCTTTCCGGAGTTTTTGCTTTAATTGGATTGTGGTATATGATTCAGGAAAATTTAATTTTAGCGATTATATTCTTTTTAATTGCCGGAGGATTGGATTTTGTTGATGGGGCAGTGGCGAGGGCAAAAAATATGTCGAGTAAGGTTGGAGCATATTTGGATACTGTTTTTGATAGATACGTTGAGGGGATAGTATTCTTTGGAATGCTGTTCTTAAGCCTTCCGACTGTTTTTATTCCCGGATATGCCTGGGTCTATTTAGCAATTTTCGGTTCAGTAGTTACAACTTACGTTAAAGCGGCAGCTAAAGAAAAAGATTTAGTTAATCAAGAATTAAAAGGAGGATTATTATCAAGAGGAGAGAGATTAATTTTAATTTTTGTCGCTTTGATTCTAGGAGTCATGTATCCGAATTATTTATACATGACTTACGTGATAGCGATAATTGCCGTATCATCAAACTTCACTGCGATTCAAAGATTTCATTCGGCGATTTCGATAAACAAATAGTAAAAAAGTAAAAAAAGCACCCTCGAAAGGGGGTGTTTTGTTATATTGACAAAATGATTTAAATTAATTATAGTATACGTAGCACATTTATTATGTGAAAAACTTAAGAAGGCGAAGAAGTGAAAGACTGTATTGTTATTCAGAAAAAAATCTTCAGGGTAAGACCGATAACCAAAGTGGTTGTAATGTACGACTATGATGGTACCGTTGCGGATACTATGCCGGCTCACGCTGATCTTGCGGGAGCATGTATTAACACGCACTTTGGAATGAGTATTCCTGAAGCAAGAGAAGAGTATCTGAACACAGCCGGCATTCCTTTCGACTGCCAACTGGAAAAGATATTTCCTAAATCAACGTCTCTTCAAAGAGAGGCTTGTATTAAGGAATATCATGAAAGAAAGATGACCTATGTCTACAAGAATCCGAAAGAGTTCCCCCAGGTAGCAAAGGTTATCAAAAGGCTTCGGAATCATCCGAACATCATTCAGGTCATTTCTTCTTCCACCGAAGAAAGTATCATTAACGAGTGGGTGAAGAAAACCGGAAATGATGTCTATATGGTTCTTGGTCGGGAAAGTGGGTCAAAGATTGACCATATCTCCAAGATTAAGGAGAATATTCCGGGAGCGGTCATCGTTTTCGTGAGTGATTCTTACGGAGACATGAGTCTTCCTGCGGATATGACCTTCGGAGTGAATGTTCCGACGGACAAAAATGCTATCTTCTTGGATAGCGGAGCGGCAATCGTTTCTCGAAAACCGGTCTGTCTTGTGTGGGCAGAATACTGCTTCGGCAAGATCGGACTTATGGTGTAGGATTAAATTCTTACACCTTTTTTATTTAAACTAATTTTTAAGTAGCTTTATTTTAGCTAATAGTGGAGTTACGATATAAATCAATGGAGCTTTTTTCCCATTGATTTTTGTTTGTTTGTTTAAAATAGCTTGTTTTAATTCTTCTATTGTGTTTCCGACAAATTCGGTATATGTGTATCCAATTCCTTTGTAATAATGAGAATCGCCTCCAGCTGTCATCCCCAAATTATGTTGTTTGGCGAATTCCATTGCTTTATCATCATGATTTTTTCCCGGTTTTCTGCCGTTGAAGACTTCGAGCGCATCAACCAAATCAAGATATTTAGTGATGTCATCTCTGAATCCTTCGGCTCCGTGAAAAGGATGGGGGATAATTACTAATCCTCCTTGTTTTTTTATCTCTTCCATAACCCAGCGGGGGTCTTTTTTGTATCCGTCAATTTGTTGTTTCAAAAACAGTCCCAAAACATCTCCTTTGGTTGTTTTTATTTCTTCTCCAAGAATAATCAGAAAATTATGTTTTTTTCCTAATTCAATAGCTTCTGTCCAGCCTTTAGTGTTTTCGTGGTCAGTAATGGCTATTCCGTCTAAACCAACGTTTTTAGCGTAAGTGATTATCTTTTCTATATCCGAAGAAGCATCGTAGGAATATTTAGTATGGCAGTGCAAATCTATTTTCATGTTTTAATTATACACAATATGATTATTTTGACAAAGAATCTTAATTTATATATCATAATTATATCAAAACAGTATTTTAATAATTTATTAGGAGATCATCTGATGACAGATCGAGAAACAAAGAAAAAAGGAAACTTCTCAAAACGGATATATCCGAATTGGGCGTATCGCGCGCTGAAAGCAGATAACCTTTTTATTGAAATAGGGAGGAATCAGATTAAACATCGGCATGGTAATATCGAGGTTTGCTGCACTACTCCTGATCAGGAAGAAAGGTTGATCGTGTTGCTCGGAAACGGGATAAGTAAGGAAACAAAACAGTCAGCATCCTGCTGAATCAATAAAAGAAACCATAAGGTTTCTTTTTTATATATTGCCCGCTGATGCATAAAGTGATATTCTTTAAATATGCAAAAGAGAATATTTATCAGTATTGCGTTGCCGGAAAAAACCAAAAATAAGCTTGTAGAATATCAGGAAGAGATTGCTCGTTCTTTCACTAATTTTAACGATTTCTGTCCGATTAAGTGGAGCAAGAAGCATAATCTGCATATCACCTTGCTTTTTATCGGTTATGTTGAGTTAGAAGAATTAGTTCCGGTAATTGAGAAAATCGAAAAAATAGTTGCCAATCATGGTTCTTTTGTAATCGACTTAAAGGATATTTCTTACGGACCAAAGGCTAGTGCCCCTAAAATGGTATGGGCAACGGGAGACAATTCTTTACCATTAGGAAAATTACAAACTGATTTAGAAAAAGAAATGTTAGGGGTTAGAAAACCAGACAGTAGCTTTATCCCGCACATTACCCTGGGTAAGGTAATTCAGTGGCAATTCAACAGAATCGAGCCGGAAGAAAGACCAGATATTTTTAAAGATATTTCTTTATCCTTTTCCGTTAATTCAATTGAAATCATGGAAAGCAACTTGGGAAAGGGAGGAGCCGATTACGCAATATTAAAATCAATTCCATTAAAATAATATGAAAATACATTTTATTGGCATCGGAGGAATAGGAGTTTCAGCTATTGCCCGATATTATTTAGAAAAAGGAAATGAGATTTTCGGTTCCGATGTTGTTTCGTCTTTAATCACCGAGGACCTTGTTAAACGAGGAGCGAAGATTGTTATCGGTCCTAACGTATCGGAAAACATCAAAGATTATGACATGGTTATTCATAGTCCGGCGGTCAGGGAGAATAATCCTGAATTGCTTGAAGCGGAATTGAAAGGAATTAAGATTTTAAGCTATCCTCAGGCTTTAGGAGAAATAACTAAAGAGTATTTTACCATCGCTGTTTCCGGAACTCACGGAAAAAGTACGACGACCGCGATGATCGGTTTGATTTTGACCGAAGCCGGTTTTGACCCGACCGTGATTGTCGGAACCAGATTAAAAGAATTCGGAGATTCTAATTTTAGGATGGGTCAGTCTGAATATTTAGTGATTGAAGCCTGCGAACACGAAGAGTCATTCCTTAATTATTGGCCGAAGATTGCTGTTGTGACAAACATTGAAGAAGACCATCTTGATTACTATCAAACCATTGAAAAAATCAAAGATGCTTTTAATATTTTTGTTTCGCATCTGGGAAATGACGGAGTTTTGGTAAAACTAAAAGGAACGGAAGTGCGCTCAGATAAAAAAACGGTTGAATTTTCTTTAGACGAAGAAAGAGATGTTAAAAAATTAAGAGAGATAATCAAGATTCCCGGCGATCACAATGTTTTAGATGCTTTGGCAGCAATCAAGGTGGCAAGAGAATTGAAAATACCAGATGAAGTTTCTTTTAATGCTTTATCAAAATACATTGGTTCTTGGAGAAGGTTTGAAGAAACTCAGTTTCCTGATTTTGTTTTAATCGATGATTATGCGCATCATCCGACCGAGATTTTAGCAACCCTGAAGGGAGCGAGGCAGAAATATCCGGATAAAACAATATATTGTGTTTTTCAGCCTCATCAATACCAGAGAACATTTTTATTGTTAAATGATTTTATTAAAGTTTTTAAAGAAGTGATTGAAACCAAGTTGATTGATAAATTGTTTTTAGTCGATATTTACGATGTCGCAGGAAGGGAAGGAGGAGAATTCAAAGACAAGATTGATTCGATTAAATTGGCAGCCGCTGTCCCTAATGCGATCTATGTTACCAATGAAGATTTATTTTCCAATATCAAGGGGGGAGAAGTGATAATCTTTATGGGCGCTGGTGATATTTATGATTTAAGTCAAGATTTCAAGGACAATATCCGGGCCTGTTATTAATTTTTCTCTTGAAAAGAATGCTGTATCAAGTATAATATATATATGGAAACAATTTGGACAATATTTATAGTTCTATCGGTTATTACACTTGTTTTATGGTGTGTTTTAGGCGGAAGCAAAGAAGATTAATCTTCTTTTTATTTTAGAAAAATATGGAAAATAAAAATACAAAAAGAATTCTTATCATCGAAGACGAGAAAATTCTTTCCGAGATGTATAAGTTCAAACTGAATAAAGAAGGATTCGAAGTTATTTCAGCGATTGAAGTTGACGAAGGAATTGAGTTGGCTAAAAAACAAACCCCGGACTTGGTGGTTTTAGATGTGCTTCTTCCGAAAGAAAGCGGAATCAATTATTTGATTAAGGCGAAAGAGATAGACAGCTTGAAATCAGTTCCGGTTTTGGTTCTTTCCAACTTTGACGATAATCAAACCAGAACCGAGGCTCTTAAATACGGAGCCAAGGATTATTTGATAAAATCAAATCACGATCCTAAAGAAATAGTGACAAGAATTAAAGAATTATTAAATCAATGATCGATACACCGTTTTCAATCTATTTAGTTATCCCGAGCAGTATTTTTATTTTACTGGTCGGAACTTTTATATTTTTTAAGAATCGGGGAAAGGTTAATTTATTGTTTTTTTTAATGAGTCTGGCTCAATTTTTGTGGGCTTTCGGAACTTTTGTTATTTGGCAGGGACATGCTTGGGGCTCGGTTAATGAGAGCGTCTTATTGAATAAATTCTTGGTTCTGTCGGTGTTTTTAATTCCGACCTTCTTGTATCACTTCACAATTGAATTTTGCAAGATAAGCAGTCAGAAGATTCAATTATTCCTTGCTTATTCGTTTTCTTTGTTTTTAGTTTTTGTGGTTGATGTTGATTCGGTAATCGACGGAGTGTTTTTTTACAAATGGGGAGATTGGAGCATGGTGAGCATTATTCATTACGCTTTTTCTCTTTTTATAATTTCCTTGTTATCTATGTCTTTGTATAATCTTTTTAAGGCTTGGCAAAACAGAGTTGATAAGAGCATTAAGAAAGATACCGTCCTTTATCTTCTTTTGGGAATATCTATTTTCGGTTTGGTTTTTATTGATTTTCTTCCAGTTTACGGAATCAATATTTATCCTTTGTTTTATTTGACTATTCCCGTCTATGCTCTTATAATGGCATATATCTTAATTGAAAAAAATCCTTTAGCTTCAATTATTACGACTGATATATTAGTAGCAACTTTATTAACTCTTTTGGCTTCATTATTGGTTTTTCCGGATCTGGAAGTGACCTTTCCTGAAAAGTCGGTTATTTTTATCCTCATCTGTGTTCTTTCTTTTGTGGCTTTAAAGTATACCCATCAATTAAGCGAAGAGAAAGGAGTTTTTGAGGAGAAGATAGGGAAAAGAGCTAAGGAGTTGGAAGAAATCAATAATCAATTAAAAGAATCCAGACAGGCCTGCGAAGTTGCCAATACCATCTTGGATAAAAAAGTTAAAGAAAGGACCCGCGATTTACAAGGTTTGAATGACAGTTTGGAAAAATTGGTAAGCGAGCGAACCAAGGAATTGGAAAGAAAAACTAAGCAATTGGAGGAAAAAATAGTTGAATTAGAACAGTTTAGTGATATTTTCGTGAATCGAGAAAATAAAATGGTTGAATTAAAAGACAGGATAAGAGAATTAGAAGATAAATTAAGAAAATAAAATGGAAAGAGCTTTAATTGGAAAAATATCTGAATACGAAGACAAGCAAGCCGTGATTAAGGGCCGGGTTTTTAATATCAGAAACTTGGGGAATATAGTTTTTTTAATCGTTCAGGATTATACCGGAACCATCCAGGTCGTGGTTGATAAAAGTACTGAAGTTAAAAACGGAGATGCGGTAGTGATTACCGGATTGGTTAAAAAAGATGCGAGAGCCAAGAGCGGTTTTGAAATCAAAGGCGAGAAGTTGGAAGTTGTTTCAGAAAACATTGAAGATTTGCCGATTGATTTAAGCAAAGAAGATATTAATTTAAATTTAAATACATTATTAGATTACCGTCCCTTATCATTAAGGCATCCTAGAGTTCAGGCTATTTTTAAACTATACGATATTTTATTAAAGAGCTACGAAACAGTGATGAGAGAATACGATTTTACCGAAATTAAGACGCCGAAGATATTGGGAACGGCGACCGAAGGCGGTGCTAATTTCTTCAAAGTAAAATATTTTGAGAAAGAAGCGACTTTGGCGCAAAGTCCTCAGTTTTACAAACAAATTATGGTCGGAGTCTTGGAAAGAGTTTTTGAGGTCGGTTCTGTTTTTAGAGCCGAACCGCATTTTACCACCAGGCACGTTAACGAATATATCGGACTCGATGCCGAAATGGGATACATCTCTGACTTTTATGAGGTTGCCAAAACATTGAACGGAGTTTTGCAACAAGTGTTTGCGAAAATTGAAAAAGAAGGAAAGCCTTATTTGGATTTATACAATATTGAGTTATCAAAAGTTCCTGATAGTATTCCTTTCATCAAGCTTTCGGAAATCAAGAAAATAATTAAAGAAAAATACGGACACGAAGTTTCCGAAGAAACGGATATTGACCCGAAAGGTGAAGAGTTAGCAGGAAAGTATGCCAAAGAAGAATTCGATTCAGATTTTATTTTCATTACTCATTATCCTTGGAGCGACCGACCTTTTTATACTATGCCTGATCCGACAAACCCGGAAGAGACTTGCGGTTTTGATTTGCTTTATAAAGGCCTTGAAATTGCTACCGGTGGACAGAGAATACACAAATACGATGAATTGTTGAGTAATATGAAAAAGAAAGGAATCAAGCCTAATGGTATGGAATTCTACGTTGACACTTTTAAATATGCGATTCCACCGCATGGTGGCTGGGGAATGGGTTCGGAAAGAATCATTAAGCAAATCTTGAATTTAGAGAGTATAAAGGAAGCCATTCTGTTTCCTCGAGATGTTAAAAGATTAATTCCTTAAAGAGTATGAAGAGAGAAAATATTTTCTTTTTAGCGGGTCTTTTTTTCCTATTTTTATTGTTTTTTATCGTCAATCTATGTTCTAAGGATGTTTTGAATAAAACGTCTGATTTGTTTTTCCTAGAACAGACCGATGTTTCTTTGTTGCGGCCGTTAAGCAAAGAACAGATTGCCGATTTGTATCTGAGTTCCAATAATTTTTTATCAACCTTTGTTGATTTAAATAGGGAAAAAGAAATTATTTTGGCGGAAAAGAAAAGCAGTGATGTGATACCGATTGCTTCTTTAACTAAATTAATGACCGCGGTTATTTCTTTGGAGAATTATAATCTAGACGATTTGGTTGTTATCAGTTCGGCTGCTGTTTCTACGACCGGGACAATGGGAGGATTAAGGGCTGACGAGAAGATAACCGTTAATGATTTAATGTATGTTACCTTGATTGAATCGAGTAATGACGGAGCCGAAGCTTTGGCGGAGAAAATGGGCCGAACAGAGTTTGTTTACAAGATGAATAAAAAGGCCACCGAACTGGGTATGGAAAATACCCGATTTTATAATCCGACCGGATTAGATATCTTTACCAATGACTCAGCGACCGAATTATTGGAAACAAACGTTTCAACCGTTGAAGATTTGGAGAAGTTGGTCATCTATATTCTTAATAATCACACTTTGATCCCGCAAATATTATCTTTGTCGGAAAAAAAGATTGTGAGTGCGAGCGGAGTTGTTCATAATTTGAAGAATACCAATATTCTTTTAAAGGAAAATACCGGGTATCTTTGGGGTAAAACCGGATATACAAAAGAGGCTAACGGGTGTATCATATTAATACTGAACAATTATTCGTCAGTTAACTCGGGCTATATCATTAATGTGATTACCGGGGCGGATGACAGGTTTAAAGAAGCTAGAAAATTAGAAGAGTGGCTCCAGGCTTCGTTTATTTGGTAAACTATGTCTTTATTTACTTTCAATGCAATAAAAATAATGTCCTTGGGCTTCACAGCTTCTATTATCGCCGTGATTGTGGCCGGCTTTTTAATTAAATTTTTATACAAAATAGAATTTTGGAAAAAGAAAGCCAGAGAAAAAACAATTGACGGACAGGAAGCGACGGTTTTTTTAGCTTTTCATAAAGAAAAAGAAACCAATACTCCCCGTGGTGGCGGAATAATTATCTGGGTAACAGTTTTAATTTTATTATTTATTCTTTTATTAGCTGGAAGATTTTCCGATATTTGGTGGATAGACAGATTTAACTTTTTGTCCCGTGAAGAAACTTGGATTCCTTTGTTCGCTTTAATTACTGCTTCTTTGATCGGATTAATTGATGACATTTCGGTTGTCTACGGCCGGGGTAAATATATCGGTGGGGGATTGAAATTCAAAACAAGATTATTGTTAGTGACTCTCATCGGTTTGGTGGGTGGAGCCTGGATGTATTACAAATTAGGCTGGGATTTCATCCATATTCCTTTATTGAGAGATTTTCCGCACGGATTTGATTGGCATATCGGAATTTATTTTATTCTTTTATACATTATTGTTAGTCTGGCTTCTTGGGCTTCGGGAGTGGTTGATGGATTAGATGGATTGGCCGGCGGAGTTTACAGTGCCATTTTCGGAGCTTTCGCCGTGATTGCGTTTTCTTTGGGAATGATTGATTTATCAGCTTTTTGCATGGTGATTCTCGGAACTTTATTCGCTTTCTTGTGGTTTAATATTCCTCCCGCTAAGTTTTATATGGGCGAGACGGGAATTTTGGGATTAGCGATGACGATGACGGCGATTGCTTTTTTAACCGATTCAGTGGCAGTTCTGCCGATTATTTGCGGAGTCTTGGTGATAGAAACCGGTTCGGTTATTATTCAATTGCTTTCTAAGAAATTCAGAGGTAAAAAGATTTGGCAGTCGACGCCGATTCATCACCACTTGGAAGCGATCGGCTGGAAGCCGTATCAAATCACGATGAGATTTTGGATTATCGGCATTGTTTGTGCCGTATTAGGAGTATCAATTCAATTATTAAGATGACATTTAAAGAATTAAGAAAAAAGTATCCGGAGTTTGTATATGAAAGTTATGCTTGGGAATTAAAGGGAAAAGATTTTCACCTTTCTTTTTGTTTTAAGAACGGGGAACTGGAATATAATCCGTCGGTCATAATTAAAGATGTTTTGGTGAGGAAGATTGATAAGCATATTTTGGATAATTTGGTTTTCAATTTGGGAATGATTGAAATGTTTTCTTATTGGAAAGCAACTTGTTCAAAAAAGATAATCGTTAAAGCCGGCAAATTGGACAAAAAGCAGATTGAATGGTTTAAAGATGTTTTATTAAACGGTATGGGCCAGTTTTTCTACGAAAACAAAATTGATTTTATTAAACCTGATTTTGTGGAAATTGTTTCTCTCGGCAAATCATTGTTTAAAAAAGGAAAGGTGACTAAGAATGGAATTTTGATTCCGATTGGTGGAGGCAAGGATTCGGCCGTGACTTTGGAATTGATGAAGAAATTCAAAAAAGACGTTGATTGTTTTGCTTTAAATCCTAATTCAAACATCGAAGAAATGTTTAAGGTGTCCGGATATTCTAAAATGATCGTGGCCGAAAGAAAGATTGAAGAAAAACTATTGGAGTTAAACCGAAAAGGATATTTGAACGGACACACTCCTTTTGTGGCTTATTTGTCCTTCTTAACCGTCTTGGTTTCTATTTTGTTTAACAAAAAGTATATTGTTTTTTCTAATGAAAACAGTTCTGACGAAGGAAATGTTAAATGGTTGGGGCGCGAGATAAACCATCAATATTCCAAGACCTATGATTTTGAAAAGAAATTCAGAAAATACTGTTCCGATTATTTAGTTGATAGTTTAGAATATTTCAGTATTTTGAGACTAATGTATGAGTTGCAGATTGCTCGTATTTTCTCATACATGAAAAATTACTTCCCCGTATTTTTAAGCTGCAATGAATCGCAGAAGACCAATTCGGGAACGAAAAAGAAAACCGGAAAATGGTGCGGAGCATGTCCCAAGTGTTTATTCGTTTATATGGTTCTTTATCCTTTTTTACCCAAAGAAGAATTGATTTCTATTTTTAACGAAGACTTGTTTGAGAAAAAAGAATTGTTGCCGATTTTGAAAGAATTAATCGGGGAGAAGGAGGTAAAACCGTTTGAATGCGTCGGAACCAGAAAAGAAGCTTTGGTGGCTTTGTATTTAGCTTATAAAAAGTCTCCGGAATTGCCGTTGTTATTGAAATACTTTGAGAAGAATATTTTGCCTAAGCATGACGACTGGGGAAAGATATCTCTTGAGGTAATGGATTTTTGGAACAAAAAGAACTTTATACCCGATTATTTCAAAGATTAGAGCAGGGATATTTAGTTTGACAGGTCTTTTTTTTATACCTTAAATATGTTAAATTATATCTAATGAAAATTAATTCTTTAGAAAAGAAAAAGGTTTTAATTTTGGGAATAGGCAGGGAAGGTGCCGATTCTTTTGTTTTTCTAAGGAAAAAGTTTCCTAAAAAGAAATTATTCGTTGCGGACAAGAAAAAATTTGAAGAAATGGATTTAAAGACAAGGAAACTGTTGAATGACAAGAACGTTGAAGTGTTTTTAGGAGAAGATTATTTGAAAAGCATTAAAGGATTTGATGTTGTCCTAAAATCTCCGGGAATATCTTTCGCGAGTATTAAAAAATATTTAAGCCAAAAAACAAAAGTAACGGGACAGACGGATTTATTTTTCGATAATTGCCCCTCGATGATTATTGGAGTAACGGGAACCAAGGGTAAAAGCACTACTTCGTCTTTGATTTATTCGGTTTTAAAAGAAGCGGGATTGAAAGCATATCTCGTGGGAAATATTGAAACTCCTTCATTATCTTTTCTTTTAACCGCTAAAAAGAATGATGTTTTCGTCTACGAGTTATCTTCTCATCAATTACAGAGCTTGGAAGAGAGTCCTCATATTGCTGTATTTTTAAATATTTACCCCGAGCATTTGGATTATTATAAAAGTTTTAAGGAATATTTCTCGGCTAAAACAAATATCGTTAAGTACCAAAAGAAGAATGATTATTTTATTTTTAATCCTAAGATTAAAGAAATAAGCGATTTGGCTAAAAAAGCTAAATCAAAGAAAATTGAGATCAATTCTCTTGATTTTTCTAAATTTTTAAAAGACAACCAAGGATTTTTGGAAATTACTCATCTTGATAATTTGATCGCGGTTTTAAACGTCGCCAAGATAATGGAAATCAAAGAAGAGAAAATTATCAAAGCTTTTAAAAAGTTTAAAAGGCCGGAACACCGATTGGAATTTGTTGGCGAGAAAAAAGGAATCAGATTCTACGACGATTCGATTTCCACAATTCCCGAAGCGGCAATTTTCGCCTTGGATTCTTTAGGCTATGACGTCGAGACTCTGATTGTCGGAGGATTTGATAGGGGAATTAAGTTTGATAAATTGGCGGATAGAATAATTAAAAGCAATGTTAAGAATTTGATTTTACTTCCTGTTTCCGGAGAAAAGATTTTGAAAGAGATTGAAAAAAAGAAAGGCAAGGTCAGGCATTTTAGTTTTGATAACATGAAAGACGTGGTTGATAAATGTTTTCAAATAACTTCAAAAAATAAAATATGTCTTTTGTCTCCGGCCTCGCCCAGTTTCGGTGTCTTCAGAGACTACAAAGAAAGAGGAGATTTATTTAAAAAATATATTAAGGATTTTAAATGATAAAAGCAAAGAAGACATTTGATGTAAGTCTTTTGGTGATTATAATTCTCTTGATTGTAATGGGAATTTTAGCCCTGGCTACTTCATCAACGCCGTTATCATTAAAGTTGACCAATAATCCTAATTACTATTTATTTCATCAATTATTATGGGGATTGCTGCCCGGATTGATTCTGGCTTTTGTTGCTTTTAAAATTTCTTTGCACGGAATCAAGAAATGGAGTTTTCTTATTTTTATTGCCGCGGTGATTCTAATGCTTTTAGTCTTTGTTCCGGGATTGAGCACGACTCAATTAGGTGCCACCAGATGGCTTAATTTGGGTTTTACGAGCATTCAACCATCGGAGATAATGAAATTAGCCTGCATTATTTATTTGGCCGTTATTTTGAATAGTGAGAAGGCGAGGAATAAATTTACCGCTTTCATTATTCTTTTGGTTTTAGTTTGTGCAGCTTTGTATTTCCAAAAAGATATGGGAACTTTGATTGTTCTTTTTTCTACCATGATGATAATGTTTTTTTGTTCTAAAACTCCGATTAAACAAACGCTATTAATTGGGGTGAGCGCTATTGTGGGATTTGCCGGATTAATTTTTTCTGAACCGTACAGACTTAAAAGAGTTACCTCTTTTCTTCATCCAGAAACCGACACTCTAGGAACTAGCTATCACATTAATCAAGCTTTGATTTCGGTCGGTTCGGGAGGAGTCACCGGTTCGGGTTTGGGATTAAGCGTTCAAAAGTTTGGCTTTGTTCCGCAATCAATTTCTGATTCTATTTTTGCTATTTTTGCCGAAGAAACCGGTTTTATTGGTTGCGTTGTTTTAATCGCTTTATTTTTTGCTTTTTTTATCGCTTCTTTGTCTTTAGGAAAAAGAATTAATGATGAATATTTAAGATTGATGGCGATTGGTATCGGTTCCTGGTTTATTGTTCAAACTTTGGTAAATATCGGAGCGATGATCGGAGTTGTTCCCTTAACCGGAATTCCTTTGCCTTTTATCAGTTACGGCGGTTCTCATTTGATGATGGAGTTGATCGCTTGCGGAGTTTTATTAAATATCTCTCAATATGCTAAGAGATAAGCTATTTTGTTTTACAAAGAAATACTAAATTGTTATAATAATTTTAATATAAACATATGCATAATAAAAAACCTGTTAAGATAGAAATTGCTTCGGTTCCGAAAGCTCCGGAAATAGAAACGATTAAGAAGCCGTATCTTACCGTGAGGAGTGATCGATATGAAAATTGCCCCGCGCCGTATGTTTTGTCTCTGCCTTTTATGTGGTTGATTACTTTTTACGTGATGCTTAAGAAGCAGGTTTATAAAATGCTCGGACTGGGACAACCCAAAATAAATTCTATTTTTTTTGATGGACTAGGAAAAGAAAGTAGAAAGGTGAAAGAATACGCTACCACCTGGAGAGCAATGGAAATAGTTTATAATCATCCATATCCTCCTAAAAGAACTCTCGGCGGATTACTCGATGATTTTTATTGGTTTGGATTGAATTGCCAGGGGCTTCGTAATCGCCTTAAGCTTATCAAAGATGAATTAAGTAAAGCTGTTTCAAAAGTAGATAAAGGGGGGGAGATAAGGCTTGTATCGTTGGCTTGCGGTTCGGCCGAATCAGCAATTGAAATAATCGCCGAAGCTAAAGCTAAAAACAAAATTATCAGGGCAAAATTTGTAGATATTGACGGCGGTGCGATCGAGAGAGCCAAAGTGTTTGCCAAGCATTATGGAGTGGAAGATCAGATAGAAATGTATAAAGGAAGCATTTACGATATGTTCGATTTGTGTCGCGAATTCAAACCGCAAATAGTCGAGATGATAGGGTTTTTGGATTATATCAGTCAAGAAGAGGCGATTTCCGTAGTTAGCAAGATTAGAGACATATTGGAGCCGAATGGTTTTTTAATCACTTGCAATATCCATCCGAATATCGAACAGCATTTTTTGAAATGGGTGATTAACTGGCCAATGGTTTATCGTCGTCCGGAAGGTTTAGGCGACGTTGCCAAAAAAGCTGGCTTCACTGAATATAGATTAATTTACGAGCCGTTAAAAGTTCACGGATTATTGGTGGCCAAGAAAAGTTAAATAAATATATGGCAAAAGTATTAAGAATATGACTTTTTATGCCTTAGCAGCTTTAATTAATGCGATTACGAGCTTAACGCTCGGGTCTTTAATATTTTTTAAGAATCGTAAGAATACAACCAATTATACTTTTATTTTATTGAGCGGCGCAGTTTTTTTCTGGTCGCTCTTTTATTTTCTCTGGCAGGTATCGACTGACCATGATACGGCCCTGCTTTATACTAGATTACTTTCCATCGGTTCAACTTTTATTCCCGTGTTTTATTTACATTGGGTTTTATCATTTTTAGACATTAAAACTATTAAAGCAAAGATAGTTCTTTGGTTTGGCTATATCGCCACATTAGTATTTTTGTCTTTTTCTTTTTCTCCTTTATTTATAAAAGACGTGGAGAAAATATTGGTTTTTGATTTTTGGCCCAAGGCTGGAATTCTTTATTCGATATATCTTTTAGTTTCGTACGGCGGATTGGTCGGATTCGGATTGATTGAATTAATCAGAAATTATTCCCGTTCCAACAGCCTTAAGCAGTATCAGATAAGATACATTATTGTCGGAACGATTATCGGTTTCTTGGGCGGGGCAACCAATTTTTTCCTTTGGTATAATGTAAACATCTTGCCGTTTGGAAATGTTATCACTTCACTTTATGTTTTTATTTTATTTTATGCGATGGTGAGGTATCGCTTGATGGATATTAGAGTAGTGGTTCAAAAAATATTCATTTATCTCATGGTTTCCTTTTTTACTTATATTGCTTTTTACGCCATTATTGGTTTTTACAATCGTACTTTCGGCGGAGTCTTTAACAGCGCTTCTTATGCTTTCGGTATTATCTTGGCGCCGTCATTTGTTTGGTTTTTCTACAGCATTGACCGGGCGGTGAGAGTTTTTGCCAATAAATATCTTTTTGTATCGTTATATAATTATCAGGAAACGATAAACAGATTGATTGCTCAATTAAATAATTATATTGATTTGGATAAAATTATTAAATTGATCGTCGATACGATTAAAGATACGATGCAACTGGATAAAGCCGGAGTTTTATTGGTGAATACAAAAGAGAATCCGATAAAATATCAAATTGCCAAGGTTATCGGTTTTAATGAAAAAAACGGCATCTCTTTGGTGCAGGATAATTTTTTAACTAAATATCTTGCCAAGACCCAAAAGCCTTTGGTGAGCGATGAATTGATAATCCTTTCCAATGAAGGGGATAAAAAAGACGAGAAGAACTTACTCCGCCTTTATATTCACATGAGAGAAATCGAAGCCGCTCTATGCTTACCTTTGATGTCTAATAAAAAACTGATTGGAATTATTGTTTTGGGTTCGAAGATTTCCGGCGATGCCTATACCGATGAAGATTTGAAATTATTGGATATTTTGTCAAAGCAGGCCAGTATTGCGATAGAAAATGCCAGACAGTACAAGGAGATTGAAGAGTTCGGAAAAACATTGAAGAATAAAGTTGACGAACAGACAAAAAATATTGAAAAGCAAAAAGAATACCTGCAGGAGTTGCTTAATATGAAGTCAGACTTTTTAAGAGTGGTCAATCATCAGTTAAATACGCCTTTATCAATTATGAGAGGTTATTTTTCCATGATGAGGGATGGAGATTATCCTCCGGAAAAAGCCATTCCGATTATTGAATCTGGATTAGACAGAATTATCGATACCGTGTCCGCTTTTTGGGATGCTTACAAATTGGAAGGAGAGAAAATGAAAATGGAGCCTGAAAAAGTTAGCATGTCTTCTTTGGTAATGAAGATGATAAAAGAGAAGAAAGAATTAAATAATGTTAAAACAAGAAAATTAAAATTAGAAGTTGAAAAACCCGATTTTAAAATTCCCGATGTCTGGTGTGATTTGCAGAAAATAACCCACGTTATTTCCAATCTTTTGGATAATGCCGTCAATTATACTTATAAAGGAAAAATTGTTGTTTCATATGAATTGGATAATGATTTTTTGAAAATTAATGTAAAAGATACCGGGGCGGGGATATCCGAGGAAGACCGCATCAAGATTTTTCAAAAATTTTCAAGAAGTTCCAGTGCTTTAAAAATGAATCCTAATGGTTCGGGTCTTGGATTATATGTTGCTAAAAAGATTGTTGAAGGAAACGGAGGAGAAATATCTTTCTATAGTAAAGGAGAAAACCAGGGGACTACTTTCAGCTTTACGGTTCCGATTTATAAAAATCAAGAAGAAACTAAGGTTTTAGTTAATAAGCCAAATAAAATAGAAATATTTTAAAAATATGAAAGTACTTTTTATCGATGAGGAAAAACCGTTAGTCGATATCTATCGAGATGTTTTTCAGAAAAATGGATATGAATTCATAACCACTTTTGATATCCAAAAAGCGCTGAATTTAACCGAATTGGAAAAGCCGGATATTGTTTTATTGGATATCGTTATTCCTAAGCCGGACAATGTTATCGCCGAACAGGGCTATGAGTATTTAAAAAAAGTTAAGAGTAATCCGGACACTAAAAATATTCCGGTAATAGTTTTCAGCAATCTTGATAGCTCGGAAGACCGTAAAAAATACAAAGAATTTGGAGCGGCTGCCTTTATGTTCAAACGCGACTGCACCACCAAGGAGGTTTTAGAGGTGGTGGAGCAAATTATCAAACTCTACAAAAACAAGTAGAGAGCCACTTGTTTTAAAGCCTAAAAATGATATATTTAATGTATGAAAAGAATATTGTTTACAGGAGGAGGAACAGGCGGACACATTTTTCCCATTATCGCCATTGCTGAAGAAATGAGAAAAAGAGATACTAATTTGATTTTAGAGTATATCGGATCCTCTGATTTTACTTCCAATACTTTTTTGCCTCAGGCGAAGATTAAAGCCTATTATATTTCTTCCGGAAAATTAAGAAGATATTTTTCTATCGGTGCTTTTTTTGCCAATATCATAGATGTTTTAATTAAAATTCCTTTCGGAATTTTTCAAGCTTTTGTAATAATGTTTTTTATCGCTCCCGATGTGATTGTGAGCAAGGGAGGATTCGGTTCATTCCCGGTGATTGTTGCCGGATGGATTTTAAGAATCCCGATTTTTATGCATGAATCAGATGTTGTAGCGGGATTGGCTAATAAAATAGGAGGCAAGCTTTCGGAGAAAATATTTGTTTCTTTTCCGGCTTCCGAAATAGAAGATTTTCCTAAAGACAAGATGATTGAAAGCGGGAACCCGGTAAGGAGTGTCTTAACCCTCGGCAATAAAGAAGAAGCCAAGACTTTGTTTAATTTAAGCGGAGAAAAGCCGGTCGTTTTGATTTTAGGAGGATCGCAGGGTAGCGAGAAAGTAAACGAAGTTGTTTTAAATGTTTTAGTCGACGCACTTCAGGATTTTGAGATTATTCATCAAACCGGAATAGAAGGATTCAAAAGAGTGAAAAATGAATCTATGGCGATGATCGATGAGAAATTATTAAGATATTATCATCCGATGTTCTTTTTAGATGAAAAAGAATTGACTTTAGCCTATGCTGTTGCGGAATGTATCGTCGCCCGGGCTGGAGCCGGAACAATATTTGAAATAGCTTTATTAAAAAAACCCAGTATTTTAATACCTCTTCCGAATGCCGCTCAGAACCATCAGGTAAGAAATGCTTATTCCTACGCTAAAAACGGCGCTTGTTTGGTATTAGAAGAAGGCAATTTTACTCCTCATTTCTTTTTTGAAAAATTAAAAGATATTTTCAAGGAAGACAAAGAAACGATGAGCCGGGGAGCGGAGCTTTTCTCTAAACCGTACGCAGCTATTATTATCGCCAGATATGTGTTAGATTTCTTAGCATAATATATGATTGCCAAAAAAGAAGAAAAAAGAATAAGGACCAGATTTGCACCGTCTCCGACCGGGCATCTTCATATTGGAACAATCAGAACGGCTTTATTTCCTTTTCTTTTTGCCAGAAAAAATAAAGGAACGTTTATTTTAAGAATTGAAGATACTGATTTGGAGAGATCTAAAAAAGAATGGGAAGATGAATTATTGATGGGTCTAAACTGGATGGGAATTGATTGGGACGAAGGTCCGGTTGTTAATTCGGGAGATTATATCGGAGAACATGCCCCCTACAGGCAAAGCGAAAGAAAGGGGATATATAGAAAATATTTAGAGCAGATGCTGAAAGACGGCCATGCCTATTACTGTTTCTGTTCTAAAGAAGAGGTGGAGGCTCAGAAACAGCATTTAATGTCGCTTGGTGAATCTCCGGTCTATCGAGGAGCATGCCGAGATTTACCCAAAGAAACCGTAGAGAAATATTTAAAAGAGGGAAGACCTTCGGTTATTCGTTTCAGGACTCCGATTGATACTAAGGTTTCTTTTAATGATTTAATCAGAGGAGAAATCGAGGTCAATACCGAAACCATGGGAGATTTTGTTTTAGCCAAAGATTTGGATAATGCTCTGTTTAATTTTACCTGTGCGGTTGATGATGTGGAAATGGAAATCACTCATGTTATTCGCGGAGAAGACCATATTCCCAATACTCCCAAGCAGATTTTGATTATTCGTGCTTTGGATTTTGAAGAACCAAAGTATGCTCACTTAGCCTTAATATTGGGAACGGACAAGAAGAAGTTATCCAAAAGAACGAGTAAGACATCTTTGATTGATTATAAAGATGAAGGATATTTGCCAGAGGCAATATTAAACTTTATTGCTTTCTTGGGCTGGAATCCGGGAACCGAAAAAGAAATTTATTCTTTTGACGAATTGATTTCCGATTTTTCAATTGAAAAAATACAGAAGTCGGCCGCTATTTTCAATGTTGATAAATTAGACTGGATAAATGGTTTCTATATTCGCAAAATGTCACTGTATGATTTAACTCTTAAATGCGTTCCTTATTTAATCAAAGCAGATTTAATTAAAGAGATTGCCGTAGAAAAATATTCAATTATTGAAACCGGAGAAGAAATTCATCTTGAAGAAATTGAAAAGATGGTTGCTCTGTATCACGAAAGATTGAAAAAGATTTCCGAGATTGTGGAATTAATTGATTTCTGTTTTAAAAAAGAATTAGATTATTCTGCCGATTTATTAAAATGGAAAGAGATGAGTAATTTAGAAATTATTGATTCATTGAATAAAGCCAAAGAGATTATTTCTAATATCGAATTTAATAAAGAAAATCTGGAAAAAGAATTGCTGGAAGAGGCGAACAAGCTTACCAATAGAGGTAATCTATTGTGGCCTTTGCGTGCCGCTTTGTCTGGAAAAAAGAATTCCGCTGGGCCAATGGAAATAGCTTTTGTTTTAGGCAAAGAGAAAACTATCAAAAGAATTGACGAAGCAATCAATAAATTAAAATAATATGTTTAAAAGAATTCTTTTATTCGTTTTAATAATTTCCTTTTTATCAGTAGGATTTTGTTTTGCTTTTGATGGAAATTCGATAAAAACTATTTGGGATGAATGGTTTCCCAAGATAGCGGAATACTGGAATATCTTTTTAAATTGGATTAATAACGACATGAAACCGTGGATAGAGAAAAGCTTTGGAGTCGAGGTAAGACAGGAATTTGAAAGGGAATTGAGTGAGATTATTAAAGACGTTCCTTTGGCCATTCAGGATATTTGGAATAAGGCTAAAGAGCTTTTTTAGTGAGTTGCCCAAAGGCAAAGATTAGTATATATTAATCATATGATATCGGAAGAAGAAATAAAAAATATCGCTAAACTCTCGTATTTAGAGATTAAAGACGAGGAAATAGATGAAATTAGAGAAAAGTTTTCTTCTATTTTGGAATATGTTAAAAAGCTTCAAGAACTTGATGTTTCTGATATTACCGAAACAGCCAATCTTTCTAAAACCGAAAATGTTTTTAGGGGAGACGTTGCTAAAGAGAAAGATTCCGAAGACTTATTGAGCGCTCTATCAAGAAGAAAAGATAATTACATGCAGGTTAAAAAGATTCTCTACAATGAAGACAATTGATTTAACAAAATTAAATATTGTGGAAGCGAGTGCCGGATTAAAGAATGGAGATTTCACTTCGGTTGAATTAACCAAAGCTTTTTTAGATAAGATTAAAGAAAAAGACAAGGAAGTTAAAGCATATATCACCGTTACTCCGGAAACAGCTATGGAACAGGCGAAAAAAGCCGATGAGATGATTAAAAACAAAGAAATATATTCCTTAACTGGTATTCCTTGCGCTATCAAAGATAATATTTTGATTAAAGGTGTTAAATGTACGGCCGGTTCTAAGTTTTTGGAAAATTATGTTGCAACATATAATGCCACAGTGATTGAAAAATTAGAAAAGATGGGGGCGGTGTTTTTAGGAAAAACCAATCTCGATGAATTTGCCATGGGTTCTTCTTGTGAGAATTCAGCCTTTTTTCCGACTAAGAATCCTCATGATTTAGAAAGAGTGCCCGGTGGTTCTTCGGGCGGTTCGGCTGCAGCTGTTGCCGCTGATATGTGTGTTTATGCCTTAGGCTCAGATACTGGTGGCTCAATCAGGCAACCAGCTTCTTTTTGCGGTATCGCTGGATTAAAACCGACCTACGGAGCCGTTTCTCGATACGGCTTGATTGCTTATGCTTCTTCTTTGGACCAGATTGGACCGTTAACCAAAAATGTTACTGACGCAAAAATTGTTTTTGATGCGATCAAGGGAAGCGACCCGATGGATTCAACCAGTATTAATTCTGAAATTGAAAATAATTTAAATAAATTAAGAATCGGAGTTCCTAAAGAATATTTTGCCGAAGGGTTGGACAAAGAAGTAGGACAAGCAATTAAAAAAGCGATTGATGTTTATAAAGAACTGGGAGCGGAGATTGTAGAAATTAGTTTGCCGATGAGTGAATACGCTTTGGCCTGTTATTATATCATTGCTCCGGCTGAAGCCAGTGCCAACTTGGCTCGTTTTGACGGTCTTCGTTATGGAAAAACAATTAAAGACGAAGAAGCGGAAAAGATAGTTGATATTTATTTAAAAAATAGAACCAACGGATTCGGAAAAGAAGTTAAGAAAAGAATCATGCTCGGAACATATACTTTGTCTTCGGGCTATTACGATGCTTATTACAAAAAAGCGCTGAAAGCGAGAACATTAATTAAACATGATTTTGAAAAAGCCTTTGAGAAAGTTGATGTGATTTTGGGACCGGTTGCCCCTTGTTTGCCGTTTAAGATAGGGGAGAAGTCAGATGACCCGATGTCAATGTACTTGGCGGATATTTATACCGTTTCTGTTAATTTAGCCGGACTTCCGGGTATATCCATTCCTTGCGGTAAATCAGAATCAGGATTGCCGATCGGAATGCATTTAATCGGAGCTCCATTTGAAGAAGAAAAATTATTAAGTATCGCTTCGTTATTTGAGAAAAAATATGACAATAAATGACATCACAATATTTCTTGAATCAAAGGATTTTTCGCAATTCTTGCTTCCTTTTAAGATAGTGGCTTTGACTATTTCCGTTATTTTTATCTACGCCATTGTTTATTACAATATTAAAGACGGAACAATAATTAAAGATGTGAGAAGAAGGACGATGGATTTTTTAAGCTTCCAAAGGTATGCCCCGCCGAAATCTTTTTCTAGCCGAGCTAAAGAAATATCTGCTCTTTTGGATGACAAGAAATACAAAAAAGCTATTTTTCAGACCGAAGTTTTGTTTTTTGAATTATTAAAAAGATTTGATTACAAAGGAAATACTCTTTTAGAAATGATTGAAGATCCGGATACTCCCAATCGAGAGAGTTTGAAAAGATTAGCCGAGATAGCAATAGAAATGAGAAAAAAACCGGGGTATGTGCCCGAGCTTGATGAATTGGATAAGCTATATTCGACCTTTGAAGACTCTTTGATCAAATTCGGTGTAATTACCGACGATGTTCAAGGTTGATTGACTAATATTCTTTTTTTGCTATTATCTATCCACCACTATTACGTGGGAGGTGAAATTGTGCATAATATAATGGTAAAAAGAATTAAAGGATTACCCTATGTCTTTGACAACGGTTATCCCACTGTTGTTAATCACAATATTTCCATCGAGGATCTTTTAAAACACAGGCACTACGATAAAGTGGCACCGGAGATCACTTCAACGAATTTTCCTTCCAAAAAAGAAGAGAAGGAGAAGATTGTCGTTAAGGTTATCAAATTGAACTGCCGACCGGTCTTTGCCGAACCGAGATTCGAAAACGAATTGTTTTCTATTAGGCAAAACGGATACGAGCCAGTTGATTTGCGCGAGCTTTTAACCGCGCTTAACCAGCACAAAAATATCCGGGCGATACCGTCAATCTTGGCTCTCGGGTCAACCCTTGATATTAACGACAGTTTAATGTCTCCGTTTGTTAAAGAGCGAGGATCCTCGGGAAGCTCTGTCGAACTTGAAGAAGTTTAATTTTTTTAAAAGCCGAAAAGTAGATTACTGAATAGGCTTTTTTATTTATCTTTTCCTCTTGATTTTATTCTACTTTTTGTTAGTATACTAATATACTTTATATATAGCGGTTTAGAGGAGTAGTACCTCGCCAGTCTCATAAGCTGGAGACCCTAGTGCAATTCTAGGAACCGCAACATTTTTTGTTTGAAATGAAATGAGCCAGGCCAGAGTAGCTCAGTGGTAGAGCACTCGTTTCATAAGCGAGTTGTCATGGGTTCGATCCCCATCCCTGGCACACAATTAAATAATATGGGCCCGTAGCGAAATTGGTTATCGCGCCTCCCTGTCACGGAGGAGACTGCCGGTTCGAGTCCGGTCGAGCCCGCCAATAATGAGCGCCAATCTGGCGCTTTTTGTTTTTTAAAGTTATAATAATTTTAAGATTAATAAATAATAAATTTATGAATAAAAATCAAAAAGGATTTACTTTTATATTAATAATTTTAGCAATTTTATTTTTAGCCGGAGTTGGTTATTTTATTTATCAATTAAAAATGGATAATAAAGAACCGGAAGAAATAGAAAGTATTGTTTTGGATCCGAGAAATTGTACTTATACCATTGAAGAAAAAAGTGTCACTATTAAAGATGGTTATTCAGAAGAAGAAATTTCTTCCGATGCTGCTTCGAAAACTATCACTCGTTATTTCGGAAACGAATCATCTGCCGATTTAAATGGAGACGAATTATCTGACACTGCTTTAATTCTTACACAAAACACGGGCGGTAGCGGTACTTTTTATTATTTAGTGGTTGCTTTGGGAGATATTAACGGATGCAAGGGGACAGAAGGAATTCTTTTGGGTGACAGGATTGCACCACAAACAACAGAAATACAAAACGGAAAAATTATCGTTAATTATGCTGACAGAAAAACAGACGAAGCCATGGCTGTTTCGCCTTCTATTGGAATTACCAAGCATTTTATGTTGAGCGGTCAAATATTGAAAGATTTTACCCCGGAAGAAATGATAAAAGAAGAATCTTGTTTGCTTTCGGGAGGAAGTATTGAAACATCGTTGTGTTGTGGATCGACCTCCGATTTCCCAAATAACTGTCTTATCGGTGCTTGCGGTTGTTCGCCGACCAGTAGTCATGAAGTGAAAACTTGTAATTGCGGGGACAGTAAATGTTTTAATGGAACAAAATGCAATTAAGATAAGAGGAAAGCCGATCGTTTTTAGATCGGCAGAATTTTTGGCAAGCTGTCTTTTTTTGTTCATGGCAGCGAAAGCCAATATGGATGTTGTCCCTGGTATCTGGATACTGAAGATCATTAATCCGATACCGAAGATAATGATAACTGTCTCTCCGTTGGCCAGAAGGATTGAGGAAACTATGAATAGCAGCGTCGCTGCTAAAATAGCGATGTAGGAACTCCTTTCTGGTCCCGTCCAGGAATTCCTTGTGTTTCCTTCATTTTCGTTATTAGGCACTCTCTGCAGGGCGATGCATGCCGAGATTGCCAGGACTGATAGAACTATAAAAAAGAAAAGTCCGATAACGAAAATTGGTAGCACCAAATCTCCGATCAACATTTTTATCTCCAAGCTTTAAAAAGCAAGCTATCTTATTTTACCATTCGTTGTCTGAAGTTTCAAGTATAAAAAATTCCTTGCCTTTTGTTAATATTTTTGGTATTAAATATATATCACGTCCTCGTAGCTCAATAGGACAGAGCGACAGACTTCTAATCTGTAGGTTGTGCGTTCGATTCGCACCGAGGACACACTTTCCAGTAATATGGGTAGCAATAGACTCCATATGAACCCGCACGTTGACATTATTAATATTCCGATTTAAAATTAAGTTAATGCCAATTGTTCAATGTAAAATCTGTAAAAAAGATTTTTACTCAAAACCAAACTGGCTTAAACGCGGATGGGGTAAATTTTGTTCTCCTGAGTGTCAACACAAAGCACAACGAAAAGGAGAATTTGTTCATTGTGAGATTTGTGGGAAAGAGGTATGGAGAAAGCCCCAAAAAATTAAACATTCCAAGAGTGGTAAATATTTTTGCTGTAAAGCACATCAGACTCTTTGGAGAAATCAATTATTTTCAGGGGAAAAACATTGGAATTGGAAAAATGGAGAGAATATAAAATATAAATCGTTATTAATAAAAAATGGAGTAAAACCTATTTGTAAGATATGTAAGTGTGAAGACGTAAGAATACTTGCAGTCCATCATTTAGATAAAAATCACAAGAATAACGATTTTGACAATCTGGTATTTTTATGCCACAACTGTCATCATTTGGTTCATCATCATAAGGTTAAGATTTCGTAATAATTCATGGTGGCTATGGTGTAATAGTAGCACAACATCCTGTGGAGATGTTTGCACGGGTGCAAATCCCGTTAGTCACCCACTTAAAATACTTACGTTTTTTCTATTAATTTCATGGTTAAATGTTGTTGCTTTTTCTTTGATTTTGAGGTAAAATAAGTTTATAAAAGGATAGATTTTTCTATACAAAAAACATGGCAAAAGAAAAAGAAAGCTCATATAGCGCTAAAGATATTTTCGTTTTAGAGGGACTTGATCCGGTGAGAAAAAGGCCGGGAATGTATATCGGTTCAACTGGACCGCAAGGTCTTCATCATTTAATCTACGAAGTTGTAGACAACTCTTTGGATGAAGCTTTGGGAGGATACTGCAATAAAATTGAGGTGTATTTGTTGCCCGGCAATCAAGTTAAAGTGGTTGATAACGGAAGAGGTATTCCGGTAGATATTCATCAAAAGACAAAAAAATCTGCATTGGAAACCATTATGACCACTCTTCACGCCGGAGGTAAGTTCGGAGGAGATGCTTATCAAATTTCTGGAGGTTTGCACGGAGTAGGTGTTTCCGTTGTTTGTGCTTTATCAGTTAATATGAGAGCCGAGGTTTGTTTGAATGGAAAGAAATATGCTCAAGATTATAAACAAGGAAAGCCATTGGCTTCAGTTAAAAAAATCGGTGATTGTAAACAAAGAGGAACAACTATTATTTTTGAGCCAGACCCGGAAATATTTAAAGAAATTATTTTTGACAGAAATAAGCTTTTGGCTCATTTCAGACAACAAGCATATTTAACTAAGGGAATCAGAATTGATTTTTACGACGAAAGAGAAAAAGATAATTCTTTTGAATATCATTTCTTTTTTGAAGGAGGAATTGTTTCATATTTGAAATATATGAACAAAGGATCAAAACCTGTTCACAATAATCCTTTTTACGGTTCAGGAGACAAAGAAGGAGTGGCGGTTGAAGCTTCTTTCCAGTATTCCGATGATTATGAAATTCAAGAAGAAAGTTTTACCAATAATATTTTTACTACCGAAGGAGGAACTCATTTGACCGGTTTCAGAGCGGCTTTGACCAGATTGATAAATGATTATGCCAGAAAGGGAGGCTTCTTAAAAGAATCTGATCCTAATTTGAGCGGAGATGATATTAGAGAAGGATTAACGGCCGTTATTTCGGTTAAAATTCGTGAGCCTCAATTTGAAGGACAAACCAAAACCAAATTAGGCAACCCAGAAGGAAGAACTGCGACCGAAGCGGTGGTGGCCGAGACTCTTCAAGATTATTTAGAAAGATATCCTCAAGATGCTAAAACTATTATTGAAAAAGCCGTCTTATCATTCAAGGCAAGAAAGGCAGCGAGAGCCGCTAAAGAAACTATTTTAAGAAAGGGTGTTTTAGATGGAATGTCATTGCCGGGAAAATTATCTGATTGTACTTCTAGAAATCCTGAGGAATCAGAAATATATATTGTTGAGGGAGAATCTGCCGGCGGTAGTTCAAGGCAAGCCAGAAACAGAAAGAACCAAGCTATTCTTCCTTTAAGAGGAAAGATTTTGAATATTGAAAGAGTGAGATTGGATAAAATGTTGGCTTCGGAAGAAGTTAAGAATTTGATTATTGCTTTAGGTACGGCCATTGCCGATGATTTTGATATTGAAAAACTTCGTTATCAACGTATTATCCTGATGTGTGATGCCGATTCTGACGGAAACCACATTAACACTCTTTTAATGACCTTATTCTTTAGACACTTTAGGCCGATTATCGATAAAGGATTCTTGTATTTAGCTCAGCCTCCTTTATTTAAAATACAAATCGGAAAAGAATCAAAGTATTATTACAATGATGATGATAAGGAAGCGGCAATTAAAAAAATGAAGCCTGAAACCAAATACAGTATTCAAAGATATAAAGGTTTGGGAGAAATGAATCCGGACCAGCTTTGGGAGACAACCATGGACCCGGAAAAAAGAGTATTGTTAAGGATAACGATTGAAGATGCGATTGAAGCTGATCGAACATTTGATATGTTGATGGGTAAAGAGGTGGCTCCGAGAAAAAGATTTATTCAAACTTCAGCGAAGAGTGTAAAGAATCTAGACGTATAATTAAAAACAGGGCTTTGTCCCTGTTTTTTGTTATATTGACATTTAATCTCTTAATTGTATATTATATTTAAGTTCTTAATATGTTTGGGGTAGCCAATCTGTTCATTTAAGTGAATAGTTTGGCTATCCTAAAAGATGGTCAAGAGGTGTTTTACATGGAAAAAATCATTCTTAAAGTTCCTCGGATTCAATTGAGGATGTTTGAAAAGAGCAATATTCCAAATGAAGCTTACTTCTCTTTGGTTCTTGAAAATTCTCTTATCATGAACGGCATTCATATCGGAATGGATAAATTCAGAATGCCGAGAGAAGAAAGAAAATGCATCTGTCATAATGATGCAATGTCCGACTTAAGATTACTGGACAAGCCGATATCCCATCATGGGAAAAAGGCTCCTCGGTATTTATTGTGCGAATGCATTTCTTCTGGAATCAATGAATTCGTCAACCGAATGAAATACGACGAAGTTTGTGCCTTCCTGGAAGGGAGCCGGCATTCACTTGATGACTCTGAGTTTTTCCGGCCGTCATCCTGGAAAGGGCCGATGCGAGTCCCAATTAAATTCATCGAGATATACGGATTTTCCGGTCGCAACGGACGAACGACGACTGCTAATGTCATGCTCGGACATCATTTTGTCTACTGGGGCGTTCCGGTCTATCCAGTATTTGATCCGAAAAACAAGATTATCGACCAGAGGGTTATTGTCCAGGTCGAGAAGATTCTTTCCCGGCCTCGAATAAAGAAACTAATGGGATATCTTGCCCGAACAAATTCTTTTAGTTACGAGAAGAAAGACAGGACTGTTGCCAAGGCACCAGACTGCAATCGGGAAAAAATACCCCCAATCAGATTCTATTAATTTTTGAGGAAAAAAGAGAGGATGATAATGATTGGAGTTATTTTCATGATAATCGGACTGGTTGCGATGTTGTCCGGCCTTGTATCGCTGTGGAAATTCAATCAAGAATCTATCGAAAAAATAATGTTATCGGTACTCTTGGTTGTTTGCGGTTTTGCCGCTTTCGAACTGGGAATTTTCCAGATTCTGTCAAGTATGTTTTAACGGCCCACCAAGTGGTCGTTTTTTTATACTCTAATTGACAATTATGCCTCTTTTTGGTAATCTAATCGTATATGAAATCTGAAAACAAAGTATCCAATTTTCTTGGCGGTGCTTGGTCTGAGATAAAAAAAATCACCTGGCCAACCAAGTCAGAAACTATTAAATACACCTTAACAGTTATTGCTATTTGTTTAGTCGTGGCTGGATTTTTGGGTTTATGCGACCTATTATACATCTATTTAATGGAGAATTTCATATTCTAAACATATGTCAAAACAACAAATTACAAATGAAAGAAGATGGTATGTCTTGCATACATATTCTGGATATGAAGACGCGGTAGCCAAGAGCTTGACCCAAAGGATAGAATCTTTAGGAATGGAAGATAAGATTTTCAACGTCATGGTTCCTAAGGAAAAAAAGATTAAGATTAGAAACGGAAAAAAGAAAACAGTCGAAGAAAAAATCTACCCGGGATACGTACTAGTTGAAATGATCGTTACGGATGATTCATGGTACGTTGTCAGAAACACTCCCAATGTAACTGGATTCGTTGGTTCAGGAACAGTTCCATTACCGGTATCATTGGATGAGATGTTATCTTTGAAAAAGAGAGTTGAAGTTGAAGAACCGAAATACAAAATTGACTTCAAGAAAGGTGATGCCGTTAAGATTATTGACGGACCATTCAAAGATTCTGACGGAAAGGTTTCGGGAATAGATAAAGAGAAAGGAAAAGTCAAAGTGTTAATTAATATGTTCGGCAGAGATACTCCGCTGGAACTAGAATCATTACAAATTAAAAAGATTTAAGTATATGGCAAAGAAAGTAAAAGCGATCGTAAAATTGCATATTCAGGCCGGAAAGGCCACTCCCGCACCTCCCGTAGGTCCGGCTTTGGCATCTCAAGGTGTGAATATTGCCGAGTTTTGTTCTAAATTCAATGAACTAACTAGAGATAAGGGAAACTTTAAGATTCCTGCTGATATTACTGTTTACGAAGACAGAACTTATTCCATGATTTTGAAGCAGCCTCCGGCTCCGCAATTAATCAAAGCTAAGATTGGATTGGAAAAAGGATCTGGTGAAGCTAATAAAAAGAAAGTGGGAAAAATCACCAAGGCTCAATTAAGAGAAGTTGCCGAGCAGAAGATGCAGGATATGAATACCACTGATGTTGATCAGGCGATGAAGACTCTGACTGGAACAGCCAAGTCCTTAGGAATAGAAGTCATTGATTAAACTATAAATGATTTTATCAGACCGAGACATTAAAAAACTGATAGAAGAAAATAAGATTCAGATTACTCCTACGCCGAACCTTGAAGAACAATTAGGTTCGGCTTCTTTGGATTTAAGGCTGGGGGATGAATTTGCGGTCTTTGAACATACTAAAAAAGCTTTTATCGATACCAAAGATCCGGAAAGTTTTAATGGTATGACACGACCAGTCAAGATTCCCGAAGGAGAAGCATTTGTTTTTCATCCCGGAGAATTTGTCTTAGGTGTTACAATGGAAGAAGTATTTTTACCAGCTGATGTTGCGGCGAGAATCGATGGACGATCATCTTTAGGAAGATTGGGTATTGTTATCCATTCGACCGCCGGACATATTGATCCAGGATTCAAAGGTAAAATCGTTTTAGAAATGGAAAATATCGGCATGATTCCGGTATTGTTATATCCCGGAACAAGAATCTGCCAACTGGTATTCGAACCATTATCATCTCCAACCACTAATCCGTATTATTTAAAAAAGAATGCCAAATATGTCGGTGCTCAACATCCTCAGGAAAGCAAATTAGAACAAGCCTAAATAAATTCAAATGGAACTTAATAAGGGAAAGTTTATCGTAATAGAAGGAATTGAAGGCTGTGGAAAGGGAACTCAGACAAAATTTTTGTCTGATTTTTTATCGCAAAAAGGATTTGAAGTAATAAATAAAAAATATCCTGAATACGGTTTGCCGATTGGCGATTTATTAGACCAGTGGTTGCACAAAAAATTTGAAATGAATGTTGAAACTCAAGCCTTATTGTTTTTCGCTGATTTTATGAAAGATAAAGAGACTATGGAAAATAATCTAGAAAGTGGTAAAATAGTGCTTGGAGATAGATATTTTACGGGAACAATCGTTTATCAGTGTATTAACGGTTTTCCATTGGAAAAACTTTTAGAATTATCTAAATTATTTAATTTAAGAAAACCCGATTTAACCATATATCTTAAAATATCTCCGGAAGAATCTTTTAAAAGAAAAATAAAGCAGAAGGGGATTGAGAATTTAGACAGACACGAAGCGGATAAAAAATTCTTGAATTCTCTTTATGAAACATATGAAAAAATATCACGTGATAATGTTTTTTGTGAATGGACGACTATTGACGGAGAAAAAACACCAGAAGAAGTATTTAAAAACATATTAGAGGTAATAAATAAAAAATTAGGGATATGAAAATAAACCAATATATCGACCATACAAATATTAGGATTGAATCCAAGAAAGATGATATTATCAAGACTTGCGCTGAAGCGAAAGAATATCAATTCCGCGGAGTTTGCATCAGGCCTAATTTTGTTAAATTGGTGGCCAATGAATTAAGCGGAACGGGAATCAAGACAGTGGTTTTAATTGATGACCCGATTGGAGATAGTACCCACGAAGAAAGATTAAAGATTGCCAAGAAAGCTGTTTTAGAGGGAGTTGATGATTTAGACATCGTGGTTAATGTGGTTGATGTGAAACACGAAAGATGGGGAAAGATTGAAAAAGATTTAAAAGATATTTGTAAGTTACATAATACCAAGGTGATTATCGCTTCAGGAATGCTGACTGATTCGGAAATTGCCAAGGTTTCTTCAATTGTTAAGAAAGCTGGAGCGATTTGCGTTAAGACGGCAACCGATAAAGATCCTTTGGAAAACAGGGAAATAGCCGAAAAGGCCAAACATTTAAAGATAATGAGAGAAAATGCTCCGGGATTATTAATTAAAGCTTCGGGAAATATCAGAACTTTAAAAGATATTAAAGCGATGATAAAAGCTGGAGCTGATATTATCGGTTCTTCGCACGGAGTTTCAATAATGAAAGAATTAAAGAAATAATATGTACAAGACAACCATCGGATTAGAAATACATTTCGAATCAAAAACAAAATCAAAAATGTTTTGTTCTTGTGCTAATAATCCCGATGAAAAGATTCCGAATAAAAACGTCTGTCCGATTTGCATGGCTCATCCGGGAACCTTGCCGGTAATCAACGAAGAAGCGATTAATAATATCATTTTAACCGGTCTGGCTTTGCATTGTGAAATACAGAATCATTCCAAATTTGACAGGAAAAGTTATTTCTATCCCGATTTGCCGAAAGGCTATCAAATTTCTCAATTCGATTTGCCGATTTGTAAGAACGGATATTTAGATATTCATTTAGATGACGGAACTGTGAAAAGAATTAGAATCAATAGGATTCACATGGAAGAAGATACAGGAAGATTGAATCATGCTCCTGATGGTTCAAGTTTGGTTGATTTCAACCGGGCCGGAGTTCCTTTAATGGAATTGGTAACTGAGCCGGATATTAATTCAGCCGAAGAAGCAAAGAAGTTTGCTCAAGAATTACAATTGATTTTAAAATATATCAATGTTTCCGATGCTGATATGGAAAAAGGACAAATGAGATGTGAAGTTAATATTTCAATCAGTAAAACCGAACAATTGGGAACCAAGGTGGAAATTAAAAACCTTAATTCTTTTAGGGTGGTTGAGAAATCAATCGAATTTGAGGTTAAAAGACAAGCGGAATTACTAGACGAAGGGAAAAAAGTTATTCAAGAAACAAGAGGCTGGCACGATACTAGGCAAGTTACCATGGAACAGAGGAATAAAGAAGATTCTTTTGAATACAGATATTTTCCTGAACCCGATTTGCCACCCTTAAATATTTCTGACGAAATGATTAATGATATCCAAGGAAGATTGCCGGAACTGCCGGAAGGAAAAAGGAATAGATTTAGTGAAGAATATTCATTGGATGCTAAATCAATTGAGTTCTATATCAAAGACGAAGTCCTTTCTGATTATTTTGAAAAGATAGTTTCCGAATTGAAATGTTGGAGAGAAGACAGAGAATGCAAAAATGATTTAATTAATTCAATTAAGGTTTGTTCTAATTATCTTTCAACCGATCTTCAGGCTTTGATTAAGAATGACCCGGAGATGAAAGAATACGATTCAATTAAGTTGGAGAAGAAAATTACCGCTGAAAACTTTGCCGAATTAATCTGTATGATTACCGAAGGAGATATTTCCAGTAGTATTGCTAAAATAATTTTATTGGAGATGTATAATACTCAGAAAGATCCGTCTGATATTTTAGACGCTAAAGGATTAAAGCAAATAAACGACGGGGGAGAGATAGATAAAATTATTTCTTCGGTTTTAGCTAAAAACGACAAGGCGGTTGAAGATTATAAAAAGGGAAAGCAGAACAGTTTTACCTTCTTGGTCGGACAAATTATGGCGGCTTCAAAAGGAAAAGCCAATCCGCAGACGGTAGCCGAATTACTGAAGAAAAACTTGGATAAATAACATTAAACAGCCTTCAAGGGCTGTTTTAATTTACTTAAATTGACTTTTTAGTTTAAAAAGGATTAATATCTATTTGGAAGGAAAGCTCTTTCCCAATTACATAGGAGATTTACGATGGTCATTAGTCCCAGAGAGAAAATACTGAAATTCGTAAAAGAAAGTACCGATGATGGAATAAGGGGCGAGATGTATAAGAGAGAAGAATATCTTCAAGAAATACGCTTCGGCGATATTATAGATATCATTCTTCTATATATCAGCCTTCAGTCCGATATTGAAACTATCGGCCGGATCAACACCATTGATTTTCAATCCTTATTGAAAAAAGAATGGTTTTGTTGGACAAAAAACAACAAAGATTTCCAATTACTTAATTCGGCCTGGGCTTCCGGTCCCGGTCCATTAGGAGGAACAGCTGGACCCGCGGAAATGTATATGTTTTATTTCCCGGGGATTACTAATCATGAAAAGCTCTGGTACTTTTTCTCGTATCCGATAAGATTCGGTCACAGCTGGGAAAACTACAGAGACAAACACATTAAGATATATGTTTTTCCAAAATGGAGAAGACATCCTGAAAAAATCGAGGCAGTACTCGACCTAGCAGAAATAGTCTGCAAAGAAATCAGAAAATTATAACGGTGAGATAATATCAATCCGCTTTTTTTATCCTTAATTGTCTGGTATAATATGAATAATATAAAAAGGTCGTTAATATATAATTAAATTCAAAAATATGATGATCGGAATTGTTATTGTAATTATCGGTTTAGCCTTTTTATTGCAAAGCTTGGGAATTATTTCTGGAGATGCTTGGCAAATAATTTGGCCCTGTCTTTTAATCGTTATCGGTTTGGGAATTGTTTGCAAAGAAAGAGGGAAGTGCTGTTGCGGAATGGACCACAAGAAAGAAGAAAAATAAAAATAAAGAGAGCCGAGAGGCTCTTTTTTGTTATTTGACAAATTATATAAATCGTATATTCTTTATTTAAATCGCTTTAGTTAGCGATAACAGATCTTTGTCAAATGAGGTGATAATGATGACTGACTTTAAAGATGTATGGATGACGGTAAAAACGGCTGCAGAAGCGTTAAACTGTAACTCGAAAGACATCGAAGTAATGATTCGTGGTATGACCAAAGTCGCCGACATGGAAGATGGCGGAAAACTAGTTAACTTAAAAGGAATCGAAGATTTTTTAAGAAAAATGCAGGTAATTATAAATCAATTATTAGCTCCTGCAATTCCTGTATCTTCTCCTGAATCAAAAGTCTGGATCAAAGGCAGAAAAGCCGCTAAAATATTGTCTCTTCCTTACGATGTTTTTGTTAATCTATGTAAGGAAGAAAAAATTCAAGCCGGAAGAAAGGCTAGGGGGTGGAGAGTTGAGGAAGACAAACTTAATGAATTCATCAAATCCAATCAAGATCTCATTAAATCATTAAGGGGTAAACCTGAGACCACCAAAAGGGCTACAAAGCTTTTACCTCGTCCTGCTCCCGTTCAAGAACCGGCAGATCATTTGTCTGATGTAAATCCGATTCCGGACAATACTGTGAATAGAAAGGAGCAAGATGATCCTCCTCCTGTAATTACTGAAGAACCACAACCCACTCCGAAAGATACTGAAGAAGAAAATTCTCCTCCAGTAGCAGAAGAGGTTGTGCCAGATTCAAAAAGCGACACAGTCCCACCACAAAAACAAACAAGATATTGCACAGTCAGGGCAAGAAAACACAATGGTGGAAATTACTGTCGCATTGATGATGTTGCTACGGGATTAAGTATGCCTGAGGCCCGGATTAAAAAGTGGATAAATGACCATCAGGTAAAAGCCGTACAAGAAATCGAAAGATCAAGAGTTATCTGGTATATCGAAAAAGAAAGCTTAAAAACTTTCTTAGAAACATATAACATAATGGTAACCTTCGATATACATTGAGAACGAAAAATCGTTCTCTTTTTTTATATCCATTTAATAGTTTTGTCTTTCTTAAACCAGGTCATTTGCCTTTTGGCAAATTTAATCGTATTGGTTTTTATTTTTTCAATTGTATTTTCAAGATTTTCTTTTTTATTAAAATAATCTTCCCATTCGCGGTAGCCGATAGTCTGCATGGGAGGAATATTAAAACCGTATTTTTTAGATAGAATCTTAATTTCTTTTTCCAGTCCTTGCTTAATCATTTTATCAACTCTTTTTTTAATTCTTTCTTCCAACTTTTTTTTATCAATCTTAATTCCAAGCTGAAGAACATCATATATCGGTTCTTTTTTTCTTTCCTTAAAGAAAGGCTCTTTAAGAGATAGAGAAACTTCGATCGCCCTGATCAATCTTCTTCTATTATTCTTATCTATCCTTATTGCTCCTTCTTTATCCAAACTCTTATACATCTCAAACAATTCTTCGGTTCCTTTTTTCTCCAGCTTATTCCTTAATTTTTCATCGGCTTTGACTTGCGGAAAATCAAGATTTTCAACGATTGATTTGATGTATAGTCCTGTTCCGCCAACAAGAATAGGCAGCTTTCCTTTTTCTATTATTTCATTAATCTTTTTAATGGCTTCTTGTTTAAATAAGGCAACGTTAAAATCTTCATCAGGAGAAACAATATCGATTAAATAATGAGGGATTCTTTTTATTTCTTTTGGTTTAGCGGTTCCGATATCCATTCCTTTATATATTGTTCTTGAATCGGCAGAGACTATTTCTCCGTTGAATTTCTTGGCCAAATCAATTGCCAAATCAGTTTTGCCGGATGCAGTAGGACCCAAAACAACAATTAGTTTCGGTTTGACTAGAGTTCCTTCAAAATTCCAGGCCGTAGCTTTAATTATTCTGACTTTAACAAATCTTCCCGATAAATCTTCATTTGATTTGAATCTTATCGCCTTGTTTCCTTCCGTCCGTCCATTGCAATATTCACCTTCTTTTTCTAAGACCAAAACATCTACTTCCTTGTTTAATAACTTTAAATTGTTTTTTAAAGCAGTTTCTTTTAATATTTGATTTAAAGCTAACGCCCTTCTTTTTTTATCTTTCTTTAAAACATTGTTTGTTAGTTTTTCGCAGGAAAAAGATTGAGGACGGGGAGAGTATTCAGAGATGAAAGCTAAATCAAACTGGACTTCTTTCATTAATCTTTCACTGTTTTTAAATTGTGTTTCGGTTTCATCGGGAAAGCCAACAATGATGTCAGTTGAAATACTGATATTGTTATTGAAAGCTTTTTTTATCTTTTTAACCAAAGTTAGATACTTTTCTCTGGTATACGGCCGATTCATTTTTCTTAAAATGGTATTGTCTCCCGATTGAACTGGTAAATTAAGATAGGGAACAAACTTCTTACTCTCTTTCAAGGTTTTAATTAATTCATCAGAAAAATCTTTGGGATGAGGACTGGTAAAACGTAACCAAAATTTTCCTTCAATTTTATCAATCTCTTTTATTAGTTTACTAAAATCAACTCCTTTGGAATTGTAACTGTTAACATTTTCTCCTAAAAGCCAAATTTCTTTATATCCCTTATTCACCAAATCTTTAACTTCTTTTAAGATATCTTTGTGATTCCTGGAAATAAGTCTGCCGCGGGTGAAGGGGACAGCGCAATAAGTGCAGAAGTTATCACAGCCATTGGAAATAGGAACAAAAGCCTGAATTTTACTCTGGTGTTTCGGGAGGATATTCAAATAGTTAAAGCGATTGACTTTGACCTCTTTTCCTTTTAGTAATTCCGGCCATTTATCCAAATGTTCCTTATCTAAAACAAAATCAAAAACTTCGGCTAGTTTGGTTCTTTCCGGCTTCAAAATACAGCCAGTTAGAACCGTTTTAAAGGCCTTATTCTTCGTTTTGAGAGCCCTGAACTGGGGAATTAGTCCGTAAACTCGGTCAACGGCTGATTGCCTTACAGAACACATATTAACTACTACCAAATCAGCCTCTTTTTGGTTAAGGGTTCCCTGGTAATTCAGGTCCTCTAAGATTGAAGAGATTCTCTCTGAATCAGACCTATTCATTTGGCAACCGAAGGTGATAATCTGATATTTCATATATAAATACTACACAAAATAGGGTGTTAATACAACCTATTGACAAATATTAGTATATGTTCTATAATATCCTCAGAACATTAAAGTCACATATGGAGGAAAAGAACATGATGAACGTTAACACTGAAGGATCGAACTGTATGTTGAACAACATTGTCGACATTGGAGTAATCCAACCGGCGACAGAAAAAGATCGTGTCCTGCGCGTACCATTAAGGGTAAGGATGCCATCAAATGTCCGGAAAGTGAATTTTACCGAAACAAAACAGGTAAACAACTAAATTCACTTAAGCCGGACTTTTTTTATTTCAAATTATTTTCTATATTCCGTTCCGCACTCTTTATTGTAGAATTTCCATTCCTCGCATTCCTTTCCGTCATTAAAAATACAAACTCCGTATTGACCTCCGTCTTCAGCGGTTCTTATTTCTAATCTGTATCCTTGCTGAACACAAAAGGTTGAAGCCGGATTAGCGATTTGAGTTGTTCCTTTTTGGCATTCTCCTTTGTATTTAATATTTATTCCAGCCGCTTTAATATAACATTCATTGCTGTATGTTTTTCCGTTTTCTCCGCAAACCGGATCCCAAAGAGTAGGACAAACAATATTATCTGTGTCGTCTGTTTGAGTAATTTTCTGACAAATATTTTGTCCGTCTTTTAGTGTGGCGGTATATCCGGGACAACATACTTTTCCAATAGCAACAATTTTTCCTTCGCCGATACAGGTTCCACATTTTCCTTTATAGGCAACACTGACTCCGGCTTTTTTTGCCTCACAAAGACTATTGTAGTCTTTATTATCAGTTCCGCAGACCGGATTTACAACTTCAAGACAAGTAATACCGCCTTCGCTGTATCTATTGGCAATTTGTGATTGCATTTCATCAACTATTTTTTTTGCTTCAGAAGAAATACTTAAAGAAAATAAACCGTTTAATATATCCTTGTAGTCAATATCTTTTCGAGAAAGAACGCTTTGGCCGTATTCCAATAACTTAGCTTTGTCTTCTTCTGAAATATTTCCCAAGTCATCTAAAATGTCTTGATTTTCGGCTACCAATTTTTGAATATATTCTTCGGATATTAAATCCTTGTATTCATTCTTCGTTTTTAATTCGGAAAAGTATTCATTCAGCTTATTTTTTTCTTCTTCGGTTAAATTAGTGTCAGTTAATCCTCTTTCAATGATTTTATTCTCCACCTCAATAATTGCTTTTCTGGCCTGTTCGGGAACAATGCTTTCCACTCTTTTCAATACTTCTAAAACATTGGTTGTTCCTGTTTTTGCATTATCAATCGCTTCTTCAATAGCATCCCTGACTTTTATCGAAGAACCCAATCCCAAAGAAGTATTGGTTAGACTATTGAGGGCTTTTTCTTTTGATTCGAAAATCTTTTGAGATGATTCGGCTCTTTTTTCGGCTATCTGGTCCAACAGTTTTTGTTGATTGAAAGTTTGGATGGTTATCTTTTTCAAAAAAATATTACTGCTTTCACTGTCTTGTTTTAAGGTTGAAGTGTATTCTTGTAGGCTCTTAAGAGAGTTAGTGTAATTGGATAAAGCGTTTTCCAAATCTTCTTTATTGCCTGACAATTTATCGGCTTCAACTAATTTTTCACTGGCAATCTTTAATTTTATTTCCGCTTTTTTAATTGGATCTAAAGTTATCAGCATTTGGATTTCTCTTCCAAATTCTTTTAAGAAATAAAAAGGATTATTAGGAAGAACGGTTGGGTTAGAAACATTTAAATCCTCAGACGTAATAGTTGTTTCTTCGGCTAAAACGGAAAAAGATGAAAACATTAAGACAGTAGCAAAAATCAAGAATAATATTTTTTTCATGTATTAAATTAATTATTAATTTTCTTAATAAACTCTTCAATGCTTAATACTCCCAAGTCTATTTTTCCTCTTTGCCTTACGCTCACAGTCTTATTTTCTTTTTCTACATCTCCAACCACTAATAAGTAGGGGATTTTTTCCATTTCACCGCTTCTAATCTTCTTACCGATAGTTTCATTATTATCATCTATCTTCACTCGATATTCTTTTAGTTTCTCGGCCACAATTTTAGCGTATTCACGGTGAGATTCTCCGACTGGAAGAATCTTAATTTGGACAGGGGCTAACCAGAAAGGGAAAGCGCCGGCATAATGTTCGATTAAAAGACCGATGAATCTTTCGAATGAACCGAAGAGAGCCCGGTGCAACATATAGGGCTGTTCTTTATCTCCTTGGTCATTAGTGAATTCCATCTGGAATCTTTCTGGTAGATTGAAATCGAATTGTAGGGTCGAGCATTGCCATTCACGTCCTAAAGCATCCTTGATTTTGAAATCTAATTTAGGACCATAGAAAGCTGCTTCGCCTTCTTCTTCTTTAAAGTTTAATCCTTTTTCTTTAGCAACATTTCTCAAGACTGATTCCGAGAAATTCCAACCTTCATCATTACCGGCATATTTTTCTTTGTTCTTCGGATCTCTTAGAGAGAGATAAACGTTTACCGAATCAGCGCTGAATCCGAAAGATTTGTAGATGAAAAGAATAAAGTCAATTACTTTTTTTAATTCATCTTCAACTTGGTCTTTGCGGCAAATAATATGAGCATCATCCTGGGTAAAACCTCTGACTCTAGTTAAGCCGGAAAGTTCACCTTTCTTTTCAAATCGATAAACAGTTCCTGTTTCTGCCCAAAGCAACGGCAAGTCTCGATAAGAACGGGGAGAACTGTTATAAATTGAAACATGGAAAGGGCAGTTCATCGGTTTTAACAAGAATTGTTCCGATTCCTTAATTTCATCTTTGTTTTTTAATTCTTCTAGCGACTGTCCGACTTCTATTGGAGGATACATACTGCCTGAATAGAAACCCCAGTGGCCACTACGCTCCCATAATCTTCTGTTTCCGATATGCGGAGTTCTTACTAAATCGTATCCGTTCTCTAAATGTTTTTTAAACCAAAAGTCTTCAATGATTCTCCATAAGATGGCTCCCTTGGGGTGCCAAAGAACTAAGCCGATACCGACTTCTTCATCGATATGGAACAAATCTAATTCTTTTCCTAATTTTCGGTGGTCTCTCTTTTCTGCTTCGGTAAGCATAATTAAATACTCGTTCAATTTTTCTTCGGTTGCAAAAGCCAAACCATAGATTCTGGTTAACATGTTATTTTTTTCGTCGCCCTTCCAGTAGGCTCCGGCCAACTTTTGTAATTTGAAAGCTTTGGCATTGATTTCTTTGGTTGATTTGACATGAGGTCCTTTACATAAATCAACGAAATCACCCGAAGTATAGATAGAAACTTTTTCTTCTGGTATTTCTTCAATTAATTCTAGTTTGTAAGGCTGGTCTTTAAATATCTCTTTGGCTTCATTCTTAGAGATATCTTTTTTAACAAAAGGAATATCTTTTTTAAGAAACTCTTTCATTTTCTTTTCTATTTTTGCCAAGTCTTCTTCTTTAAGTTCGACTTCAATATCATAATAGAAGCCGTTTTCGATGGCCGGTCCGATGCCGAACTTGGCAGTCGGGTATAGTTCTTTAACGGCAGCGGCTAAGATGTGCGATAACGAATGTTTTATTTCTTCTAATTCCATATATTTATAATTATGCTTCTAATATTTCTTCTACTTCACTGGCGATTACTTTTGGCATTCCGTCTTTCGTGTCCGTCCTGCCGGTAATCGACACTATTTTATTTTCTACAAAAGCGTAGGGATTTTTTTCAATCATTGAAGGGAAGACGACTACTTCAATCGTGTCCGTCAAGTCTTGAACTTTGATGAACATCATCGGGTCTCCCTTTTTCGTTAGTATTTTTTTAATACTGGAGATGATGCCGCCGATCGTGACCGTCTCACCATTAATGATGTATTTTTCAAAGGGGTTTCGACTACCGGCGCCCGTACCATTCAGGTCGGCGACAATCTTTCTAATCGACGTCGTTTGTTGTTCTAACATTTCTCGGTGCTTTTCCAAAGGATGACCGGAAATATATAGACCTAATAATTCTTTTTCCCACATCAGTTTATCATATTCATTAGCCGGTTCCACATTATCTAAGGTAATGCCGTTAGAAAAACTGACGGAAGTTGAGTTATCAAACAAACCTCTTTGTCCACTTTCTTTTATCTTCTGGTTTTTTTTCGACCAATCCAAAAGCTTTTCTAAATTTAAAAGAATTTGATTTCTTTCTTTTAGATTGTCAAAAGCTCCGGCTCTGGTCAAGCTTTCCAATGATTTTTTATTTAAAACTTTAGCCTCGACTCGGGAAATAAAATCTTCAATAGTTTTAAAGTGTCCGTTCTTTTTTCTTTCGTTAACAATTAATTCAACGATATTATAGCCGACGTTTTTAATGGCTGATAATCCGAACCTGATTTGTCTTTTATCCGGAACCACACTGAAGTTACTGAAACTTTCATTGATTTCCGGCGGCAAAACCTCAATTTTCATTTTCTTACATTCTTCAATCAAGATTGAAATTCTTTCTAGATCAGAACCTTCGGCAGTTAATAAAGCTGCCATGTATTCAACCGGATAATTAGCTTTAAGATAGGCGGTTTGGTAGGCGATAATGGCATAACAAGCAGCGTGTGATTTATTAAATGAATATCTCGCAAACGGTTCAATCCAATGCCATAATTCAACGGCAATTCTTTCATCAATTTTATTCGCTTTCATACCGTCAACAAACTTGTCTTTCTGTTCCATCAAAAGCTTTTCAATCTTTTTACCAATCGCTTTTCTCAAGATGTCGGCTTCGGCTAAGGTAAAGCCGGCTAAATCCTGGGCGATACGCATGATTTGCTCTTGATAAACGGGGATACCGTAAGTATTTTCCAGAATCGGCTTCAATAATGGATGCATGTATTTAACTTCCTTTCTTTTGTGCTTACCGTTAATATATTCGGGAATATGCTGCATCGGACCGGGACGATACAAAGCCACCAAAGCGATAATATCTTCGATTTCGGTCGGTTTCAATTGTTTAACATATCTTCTCATTCCATCAGACTCCAATTGGAAGACACCGATACAATCTCCGTCCTGTAATAATTTGTATGTCTTGGGGTCATCTAACGGAATCCTGTCGATATCAACGTTGATTCCGCGAACAGCATAGATTCTTTTCAGTGTTTCTTCGATAATGGTTAGGTTTTTTAATCCCAAGAAATCCATTTTCAATAATCCCATTGATTCAACCGCATGCATTTCATATTGAGTCACGATTCCATTTTCGTCCTGAGTCGGATGTTGGATGGGAACGGAATCATCTAGGGGATTTCTTGAAATCACAACTCCGCAAGCATGAGTTGAAGCGTGCCTGGCACAACCTTCAATTTTTAAAGCCAAATCAATCAGTCTTTCCGCTTCTTTATCTGATTCGTATAAACTTTTAAATTCATCTATTTTTTCTAAAGTATCGCTCAAGCTGAAACCAAGCGGAATCATTTTCGCAATTTTGTCGCAATACGAATATGGATAACCTAAAGCTCTACCGACATCACGAATGGAAGCTTTGGCGGCCATGGTTCCGAAAGTGATAATCTGAGCCACTTTGTTTCGGCCGTATTTTTCAGCCACGTAGTTAATAACCTCATCTCTTCTTTTGTCGGTAAAATCCAAATCGATATCCGGCGGTGAAATTCTGTCCGGATTCAAGAATCTCTGGAAGTACAGATTATATCTTAAAGGATCAACGTTGGTGATATTGGCCAAATAGGCGACAATTGAACCTCCGGCCGAACCTCTGCCCGGACCGACAACAATTCTATTATTCTTGGCCCAATTAACAAAATCTTGAACGATTAAAAAGTATCCGGAAAAGCCGGTACGATTAATGACCGATAATTCGTATTCCATTCTCTCAATCACTTCTTTCAATTTAACGTCTTTGATTTCTTCAAGCTTTATTTCTTTTTTCTCGCTCACCTTATCAAGAATATCTTTTAATTCGGAAGAATGAATATCGTATTTTTTTTCAATTCCCAAATAGCATAATTCTCTTAAATAGCTTTCCGAAGTTTTTCCTTCAGGAACATCGAAAGAGGGAAGTTTGAATTCTCCCAATTTCAATTCCAGATTACATTGTTCGACTATTTTCTGGGTATTAGTAATTGCTTCAGGAACATCTTTAAAATCTTCCATCATTTCTTCTCCTGATTTGATAGAAAAATCATCTCCAATCATTGATAGTCTTTCCTTGTCGTTAATATCCGCTCCGGTATTAATCAACATTAAAACATCCTGAGCTTCGGCATCATCTTTATTAACATAATGAGAGTCGTTGGTAGCCACCAATGGAATTCCTGTTTTTTTACTCAACTCGATTATCATTTTATTGGCTCTGGCTTGTTCGGGTATGCCGGGGTGATTTTGTATTTCCAAATAGTAATTTCCTTTGCCGAACATTTTTTGATATCGCAAAGCCAATTCTTCGGCTTCTTCTTTTTTATTAGAAAGTAATAAATGAGGGATGTGGCCTTGCAAACAGGCGGACATACCGATTAATCCTTCGGAATACTTTTCCAACAATTCTAAATCCACCCTGGGTTTGTAATAAAAGCCTTTCAAGTGAGCCTCGGTAACAATCTTGACCAAGTTTTTGTATCCTTGTTCGTTTCTAACCAAAAGAATTAAGTGAAAACGCCTGCCATCAAGATTAGGAGTTTTGTCTTCCATGCCTCTGATTGCTTCGTATACTTCACAGCCGATAATCGGCTTCACTCCTTTGGCTTTGGCTTTTTGATAGAATTCGATTACTCCATACATGGTTCCGTGGTCGGTAATAGCAACCGAATCCATGCCAAGTTCTTTGACTCTATCAATAATGTCATCTATTTTCGCTAATCCATCCAAAAGAGAATAGTGCGAGTGCAAATGCAAATGTGTAAACTTCTGATTCATTTGTCTAATTCAATTAAATAATCTTTTTCCCTCCTATTTTTGCGCGGGTCGTATCAATCGCTCCTTTTTGGCTTTCCGTTCCCGTCAAAACAAGGTTACTGCCGACATTGGTTTCATCTAAGTCAATCGTTCCCGAGGTTTTCATTTTTCCCAAGTTAAGGTTTCCGCCGACATTGGCCGTACCAAAGAAAGCATCGCCTCTTACTAATAAGTCATCGTAATTGGCCGATTCGATTTCGGCATTCTCTAAAATCACGTCACCGAATATTTCTGTTTTGGCGAGAGACAAAAAGCCGACGGTAATTAACCCTCTGGCATTGATGTTTCCTCCGATTTTAGATCCGACTAAGTTAATCGCTCCGTTAATCTGTGCGTTTTCAAATATTAAATCTTTTTTTATGTCCGCTTTACCCAAATACAATGAACCATTGATGACCGCTCCTTTCAAATTAAGGTCTCCGATGATTACTATTTCTCCCAAGAAGACCGGTCCCATTATTTTTGCATTTTCCAGATTCAATCCGAATTTAATCTTATCAATAATAACGTTAAAATCAGACAGAGTTTTATTACTGAAATCAACTGGGCGGCCTTCTTTTTCCGCCATCTTGATTTCATTAATTATTTCCATCTGACCCAAGACTTCTTCTTTATTATTGCCGTTTAATATGACCATATGTTAATATGTTTAATATATCTTAATAATATCCCATATTTGATTATGATTCAAGAAGAAAAGAAGCTCTGGAAAAAGGGGTATAAATATGTGGCGGGAATTGATGAGGCGGGAAGAGGTCCTTTGGCTGGTCCGGTCGTGTCCAGCGCTGTTTTAATCTTGGAAAAAGACTTTAAACACGCGAAAAAAATTAAATCGGTCAAAGATTCAAAAAAGTTAAGCGAAAAGAAGAGGGAACAGGTCTATCCTAATTTAATCAATAGTTCTAAATTGAAGTGGGGAATTGGAATGGTTTCAGAAAAGATGATTGATAAAATTAATATCTTAGAAGCGACTAAACTCTCAATGATTAAGGCAGTTAAGAATTTAGAAAAAAGGAATGAGATTAAAGTTGATCATCTTATCCTTGATGGAAGAATGAAACTTAATTTGAAAATTGCTCAGATATCAATTATTAAAGCTGATGACAAGGTGTTTTCCGTTTCTGCGGCCAGCATTATCGCCAAGGTGACGAGAGATAGAATAATGATTGAATATGATAAAACATATCCGGCATACAATTTTAAAAAGCATAAAGGGTATGGGACAAAGGAACACATGAAGAAAATCAAAAAGAATGGAATTTGCAAGATACACCGAAAAAGCTTTGCGCCGATTAGTCTAATGTAAAAGATTAAAACATATGAAACTTGGTAAAACTCTTTACGTAGATAATAGAAAAAAGTGGCATTCATGGCTTTCAAAACATCATAAAACAGAATCTGAAATTTGGCTTATTTATTACCGTAAAGAAACTGGGAAACCGCGTATTTCATATGACGATGCGGTAATGGAGGCTCTTTGTTATGGATGGATTGATGGCATTTTAAAAAAAATTGACAAAGAACGCTTTGCTCAACGTTTCTCACCACGTAAACCAAAAAGCGAACTTTCACAAATGAATAAAGAACGTATACGTGAGCTTATAAAGGAAAAGAAAATGACGAAATGGGGAATAAAATCTATTGCGCATGCATTTAATGAAAAGATAGAAGAAGCTGATAATTTTATAATCTCCGCAGATATTTTAAAAACATTAAAAGCAAACAAAGACGCTTGGGAATATTTTCAAAAAATGCCACCCTCATATCAGCGCATCAGAGTTGCATACATTGAGGGTCGGAAAAGACATGGTATGGATATGTATAAAAAATCTTTAGCTCACTTTATAAAAATGACGGCGAAAAATAAGCGTATAGGATTTGTAAGAGAAAGAAGAGACGTTGCTAAATAAACTAATCAGCTTGATGTAGCCTCAAAAAGGTTCTGAGTTTATCCCATCGCCCCTACATATCTTACTATTGACAATATATAACATTATATTGTATAATATATCTAGGAAATTAGTGATTCGTATGGCATCATTAGAAGATCGTGTTTGGGATTTTATCTACAAATGGGGAGGACCTGCGATTGTTATCGCAATCATTGCGGTAATTATCACATATCTACTCAATGTAGCTGTTAGCATCCTCATATCCACCGTAAACTCCTTACAGGCAGTTGGTGGAGGTATCGCAGTAGGAATTCTTATTGGAGCAGGTAGCCTTTATGGTTACTTAAAATGGCGGCACATTCTATGAATGGCCCCTCTTTTTTTTATAAAATTTAACGTTAATCCTTGCCCTGTATGTCAATATTTGTCATGATTCAATAATAAAAATTTTTGTGTTGGAAAAACATGCAATCTAATTTTTGGAAAAAACTAAAAAAGCCTATTGTTGTTGCAGCTCCGATGTCAGGGGTTACTGATGATGCATTTAGGCTTATGCTTTTAAAACACGGCCGACCCGATGTTTTTTGGACAGAGTTTGTTTCTGTTGAAGGATTATTCTCCAAGGGTCGTGAAATCTGTCTTAAAACTTTAAAGTTTTCTCCGGCCGAACATCCGATCGTCGCTCAGATTTTCGGTTCCGATCCATCATATTTTAAAAAAGCAGCGGAAGAGATTGAAAAACTTGGTTTCGATGGTATTGATATTAATATGGGATGCCCCGATAAAGCCATTGAACAGAAAGGAGCGGGCGCCGCATTGATAAAAGATGTTAATTTGGCAAAACAAATCATTAGAGCAACAAAAGAAGGAACAAAGAAAATCCCTGTTTCGGTAAAAACTCGTCTTGGATATGATGAAAATCAAATCACTGAATGGATTATACCCCTCTTACAAGAAAATATTGCCGCACTAACCATACATTTTCGTACTAGAAAAGAAATGTATCGTTCTCCCGCACAATGGAATTTAGCGAAAGAGATTGTAAGATTGAGGGATTTGTATTCTCCGGAGACGTTGATTATTGGAAATGGAGATATAAAGTCTCTTACCCAAGCTTACGAATTAATTAAAGAAAACAAAATTGATGGAATTATGGTTGGAAGAGCCACCTTAGGAAATCCTTGGTTTTTTTCTGATAAATTACCTTCTGCTCAAGAAAGACTAAAAGCTATTGTTGAGCATGTAGAACTTTTTAATGACCCGAAGCAATTTAATGTTATGAAAAAACATTTTCACGCCTACGCAAAAGGGTTTAACGGTGCTAAAGAGCTTAGAGATAGGTTAATGGAAACTAAAAATTATCTTGAGGTCAAAAAATTGATAGAAGAATTTCTCTTACGTTTAGATAAGAAGAAAGAATAATGATATTTGCAAAATATTAGATAGAAATAGTGTTATTGTTGGCGCTTTTTCTTTTTAGAGATATAATTATATTTAATACAATTATTAAAAATTTAAGAAATACATGATCATAAAAAAAGAATCTATCAAAAATATTGTTAAAGACAAATACAAAGACATAGCAATTAATAATTCTTCTTGTGGGTGCGGATGCAGTAATGCAAAAAATATCTCAAAAAGTATTGGCTATTCTGAGGAAGAATTAAAAATTGTTGGCGAAGCCAATCTTGGTCTTGGCTGCGGAAATCCATTAGCATTTGGAAGAATAAAAGAAGGGGACATAGTCTTAGATTTAGGATCGGGAGCTGGAATAGATGCTATTTTAGCGGCTAAAAAGGTTGGTGATAAGGGAAAAATTATCGGCGTTGATATGACTGAAGAAATGATAGAAAAGGCAAAAGAAAATGCTGAAAAACAAAATATAACCAATGTTGAATTTATTTTGGGAGAAATAGAGAACTTACCGCTTAAAGATAATTCAGTTGATACAATAATCACTAATTGTGTTATTAATTTAACTCCTGACAAAATTAAAACCTTTAAGGAGGCATACAGGGTTCTTAAGCCCGGAGGAAAGATTTATCTTTCAGATATTGTTTTATTGGAAGAACTTTCAGAAAAACAAAGAAATGATAAAGATTTATTATGTGGTTGTGTCGCGGGAGCATTATTGAAAGATGACTATTTGGATAAAATTAAAAGTGCCGGATTTAAGGTTAATATTCTTCGTGAAAACAAAGAAATTAGCAAAGAACAATATAATGGAATACCTTTAGAAAGCTTAATGGTTGAATTGATAAAATAAATTTAAACCGAAATCAACTTAAAAAAATCTGAATTCGCTTTGAGGTTCCTGTAAACTATAGACAAACTTTTTATTTATAATATAATTTATTAAAGGTCATATATTATTATTAATAAATATAAAATATGCAAAAAATAAAAAGCATCTCATTGTTTGTAGTATTTTCAATTTTAGTGACTACTTTTTGTTGTTCGGTCTTTTTTGTCGAAGCAAAGGATAATGGTCAAACGAAAGGAGAGCAGCACAGGAATAACATGTCAACATTTGTTCAAGGTCTTTTAACCGCTGCCGATAATGAACAGGGAGAAGTTGGCGAACAAATAAGAACCATGGCTCAGCAACAAAATCAAAGCAAAGATAATATAGCCGACACTATAGATAAAGTTGATGCAAGGAACGGATTGAAAATATTTTTAATTGGTTTAGATTATAAGAATATCGGTCAATTGCGCAGCGAAATTGCGAACATGGATAATCATATAGATAGATTGAATACATTGTTAACTAAATTAGAGAACAGCCAAGATATAACAACTATTCAGGAACAAATTAAAACTCTAGAAGCCGAACGTCAAAAAATCAACGATATCGTTAAAGCTAACGAAAGCAAATTTAGTTTGTTCGGTTGGTTTGTTAAATTATTTAATAAATAATATTTAAATAATATGGAAAACGAAGAAAGAAAATGTACTTGTGGAATGCCTTTAAATGAAAAAACAGAGTGTTCTTGTAATCCGGAAGTTTGTGTTTATTGTTGTTCATGTCCTCCTGATTGTAAGTGCGGTTGCCAAGAAAAAAAGGATCAACCGGAACAAGAATAAAACATTTATTAAAAAACTCCGTCTGATGGCGGGGTTTTTGATTACTCTTTCTTTTTTTTAATAAATAAAATCCGAATACTTTAAAGTGTTCGGAAAAATGTTTATGTTTTGACTGAGAGAAGCGCTTGCATCCTCTTGTATGCTCCGAGTTGACAGACAACCCTTTCTTCCGGAGCATAGATGAATGCTTCGTTTGCCTCTTCCGGGGTAGTGCAAAGCTCGAGCCATCTTTCGAAGATGAAAATCCTCACCGCGCTTTTTTGAGGAGCAAAGTGATAATAAGACTTGATAGTCTTAATGTCGGTTACTTTCGGTGTTTCGGCGAGAAGAACCGATACTGTTTTTTCTTTGATGGCTTCCGACACTATCGGGCTTATTTTAGTATAGTAGTAGCTTGAGATGTGATTCATCAACTTTTCAATTTCATCCACGGTATGGCAAGCATCCACCCATTTCAACATGCCTTTGATGAATAGTTCGCCGTTAAAGAAAGAATTTTCAACGGCAATTTTTATCTCGGCAATACTCTTCGCTGCTTCAATTTCAGGAGCAGAGAGTTCATTCCATCTCTTTTCAATGTTTTTAGAGCAGTATACTTTGTTATGGCCGGAATAACCACACGAATTCTGCTGTGGATATATATTCTTTGCTTGCTGAGACGTTGAAATCATTGATATGAATGATTCTGCGACTGCCACTGCTTCATCCCAGGCTTTTCCTTCGGGAGGCATACTGTATGAAGCGACTAATTTGAAAAAGGCATCAACATCTTTATCTTGAATGGCCTTTTGAATCAGCGGAAGATAAAGATTTGTCCACTCTTGCAATGCAAATGCTCTTTTGGGACAATTCTTTCCAGAGAAATGATAATAGGAGTCTCTGGCGTCCTCAATACCGTTTACTTTAGGGAAGAGTAACCTTCCAAAGATTTTTATTCCACGCATAATATCACCTGAAAACCAGACTCCCTCTGGTAAAGAATCGCCCCACAACATAACATTATGAGACGAATATTTAAGGGGCATAAACCCGCTAAATACTCGTCTCATATTCTTTATTATGATTTTAAATAACTTGGTGCACTATTTATAATATAAAAACACAAATTAGTCAAATTGTTTAAGACTTTGATCAGCTATCGTTTTGTGATAAAATTTAAGCATAATAATATTATTAAAAATATGAACAACAAAACTGAATGCTGTCCAAAATTCGATCCGACTCCGTGGGATGAAAAAATATTAGAATGGAGCAACAAAAGATTCATTAAGGACAAAGTTTTTACTTTATTCTTCATTCCTCTCAATTTCGGTTCGGTTATCACAAGACTATTAAAGAAAGTAGAACAAGCCGGAGCTCAAACACCTGACTTACTTTGTCTTTCTGACCATCCTTCTCAATGGAATATGGATATTTATTTGGCGGTAGACAAAGAAATTCCGGGAGCCGAGAATATATCTTTAAGCGGTAAATATCTAAGTAAAGTCTATGAAGGTGATTTCAGTAAAACAGGGGAGTGGTGCAAAAACTTTGAAGAATATGTCAAGGGCAGAGACTTGAGTATTAAAAAAATGTATATGTGGTATACAACCTGTCCCAAGTGCGCCAAGAAATATGGTAAGAACTACGTGGTAATTATTGCTGAAGTCTAAATAAAAAAAATGAGGAAAGCTTTTTGCTTTCCTCTTAGTGTGCTGCTTTGTGGAAGAAATTGTTGTTCTTGCTACATTTGGACCGGAGGACCTTTCCCCGGAATAATGTAGCAATCCCTTAGAGCTTTCCGGGAGAAATTTCCCTTTAATCCGACAGGGCCGAAAGAACTTGTTTGTTTCGGCAGGAGTGTGAGGATTACCGAATTGGCAATCAACGTCACGTCGAATGAAAGCATGGCAATCATTGTGCAAGTGGCGATAAGAATTGCTACACCTTTCATCGTTCCAACTCCGATACTTTTCCACAGACCACTCGAAGAGGTTACTCTTGAGGGGTCGATTATTAAAGTATCACATTTTAAAAAAAATGTAAAATGCAACCTTAATGACTTGTATGTTTTTAAATTTCACAAATCAAACAAATTGATGTATGATATTGATTGCCTAAACATTAGGCAGAACCTTTACATTTAGGTGATTATCATGGAAGAAAAACCATTTATCCTTGATGCCGAATACCCCATAGATGATGAGGGGTCAAAAGTCAGAGTAGTTTTTGAAATCTTCTTAAAGAAAAATGATAAAGATACATCAGTCAGTGATGAAAAACTTTTTGAAGGACTTCAAGACTTATTAGGCGACATGCCGAAAGGAATATGCACTAACATTGCTGCCTCGATTCTTATTCTGCCCATTGATGCTGAACTATCAAGAAACCTTCTTGAAGTTGTCTCTCTGCCGGTAGTAGAAGAGACCGTCCCAGAACAAACAGAGGCAAAAGGCCCTCCGATTACAGACACAGAAGAAGAATTCATGATTGCATACAACTAACAAAGAGGTGATACCTCTTTTTTTTGACAAAAACTTTTAAAAATGTATAATAGTCATATAGATTTAAAGATAAGAATATGGCAGTACCAAAACAAAGACACAATCAATCAAGAAAAAACAGAAGAAGGGGAAACATCTTTATTAAGGCCCCTGTTTTAGTTAAATGCGCTAAATGCGGAAAGCCTGTTTTGCCTCACACTCTTTGCGGTTATTGCGGCTACTACAAGGGAACTGAACTTGTAAACGTAATGGCTAAATTAGAGAAGAAAGAACAAAAAAAGAGACAAAAAGAAATAGGAGAAACTAAAGCCTCAGAATCTAAAAAAGAAGAAAAGAAATAATATGGCCTCAAGGCACCTATCAAGATCTGTCGCAATGCAAAGCCTGTATGAATGGGACTTTCACGGAAAGGTTGATAATGATTTGGAAAAAATAACCGAAAAGAATATTGAAGAATTCGGTAAAGGCCTTGAAAGCTATGATTTTATTTGGGCGATCGTTAACGGCGTCAAAGAAAATCTTGAAGTTATCGACAAAATTATTGAAAAAACTGCTCCGGAGTGGCCGATCAATCAGATAAACATTCTCGATAGGAATGTTTTGCGGATCGGCATTTTTGAACTTCTTTATGAGAATAAAGACGAGGTTCCGCCCAAGGTGGCTATTAATGAAGCCATCGAATTAGCCAAGAACTTCGGCGGAGAAAACTCTCGAAAATTCATTAACGGAGTTTTGGGAACAGTCTATCGAGAAATCGTCGGAGAAGAGGAAGAAGAAAATAAAGGAGAAAACGACAATGAAGAAGAATAATATGAAAGATTTTTCTGTTTTAGAAAAATCATTAAACATTTCTTTTAAAAATAAAGATTTATTAATCCAGGCTTTCTGCCATCGTTCTTATTTGAACGAGAATCCCGATTTCTATCTTTCTCACAACGAGAGATTAGAATTCTTGGGAGATGCGGTCTTAGAATTAATAACTACCGATTATCTTTTTTTAACCTATCCTGACAAACCGGAGGGAGAGATGACCGGATGGAGAGCTTCTTTAGTTAACGCCAGCATCCTCTCGGATACAGCCAAGGAAATTGGGTTCGAAAATTTTCTTTTGCTGTCATCGGGAGAAGAGAAAGAAAAAGGCAAAGCTAGAAAGTATATTTTAAGCGATACCTTTGAAGCTTTTATCGGTGCTCTTTATTTGGACCAGGGATACGAAGTAACCAAGGTCTTTATTGAAAAGAACCTGATTAATAGAATGCTTCCTGAAATCATTGAAAAAAGACTGTTTAAAGACCCTAAATCGCTCTTCCAGGAAAAGGCTCAGGAAATCGTGGCCATCACTCCGGTTTACCAGGTCTTAGAAGAAACCGGTCCCGACCATATGAGATTCTTCATCGTCGGAGTGTTCCTCGGAGATGAATTGGTTGCCAAAGGAGACGGTTCTTCAAAGCACGAAGCCGAATTAAAAGCAGCTGACGAAGCTTTGAAAGTCAAGGATTGGTAATTCAAGAGGGGTTGAAAATAATTGAGTAATAGTGTAAGATATTTTTGTAATTAATAATAACCGAATATGTTAGTAATCAGACTATTTAGAACAGGAAAGAAAAAGCAACCTTCATACAAGGTTGTCGTAACTGACAGAAACAATCCACCCCAGGGAGGAAAGTTTGTCGAACAGGTAGGATTTTACAACCCTTTGACTAAAGAGAAAATCTTGCACGCCGATAGAATTCAATACTGGATTAGCGTTGGAGCAATTCCTTCAGATACAGTTTATAATCTTCTTATCAATGAATCAATTATAAAAGGAGAGAAAAAGAAGATTGTTTTCAAAAAGAAAAAGAATCCTGAAGCCGAACCGGCACCAGTAGCTGCTCCTGCCCCTAAAGCAGAAGAAGCTCCAAAAGTAGAAGAGACTCCAAAAACAGAAGAAACGACTCCTGTAGCAGAAGAAGCTCCCAAGGCAGAATAGTTTTAAGCTATTCTTGCTTTTTTATACCTTAATATCGGAAAAGGGTAGCGAGTAATATAATGATAAAAGGAAAGGTCGAACTACCCGGTGAAAAGTATAGTATTTAGAAATAAAAGAACTAGCATGGCAGAAGCAAAAGATATCGAATTTCTTGAGTTTATCGTTAAAACACTAGTTGATCATCCAACTGATGTCAAAGTAGACAGAAAAGTTGACGAAATGGGTGTTCTATTAACAGTGAAAGTAAACCCAGAAGACATGGGTCAGTTAATCGGAAGAGAAGGTTCAACAGCTAGGGCAATTAGAAACCTAGTTAGAATCATCGGTCTTAAGAATCACGCCAGAGTTAACCTGAAGATTGAAGAACCTGAAGGTGGCTCAAGAAGAAAGCCTCAAGAAGCTGCACCTGCAGCCGAAGCTCCTTCAACCAACATTACTGAAGACTTCGAGGATTTCAAGATTTAATTGTTTATAACGCAAAGAGTCCCATTATGGGACTTTTTGTTTTATTGACAAAGTCGTTATTTTGAGTTATACAACAGACAGTACAAAGGTGTTTACTATGCAGTTCAGCTTTATGGTGTTAAACAGAGATGATCCATCTGGCATCATCTTAATCCTTAAACAGTTGAAAGAAAACATTGAAAGAGGGCACATATCTCCTCTTCCAAAAATCATAAACAGCAAAATAGAAAAGATTCTTTCATTGGATCCCAAAAAAGACAGAGAAAATATCTTGGAAATCTATGACGACCTTCTTGATGAATTCATCACACACGGCATAGAATATCCCATGTAATCTTTCTCTTTTTTTATTTATTATAATATATTATAATAAGGACAATCTTTTATGCAGTTCAATATTATTACAATTTTCCCTAATTTATTTGATTCATACTTAAATGAATCTTTTATCAAGAAAGCCTCGGACAAAGGCCTGCTTAAGATTAATGTCCATGATTTGAGAAAATGGACTGATAATGAAAGGAGAACGGTTGATGATCGACCGTACGGCGGGGGATTGGGTATGGTTTTAAAAGTTGAGCCGATCTTCAAAGCGGTTAAAGAAATATTGAAAAAGAACAAAAAGAAAAACAGAGTTATTTTATTTACTCCTCGAGGAAAGACCTTTAATCAAAAGAAAGCTTTTCAATTGAGTAAATATGATAATTTGATTTTCATTTGTGGCCGATATGAAGGAGTGGATGAAAGAGTAGCTAAATATATTGCTGATGAAGAAATATCAATCGGAGAATATGATTTAATGGGCGGGGAATTACCGGCGATGATTGTGATTGAAACAATCTCCCGTATGATTCCCAATGTTTTAGGAAAACCTTCTTTTTTAAAGGAAAGAATGACTAAAAAAGGCGGTTTTATCGAGTATCCCGAGTATACCAGACCAGAAGTGTTTGTTCCAGAAAAGGGAAAGAAATGGAAGGTTCCTCCGGTCCTTTTATCCGGTCATCAAAAGAAAATACAGGAGTGGAAAGAACAAAGAATGAAAGTTATTGAAAAATAATCAATATTTTGCTATCATTGTTCATATTGGGCGATTACCAAAGTAGTCAAACGGGTCTGACTGTAAATCAGATGGCTTCGGCCTTCGGGGGTGCAAGTCCCTCATCGCCCACCAGCCGTGGAGGGGAAACGCCGATGTAGTTCAGTGGTAGAACATTCCCTTGGTAAGGGAAAGGTCGTGGGTCCGATTCTCACCATCGGCTCAGAGAAATAAATAAGATAATAATATGGCAACAAAAAAGAAAAAAAGAACAAAGGTTGTTTGTACGGCTTGCAAAAAGACTTCATACTTCACCAACAAGACAAAACAGGTTGAAGATAAGTTAGAAATGAGTAAGTTTTGCAAAGAGTGCAAAAAGCACACAACTTTCAAAGAAGTAAAGAGATAAAAGGGAAGTGCTCCCTTTTGTTTTAGGGGCGTAAGCTTAACGGTAAACTGCTTCTCTCCAAAAGAAGTCTTGTCGGTTCGAATCCTACCGCCCCTGCCATGATGGCAGACAACAATATCAATTTAATAGTTAATAACATGACACCTCTATTTTGAGGTGTTTATTTAAATAATCAAAATGAAGGCTTTGATCAACGAAATTAAAGAATGGAAACAAGGTTGGGCTCAATACCTGAAATATAGTTGGAAGCTTACGACCTGGTTGTACATAAGCAGATGGAGAAAACTAGTCTCGTCCATTTCGAGACATTTCGGCTTAATAAGACGAGCATCTTTTGTGATGGTAGGATTAGCTATTGGATTAATTGTTAACCAATTTGCTGGTAATGGATTTACTCAGGATATTTTAAGTAGTTACTTAATTACTTTGGGGGCAATGATTGGTGGAACAATCGCTATTGTTTTCACAATCTCAATTTTTCTTATCCAAAGTGCAGCAGAGTTATATTCTTCACAATATTTTGAAGTTTTTATTCATGATTGGAAAGAGAAATTTGTTTATTTTATTGTCATTCTAATAACTTTGGTTTTTCTTGGTGGAGGTCTTTATATTGGTAGTGTACTAATTGTTTCTTCCACAATGAGTTCTATTATCATTATTTCTTCGTTGTTTTTAGTAGGAATAGTTTTTTCTTTAATAGATTGGCAATATAAAAATGTAATTCAAAAACTTAACCCTTCTCAAGCAATAATTTTTTTGGAAAAAGAAGGCGTACGTTTTCTCTCTAAACTTCAATCTGATGCAGAAAAATTAGCTGATGTATTACAAGCAAAAAACCCAGGAACAACCAACGATATGGCACTTGCCCAAGCATACAATCAATTTCTTCAGCCATTCATATCAAACCTTGATAGACAACTCGAAAATTTAGTAGAAATCTCTATGAAGCTTGCTGATAAGCAGGAAGTTGGGACAACAAAGAGAGGCCTTACTGCTATCTATAATATTTTAGGAAAATTTTTTGATGTAAGAAAAACATCGTCACTGATTATCCCTTCTAGTATTGCATTTCTTGCCGTTGAAAGTGATAGCCAGAATTTTCTCAATAAAAATTTTGAACGCTTAAATAAAGCAGGAGAAAAATTTATAAAAGAAGGTAAAGATGAGATAGCTACCTACATTATTGATGTATATAAAGCTCTTGCTGTTAAAGCGCAGGATATCAACTTTATGAGCACTCGAAATGAAAATCCTGTACTTGAGCAACTAGTTGGTAACCTCGACTTCTTCATTCAAAATGGTGAACGTGCGAAAAATGTTGAAGTAGTATTTCAAGGAGCTCGTGTGTTTATTGATATTGGCATCGTAGCAGCTAGCAAAGGTTTAAATGTCATGATACGTAGCATTCAAGGAAAAATTTTACGTATAGCTGTTTTTGGCATAACAGAAAAACAAACCGTTATCATAGATAGGTGTAATCAAGGTTTTTTAACTCTTATTGGGGCAATTTTTGGAAGTACTAAATTAATACGTAGTTATCATTTTGATGACAGTTTAGAAAATATAGGAAAAATTGCTAACTATATTTCTATGTATATGAAAGTAGGCTTATTTCCAAATGATATCAGTACAAAGTTTGCTCTGAGTAAGGCTTATGATGAAATGTATTCTTTGATTGTTGAAATAGTAAATTATTATTCTAACTTAACAGAGCAACGCGAAAAAGATAGATACAGAAGCGACTTTATTGAATTTATTAATGAAATCTATATGAGTTTGCGACAACTATCGGAACAGCTTAAATCTTGCGATACTACTCTTACTGACAGTATCGGTCGTCTAATTTTCGATATAAATAACTTACTTATTTCACTCCATGCCAACCCAGAGTTTACTACAGAACAAAGAGCAATAGAAGAACGCTTGAGTTGGAATATACACCTACCTACTTGGTTTGCTCATCATACTGAAAAGTTTGATGCCGGTTGTAATCCGTTCAATACTCTCACGGACTGCGTTGCAAAAACAGGCATTCTCGTCGCAGAAAAAATGAAAAATAAAAAACTTCTTATTGCCTGCGTAAGTGCTCTTAATTCTTTTACAATCCACGCTCTTAAAAAGGGCACAGATAGTCATGGCTATGATGAGCCTCGTATTTTGGAAAAAGCCTGTTATCTCGGAATACTTGCCCTCAAAAAAGGTTGGCTAGACGTTTTTGCTGATATTAAAGTAAAAATCATTATATTTGAACCTCAGTTTTTTGCAAAATATTTTACAAACATACCGACAGACATTGACCCAGAAAATCACAACGTTATTGGTTTGCCCCATAAGGATCAATTACTGCGAGAGCTAATACGTTGGAGGGATGATTACGAAAAAGAAAGTAGGAATGGCCTACTACGAATACGAGATGATGCCGAAGCTATGATGTATGAGCTTGTTACTGTTTATGATATAGATAAATTTATTTTTGAGGTCTGGGATATTTTCTTTCCTGACAGTCAATTTGGTGAAGAGATGGAATTAAAATTGGCACGACAAGAACTCATTAAATCACTTAAAAAGATAAGAGATAAACTTTAAATGTCTCATCGTCTCATTTTCCCAGACCCCGACACCTCAAATTGACTATCACCAAGACCTCCAAAGAACCCTTACACTGCTTAGAGGGTAGGGGCTCTAGACCTTCCTTGCCTGCAATTTTAAGTCTTCTTTAATCTCATTATTTAACACTACACATTTTTTAATTTTTGAGCTATTATAAATACACGAACAAAAATGAAAAATAAAATACAAAACCTCGTTAAGAAATATGAAGATGTTAAAAATGCAGGGAAACTAAAATCATATACTGAAGAAGAAGTAAAAAAAGATTTTATTCAACCACTTTTTGAATCATTAGGTTGGGACGTTCATAGTAAAAAAGAAGTCTCCGCCGAAGAAACTGTTTCTTCTGACCGAGTAGATTATGGTTTCTATCTCAACGATAGAATTAAATTTTATTTAGAAGCAAAGAAATTCAATGTTGATATACATGATGAAAAATTAGCTAACCAAGCCATAAAATATTCTTTCAATAAAGGAGTAACTTGGGCAATATTAACTAATTTTGAAACCATTATTGTTTTCAATGCACAAGACATTGAAGGAAAACTATCAGATAAATTATTTTTTCAAATTAATTGTAACGAATTTTTAGATAGATTCGATCAATTAAGTTTTTTATCAAAAGAAGCATTCAAAAATGACATTTTAGATAAAGAGGCTGAAAAAGTTGGTAAAAAAATTCAAAAAATATCAGTAACTAATTTGCTATACAAAGA
>JBAQMK010000003.1:0-51593 GCA_049302755.1 Minisyncoccales bacterium | reverse complement strand
CGGAATACGAAACAATGGAATTAGCCAACAAATTGATGTCAGCTTTTCTTTGCGTGTCTTTAGCCAAGTTGTTCGAGTCATTTATTTTGACGACAACAAAACCGGCGAGAATGGAAATGATGGTGATGGTCACTAACATTTCAATCAGGGTGAACGCTTTTTTAGACATATATTTTATTTAAAAATAATATTGAATATATTTTAACAAGTATTGTTTTTAAATGCAAGAGAATTAATGAGCCAGAGGCGAGAATTGAACTCGCAGTCTCTTCTTTACGAAAGAATTGCTTTACCGTTAAGCTACTCTGGCTTAAATAAATCTTTAATCCAGTCTACAATTCCTCTAATAATTTGCAAGACGTTATTATTGCTATTGTTATTTTCCGCTATCCCGCTGTCTTTCTTAATTATTACAACTTGTTCTCCCGGTTTCTGCATTCCCAAATCTTCTCTCGCCACTCTTTCCAAATAATCACTGCTATCAGTCTCTCCCAAACTAAAACTCAAAGAATCTTTTTCTTTTGTCATTGATTCTATTGTTGAATCAAGGGTTTCCAGATTTTTATCCAACTCCGTTCTCTTCTGAAACATCTTAATATTCGAATATAAAAGAAAAAAGATAAACCAAAAGCCGAAAATAGTCCAAAAAACAATCGCAATCTTTTTCTTGTTAAAATGAATTCCCCACTTCACTTTTTTTCCTTTTTTTGCTAACATGTGAATATATGATGAATAAAAATTCTAAAAAATTCAGAATTATCTGGGTTATCCTTGTCTCGCTAATCGCCCTTTCCATGATAGTTTCGTTAGCTGGACCAGCACTATTTTCCAGATAATTAAGAACCGAAAACTTTCAAAAATACTTCCGAGGGAATCTTTAACTTCCCTCTTTCTTTCATTCCTTTCTTCCCTTTTTTCTGTTTTTCCAAAAGCTTTCTCTTTCTAGTATAATCTCCTCCGTATAAAGGAGCAAGAACATCTTTGCGGCGGGCGCTGATTGTTTCTCGGGCAACAATTTTTCCTCCTACCGCTGCTTGAATTGCCACTGCAAACATTTGCACCGGCAAAACTTCCTTTAATTTTTCAACAATTCTTTTAGCTTCGGCTTGAACCTTGGTTTTAGGCAATATTCTTGAAAATATCTCTTCTTCCTGTCCCGCAATCAAAACTTCCAATTTCACTAAATCGGCTATTCTGTATCCGGTTTCTTTATACGTCATCGAAGCATATCCTTGAGTAACATTTAAAAGATTTTCATAGAAAACTCCGATAATTTCACGCAACGGTAACTCATACACCAATAAATACCTATCTTTTCCAAAAGGATGAGAATCAACGTGCTTTCCATCAAGCTCACCCAATAATTCAAACACTCTTCCTAAATATGCCGCCCCAATAATTAAAGTTACTTCAGTCCAAGGTTCATAATGTTCTTTAAAATTATCCGACCAGTTGTTCGGATTATATATCATCACTTCATTTCCCTTACCATCAGTGGCCTTATAGCAAACCTGGGGAGCACCGATAACTAATTCTAATCCAAATTCTCTTTTTAATCTTTCGATTGTTATTTCAGTATGCAAGGTTCCCAAAAATCCACAAAGAAAACCGCGACCAAAAGCTTGAAAATTCTGGTGTTGATAGAATAAAGCCGAATCATTCAATTTTAATTTAGATAAAGCTAATTTCAATGTTTCAAAATCGTCCTGTTCTTGAGGATACATTGAAACAAAAATCTTCGGTTCGGGATCTTTATATCCCGGCAAAGGCTCTAATTTTAATTCTTTGTCCTGAATCAAGGTAACCGTATCTCCGATTCTGATTTTCTCCGGATCTTTAATGCCGGTAGCGATAAAGCCGATTTCTCCCGATTTCAATTCTTTAATCGGCGTCATATCAGGTTTAAACACGCCCATTTCTTTTGTCACTCCATCCGCCCTGGTATTTAAAAGAAATATTTTGTCGTTAGTTTTTACTATTCCATCAATAACCCGAATATATGAAACAACTCCCAAGAAAGTATCGTACTGAGAATCAAAAATAAGGGCACGGAATGGTTTTTCTTCGTGAACTTTCGGTCCTTCTACTTTTTCTATCACCGTTTGCAGTAATTCTTCTACATTTTCTCCAGTCTTTGCAGAAATAGATAATATTTCATCTTCGGAAACATCTAAAAATTCAGCAATTTCTTTTTTAACTTCTTCGGTTCTGGCTTGAGGAGAATCAATTTTGTTCACCGCTGCGATAATCGTTAAACCTTCTTTTTTCGCTAATTCCAAATTAGTAATTGTTTGAGCTTGGATTCCTTTGGTAGCATCAACTAAAAGAATCGCTCCTTCAACCGCCGCTAAACTCCTACTGACTTCGTAATTAAAATCAATATGTCCGGGAGTGTCAATCAAATTAAGCATCACCTCTTCTCCGTTCCGGTCTTTATAAAACATCTTGACCGGAGTCATCTTGATGGTGATTCCTTTTTCCCGCTCCAAATCCATGGCATCCAAATACTGGGGTCTCATCTTACCTTTTTCCACGGTTCCGGTTATTTCCAAAAGCCGGTCAGCTAAAGTTGACTTACCGTGATCAATATGACTGATAATAACAAAATTTCTAATCTTCATCTTTTAAAATTATATTCTTAACGGCTCTAATTTCGGACATTTTAAAAATCATCGTTAACGCTCCGTAAATAACAAGAGAAATAAGACAAATGATAACAAACTGAGACGACATTCCGATAAAAGAATTGCCGAGAATGTTTTTCAAAATCGGCAATAAATACCAAGCCGCAACCCCCATCATTGTCGAAGAGAATAATACCTTCAGGAAAGTATTAAATATTTCTTTAATTCCAAAATCACCAACTGTCTTGTAAAAGAAATAGAAAAGAAGGAAAAACTCTAAAATCAATCCGACATTAAAGGCCACGACCAAGCCTAAAACAGAAAAATTAGCCGTTCCATCCAAGCCTAAAATTGTTTTTGTAAAAGTCACTAATAAGTTATTCCCGCTAAATACGCTCACAAAGAAAAATGAAAGGACGATATTGGCCAAAACAAAGAAAATAGCAACCGCAGTCGGAGTAATCGTGTCTTTAAGACTAAAAAATCCACGCAGTAGAATGGGAACCAGGCATTGGGCCGCCGTGCTTAAAAAATACAGTCCCAGAGCCGCGGCGGTAATGGTTGCGGCTGCCGAGCCGAAGTTGCCTGTTCTTAAAACAATATCAACTATTTCATTCCGCAAAACAAAAATTAAAACTCCGATGGGGAAAGAAATATACATCACCTCATTAAAAACCTTTCTGAACTCTTTAAAATATTCTTCTTTTTTGCTTTCAGTCCATAATTTGGAAAGCAGAGGAAAAATTGCGGTCGCAAAAGAAACTCCGATGATTCCGATCGGCAGATACCTTAAATTATTAGAAAGATTAAAAACGGAAATGGCTCCGGCTCCGATACCCGAAGCGATGAAAGTAATAACAATGAAATTAACCTGAGACGAAGAGGAAGCAATAGTTCGGGGAATTATCAGTCCGAGAAATTCCTTCAGGGCCGGATTATTAAAATCAACGATAAACTTGTATCGGTATCCGCACTTAATCGCCGAGGGAAGCTGAATTAAAAAGTGAAGAATTGAACCGATAATAACTCCCAATCCCGCTCCGAATACTCCGAAGTACGGAGACAAGAAAATAATTCCGAAAATAATTCCCAAATTATATATAATCGGAGCCAGAGAATAAGAAACAAATCGGTTGAAATAATTTAAAATAGTTGAAAAAATAGAAGAAAGTCCGAAAAAGAAAACTGAAACGAAAATCAATCTGGTTAGAGCAATCGTCGTCTGAATTGATGATTCATCAAAACCGAAAACCATTGAAGATATTATTTGTGGAGTATAAATGAAAAAAAGAATAGACGAAACGATATAAGCAAGAGTGAACAAGCTTAAAATATTATTAATCGTGTCCCAACTTTTCTCTTTGTCTTTAGAATAAAGTTCGGAAAACAAAGGGAGGAGAGAGACAATCACTCCCCCGGCGAAAATAACACTATAAACTAAATCAGGAATCCTAAAAGCAGCAAAATAGATATCCAAATTAATGGATGCACCGAATGATCCCGCTAAAAGCCTATCCCTCAGCAAACCCAAAACTCGACTCAGCAAAACAGCTATTGTTAAAATAACTGCTGCTCCCGTCACTGTATTCTGGCTGGAATTTAAAATCTTTCGAAAAGACATAATATGAATATATAATAGCTTAAAACAAAGATTCGGTAAACTATTGACTGTAATCAAATATTGTTTTAAAATAAGCTACCTTAACAAATCGGACAGTCGCCTTTAATTAGGAGGAAAGTCCGAACTTCCATTCCCGGTTCGCCGGGTCTAAAAAGGTAGCGGGCAATTCCCGTCATTCGCGAGAAAGAGGTGCGAACAGAGACGCTTCAATCGAAAGAAAGAAGCACCCCTCGGGGTGAGCTTTAAGAGTAATCTTAAGGGTGAAACGGCTAAATCCTTACCCGGAAGCAAGAACAAATCCCGCAAGGGAAAAAAGTAGTTCGCTCGAGGCAAAGAGCAATCTTTGTCCCAGATAGATGACTGTTTAAAACAGAATTCGGCTTACGGGTTTGTTAAGGTATCTAAAAACCGCTCTAAAGCGGTTTTTTGTTAAACTAGTAGTGCTTTCAATTCCTTTACTTCCATTTCTAGTTTTTCTATCCTTTCTTTGTGATCAGCAAGAATTAATTTCTCTATTCTATCCAATCTTTTTTCAACTTTGTCAAAACGCTTATCAACACTATCAAAACGTTTATCGACACCATCAAAACGTTTATCAACCGCTTGAAAACCTTTACCAACCATAACGGCTAATTCATCAATTGTAGTATTTTTATTCTTCATATTTTTATTATATTCTTCGATTAAAAATTGTCAATTGACCCTTATTAAACATTTTATTTTCCGCCAATCTTCTTTGCCAATTCAACCAATCTACAAGAATAGGCCCATTCGTTGTCATACCAGGCCATGACTTTAACCAAATTACCATTAACTTTAGTATACTCGAAATCAAAAATAGAAGAAAAAGAATTGCCTTTGAAATCTGAAGAAACTAAAGGTTCTTTTTCAACTAAGAAAATACCTTTCATTTCTTTCTGGTTTGAATATTTTTCAAAAGCCTTATTCACCTCTTCAACCGTTGTTTCTTTTTTAACTTCACAAACCAAATCAATTAATGAAACGACTGGAGTCGGGACTCTGACCGCAATTCCATCCATCTTTCCCTTGACTGAAGAGACAACTTTTCCGATTGCTTTAGCCGCACCGGTAGTTGTCGGCACAATATTTTCCGCCGCTGCTCTGGCTCTTCTTAAGTCTTTATGAGGTAAATCCAATAAATTCTGATCGTTAGTGTATGAATGAATGGTAGTCATGAATCCTTTAACGATTCCGAATTCATTTTCCAAAATCTTTACCACTGGGGCTAAACAATTAGTAGTACAAGAACCCATATCAATAATATTCTCGTTTTTATATTCTTCGGCATTAATTCCTAAAAGATATGAAGGAATATCATCATCTTTGGCAGGAGCGGAGATGATAACTTTTTTGGCTCCGGCAGTAATGTGTTTAGTTAAACCTATTCTATCTCTGAAAACTCCGGTGCATTCCAAAACAACATCAATTTTTAAATCTTTCCAGGGAAGCTTTTCCGGTTCTTTTTCCGCCAGCATCAATATTTTCTTCCCGTTAACAATCATGTAGTCCCCTTCAATCTTAACCTCGCCGTCAAAAACTCCGTATGAAGTATCGTATTTAAATAAATGAGCTAAAGTCTTATTATCAGCCAAATCATTGATAGCAACAATTTCAACATCTAATTTTTCTTTGATTGCCGCCCGAAGAGAACATCTTCCTATTCTCCCGAAACCGTTGATTGCGATTTTTATTGCCATATATTTTTTAATCTTCTATTTTTAATAATTCGCAAATTTTCTTTCTATCAAAACCGACGATATATTCTCCGTTAATTTCGGTCACCGGAACGGTGGTCTGTTTGGTTTTTTCAATCATTTCTTTCTGCGCTTCCATATCCGAAGAAACATCGATTGATTCTACTTCTATTCCCTTTTCTTCTAAAAACCTTTTTAAAGCGAAACAATAAGGACAAATCGGAGTGGAAAATAATCTTACTTTAGCCATTTTATTAAATATTATTTTATCTTTTCTTCTATTCTACACAACCTATTGTATTTTGCCAATCTTTCTCCTCGACATGGTGCTCCTGATTTAATATAGTCAGAAGAAATGCCAACTGCTAAATCAGCGATAAAACTATCACAGGTTTCTCCGGAACGATGCGAAACAATTGTTTTAAATCTGTTTTCTTTGCAGACTTTAGCCGCTTCCAGAATTTCCGTTACCGTTCCCACCTGATTAATTTTTAATATCACTCCGTTACAGGCCTTTCTTTCTTTCGCCTCTTTAATCGCTTTCGGATTGCTGGCCAACAAATCATCACCGATGATTATCGTGTTGTCTCCTAATCGACCGGTTATTTTTTCGAATCCTTTCCAGTCTTCTTCAGAAAGAGGATCTTCTATTCCGATAATCGGATATGCTTTTATCAAATCGGCATAATAATTAAGCATATCTGAAAGAGAGAAGACTCCCATCTTTAATCCGTAATATCCTTCGGCCGCTCCTTTTTCTTTTTTGTAAAACTGACTGGCGGCCACATCCAAGATTATTTTTGCTTTGCCGGTATATTCCGAGTCATCAATCGCTTTAACAATTAGTCCCAAAGCAACCTCGGGAACCTCTATCGGCGGAGCAAAACCTCCTTCATCTCCGACATTGACCGGAAAATCAGGATAACTTTCTTTTAAGAATTTTTTGAGTTTGTAATATATTTCCGAGCCCATTTGCAAAGATTCTTTAAATGTTTCTCCGGTAGTAGCAATCATGAATTCCTGGAAATCAAGTCCGTTGTCAGCATGAGCTCCGCCGTTAATAATATTAAAAGCCGGACGAGGCATTCGCATGTCGTCATTGCCGAATAATTCAGCGATATATTCATACAATTCAAGTTTCTTGGCTTTGGCTCCGGCCCGGCAAACCGCCATTGAAACACCGACGATTCCGTTTGCTCCCAGATTATACTTCCCTTCGGTTCCGTCCAATTTAATCATTAGCTCATCAATTTCTTTTTGATTAGTACAATCCATTCCTATCAATTTAGGAGCAATAATTTCATTCACATTTTTAATTGCCTTCAAAACTCCTTTTCCTCCGTAGCGATGATTACCATCTCTCATTTCATAGGCTTCTTTTTGTCCGGTTGAAGCGCCCGAAGGAACAGAAGCGGTAAAAATACCGTCTTCGGTTATACAATCAACTTCAAGGGTCGGGTTTCCTCGCGAATCAAGTATTTCCCTCGCTTTAATATTTTTAATATTCATATATTAATATATTTGTATGCATTGATTACAGCGACCGCTCCCTGTCCACAGGCAACAATAATCTGTTTTACCTTTTGAGAATTAACATCTCCGACGGCAAACAATCCCGAAGTTTTAGTTTCAAAAGTTTCAAAATTAACAATAACTTCTTTTCTCTCGTTTAATTCTACCAAATCTTTTAGAAATGAGGTAGCTGGTTCGTATCCGGCCTGAACAAAAACTCCTTCCACGTTCAATGTTTTCTCTTCTTCTGTTTTTCTATCTTTAAAAACAATCTGTTTGACGAAATCTTCTCCTTTTATTTCCTTCAATTCAGCCGAAGTGATAATTTGTATTTTTTGAAGCGAAGAAGCTTTGTCTTGGATTTCCTTTCCGGCTCTGATATTTTCGCCGTATTCTAAAATATATATTTTAGAAGCATAATTGTTTAAAAATAAAGCAGCTTCGAAGCCGGCTTCTCCGCCGCCGATAATTGCCACTTCTTTATTGTTAAACAAGGGGCCGTCGCAGGTTGTACAATAGCTCACTCCTTTTCCTAAAAATTCTTGCTCACCTTTTACCTCCAATCTTCTCGGCTCGGCTCCGGTAGCGATAATCACCGTTTTCGATTGAATACTCTTTCCTTCTTTAGTTAAAACGGTAAAAATATTGTTTTCTTTTTTTAATTCAGAAACTTCATCATTTAAAACCTCCACTCCTTTGTGTTTCATTTGATCTTCGAATTTGGCAATCAATTCAAATCCCGGTATCTTTTCAAATCCCGGATAATTTTCAATATCAACTGCTTTATGGGTCATTTGTCCGCCAAATTCCTTGGTAATAACCAAAGTTTTTAATTTTTGTCTAACAGAATATATTCCCGCCGTCATTCCGGCCGGACCTCCTCCGATAATAATTAAATCGTATTCCATTATATTTTTCCTTTTAAAAATTCTTTTATTTTTGAACCGAACTCGGGATGATCTAAAGCCAAAGTCAAGAAAGATTTAAACCATGAATTTTTATCTCCGCATTCCAGCCATTCTCCTTTTATCTCATAGCCATAAATAACTTTGCCTTCTTCGGCCATCTGCCCCAAAACCTGACTGATAGAATAATCATTCATTCTCATTGATTTGTCTTCTTCAATTCTTTTGAAAACTTCGGGAGTAATAATGTATCTTCCTAAGATGACCAAATCAGAAGGCGCTTCTCCTTTCGGTTTTTCAATAACTTTCTTAATCTTAAAAACATTATTGGCTATTTTTTCTACCTCCACTACTCCATATTGAGATAATTTATCCTTCGGCATTCTTTTTAAAGCGATAACCGGTCGCTGGCAGGTTTCGTAAACCTCTTTCAATTGCTGGAAACCGGGTATTTCTTTTGAATAAATAATATCATCACAGAAAAAAACACCGACTGGTTCGTTACCGGCAAATTTCGCAGCTTGATAAATGGCATCGACGTTTCCGGAAGCCTTTTTCTGGATAGACTGTGAAAATTTAATCTGTTTTGAAACATCGTTCAATCCTTTTACCATCTCCAACTCCTCTTTTTTATTCCTTTCTTTTAAAAGAGTTTCTAATTCAGGATTGGGATTAAAATAGGCGGTGACGTCTTTTTGGCTTTTTCTTGTTACCAATTGTATTTCTTTTATTCCCGACAAAAGAGCTTCTTCAACGGAATAATGAATCAACGGCTTATCAACCAAAGGAATCAGTTCTTTAGAAACTACCTTGGAAAGAGGCAAAAATCTGGTTCCCATTCCCGCGATAGGAAAAATAGCTTTTTTAACTGTTTTTTTCATATATTATTATTTGTTTTTTGATTTTCTTAAGAAAGCCGGTATTTCAAATATCTTTTCTTCTTCCTCTTCCCTCTCTTCTTCTTTCTTTTCCGCTTCTTTAACTTCCAAAGCTGACCTTCTCACTTCAACATCTTCTTCTTTCTTTTCTATTTTCGGTTTTTGCTTTTTTGTTTTCTTTGCAACCGGTTTTTCTTTTTTAGTAGTTTTTTTAGTTCTTACTTTCTTTTCCGCTTCAGATGATGTGGCTAAAAGAGTCACTCTGATTTCATTCTTTAATTTCGGATTCTGAGAAAGACCGAAAATAATCTTGGCGGTCGGAGCTAATTCGCTTATCTTCTCGCTGATTTGAGACAATAACTGAAGAGATAAATCCTTTGAAGCCTCGATATTGAACATGACGTTATCGGCATTTTCAAATTTATACTCAAGAATTGGATTCTTTAATAAAATTTTGCTAATATCTTCCGCGGTTTGATTTGATTTTCCTTTGGTAAAATTAAGATAAGCAATCTTTCTTTTTCCTTCTAAAATGGTTCTGATATCGGCCCAATCAATATTAATCAATCCGGGAGAATAGATCGTTCTTAATAATCCTTCCAATGATTCCGCCAACTTATCATTTAAAAGGTTCAAAGAATCGGAAAAAGAAACTTCTTCCTTAGTCAAAGAGAATATCTTTTCGTTGGGAAGAACCATAAAGGCATTAAGATTATCCTTTATCTTTTCCAAAGCCTTAATCGAGATATCCATTTTCTTTTTTCCTTCAAAAGCGAAAGGAGTGGTAAAAATTCCTAAAGTGTTCAGTCCCATTTCTTCAGCGATTTTAGTCAAAATCGGAGTGGCGCCCGTTCCCGTTCCCCCTCCCAAAGAAGAAATGAAGATATATAAGTCTTTGTCGTCGGAAAATAATGTTTTTAATTTCTCTAAATCTTCCTTGGCAGCTTTTTCTCCTACTTCTACGTCTCTCCCTGTTCCTAATCCCCTGGTTAGTTTATTTCCGAAAGAAATTGTCTTTAATGTTTTGGGTAATGATTTCAAAGCTTGGTTGTCGGTATTTAAAGCGATGAATTCCACTTTCTGGGCAGAAAAATCTTTTAATTTCTTTAAAAGCTCGGCAATAATATTACCTCCCCCGCCTCCGACTCCGATAACTTTAATCTTGACTCTTTTTCCGGTTGATTCGACATCAATTTCTTTTTTAGAAGCTACCGGTTTTTCAATCTTTTTAATTTTTGATTTAATTTTCTTCATTTTTATATTATACCCCCTTATCCCTCTATTTTCAATTTAGCGACTGCCTCATCAAATTCCTCTTCCGAAACGACTCCTTTATTGGTAACAACACCGGTAAAATGAATATTATCGTCTTTTCTTCTCGGAATAATATGCAAATGAAAGTGGAAAACCGACTGTTCGGCCGCTATTCCTGAAGCATGATAGAGATTAACTCCGTCAGCATTGAAATTATCCTTCATTTTGTTGCTGATCTTCTGGGCAACTGAAATTATTCTTTCCAAATACTTCTCTTCGATTTCAAAAATATCTTGAGCATGTTTTTTAGGAATAATTAAAGTATGCCCTTTAACTGCCGGATGGATATCCAAAAAAGCCAAGACCAAATCATCTTCGTATATCTTATAGCTCGGAATCTCGTTATTGATAATTTTGCAAAAAACACAATCTTCCATATTTTTGAATTAACTTATTGATTCTCTAAAAACATTAAAGGCGGAATTATCAGATAACCCGCCGTTAATAAAAACAAAATATATGCCCAAAATAACCAAGATAAATATTACAATGATAAATAATATATCTTTATTCATGGCTTTAAAAATATTCTCTGGTTCCGAAATAAGCAAATAAAGCGAATAGACCAAAGAGAGCGCTGAATCCCGGAATTAATCCGAGCAATCCGAATAATCCCAAGAATCCAACTTTCCATAAATCAGTCGGCTCTTTAGTGATAGTGAATTCCATGGTTGCGTAAAGCAAGGCAATAATAGAAATAAATAAAAATACTCCTGCTAAAAACAAGGATATCCATTCTTGTTTACCGGAAAGAACGGTTAGCAAATTGTAAACACAGGCCAAAATTGCGCTGATTAAAACCGATACATAGACTTGTCTGACTCTTTTACTTGTTGTCATATATATTTTTTAATTATTATGGTTCGGGGGTAGGGACTCGAACCCCAATTACCAGGGCCAGAACCTGGTGTCCTACCATTAGACGACCTCCGAATGTGATTACTTTTTACCATTAAAAGGACCGGAAATCAATAGAAGAAATCCTCTTAATTGTTAAGTTTAATCTCTTAAATATTTCCTCACCGCAAAGTATGAAGAAAGGAGGCCCAGGCCGACACCAACCAGTAATTGCAACAAGATGATTATCAAAAGATTTGATTTAAAGAAAGCTAAACAATCAAACCCCATAAACAAAGTGGTTAATTGGGCGTTAAAAATGAATAAGACGATGGTTGAAAGCATAAATGATATAACTGAGGCAAAGAATCCGCAAAGCCCTCCCTGGACCAAAAATGGGCCTCTAATGAAACTATTCCTGGCTCCGACTAGTCTCATTATTTCAATTTCTTCTTTCTGTGAATAAATGCTTAATCTCAAAGTATTAAAAGTGATGATAATAGCAATCAAAGAAAGGATAAAGGTGAAAAACAATCCTAAAACCTGGACGCTCTTAGTCAGTCCGCTCAGTTTTTCAATCATCACTCCCCTTTTGCTGTCATTAACTTCGCTGATTAAATCCTTGTATTCATCTTTAGTTAAATATTCTGAAACTTCTTTGTATTGCGAGGGCTCTTTGGTTTGTATTCTCAAAGCCGGCAAGAAAGGATTGGAGCCGATTAAACTTAAAGCCTCCATATATTGATCTCCTTCGTGAGCCGTAACGAAAGTATTGTAGGCATCTTCGGAAGAAATATAATCTACTTTCTTTACCTGTTCTAATGTCAATAAATTATCCTTAATCTGAAGAATAACATCTCTTTCTATGTTTGATTTAAAAGTAACCGAAATATCGATCTTATCTTCCAGTTGCTGGGTGAGGTAAGAAACGGCTCCCTGAAAAAAGAATAAGGCTGTTCCCAAGATTACCGCGATGAAAATAACCAAAGAGGTAGCGAAAGTTAAAAAGCCTTGGCGCCAAAAATTATCCCAGCCGTTTTTAAATGTTTTTCTTAAAAAATTAATCATATTTGTTATAAAGAGAAAACTCCTTTTTCTTCATCCCTAATTATTCTTCCATTCTCCAGTGTTATCACCCTCTTCTCTAAAGAATTGACGGTTTCTCGGCTGTGGGTTGATAAGATGACGGTTGAACCGGCTTCATTAATCTTTAAAAGTATTTTAACAATCTCTCTGGTGTGGTACGGATCAAGGTTTCCGGTCGGCTCATCGGCTAAGATTATTTCCGGACGGTGAATCAAGGCTCGGGCGATAGAAACTCTTTGTTTTTCTCCGCCGGATAATTCGCGGGGAAGACAATTAACCTTATTCTCTAACCCTACTAGTTCCAAAACCTGTATTACCTCATCTCGCACTAATTTTTCATTGAAATCAAAAGCTTCCAAGGCATAGGCAACATTTTCATAAACAGTCTTATAGGCTAAAAGCTTGTAGTCCTGGAAAATAAAGCCGATTTTCTGCCTAACTAAATAGGCATCGCTCTTTTTAACATCAAGCGTATTAGTGTCATTGAACATCACTTCTCCAGTCGTCGGTTTCTCTTCGCAGGAAATCATTTTTAAAATAGTGGTCTTTCCGGCTCCTGAACGGCCACAAAGAGTGACGAATTCCCCCGGTTTAACGGTAAAAGAAATGTTCTGTAAAGCAACCTTTGATTCTTTTACCAAGTTGGGCGGATATTCTTTTGAAACGTTTTTAAATTCTATCATATTTTAATTTCTGCTTCTATGAATTCATCTAACTCTCCGTCTAATACTTTATCCGGCTGGGTTGATTCAACTTCCGTTCTTAAATCTTTAACCATCTTATACGGATGAAGGACATAGGAACGAATTTGATTTCCCCAGCTGGCGGAAATATGCTCTCCTTTTATTTTTGACATTTCTTTATCCTGCTTCTCTAAATTATACTGATACAGTTTTGACATCAGCATCTTCATTGCTCTTTCTTTGTTTTTTCCCTGCAATCTTTCTGATTGACAGGTAACAACAATTCCCGAAGGAATATGTGTTATTCTTACTGCCGATTCTCTCTTGTTTACATACTGTCCTCCCGGTCCGGAAGATTTATAAAAATCAACTCTTAAATCGTCTGTTTTTATCTCTACCTCTCCTTCTTCTATTTCCGGCAAGACTTCAATCAAAGCAAACGAAGTATGTCTTAATTTCTGGGCGGAAAAAGGAGATATTCTCACCAATCGATGCACTCCGGTTTCTTTTTTCAATAATCCGTATACATACTTTCCGTTAATAGATATTGTTGCCGATTTAATTCCTTCTTTTCCTTCGCTCCCCCCTCCTTCACCGAACGATTCATCCAAGACTTCAACCTTGAATCTTTTTCTTTCGCAATATCTTTCAAACATTCTTAAAAGCATCGCCGCCCAATCTTGGGCGTCTTGTCCTCCCGCTCCGGAATATACCGACAGGATTGCATTTCCCTTGTCGTATTTTCCACTGAAGAAAGTTTCGTTTTCTTTTTCTTTTAATCTCTTCTCTATCTTTTCTATCTCTTTATACAATTCTTCGTCATTTAATATTTCTATTAAGTCAGTGAGGTCTTTAATGCTTCTTCTTAACTCTTCAACCGAATCAATCGTATCTTTAGAGTCAGCCAACTCTTGAGAAAGCTTCTTTGCTTCTTCTTGGTTATTCCAAAAGTCCGGCTTTTCTACTTCTTTTTCTAATTTATCTATTCTTTTTTGAATATTATACAGGTCAAAGACGGTCCTCTAAAGCGAGGATTCTTTTATTCAATTCTTCGATTGTTTTTTCTTTTTCCATATCTGTATTATATCAAAAAATTGTCTTTCTGTTAATTATTTTATCTTTCCTTTTTTCAACAGTATTTTATATATTCCATCAAGGAAATCTCCTCCGGCATATCCGATAATGAAAGCAATGGCCGGAGAGATATATGAAACTCCTTCAAAAGAAATAAATGAGTTCTTTATCGCGAACGCAACCAGTAATCCGACGATTCCCGACAAAAACATCATGACGAAAAAATACGGCAAATTAAAAGCCGTATTTTTGTAATCATATTGATGTTTCAAAAAACCGATCAGACCCCTGACGAATCCTCCTCCAAATCCGGCGATTAGAATTGAGATATAAAATGTCATATTTTAAAATGTTAATTTATTTTGAGACATTAAATAAATAATAACTTTTAATAAAACCATTAAAAGTTCTTCCCGGTTCATTTGATTTAAAGGCTTATCAATTGCAAATGGAAGCTTAATGGTATTGTTGTCTGTTTCTGGTTGAACTTCTTTAGTATAGGTATTGGCAGTTATAGAATAAAAATAAGGTTGACCGTTTGTTTCCTTGCTGGTAACTGACGGAATAACCGTAACCGAATATACATCTTTGCCGATATTAGAAATAATTAATTCTGATTCATAATTTTTATCCAATTTCATAAAGCCGATACTGGTTTCTCCGGAAACAGTCTTAACGACGTATGGTATTTGTTTGATTATTCCTGAAGGATTAGAAATTTTAATTTTCAAATCTCCTTTTCCTCCGGTAAATTTTTGCCAATGAGATGAATACTTATCCAAAGATTGACCTAAATACAAGGTACTTTCTTCTGAAAAAGGAAGAAAATTTCCAAAAGGAATAATATGCAAATCTAATAAATTATTATCCTTAAAACAATACTTTGCTCCCATTGAACAATCATTAAGATATGTGGCTATTGTCCAATCAGTAAAAATATCAGAAAATGTTTCTTTATATCCATTTTTTAATAATGCTTCATCGATACTTTCAATTCCTACTTTATTTGATATCAAAGAATCTGTTAATATTTTCAATCCATATTGATCAACTAAATAATGAATAAAAGAATTAATTACACCGTAGTCATAAGAAGAATTATTCCATTCAGTTAAAGAATCGTATGGTTTTTCTAAAAAGCTGCTTAACCTTGATTTAAGATAACTATTTTCACCATCGTTATATCCCATTAATGAAACCGCATATTCAGCCCTAGCTTCATTAAGCCATACTTCTTCTTTTGTTCCTGTTTTTAATTCTTTTTGATTTACAGTTATTAAATGAGTAAGTTCGTGAGCTAATGTTTCTTTAAGAAACTGTCCAGTAAGTAAGTTGGCATTAATATAAACCATTTCTCTTTGATTAGATAAAGGATTAACTGTTCTTTCATAACTATCAATATTTTTAACATAACCTTTAATATTAGTATTGGTTTGATAAAAAAGAACTGTTATCCTCCTATCCATATCTACTCCGGGAATAGCCTCGGTTCCAAAGGTTGAGGTTAGTTTGGGATAAATATTTGAACTAAATTCTTTTCCCAAATTTTCCATCGCTACATTAATTTGATCTTTTTCGATTTGAGTTCTTGAGTTCCACCAATCGGTCTCAACGTAAAAATACAGCTTGTCTGGAGATTTAATTAAAGTAGCTGAAATCTGGTTTTTGTTATCAGGGGTGAATCCCTGTTCAACATAAAAACCTACCTTATCTCCGGTATTATCAGCCATTACAAAAAACGGCACAACAAAAAGTATTAATAGAATAAAAATATGAAATTTTAAATTAGTTAATTTCATTATTTTTTATTCTACCATAAGAAAATAAAAAAACAAAGAAAGTAAGAATATTATTTATTTAATTGCTCGGTTAACAGCTTTGAATACGGAAGTGCCTTTTCCCCCTCATTTTTTTGTTGGTAATAATCTATAATCCAACTTAATAATCCTTGATCGTTATTAGTTTTAATTAGGCCATCATCAATCAAAGCTTTAATCTTCACTTCATCATCATTAAACCTGTATTGATATAGATAAGCTAACATCCTATAACCATTGATATAGGTTGGATTAGAGCTTAAAACTTTTTTATAATACTCTTCAGCTTTTGTCCAATTAGATAGGTCTGAATACAAATCAGCAATATTATTTAAAAGCATCAAATCATTAGGATTATTTTTTTCTAAAGCAAGATATCCACTTAAAGCTTCTTGTATCTTTCCTTCATTAGCTATTCCTACTAATTCTAATATCTTGGTTCTTAGAGCTATTTCTTCTGTGGTTGATATTTGTTGATTGTTCTGTTCTGTTCCCTGCTGTTCTTGATCATTATTCGGTATTTCTGTTTTTTTATTATTATAAAAATAAAAAATAGAAGCTAAAATAATTAACAATAACACTCCAATTAATATAATTAATTTATTTTTATTCATAGTCTTTTTTCTCTTATTATACCGATATGTTAGCAAAAAATACTTAGAAAATCAACCTTCTAATAATATCTTAAAATATTATTTTATTAACTGAAAAACCTCCCCGAAGGGAGGCTTTCAAGTTTTCTTATAAATGACTTAATTTTCCTTGTGCTATTAAAGTTAAAACTAATCTTAATAATGTATTTACAAGTTCATCTCTAGTCATTTGATTCAACGGTTTACTTATGGTTATCGGACCAAGCTGTTGAGGAGTTGTGGTAGTTGTCGGGGTTGTAGTAGTTGTCGGAGTTGTCGGAGTTGTGGTAGTTGTCGGAGTTGTGGTAGTTGTCGGAGTTGTGGTTGAGTTAGTGCTTCCATCTCCACCACCTCCAAAAGATATTTCAAAAGGAGTTACTGCAAGGGCTGTGCTGGCATTAGTATAGGCATCTGTTACCGTAATCGTACAATTACTATATGTTGTCGGACCCAATGCATTAAAAGTTATTGTATTGCTTCCAATAGTAGCTGATGTGGTTGAACTGGCACACAAGCCACCATAAGTAATAGTACCTGCTTCGGTAGTAGTAAATGTATAACTTGGAGTTAATGTGGTAATTGATCCAATTGCTGTTACTTGAGCTAATGTAGGGCCAAGATTATCGGTAATTGTTTTGGTTACTGTTGCGTCTGCATTAGTAGCAACATCTGTTACTGTTGCAGCTGGATTAATTGTATCTCCACTAACAACAGTTGTACTCGCACCCAAAGTTACTGTTAAAACTGTATTGCTAACAGTCCAACCTACAGTTACACTATCAAAAGTATGACTACCGCTTAATCCTAAATCAGAGTTTAGATGAGCCTTGGTGTCTGTTTGAACTGTTGCCGTAACTATTGGTTCACTAAAAGTCAAAACTAATTTATCAGCACCATCAATAGTTGTATTACTATTCATATCGGTCCAAGCAACAGTTAATACTTTGGGACCAACATTATCAGTAATAGTTTTAGCTGATGAAGCATCAGCGACGCCTGCGATATCAGTTACTGTTGCAGCAGGATTTAAAGTATCTCCACTAGCAACGGTTGTGCCTGTACCCAAAGTTACTGTTAAAATTTTACCCGTAGCATCCCAAGAAGCAACGACAGCGGCTCCGCCAACTGTATGCCCACCACTCAATCCTATGTCTGTATTAAAATTAGCAACTGAATCAGTCCTTACTGTTGTAGAATCTATTTTTTCGCTAAAAGTTAGAACTAAAGTATCTGTAGCATCAATTTTTGTGCTACTATTTGCATCGTTCCAAGCAACAGTATTGAGAGTAGGAGCGACAGTATCGGTAGCAGGAATAGCTACTGGCGCAAGAGTTAAATCTCCTGCTCCACCGGCATCAGTAACTGTCACTGCTGGATCACAAGTGTCTGCTGCAGCGACAGTTGCATCGGTACCTAATGTAACTGTTAAAATGGTATTAGTCGGTCCATTCCAAGCGATAGCCAGCCCTGCAGCTGATGTACCGAATGTATGAGCACTTAGACCCAAATCACTATCTAGTTGAGCCAAAATCACAGTTGCTGTATTCATGGCCTCACTAAAAGTGAAGGCTATCGTGTCCCCTGTGTTATAAGTACCACTACCATCAATATCATTCCAAGCAATAGTATTAAGAGTCGGCTCTCCAGCAGCGAATACTGTAGACAATCCTGTAATCACCATTATTATGGCAACTATCAATCCGAATATTTTAAATTTTGAATTCATATTTTATTTTTATTTTATTATTTTAATAATAAAAACCGCTAAAGAATCCGCCTGTCGACCCGACAAGTTCTTTAACGGTCTATTTACGTTTATAATTTTTGTTATCATTTTACTAACAAATAATATTAGGATAAATAACAACAAAACAAATTATATATTTATATTTTAGTCTTATTACAATTATTGTCAAGAATTTATTTCAAAACAAAAACTGAAAAACCTCCCCGAAGGGAGGTTTTCAGTTATCTAATCAAGTCCACAAGAAATGATTAGAATTTTAGAACTAGTAGGTTAATGTGTTAGCAATAACCGGATAGTTGTCTGCTTGGGTCTTGTAAGCAGCAGCACCACCTGATCCAAGGGGTGTGTAATCCCAATCTAAACCACCTACATCAGTTGTCAAAGGACCTGATGCTCCAGGAATAGAGAATGTCAATGTGGCATTTACTCCTGCGCCTAATCCTGACTTAACGTTAGTTGTGTCAGCCTTTACTGTTAAGGTCAATGTTTGACCAGCAGTAATAGTTTGTGCAACTAAAGCTGTTGTAGAGTTTGTATCAAAGTGTACTCTGTTGTTGTAGAATGTACAAGCTGCGGCAGTTCCTGGCAAAGCAGTATCAAATGTTATACCAGTACCTGTAATAGCTGTTACCTTACCAGTGAACAAAATTGTAGTAAGGGCAGTGTTAGCAGCATATTGTAATGTGTCTCCAACATAGATACCATTTGCATTAGCAAAACCTAGGTCAGCCCAAACAACTTCAGTATTAGCAGCTGTAGCAACAACTGTTGTAGAAGCCTTGTTTGTTGTAGTGATGTCAGAAAGTTTTGTAGTTCCATTGTATAGAGAATAAGCAACAACGTTCCTGTTTGGATTATTGCTACCTCCCTTCTCAACTGAGAAACTATCGAAAGTTAAATCTCTTGAACCTTCTGCTTTGACATCAAACATAGCTACGACCTGATCTGAATTTGAACTTACAGAACCAGATGGGCTTGAACCGTTCTTAGTCATAACTGGCTCAACTTCTTCAAACCTCATTGTGTTAGCAGCTATAGCGTTAACGTTTGTAAACTTAGTGATTGTGTCACCAGCAACAAGAGTTAATCCGTTGATTACTGTATCAGCACCTGTAGCATCACCAGTAGCAGCTAAAGCAGTATCTATTGTGTAGAAACCGTCTAATGTTACATCTGTTGTGTAGTTAACATATACTACATCACCTACATTCAAGGCAAATGCCATTGAAGCAAGAGCTGAATCTGTTCCTACTTTGCTCAATAAGACAACCTTGTTTCCTGTTGTGAAAGATACAAGATCAGCTTCACCATTTAGTTTTATTGAACCAGCAGCAACATTAAGGTGTCCTGCAGTTGTTGTTGTTACCATGTAGAAGCCAGGAGCTGTGTTAGCAGCTGTACCACCAGCTGTACCATCAACTGCGGCTTTTGTGAAGTAAATAACATCACCAGTAGCACCAGTAAAAGCATCTGTTCCTGATATAAAAGCTGTACCGGTTACAGTTTCTTCAACTGCAACACCTGAACCTTCACCTCTAGCGTTCATTGTTCCGAATCCAACAGTTCCAAGTTTTCCGGCTGTCATTGTTCCAACATTAGTTGTGTCAACAGCGACTGTTAATACTCTTGAACTGTAAGCGGGAACTGTGATTTCACTACCAGAAGCGAATGTAAATACGGCTGTTCCGTTAGTTACGATAGCAGTTGGGTCAGATGATAGACCTGAACCAAGAAGTTTAACCTGAGCAATGTTTCCATTACCGTTAATTGATCTTACTTCTAATCTTTCAATCTTCATGTTCTCAACTGTAGCAGCTAACTTTACTTTACCCAATTCAACACCAGATAATCCAGTTGTTAAGAATTGAGCAGAAGCAGCGCCTGATGTTTCCATAGAAACAGTCAATGCACCACCAGTTACGATAGCAATGGTCTGACCTGTCTGAGGAGCAGAAGGACCATTAGCAGGAGCGCCTGATGTTGCACCTGTAGCTGATACTCCATTAGCAGCAATACTTGTTACTAATGTATCGGCTGCGCCACCATCAGCAGCTGCAGTGTTCATATTAATATATACATCAACTTGTGTAGTTGTACTAGCTGGAACATTCAATTCTCCTGAAACAGAGAATGTATTAGCTGTTGCACCATCAATTACTGGAGCAGTTACAGCTGTACCCAATACTGTGCCATCAGCCTTCTTAATTCTTAAATTGCTGAAGTTAGCATCTGTATCACCGGCTGAAGTACCAGTAATTTTAATGGCGATACTTGATACATTAACGCCCTCTGTTGAGTTTGTCTGTAATAAGTATGAACCAATCTTAACATCTGTTGAACCAGCAACCTTTGTGCTGCTACCCAATGAACCGTTCTTTACAACAGTTAATGTACCAGCAGAAGCGCTTAGTTCATTACCTACAATGTATGTAGCGGCTGAATATGTAGCATATGCATTACTTGTTACTTTCTTGTAGTAGATGTCAGAAATTTGAGCATATATTGTGTCAGTTGTACCCAATCCACTTGCTGTGTCAACAACAACACTAATTTTCTTTGTTGTGCCAGCAGGAATTGTGTAGTAAGTGTTCATGGTGTCAACATTTGTACCAGCGGCTACTGCACCAACTAGACCAGTAGTAGTAGGAGAAGCTGACCAAATTGTTTGACCATCTTCTGTTACTAATTTTACTGTTCCAGCTAAATCAGCTGCAACTAATCCCGTACCCTGGATGTTAACATCCACCTTACGAATTTCAATATCTTCACCTCTAGCTTCAAAGTTAAATGTAGCAATTGTTACGTTGCTTGATCCAACACTGATTACACCAGAAGGAGAAGTTGTTGTCTTTGTAATGTAAGCGCTACCAGCAGCAATTGCTACACTGTTAAGATTTGCAGCATCACCAATTGGGAAGCTTGTATCTGTTCCAGTAGCATCAGCTGTAGGAATAACGTTTAGTCCAGTTGAAACACCAGTAGCAACTATATCGTAGTCGTTCTGAATGATAAACTGTACGGTTCTTGAAGAACCACTTACAATATCTAATTTAACAGATAGATTTTTAGTTACACCCTTAGCAATCTTGTAAGGGGAAGCTGATAAATCAAATGTTACATATTTGTTAGTTGGAGTTGCAACAGTAGCTAATACTGTTCCGTCTGGAGCAACTAACTTAATGTTAGCAATATCTGTGTCAGCGGCTGTACCGTTTTGATAGATGGTCAATGATTTCAAATTAATGTCTTCATTTGCACCTGCGGCCATTTTAAATTTCTGAATTTCATATCCAGTTGAACCGATATCTTTGTTGACTGCAGCGCCTGATATAGTAACTACATCAGTTTTTAATGTTCCCATTGTGGCGTTTGTGTCAACTAAAGTAAAGGTGTTACCAACCAAAGGTAATCCAGCTGGTGTTCCTGACATTGCTGTCACATTAATTCCCATAGTTCCTGAGAAATTAATAGCTGCAGCAGCATCTGCCTTCATATTTAACTGAATTGAAATTGTTTTTGTTGTGCCAGCAGCAACCGCGATTGGGTTGTTAGCAAAAGTAATTGTAGCTACTCCATTGGCTAAAGAAACAATGTTTCCATGTCTTACACCAGTTTCGTCTGCTACTAATACTCCCTCAACATTAGAGTCAATTGAAAGGCCTGTTCTTTGAACAGTTACGCTTGTAATTGATTGTGCTGTTGTTCCTGCACTTACATTAACTTTTAAAACTGTGTTATAAGCTGAACCTTCTCCTAAAGTACCTGAAGGTTGATTAGCAGCTAATGATACAGTGTAAGCTCCTGTAGCAGGAGTTGTTGTGCCAGTACCAGTGCCTACGCCAGCGGCGATCAAAGCATTAGCCTTAGCTCTTGATGCTGTTCCGAAGAATCCTGTACCAGCTGATAAGCCGTAAGGAGCTAAAACTTCAGAAGCATACTTGTTTTGGAATTTTACTACTGCAGCTTTAGTCATTGAACCAAAGTAAGTAGTTTCACTTCCTTTGTTACCGACTGAAGTTGCTGTGTCTGAATTTAATAGAATCTGTAGGTATTTTACGTCGTTACCTGTAGAGCCTTGTGCTAAGTTAGTAGTAAATGTAAAACCAGCAGGAATGCCAGTTATTGTTCCAGTTCCTGTTCCTGTTTGTGTCTGTGAACCAGCAAGCAATTGTAAAACTAAAGCCATTAGGCCGTTGTTGTCACATTCGCTTAATGTGGTTAAAGAGCAAGCAGCAAAAGCTGGACTTACTACTACTGATAGAGTCAAAGCTATACCAGCAACAATACCGAATTTTTTTGTACTCATTTTTGTATTGTTTTTTATTTATATTATAACTGTCGTTTGTCGACCGTTATTTCCATATTGCCTTTTGTCACTCCGCTTTGCTTTGTAAGGCAAAGCGGAATGACAGTGAGACAATACAGATCAAACGACTTTTTTCTTTGCGTCCCCTTTCCTCAAGGTTCATCCTCAAGGCATTGACCCTGAAGATGAACCTCTTAAAGAATGGATCTGCAGAAGATTCTTATTTATTCTCCTCTTTCGCATCTATTCTTTATTCATTTAAAAATGAACAAAGAATAAAGGCGAACTATTCGGTTGGTTGGATCTGATACAATATTTCTACTGCTTCACTGTACTTCGAAACGTCAAAACTCTCCTTGGCTGAATTTAGGAGACTCTTTTGAACGGCGGTTAAATTGTCGATGTTAGCTTCAAATTCTTTAATTTCACTTTCGGCAAGAATCTTATAGAAAGTTTGATAATCTTCACTGTCATCACTCATGATTGATGCATTAGTTGTTTCTTCAATTTTTGAAATCTTAGAAACAATACTTTGAACCAATTCTGCCTTCTGGCTTTCCGGAAGTTTTTCTAATTGAGCAGATGCAACTGATAAAGCTTTCTGCACTTCAACTATTCCGGCAGCTAATTTCTTTCCCTGATTTTCGCTTACTTTAGAAATCCTGTCAAGTTCACTTAATCTGTCGTTAGCTTGTTCAACTTTAGCCACCGCTTGAGCCGCGGGAGACATCATTGAAATCTTCACTGATTCATATGCTTGTTTTAAACTGTAAAGGTTGTCACCCGGCAAAGTGCCCTGGGCAGTGATAATCGCAAAACCGAAAACAGTAACAATAAAACTTGATAGTACCGGCATCAATACTTTAGGAGTTTCAAAAGCCGCTCCGATGGTATTAAAGATGGAGGTAAAAACAGCCGTAGTATTAGTTGTTTCAAATTGCTTAGAAACAATCTCTCTTTTAGTAAAAGAAACCCATTCTGAATTGGGCTTCGTGGCTTTCAATGCTTCTAAGGTTTTAATGATTTTTATTTCTTCCATAGTCTCTCTTACAAGTGCAGACGTAAAAACAGGGTTTTTGTTACAGGCTTTAAAGTACTTGAGTTATAGCATAAAAGCATATAAAAAACAAGGTTTTGAGTCCTTGTCTTTTAAGCTTCCAATATATCTCTTAATTGCTTCATTCCCCGGTGAATCATGACCCTGGTTGCCCCCGGAGATCTTTTCAAAGCTTTGGCCACTTCCGAAATCGGTTCCTGTTCAATGTAATACATAGAAACAGCTGCTCGATAATCTTCACCTAATTGTCCTAAGGCTGCGGTCACTGCCCTCATGTCATCATTCTGGACAGCTTGTCCAGCAATGTCTTGGCTTTTGTCCAGAATGTTTTCAGGGTTGTCCAGAATAACCGGATTCTGGTCTTTGGTCCGATAATGGTCGATAATCAGGTTCTTGGCCACCCGGAACAAAAAGCCGGACGGACTCTTCACTTCTTTATCAAAAGATATCTCCTTCCAGAGCCGGGTAAAAGTTTCCGAAGTTATGTCCTGAGCCAGGGCTTCATTGCTCACCTTAAAAAAAACAAAGCGGTAGACTTTATCTACATGCTCGTCGTATATCTGCGAAAAAAATTGTTCTTTAAATTCACTCGATTGCATTGTCCTTTTTTAAACTATTAATGTCCAGAACCGTATCTTTAATGTCCTGAAGTGTCCTGATTGATTGTCCACAATTGTCCACTACTGTCCAGAAGTTGTCCACATTGTCCAGAATCATGTCCACATTGTCCAGAACCGTGTCCAGAATGTCCAGAACCGTGTCCAGAATGTCCAGAATGATTTCTAGTAGGACTCGCTGATTTTATAGACCGTCATCTTCCCTCCTCCGACCGAAGAAATGATTTTCATCTCTTTTAGTCCTTTCAGTTCCCTTCTGATGGTTCGAGGGTTCATTTCCGGAAAACACTCGCTGATTTGATTGGCTTTCAACTGACCCTTGCCCTGGAGAATTTCCAAGACTTTTAATTGAACCGATGAAAGCTCCTCATAGTTAAGATGCTTGACTTCCCTTTTTGTTACATCCGGTTTCTTCTCTTCCTTTATACTAGTCATGTTAGCGAAGACGGCCACCGGCTCTTCTTTTTGAATTTCAACCGACAAAGGTTTTTTTACTTCCTTTTCTTTTATTACACTCAAACCCAAAGAATCTTTCAATACCTCGTATTCCCTCTCCAAAACTTCAAAATTTCTTTCGAGCACCCATTCCTGTTCTTTGGCAATACTAAAATAGGTCTTGATCAATTCTATTTTTGACATAACCTTATCCAAATATTGCTCCCTTTCTTTGGGAGTTGAAGATAGAGATTTACCTTTTACAAGGTTTGAGAAAAACATCACATCAAGGCCCTCTTTGCGAATTGCAAACTTAAGGGGCTCCTCTTTAGGAAAGAGGTCTGTCACCTTGTACAAGGCGTTTGTCAGTTTGATGATGTTTTCCTCTGTCATAGCCCATATTATATTGCAAGGAATAAGAAAAGTCAATTAAGAATTTGTTCTCTTAAAAACTTGACAATTACAATCTTTAAACTATAATGAATACAAGGCTGGAGTAGTAAAAGGAGGTGTTGAATTTTATTCAACTACCGCTAACACTTTTGCCAGTACTTAGGCCTTATAAAAATATCCCTTTAAAGGGATTTTTTTATTTTTGAATTGGAAACCAATACCATATATTAAATTTAGGACTATTTTCTTCTATATATTTTTTTGAAAATTTCCAATCTTTAGACAGAAGACTACCTACCTTCAATTTATTGATTAAATAATTTCTAATATCGTTTTTATATTTTTTCTTAGTAGGAACTAAATTATTAAGAATACAACCGATTAAAATATCGTTAATTTGGCAAACTTGATAATTTTCTACATGAGAATGAATATCCATAATATGCTTCAGTATTGGCTCACCAGAAAAATGTTTATGTTTTCCTTCAGAAGAACAAAATTCTTGTTTCATTATTTCAATAAATTCATCCCCCTTACATCTAGTAAGCTCATCCGTTAAAAGAACTCCATTTTTAATATTTCTAGAATTATTAGAAATCAACATTTCAGCAAATTTTTTATACACTCTAGCCATTTTAATATTTTTATTTTCATATTTTCGTCCAAAATAATCTAAATCAAGTAAAGATTGATCTATTACTACCGCTCGAAAATAGCTCTGACTTTCCATAAAAATATCTATTGCTCCACAACAAAGATTATAATTATACTCATTAGTACAATTATTATATTTCAATTCTTTGTATTTTCCATCATTCTTAAAAGAATGAAAATTCTTTAACGTAATAAGTTTTTTGTGTAAATATCTTGATTTAGGATTAAAAAGAGCACCAAGTATTAAATACTTATGATTATTATCGTATGATTCGTCAAAATATATAAGCATAGAGAATATTATTAAAACCCTGTTGAATACTACAGATAGATAAAGTGCTAATATTTTAATTTTATCTCTATGATTCTATTTGTCAATATTTTAAATAAAAAAACGACTTAATTAAAAAAGTCGTTATTTCTTGCTGGCATCGAAGAATAGATATTCTTTTCCGCCAACCTTAATTTTTTCGACTTTGGTTTCGTCGATTCTCACTGGACAATACCCGGCTGTAGGATAAGGGATGCCCTGTTCCAAAACACACATTCCTCTGGTTCCGCACCCCCGATCACTCACCGGAGGTCCACAGATAAATCTGCCGTCCTTGTTCCGATTAACAAACCGACAAAAAGGATACCTTACAATAGTTCTCTCCTCATCAATCCAGATGGCAGGATGTTCCCCTTTGGCTCTTTTTTGCCGGAGAAATTTCATAATTGCCTTTTCTAAGGTTTTTGCCTTAATGATGCAGGCCGCATTAGCAACAGGACAAAGTGGCAGTTTGAAATATGCCATTTTAATTCATTCGCCTCCCTCCAAAGAATCTTTAATTCCAATAATCTTTGTTGTTTTTAAAACTGGACGATTTTTCTCATCAAGAATAATCAACTGGTCGCCATCACCTGTTTTCCAGGAAACACCGATGTATAACGGCTCGTGATTAGATATCCCGAATTGATTTTTGGTTTCAATCCTTTGAGCAACAACCATGTCTCCCAAATCACTAATTCCGTAGAATGAGTTTTCCGTTTCAATAATTTTGTTAAAGTTCAAAAACAATCCTCCCTACTTTTGTAATAAGAATAAATTGCAATCGTTAGTATATAACAAAATTACGAGTTGTCAATAAAATCACACAACAATGAACTACCAAAAATAATCTCTAATTAATTTACACAAATTATTAAATTTGATTTTTATACTTCCTATTTTTATCATCCAGCCATTTTATAGCATCCTCAACATTATCAAATGTTGGAGAAACATCTCCTCTTTTAATTTCTCTCTCTGCTTCTTTAATTTCTTGAATAAATTCTTCAGAAAGAATTAAATCTCTCTGGCGTCGTTTAATTGCCCCCTCTTTAAGTTATTTTTTTTAAATCTTTATTCATTTTTTAAATTATTAACCTTTAAAAAATAAAAAGAGACTATTGTTGTCCCTTTTTCAAAAAATCACTACCCATTCCAACCAGCTTACCGCCTGCCCATAACATAAAAGAGGCAAAGGTAATCCAAGACGTCATATTTAATAATTGTGTTACTGTATTCTCCGGAATCATCTGGCTTATCTGATCTTTTACAATATTCCCTATTTGATCCTGAATTCCGGTTCCCGTCGTCCCATTAGTTATTGTGTTTGTTTGATTATTAATAAATACTTTCGGAAATTCTTGCTGAGCGGAAAAATAATAATAAGTGGTGGTAATATCCCAAAAAACCACGAATAAACCGACAATAATTAAAATCCATGCAAGAAATTGTCTAACGGTAAACTCCATAAAATAAAATGTAATGAATTATATTAATATTATAACAAATAATAAAAATAAAATCTAATATTTTCTTTCTAAGATATCTAAACCGTTATTAATTGCATCGCAAATAAAGTTCTGAAGTTGACTAAAATCATCACCCAATTGAGACTTTTCTAAATAAACATAATAAAGATGTTTTGTTCCTTGTTTAATAACTGCCGGAGGTAGGTTTTCTTTTAAAAGCATTGCGGTTAAGAGAAGTCTACCAACTCTTCCGTTGCCATCAGAAAAAGGATGAATTTTCTCAAAAGAACTATGTATTTCTGAAATAAAAGATACTGCATCACCATTATTATCATTGATTTTTTTAAATAAATCAGTCATTAATTCAGAAATCTTTAAATAATTAGCTGTCGGAACACTTGTTCCCAATATTCTTACCGGATGAATCCTATATCTTCCTGCGTCGCTTATTATTCCATTCATTAAAATGCTATGTAATTTTAAAAGTAATAATTCATTGATTTCTCCCTTATTAAGAATAAAATCAAAAAGATAATCAAGGGCGGTCTGATGATTTTTTGCTTCAAGTTGTTCAGATAGTGTTTTTTTAGGAAAAGAAATATTATCAAATATAATTGAAGCTGTTTCTTTTTCGCTTAAAGTACTTCCCTCTATTTTATTTGAATGATAGGTTAACTTAAGAACAAACTCCTGCTTAATATCAGGATTTGAAATAATTTCTTTTAAAATATTATTATACCTCTCGCTTCTTTTTTTTATTTGTTCTTTCTTGTTTTTTAAATATTCGTCTGTTATTTGTTTCTTTCCTGTTAATTCTAAATAAAAGCTTTCTATTAAATTATGTTTTTCAATCCTGGGGTTTGATCTCCCATTATACCAAGCATTTAGCGTAGCAAAAGAAACCTCAAATCTTTGAGCCATTTCTGTCTGTTTTAAACCAGACGATTTTTGAATAATTTTTAACTTTTCTGATATTGTCATAACTTTATATGATAATATCAAACTATATAAAGTTTGTCAAGCTATATAAAGTTACAAACCGGCGAAAGATTTAATCTTTGAAACGGGAATAATATCTATAAAATTATTGATATTCTTGTATCCTATCCCCAAAACCTCGCCCTTAATATTAAAAACAGGAGCCCCGTCAATTATTTCATTTTCAATAATATTCGTTTTAATTACATCATCATTGAAACTCTTAACAATTCCTTCGTTCACGCTGTTAGATAAGATAAAAACTCTTTCCCCTATTTCTAATTTAAAAAAATCAAAAAATCCCTTGGTTTGAAGATTATTTTTATCAATCTTAATCAAAGCCAGATTGTTTTCGATGTCTCTTTTTAAAACCTGATAAGAAATGCTTGTTTCTCCCTTGATTGAAATATTGGCCTCTGAGTTCTGAGGAATGTTTTCCGCCAAAGTGACAATCAGTCCGTCAGCGGTTAAAACCATCCCAAAACCATAAATCTCTGTTTTATTATAGTTGGTCTTCAAAACAACCACCGAATCTTTCACATTCTTAATAATACCGGTTAAAGCTGTATTTTCTTCAATATATATCTTCTCTTCTTTATTAACTACCTGAATAAAAGATGATTGATTTTTGAAAATAAAAAGCCAGGTGATTGTTCCACCCAAAACACCCAAAAGAACAACGATAATTGCTTTAACAAAATTATTTATTGGCATTAACTTTCGCTAAAGGCTTTTTAATCTTTCTATTAGATATAGTCTTTAAGATAATATCATCTTTATCGGCATCAATTGAAATAGTGTCTCCGTCCTTTATCTCATCGGTCACGATTTTTAAAGCCATCGGATTCAAAATTAATTTCTGAATTATCCTTTTTAACGGACGGGCTCCTAAATTAGGATCAAATCCTTGTCTGGCCAAAGACTGCTTGGCTTTTTCGGAAACAACAATCTTGATATCTTTCTTTCCCAATCTCTTTTGAACTTTATTCAATTCTAAATCAACAATCTGCTTAATTTCTTCGGCCCCCAAATAATCAAAAATGACTATCTCATCAACCCTGTTGATAAATTCGGGTTTGAATTTTTCTTTCAATGCTCCTTGAACTTTGTCTTTCAGCCCTTCTTTCTGGCTTAATTTTCCGTTATCAACAAAACCCAAAGGTGCTTCTTTGGCGATAATATCCGAACCGATATTCGAAGTCATGATTAAAATAGTATTTTTAAAAGAAACCATTCTGCCCTTGGAGTCGGTTAATCTTCCGTCTTCCAAAACCTGAAGTAGGATATTAAAAACTTCAGGATGAGCTTTTTCGATTTCATCTAAAAGGATAACGCTGTATGGTCTTCTTCTCACTTTTTCGGTCAACTGACCTCCTTCATCATAACCGACATATCCGGGAGGACTACCGATCATTTTCGACACATCGAATTTTTCCATATATTCGGACATATCAACTCTAATCATCGCATTCTCATCATTAAATAAGAACTCGGCCAAAGCTTTAGCGGTTTCTGTTTTTCCAACTCCGGTCGGTCCCAAGAACATGAAAGAGCCTAATGGCCTTGATTCCTCAGAAATACCGGCTCTGGAACGCCTAATTGCGTTAGAAACAGCCTTAATCGCCTCTTCCTGATCAATAATCCTCTTGCCTAACTCACCCTCCATATTCTCCAATTTAAAGGCTTCTGATTCCATTAATCTGGTCACGGGAATTCCGGTCCAACGCGAAACAACCCGACTAATCTCTTCCGGCCCAATCTCCTGTTTTAAAATAGGATTTTGTTTCTGCAATCTGACAATTTTATTTTCTTGCTTCTTTAATTTAGCAAACAAATCAGGCAATGTTCCGTACTTTATCTCTGCCACTTTTTGCAAATCACCTTCTTTTAATAATTTCTCTAATTGATATTTTTCTTTTTCAATTCCCTCTTTCAAACCTTTAATATTAGAAATAGTTTCTTTTTCGGTTTTCCAGCGAGCGGAAAAAGCATTGGCTTTTTCAGAAAGCTCTGCCAATTCACGACTGATAACTTTTTCTCTTCTCTCAATATGCTCCCTCTCTTTATTATTAACGTTCAAAATTTCCTTCTTTAAGGCCTCTCTTTCAATTTCCAATTTCTGAATTTCTTTTCTTAAATCTTCCAGTTCAATCGGATTAGATTCAATCTCCAATCTCAAAGCTGAAGCGGCCTCATCCATCAAATCAACGGCTTTGTCCGGCAAAAATCTGTCGGTAATATATCTGGCTGACAATTCAGCAGCTGAAATCAAAGCTGAATCTTTAATTTTCAATCCGTGATGCAATTCGTATTTCTCTTTAATTCCACGCAAGATTGATATCGTATCTTCAATGCTCGGTTCGGTAACAAAAATCGGCTGGAATCTTCTTTCCAGAGCGGCATCACTTTCAATGTATTTGTGATATTCCTTTAATGTTGTTGCTCCAATCGCTCTCAATTCTCCCCTTGAAAGAGCTGGTTTTAAAAGATTGGAAGCATCGATCGCACCTTCGGCCGAACCGGCTCCGATTAAAGTATGTAATTCATCGATAAATAATAAATACTTCCCTTCTCCTTTTTTAATCTCTTTTAAAAGCATTTTGATTCTTTCCTCGAATTCTCCTCTGAATCTTGTTCCCGCAATCATTGCTCCCAAATCAAGACTGACTAATTCTTTGTCTTTCAAACTTTCAGGAACATCTCCTTTAACTATTCTTTGGGCTAAGCCCTCAACAATAGCCGTCTTCCCGACGCCCGGTTCTCCAATTAAAGCCGGATTATTTTTAGTTCGACGAGACAAAATCTGCATCAATCTTCTGATTTCATCATCTCTTCCCACCACCGGATCAAGTTTTCCTTTTTTAGCTAAGGTAGTTAGGTTTCTGGTATAATTTTCTAAAATTTTATATCTGGCTTCCGGATTTGGAGTGGTAATCTTTTCTCCGCCCCTTAGTTGTCCGAATATTTTCTGAGCAGCAAAATAATCTAGCTTATCTTTCTGTTCCTCACTGCCCAATGTCTTCAAATAAGTCACTCTTTTCAAAATATCTCCGGATAGACTGCTGGTGTTCAAAAGCGATAAAAATAAATGTTCCAATGAAACAAATTCATCGCCCATATTTATCGCTTCGTCCTTTGCTCCGTTTATCACTTTATCCATGTCCTGGGTAAGATAAAACTGGCCCACAGCTTTGTCGTTGGTTATCGTTGGAATTTGACCTAAAGCGCTTCTGACTTTTTTCTGCAAATCTTCAACATCAACATTCAATTTATTCAAAAGAGTAAAAACAATATTGTCATTGTCTGACAGGATAGCAAAAAGCAGGTGCAAAGCATCAATGTGCTGTTGCCCCATATCTCGCGCCAAATTCTGCGCCTGCATTACTATTTTCTGAGCTTTATTTGTAAAGTTTATTCCGTCCATAATTTAAAAAATAATAAGCTTAAATATATATCAATCTTACCCTGAAAGTGATAAAAATGCAATAATAAAACCCGCAAAATCTTTTATTTAAAAGAATACGGGTTTACCTCGAAACGATTACTCTAATAGTAATAATAAGCGCTAATCCGCATATTGTCTCATTGATGAAAATGTCCCTGTGGTCAACTCTCTTCAATGCAAGATAAATTCTGCGTAAGATGCTCATCTTTTCAATTTCGACTGAAGCTTCTTGATAGCAATGTTTCCCTATCTCAATAGAAGCTTTAACCGAAATTTCTTCCACTACCTCGCCCTTATTCAGTTTTTTATGAGCCAAGTCAGTGATCTGTTCATCGTGCTCTCTTACAAAGGTTTGAAGTGAAACTTCTGCCACCTCCGCTTTCGCCCTCTGAAGAATGGATGCCTGATCATATACGAACATAAGAATACCTCCATAAATCTTACAACTGTTATGCTTTTTGTCAACGATTCTGTCAACATAAAGTAAAACCCATCGATTTAAGTTTTTCTCAAAAAGATGGGTTATGCGGAGATACCTATCTCCATTCCGGGCCAGGCAAGAACCTTGGCTGCCTTGCTGTTCATGATAAACAGCAGCTTTTCAGTGATGTTTCCTTTTCCATATAGATGGACTCTGAGAACACCATGAAAGTTTTTAAGGTTATCCCTTGCCAGTTTTCTCTCCCTTACTCCAATAATGGAGTCTTGTTCAACTGTCATCGCTGCTCTGCTTAAGGCTTCTTTTGAGCCTAAGCTTTTCTTAACCACTACAGCTTCCATACCTATATTATACAATACCCATATATTTTGTCAATATGATATAAAAGGCAACTATACCTTGACAACAAGTAAACCATTTGATACAATATAGGTGTAAGAATAAAGCTATATTATATGAAATACACAATTAAAGACTTTAAAAAGGACTTTCCGGACGATGATACCTGTCTAAATTACCTTTTAAAGAAGATATATGGTGAACACCCTGTTTGCCCTAAATGTGGTAAATCTTCGTTCCACAAGGTCAGCAATCGCAAATGCTATGCTTGTGCTTGGTGCGGTCAACAGATACACCCTACTGCTAATACTATCTTTCATAAATCAGAAACTAAATTGACTGATTGGTTTTTCGCTATCTATTTAATGTCTCAATCAAAGAACGGAGTATCGGCTAAAGAGTTAGAAAGACATATCGGTTGCACCTATAAGACAGCTTGGAGAATGGCTAACAGAATTAGGTCTTTAATGACACAAGATAGCACTAAATTAAAAGGAACGGTTGAAGCTGACGAAACATATATTGGTGGTAGAATTAAAAACCCTCATAAGAGATTTAAAAACAAAACCGCAGTAATGGGTATGGTGAGTAGAAAGGGCGAAGTTAGGTCAATGAAAATATCAGATGCCCAAACTCATATTTTACTTGGTAATTTAAAAGATAATGTCCAGATCGGTTCAAGGCTAATAACTGACGATAATCACGGCTATAGAAAAGCTGATAAGTTAGGTTTAACTCACGATATTATCAAGCACTCAAGAAAGCAGTATGTCAAAGGCGACATTTACACTAATACAATAGAAGGTTTTTGGTCTCAAATGAAAAGGTCTATTGATGGGACTTACCACCTCGTTTCACCGAAGTATTTGCAGTCTTATGTTGACGAGTTTGTTTATCAATACAATCAGAGGAAGTCTTTCGTCCCCGTTTTTCAGGACTTGCTTTATCGTGCTTGCTACAAGCCAGATTTAACAGGTCAAAGAATTGTTGTTTTTGAGAAGATTCCTGTTGCATAGTTATTTCTTAGATTCTTCTTCGTCTAATTTTAAATGATTTAAACAAATATCTCTAAAATATATACCCGCTGCTCTTCTAATAACATCTATATTTAGTCCATTATTGAAAGCATAATCTTTTATTTGCTTGTCAAAATCTTCATTAAAAACTAATTTGTCAAAATATTTAAAAGCTGCAGATTGTATATCGTATTTACTTTTTATTGAGTGATTATCCTTACAATCATTAATTAAACTTTCTTTATTTTCGTCAATGTATTTTTTTAAACCACTTTCTTCAAGAACCCTTGTACCTTTTTCCGTTAAGGAAATAGGAGATAATGTCTTTGTCATATTAGCCATATTGCTTTCTATATTTGTTAGTCTCGTATCTAATCCATCAACAGAAGTTTCAAGTTTACTAAATTTTCCGGAAGCCTTCCAAGCTATAGTAATTAAACTTCCACCCAAAGTAATACAAAGAGAAACTATTAAACCAATTGTTTCAAAAACTCCAATTTTTATTACTAACTCGGTCGCTTCAAGCATATTTTTATTATTTAATCTTCATCTAATGCTTTAATTAATTGCTCTTCGGTAATTTCTAATGGTTTAAGACATTTTTTCATGTCTCTTGTATAAATAAATTTTGCTTCGTGGTTTACCCAGAAACTAATTGGTTTTAAGTAATCTCCATTCTTAAAAACCTCAAACCTTCTCGCAGAACCAGGCTTATTGATTATTTTAATGTAAAGATTTTTTTCTTCTGCAATTTTACAAACTATACGTTCAAAATCTCTGAACTTATATTTTGTAGGAGTTGAAGACATATTTAGCATCCTGCAAAAGCAGGTAAATTAATTGACAAAAAAGAATATTGACCACTTGCTTTAATATCGTCTTTTATTTCAAAGGTATTAATTTTTGATTCTGTCTGAAATCTTTTTAAATTCTCTGTCATTTTGCGAGCAATATCTTTTATTACATATTCACGGACTTTTTTAAATACAATTTTATCTTCTTCATCAGATAATTCTTTTACAGCTATATTTAATGGAAAATCATATTTACAAAGACCATCAATGTAGGCTTTTACTAAACTATCAGTTATTTTCATTGCCTGTTTTGCTGTTTTTGCGGTGCAAGAAATATCAAAAGGAGAACAAAAACCTCTCCAAGTTCCATCCTTAGACTTATAAACAACTCCGATAATAAGTTTTGGAATATTTATATTTTTGTTCATGGTGTTTTATTGTTTCTATTAAAAAATACGGAAATGAAAAATTCCGCTTCTTGCACTATTTTTTCATGGTTTTTGCTCATATTTTTTATCTGTATTAATAATACCTTTTTGGACAATACCTTGTCAACCTTGATAAGCATTATTTCGTGTTTACAAACAATAAACTAATTTTTATCATTTGTCAACAACTATTGTGACTTTACTTATTGTGTATAGGGAGTAAAATAGTTTTGAGGGTTGTTATGGGCCCGTAGCATAATGGCAGTGCAGATAATCGTCAATTATTGTTGTGGCAGTTCAACTCTGCTCGGGTCCACCCTCACAATTACTTGTTAAGTTAAAATTCTATAATTCTAATTTTTTCCTTATTATATATAGATTAACGCTTAATATCATTGACAAGTTATTTATTAATGATATACTTATCTTGTAATTGACGAACACTACCATGTTGATGCTACGGTTGATGTTATAAGAAAATATCTTATTCATCATCTACATCTTCGCCATTGGTCCCCGAAAGGGGGCTTTTGGTTTTTAGGTATATTTTTAGAAAAAAATAAAATACTTGTCATATAGGTATAGTTGCCATATAAAAAGAAGCTATATTTATATTAATATAGCTTGTATGCACCCTCAGGAACAAAGATTTCAAATCTTGCTCCCTTACCGTATGTTCCCTTCTCAACGATTTCCAATCCTGTCATTTTCAGGATTTCTTTCGCCAAGAATAAGCCCATGCCGGTATGTTTCCCGAATCCTTTTTTAAAGATATCTGACTTTTGTTCGTCAGGAATACCGACACCGTTATCTTCGTAGATAAGAACGATACCGTCGGGAACTTTTTGCCAGTCAATTCTGACTTCACTTACAGTTTGTCCTCCATGCATGGCGGTATTGTTGACCATACTGGACATGACGATCTGAATGGCAGGGGTGCTGATGATTGAAATGTTATCTTTAACCAGATTGACTTTGATATTCAAATGAAGTCCAACGCATCTCCTGAAAATTTGCGGCAGGGTTTGCCATTGAACCTGATAACCGGCAGATTGATAATCTGACCATTCGTTAAGCAGGTTTGCAACCTTAGGAGAAGCTTTGAAAATCTTTTCGAGCATTTCTGGTTTTTCTTTTTCCGAGCACAAGTCATCTTCTATAAGACAGATGAGGGCATTGATTCCCATATACTGATTTGTAATCTCGTGCTTGAACAATCCATTTACGAGGCGAGCATATTCCACCTCTTTATTTTTTTCATTGACGGTTATTTCGAGTTTTTTAATAACCTTATTTTGCTCGTCAATGATTTGGACAATATCGTTAATGTTAAAAACCATCAAATCACCCTTAGGCCGATTAATCAGCCTAACTTAAAAAGACTGAATCGTCTTAAGTTAAGCTATTAATCAACCATAAATTATCAAGGTACAATTATTAAATACAATATTTAATCGAGTTTGTCAATGTGAAGTTTGAGTTTTTTGATCGCTTCTTTCCGCATGAATTTATCTTCCTTTTCTTCAGAAGTTATCTCGGCGAAAGTCTGGCTATATCCTTCAGGAATAAAAATAGGGTCCCAACCGAATCCGTTTGTTCCTTTCGGCTCTTTGGCTATTTCCCCCCTTGTTTCCCCCTTGAATGTTTTTAATTCATTGCCGTTAAAGTAGGTAATGCAAGTAACGGCAGTGGCCGATCTATTCTCCTTAATTAAAGAACAAATTTGTTCCAAGGTTAATTTCTTAACAAAAAATTTAATTAGCGCTCCGGGCAATCCGTTTAATTCCTCAAAATACAATCCCGTATCTTCCACGATTACCGACTCCTTTAGTAATTCGTAGGCTTGTTTGGCTTTGTGGATAGCTACCTCTTCCACATCAACCGACTGAATTTCATCCAAATCCAAATCGGAATGGTTTAATTTGATTCCCAAAATCGACTCAAACTCTTTAAGTTTTTGATGATTACTGGTTGCAAAAATCATTATTTTTTTGTCACTAAATTATAGGCAAGAAATATGGACAAGCTGGCGAGCGCCAAGACAATCGAGATAGTCGGATTGAACATTGAGGTGACAAGAACAAAAAGAGCGGTGATTACTAGGGTTCCCTCCTCTGTTTTTGGATTTAATTTATTCATTAATAATATTATATATTAATTAAGAATAAAAAGCTATAAATATTCAAAAACTTCTTCAATCTTTTTCTTAAAGAACAAAGAAATGTTGTAAGCTAACTCAAGAGAAGGAATATATTTATTCTTTTCAATCGCAATAATAGTCTGTCTAGTGACATTCACCTTTTCCGCCAATTCTTCCTGGGTCATTCCCTTTTCAGCTCTTAAGACTTTGATATTATTCTTCATCTGAGCCATATTTTTTTCGATAATAGTAATAAGCAATGGAATAGACAGCCATATTGAATAAAGCAATATAACTGAAAATCATTCCCAGATTATATAAATAAGAACCTTCGTTGCTTAAATTGGAGAACATGAAAACCAAAGAAAGGGCGGCCAAAACAGGAACGGTAATGCTATAGGCCATGAGCGCCGATTTGCCGGCAATATTCTTAACCATTTCATCAACCAACACCGCTTTAACATTTTTCTTTATCAAAACCATTGTTATCATCCCTATTCCAATCGCCGAAACAGCAAGTAAAACATTTTCCGTGCTTACGGCTATTGAAACAGTCATCGCAAGAAAAAAAGTAATTAATAATCTTGCAATTTTAAAATTCTTATATGACATATTTAATGTATATTATTCTTATATTTCCAGTGTAAGGTATAGTATACATTTTGTCAAGTATTTTTGACATCTATCTTTATTACAAAATAATGGAACTTTTCCGGAATCTTTTTGAAGTTAAATTATGTATAAAAAAGAGCCTACTTATATTTTGTAGGACTCAAAATTGTTTAAGTTCCGGCCGATCTAATTCATCGGTTTTGGTAATACTCGCCAGCCTTACCTTTTCGTTTTTGAATCGAATGTAGGCTGATCGTAAGCCGAAACCACCGAGCTTTATTGATGGTTCTGTGTGTCTGCTATCAAGATAGGCCTTTATGGCCTCGATTTCGTTTGGAATTTCAAAGGACTGCGTGCCCTCTTCTGCGTTTGCAATAATAAGTATTGCTCTCCGAGTTTCAATACTTGCTTTCCCTTTCATTAAGTTGCCGGGTAAATTTCGAATAAAGAAATCATCCTCAGTGCAACAATCGGAATCAAGATCGAAGCCGATAATAGCTCCATTATCATCTCTTATTATTTTAATTTTCAATTTCATCGCCTCCCAGGGCTATTAATTTATATAATAATATATTATTTTCGTCAAATGCAGGGGCGGTAGAATTCGAACCTATATATTAAATGATGCGGAGAGGGAGGGATTCGAACCCTCGGTACGTTTCCGCACACAGTCTTTCCAGGACTGCCAATTAAGCCGCTTTTGTACCTCTCCAGGACTATATCTTCATCCCCCTCAAATTAGCCACTCTTTCTTCCATCGGCGGATGAGTTAAAAATAATTTATTAAACCAATTCTTATTTTCTTTTCCTCGGAAAGGAGAAGAAATAAAAAGATGGGCATTAGAACTGTTCGCTTTCCTTAAATAGCTATCATCGGCAGCAATCTTTTCTAAAGCACTGGCCAGTCCTTCCGGATATCTGGTTAATAATGCCCCCGAAGCATCGGCTAAAAACTCTCTTTTTCGGGAAATAGATAATTGAAGTAAGGTTGCCGCAATCGGAGCCAATACTGCTACCGCAATTCCAATAATCACCATAATGGCATTGGAATTAGAATTATTATCATTATCCCTGTTCCCTCCCCAGAAACTGATTCTCAAAAAGAAATCGGTAATAATTGAAATCACTCCCACTAAAACAACTACTACTGTCTGCAAAAGCATATCTTTGTTTTTAATGTGAGATAATTCATGAGCAATTACTCCTTCAATTTCTTTTTTCTCTAACTTCCCTAAAAGCCCTTTAGTTACAGCAACCACGGCATGCTTTTCATCCCGGCCGGTAGCAAAAGCATTGGGCTGAGCTTCATTTAATATGTATATCTTAGGAGTAGGTAATCCAGCGGTAATGCAAAGGTTTTCAACAATCCTGTACAATTCCGGATTGTCAGATTTCTCGATTGGCTTAGCTCCGGTAGACATCAAGACGATCTTATCCGAATACCAATAGGAAGAAACGCTGGTTAAGATACTGAAAATAACAGCGATATACAATATTGCCGAACTATCCATGATATAGCTGAAAAGCCACCCCAAAAGAATTGTAAAAACAAGAAAAAAGGTTATCAAAAACCATGTTTTCCTGACATTAGAATCGGCTATATTGTATAGCGTTGCCATACTATTTCTTATCAAGCCCACGCCTCTTTGCATCCCTTTCGGTGAGCTTGTTAAATTTCCTTCTTAGCCTTTTTTTCTGCTTTAAAATACACTTAGAAATATTTTTCATAACTTTAGATTTAATTTATTAAAAACTGACCTTTGGTGTTGCCTTCTCTCCCTCTTCAGCGACAAAGAATTCAGAAACCTTGAATCCGAACATCTGCGCAATCATATTAGACGGAAAAGTTTCTAATTTAGTGTTGAAATCCATAACATTGCCGTTATAGAATCTTCGGGAAGCCTGGATCTTGTCTTCGGTGTCTGTTAATTCCTTTTGTAATTCAAGGAAGTTAACCGAAGCTTTCAAATCAGGATAATTTTCTGACAAAGCAAACAAACTCTTTAATGTTCCCGATAAAGCATTTTCTGCTTCTCCTTTTTCTTTTAAACCGGTCGCGGACATCGCTTTACTTCTTGCTTCAATTACTTTATTAAAAGTCTCTTTTTCATGAGAAGCATAGCCTTTTACCGTTTCAACAAGATTAGGAATCAAATCATATCTTCTCTTTAATTGAACGTCAATATCTGACCAGGCTTCCTTGACCCTGTTTCTTAAGGTAATCAATCCGTTGTATACAACCATGATGTACAATAAAACAACAAAGATGACAGCTAAAACAATGATAATTGTTGACATATTATTTTTTATTTTTAGTTATTCTCTTCTTAACCTTTTTGACTTCTTTTTTAACAATATCTGTTTCTTTCTTGAATAAATCATATATTACACCAAATGGCTTGGTTTTCAAGAGCTTCTTTACCGCTTCTACCAATTCTTGGACCAAACTCTTTAACGAATCAAACCCCTCTTCAATTTCATCGACTTCTTTCTTGAGCTGATTCAATCTTTGGGAAACTTTCAGTTCTGGATATTTTTCCGAAGCGGCAAATGCAGCCTTCAAAACCATTGATAAAACATTTCCAGCTTCTTTTTTTTCTTTGACTGTTTTAGCCTGTTCCGCCTTTCTTTTCGCCTCAGAAACATTCTTCACAAAATCTTTCTCATAGGAAACGTATTTCGATATTTCTGAAAGAACAGCGTTGGCCAGTTCAATTTTTCTTTTCAAATAGTCGTCTACTTCCTTAAAAGCCTTAACTGTCTGATTCTTGACTTTCACTAAAACTAAAAAGTTTCCTAAAAGGAACAAAAGAAAAAGAACGATAATGATTGATAAAACGTATAGTGTTTGCATGCTCTTATTATATCAGAAAAATAATAAATTAAAAATTAGTCTTCAATTACTCCCAAGATGTCTTCTTCTTTCAAAATCAGGCAATTCTTATCTCCCATCTTAATTTCATGAGGTCCGTATTTGCTAAACAAAACAATATCTCCCCTTTTTATATCAATAGGCATTGCTTTCCCCTGAGAATTCTTTTTGCCGGGACCGACAGCGATTACCTTTCCTTTTTGCGGACCATCTTTTTCGGCCGATTGAAGAAGAACTGATTTTCTTTCTTCTTTTAGCTGTTCGATAATAATATTATTTAATAACGGTTTTATTTTCATACTTATTATTTAACTTTCTGATATTCAAGATAGGAATAGATGAAAAGATAGACAATTGAAATAATTAAAGGAGCAAACACAAACCAGAGTGAGTACTGACTAAAGAAAATTCCCAAAAGAGTACTCAAGGCGGTTAATTTGAATAATTTTTCTCCTAATTTGTGGGTTTTGTCCCAGACTGTCTCGTTAGCCAATGTCCAGGGAAGCTTGATTCCGATTGTGTAATTCATTTTGGTATTTTTCATTAAATCGCCGCAAAAATAGAAAAGAACTGCGAATCCGGGCATCAAAACTGCATTCATGTTCATACTAAAGCCCATATTCCAAATAATTGTCATCGAATAGATATAAAGAAAGAAAATATTGAAAACCAGAATAAAGGTCTGGTAAGAATTGAAAAATTTATCGATATTTTTCTTCTGCGGGTCTATTTTAGGAATAAAATGAAAAAGAATATTCACAGCAACCATTAAAAAAGGAAAGAAGAAAAGAGCCCAGTTTTTAGTCATATATCCATCAACATTACCCTGCCAGTTCCAATGCGAAGCCATTTGAGCCGGCATTAAAGGTTGAAAATAGATAGCAGTGGCAAAAGCCAATAATATAGTAGCAACACTCAAAATTTGTTTTTGATTCATATAATTTAAGCTATTAATAATCTGTACGAATATCATATCACACTGTTGACTTTAACCGCAAATCTGGTAGTATTACTATATATGAATAGTTTGATAGCCAAACTAATCTCGGGAATAATAGGGATAGGAATATCGGCATATTTTCTTTCGGGAGTAACCTATGACGGTAACTTTAAGACGATATTATTAGTCGGATTAGTTATTGGATTGCTAATGTATTTCGTCAGACCGATTCTTTCACTGATTACTTTACCCTTAAGAGTAATAACACTGAATCTTTTCTCAATCATCATAATGATGTTTCTGGTCTGGCTGGTAGATTGCCTCTTCCCCGCCGACATGTTTGAAATATTCGGACTTAATAATTTATTTTTCACAACTTTAATCATCTGGGGAACCGAACAGATTTCCTCAATGGCTTTTAAATAAAATGAACAACAATTTACTTATCGCCCAATCAATAGTTTCAATTTTGATCGTTATCGCTATTCTTCTTCAACAGAGAGGAACTGCTTTAGGTTCAGCTTTCGGAGGAGGCGGAGAAGTTTACAGCACCAGAAGAGGAATACAACAAAAGCTTTTATGGGCAACTATAGTTTTGACTATCGCTTTTTTGACTCTTACCGTTCTAAACTTGGTATACTAATTTAATGAATTTAAAAAACAATAACACTCTTTCCGGTGGCAAGTGGCCATCGAAAAAGCAATGGCTGCACTTCTTTAAGGTTTTAGAAAAGAAAGAAAAAATTGCCTTTGGCATTCTTTTAACGTTATTTATCTCTTCTCTCATCTTCCTTGTCTCGTCGTTTTATATCAGAAATACCAATGTGGTTCCGGCTGATTACGGGAGGATAAGAGAGGGGGTATTGGGACAACCTCAATTCATTAATCCTCTTTACGCTCCCCTGTCGGATATTGATAAAGATTTGACCGAATTGATTTTCTCTTCTTTGATGACTTACGACAACAATGCCAACATTGTTCCGGATTTAATCAGCGAATATTCAATTGAAGACGACGGAAAGACAATTAGCTTTTCTATTAAGGAAAACGTTAAATGGCATGACGGAGTACCGTTAACCATTGATGATATTGTTTTCACTATTGACTTGGTTCAGGATCCCGAGTACTTATCTCCCTTAAGAACCAATTGGCAAGGAGTGGAAATTGAAAAGATTTCTGAATACAAGGCTCTTTTTAAATTAAAACAGGTATACAGCGAATTTGAAGAATCTTTGGTCAACTTAAAGATATTACCGAAGCATATTTGGGAAAATGTCAGCGTCCAATCAATAACATCGAATACGGAATTAAATGTTTTGTCTCCCATCGGCAGCGGACCGTATATGGTTACTAAAACCCTGCAAAGGAATGACAAAAGCGTTAAATCGATGATTCTTAATGTTAATAAAGCTTATTACGGCAATATTCCTCACATCCAAAGGATTGACTTCTATTTCTATAATAACGAAACAGATTTATTGAATAATTTAAAAAAAGGAAATCTTGATTCGGGAAATATAGAAATCAGTAATTATAACGATAAGAATTTTAAAAAATACAATTTGTATTCATTAGATACTCCCAATTATTTCGCCGTATTTTTAAATAACGACAAGAAGCCGTTTGATTCAAAAGAAATAAGACAAGCCCTGTCGTATTTAACCAATAAACAGGAAATGGCTGATAAGATTTTAAACAATAAAGGAGAAACTATCGATTCCTTCCTTCTTCCTTCTTTCTATGGTTTGAATAATTCGACCGAAGTCTTATCATACGATGAAGCCAAAGGACAGAATCTATTAGATAAAAACGGCTATATAATGAAGGATGGGCTGAGAATGAAAGTGATAGAAAAATCCAGCGGTTTCAAATTTACCCAAACTTTGCAGGTCGGAAGCAATAACGCCGAAGTTAAAAAACTTCAAGAATGTTTAGCTAATGATTCAGAAATATATCCATCAGGAACCATCTCCGGACAATTTGGACAAGAAACCAAAGCGGCGGTGATTAAATTCCAAGAAAAATACAGAGACGATATTCTTACTCCTAATAATTTAACCGAAGGCACAGGCAAGGTTGCGGGCGCAACAATTAAAAAATTGAATGAAGTTTGTTTCGTTGTTCCCAATGAAGAGATTCCTTTATCTTTTGTTTTGAAAACTACCGACAATCCGACCTTGGCTGCCACCGCTAATTTAATTAAGGAACAATGGGGAAAGCAAGGAATAAAGATAGAAATACAAACGATAAACGAAACTGATATTAAAAAAGTAATCAGAGAAAGAGATTTCGACATTCTTCTCTTCGGAGAAAAATTAGGCGGCATTCCCGATCCGATTCCCTTCTGGCATTCTTCACAAAGAGTTGACCCGGGATTGAATCTTTCTTTATATCAAAGCTCTAAGGCCGATGAGCTGATGGAAAAAGCGAGGAAATATTCTAATTTTGAAGACGAAAACAGAAAGAAAGCATTGGAAGATTTACAAAATATTATAATCAGTGACGTTCCCGCTATTCCATTATTCACAACCAATTACTTATACTTGGTGGATAAGGACGTAAAAGGAGTTTTAACTGAAAAAATAATCGAATCATCAAAAAGATTCGTTGATGTTTCAAATTGGTATCTTAAAGAAAAAAGAGTATGGAAATAGAATTAAAAAATCCTGATATCAGGAAAATAAAAGATATTGAAAATGTTCTTCTTGATGAAAGAATAGCCAAGGCTGTTCCCGAACAAGAACTGTATTACATGTATCGCGGAATTAAAGAAGAAAAAGGATTGAGGTACGACATTACCGTCATTCCCCCGTTTTTGATGGGCGATGAGTTTGTTAAAACCAAAGGACACTTTCATTGTTCGGGACACGCTGAATTATATATCGTCCTTGAAGGAGAGGCCATATTCTTAATGCAAAAAGGTGTCGATGAAGTAAAAGATGTTTGCGCTGTTAAAGCCGTCGCCGGCGATGTTGTTATCGTAAACAAAGATTACGGACACATAACCATCAATCCCTCAGCCAAAGACACCCTTAAGATGGCTAATTGGGTGAGCAATGATTGCGTCTCGGATTACGAACCGTTTCAAAATAAAAAAGGTGCTTCGTATTTCTATACCATCAAAGGTTGGATTAAAAATAATAATTACAAGGACGTTCCGGAGATAAGATTTGAGGAACCATTAAAAGAGGTTCCTGAAAATCTTGATTTCCTAAAATAATATGCAAAGAAAAACTATTCTCATAACTGGAGGCTGTGGATTCATCGGTTCAAATGCTTCTGATTATTATTCTAAAAAAGGATATCGAGTTGTCGTTTACGACAATCTTTCGAGAGTCGGCGCAAAAGAAAATTTGAATTGGCTAAAAAAAGATAAAAATATTGTTATCATTAAAGGAGATATCAGAAACAGTAAAAAACTGGAAGCAACTTTCAAAAAATACAAACCGGAATTAGTTTTACACTTAGCCGCTCAGGTAACAATGGTTACTTCGGTGCAAAAACCGAGAGAAGATTTTGAAATTAATGCCTTGGGAACATTTAATGTTTTGGAAGCTTTGAGAAAAGAAGCTCCCGAAGCGGCATTGCTATACACCAGCACCAATAAGGTATACGGAGAAATGAATGATTTGGAAACAATCGAAAAAGAAAAAAGATACGAATACAAGAATTTCAATGGAATTTCCGAAAACAGAAATCTTGATTTCCACGGACCGTATGGCTGCTCCAAAGGAACCGGGGACCAATATACTCTTGATTGGGCAAGGATTTACGGCTTAAAAACTGTTGTCTTTAGACAATCAGGCATTTACGGACCGCATCAGTTCGGAATTGAAGAACAAGGCTGGTTGGCCTGGTTCATTAATTCCCTACTCTTCAATCGACCGGTAACCATCTACGGCGACGGAAAACAAGTCAGAGACGTCTTATACATCGACGATGTTTTGGAGGCTTACGATTTAGCATTAACAAACATTAATACGACCAGAGGAAAAGCATATAACATCGGAGGAGGATTTGATTACTCATTATCAATTTGGGAATTATTCGAGATTATAGAAAAATTAGATAACAATAAATTTAAATATTCATTCGGAGAATGGAGGCCAGGAGACCAAAAAGCCTACATTTCCGAAATAAGCAAAGCAAAGAGTGACTTCAATTGGTCACCCAAGGTCTCACCACAAGAGGGAGTGAAAAAACTATATAATTGGATTAGCGAAAACAAGCAATCCATTATTAAATCGGGAGTTTTCCCTCAAAACTATCCGATAGTAAAATAAATATGATAAACGAAACACAAACAAAACCACAAGCACACCACGCTCGGCAGCACGATGGTCAAAGAAAACAGTACCATCACAAAAAACCGGTCGTGAAAAAGAATTATATCAAGCAACCACAACCCAATGATGAATCGGTGAGGCTTATTCCTCTCGGAGGATTAGGCGAGGTTGGCCGAAATATGATGATTTTAGAATACAAAGAATCAATATTAATTATTGATGCCGGTTTCCGTATGCCCGAAGAAGACATGCCGGGAATCGATTACATTATTCCTGACATTTCCTATCTTTTAGAAAATAACCGATATAAAAAAGTTGAAGGAATAGTGATTACTCACGGCCACTACGACCACATCGGAGCAATTCCATATATTGCTCACCGCATCGGCAATCCTCCTATTTACGCCGCTCCTTTGGCTCGCGGAATTATTATCAAAAGACAAGAAGAATTTCTTGATCATCCTAAATTAGATATCAATGAAATCAAAGACGGCTCTAAGGTAAAATTAGGAGAATTTGAAGTAGAATTCTTCAGACAGAACCATAACATTCCCGACAACATGGGATTATTCATTAAAACCCCTGTCGGAAACTTTGTTCACACTTCTGATTTTAAATTCGACGATTTCCCCGTTAACGAAGAACCGACTAACTTCAAAAAATTGGAAGAAATCGGAAAAAGAGGAATCACTCTTTTAATGTCAGACTCAACCGGAGCCGAAGAAGACGGACATTCTTTATCGGAAAAAGAAATCTTTGAAAATATGAATAAGATTTTCGAATCGGCTAAAGGAAGAATCATTATGGCGACTTTCTCTTCTTTGGTAAACAGGGTTCAGCAAGCAATTACCATCGCCGAAAAACACAATCGCAAAGTCGGCTTTATCGGACACAGTATGAAAAGCAACGTTGAGATTTGTAAAAAATTGGGATACTTGAAATCACAAAAAGGAACCCTTTTGAAAAAAGTTGCCGATGCAAATTCATTGCCAGACAAAAATGTTGTTATTCTTTGTACTGGAGCGCAAGGTGAAGAAAATGCCGGACTGATGAAAGTTGTAACCGGAGAACATCCTTCTATAGCCATTAAACCGGGAGACACGATGATTTTCTCGTCTTCGGTTATTCCCGGAAATGAAAGAACTGTTCAAATGCTTAAAGACGATTTGATGAGACAGAAAGCCAATGTCTATCATTACAAAATGATGGATATTCATGCCGGAGGTCATGCTAAAAGAGATGAGTTAAAGCAAATGATCAAATTGATGAATCCTAAATTCTTCATGCCGGTTCACGGACAATTCTCCATGCTTTTCGCCAACTCAAATTTGGCGCAAAACGAATGCGGCTTTAAAGAAGAAAATGTTATTCTTGCCGACAACGGACAAATAATCAATATTACTCCGGAAAAAGCCTACATCGAAAAGAGAGTCGTTCCGTCAGAATACATTATGGTTGACGGCTTGGGAGTCGGAGATGTCGGAGAAATCGTTTTGCGAGACAGACAAATGCTGGCAAAAGACGGTATCTTTGTTATAATAGCTGTAGTCAACAGAAAAACAGGAAAGGTTCAAGACTCCCCTGATATTATTTCCCGTGGCTTTGTCTACTTAAGAGAATCGAAAGATCTTCTTTACCAAACCAGAAAGAAAATCGTTCAAACAATTGAAAAAGCCACTGCTTCCGGCCAAGTTGTTAACTGGACATACATTAAGGACAATGTAAGAAATACTTTAGGAGACTTCCTTTTCCAAAAGACAAAAAGAAGACCGATGGTCTTACCAGTAATAATCGAGGTGGGATAAAATATGGAAAATAAATCAACAATCGCTGGCGGAGTCGTTATTAACGAATACGACGAAGTCATTGTTGTTAATCAAAGAGGAGGCAGCTGGTCGTTACCCAAGGGACACATTGAAATTAATGAAACGGAATTAGAGGCAGCGATAAGGGAGATTTACGAAGAATCGGGTGTTAAAAATTTAGAATTAATAAAAACTCTCGGTTCTTACGAAAGATACGGTCTATATGACCAATCAAGTTTAAAAACAAGAACTATCTTCCTTTTTAAAACCATGAAACAAAATTTGAATCCAATTGATCCCGATAATCCGGAAGCATTATGGATTCATAAAAATAAAGTTAGTGAAATGTTAACGCATCCAAAGGATAAAGAATTCTTTTTAAAAATATTAAAAGAAATATAAAAATATGCGAGTATTTTCAGGAATTAGGCCTACAGGCGAAATACATATCGGAAATTATTTAGGAGCAGTTAAGCAATGGATTAACCTTCAAGATAAAGAAGACTGCCTTTTCTGTATTGTCGACTGGCACGCCATAACAACTCCATATGATGAAAAAACTCTTCAAAAAAAGATGTTTGATTTAACGGCCACCTATTTGGCGGTTGGCTTAAATCCTGATAAATGTTCTCTTTTTATCCAATCGGATATAAAAGAAGTAGCCGAATTGGCTTGGTTATTAGGAACTATTACTCCTTTTGGAGAATTAAGCCGAATGACCCAATTCAAAGACAAATCAAAAAAGCACCCCGAATATATCAATGCCGGACTCTTTAATTACCCTGTCTTAATGGCGGCTGATATTCTTTTATATGATACTGATGTTGTCCCAATCGGCAAAGACCAAATCCAGCACGTTGAATTAACTAGAAATATTGCTGAAAAATTCAATAAAAAATACGGAGAAGTATTTAAATTACCCAAAGCCATGGTTCCCGAACAAGGAGCAACCATTATGTCTTTGCAATTCCCTGAAAAGAAAATGTCTAAAACTGACGACACAAAGGGATGTATCGGTTTATTTGACGAGCCGAAAGAAATAAAAGAAAAAATAATGTCGGCGACAACCGATTCGGGAAAAGAAATTAAATATGACATCAAAAATAAAAAAGGTGTCTCTAATTTAATGACTATCTATTCCCTCTTCTCCGGTCTATCACTTAAAGACATAGAAAAAGAGTTTAAAGGAAAAGGATACGGTGATTTCAAAAAAGCTTTAGCTGATTTATTGGTTGAAAAATTAGAACCGATAAGACAGAAAAGAAAAGAGCTTGAAAGCAATCCCAAAGATGTTTATAAAGCCCTAGAAAAAGGAGCAAAAAAAGCCAGAGAAGTGGCAACAAAAAAAATGACCGAAGTGAGAAAGAAAATGGGATTAAAATAATATCGTTTAAAAACAATAAAAGAGAGGATTAATTCCTCTCTTGTTTTTTAATGAGTAAAGACTGCTTAGTAGAACCCTTCCTGATAAAGCGAATCGCTAAGGCATTGTAGCCATCATTTAAAAAGCATACTCGCCTTTTATAGTTCGGGTCGGAAAGACAAATTTCGATTCTTTCTGCTTGCTTCTTGCTCATTTTAAAGGTTCTGGTCTCCTGCCCTTCACCTATGTACTCCAGTACAAGCCGGTTATTTTCAGCCATTCTTATCTCTGCCTTTCCTTCATTTAAGGCCTGAGGGAATAACTGACAAAAAATTTTCTCATCGGGGCAACCAGTAACCAGGTCAACGCCGATTAAAGAATCTTTGTCATAACCAGTTTCTTCAACAGCTTCAACGTTGACTAACTCCATAAAAATACACTAACGAATATATATAATAAAATTAGGAAAGAATCAAGTCTTGAATTTCTTTTAATTTTTCCTCCATTATTTCTTTAGTCTTCCCCTCAATAATCAGTCTTAATATCGGCTCGGTATTGGAAGCTCGAACGGAAAACCACCAATCATCAAAATCAATTCTGACTCCGTCTATTGTCGTTACTTTTCCACCAGCATACTTTTTTTTAACTTTCTCTATAACTCCTTCTTTATTGTCAACTTTGAAATTAATCTCCCCTGAATGATAATATTTTTTAAACGGCTCGATTAATTGAGACAGTTTCTTTCCAGACTTCTTCATTTCTTCTAAAATATTGAAAACAACAAAATACGGAAACTCATAATAGCTATTTCCCTGTTTTGAATAATAATGGCCAGAATATTCAGCTCCGAAAATAATATCCTTTTCTTTCATCAAAGATTTGATAAAAGAATGTCCTACCCTGCTCGCAACTGACTCTCCTTTTAAATTATCAACCGTTTCTTTAACAATATTACTGCAACGAACATCATATAATATTTTATTACTTGAATTTTCTTTAAGAATTATTGAGGCAATCAAAGCCAATATCATATCGGAAGGAATTATTTCTCCCGTTTCATCGATAAAAAAAACTCTGTCTCCGTCGCCGTCAAATGCCACCCCTAAATCAGCTTTTTCTTCAATGACTTTTTTTTGCAGCTTCTCTATATTTTCCTTTTTTAAAGGATCGGGTTCGTGATTGGGAAAATCTGGATCAAGCTCGCTGAAAATATGATTGATATTAATTCCTTCAAACATTTTTGAAACAAGCACTCCCGAAACGCTGTTGGCGGTATCGACAATTATTTTAAAATCAAAACTATCCTTAATTTTATTAATCAAAACATAATCATCAGACACATTTTTTTTAATAATTTCTCCTTTCTTTTCCGCTTCAGAAAAATTATCAGCCAATACCATTTCTTTTATTTCTCCGATTCCTGTGTCTCCACTTAAAGGAATTGCCATTTCTCGAACCATTTTCAATCCGTTATATTGTTTCGGATTATGACTGGCGGTAATATTAATTCCTCCATCATATGCATAATTAGCAACGGCAAAATAGAGGGTTGGAGTGGCTGATAACCCGATATCAACAACATCTGCACCTTGCTCAGTTAAACCCCTTGATAAGGCATTAAAAAGGCTTTCAGACGATTTTCTATTGTCACGTCCCACCACTATTTGCGGTTTTTCCTTGTTTGAAGCTTTTTTGATAAAAACAGTAAAAGCAGCCCCTATTTTATAAACTGCTTCCTCATTTATTTCTTCAGGATAGATGCCCCTAATATCGTAAGCTTTAAATATTTTTGAATCCATATTTTAATTTTACCTTAAAATTGAAAGAGACGCAATAAAACAAAAGCCCGAGGAAAATCCTCGGGCAAAAGTAATATCTCTAATAGCAACCAAGACGAGCTGACGGGCAACAAGGACAATAAGAGGTGCCTGTACATGAACTACCAGAACCCAAATACATACTCCATGGCCAATCCATTGTTGTGTTAGCGCAATATCCTGGAGAAGAATTGCCCCATGCCCATCCATTATCAGGACAAGATCTCCATAAACAACCACTGACGTAACCTGTTACTCCACAAGTATGACCATCCCAAGGAGAAGGGAAAAAGTTAAAAGCACCACACGCCATTCCCCAAGTAGGACCACATGCGCCTACGCCTTCACTCCAACTTCCATAACGGGTCCAATTGGAAGGACAACAATAACTACCAGCACAAGTACTTCCAACTTTACATACATTAACTCCGCCGGCAGAAACTACCGAACCTCCCTTACAAGAACATTGACCCGAAGAATGCTTATTGCCATATAAGGTGTTGTCGGCCTTGTACGCCGTACAAGTACCGGAAGTAGCTCCACCGTATAGTCCGGCGCAAGTCCAAGTCCAGGGACCGGTTCCAGAAAGAGCCGAAGCGGTTCCGGTGGCGCAAAGATTAGTAGTCGGAGCCG
>JBAQMK010000002.1:0-432006 GCA_049302755.1 Minisyncoccales bacterium | reverse complement strand
CTAATTTGCTATACAAAGACCTACAAAAATGTAGAGATATTTTATTCGAATATCTTGGTAAATGGGATAAAAGCATTAATCCTGATTTATTAGACGAAGGCATCCAAAAACTTCTCGACAGGCTTATTTTTATTAGAGTAGCAGAAGATCGAGGAATTGAACCACCTACTTTAAAACCCATGATTAGACAAGCTCGAAGCAATTCTTCATCTAGAAAAAGTTTATACCAATTAATGGCTGAAGAATTTAGGAAGTTTGATGCTTTTTACAATTCCAATTTATTTTCTGAACATCCTTTTGAGCAATGGGAAGAATATACTGGAGTCACAGAAAAAGTAATTAATATCTTATATGGCAAAGAAGGTTATTATGAATATGACTTCAAAGCAATGCCAGCTGATGTTTTGGGTACAGTTTATGAAAATTATCTTTCGCATCGCCTTTTAAAATCGAAAAAGGGAACAACCACTTCAAAAGATGCTAATAAAAGAAAAGATCAAGGAATATATTATACTCCTAATTATATTGTTAACTATATAGTAAAAAATGCATTAGGACCTGTTTTAGATAAATGTAAAATTTTTGAAGATATTAAAAAAATTAAAATATTAGATCCAGCCTGTGGTTCAGGTTCTTTTCTCATAAAGGCATTTGAAATTATTTTTGAAAAATATAAAGAACTTGGTTTTGAAGGTCAAGAAGATTTACTTAAAATTCAAATCCTAAAAGAAAATATTTATGGTGTCGACCTAGATCAACAAGCAGTTGAAATAACAAGATTAAATTTACTTATCAATGCTTTAACTAAACGAGAAAAATTACCATTTTTGAATAATATTAAAAATGGTAACTCGTTAATATCGGGCACAGAAGAAACCCTAAAAGAATATTTTGGAGATGATTTTCGTAATAAAAAACCATTCAATTGGCAAGAAGAATTCACAAATGTCTTTGATCAGGGTGGATTTGATGTTATTATTGGTAATCCTCCGTATGTAAATTTAGCAAATATTAAGGATGTAAAGGAGCGTGATTTTTATAAAAACACATTCAAAACAGCAAAAAATAAATCAGATTTATATAGTTTTTTCACAGAAAAAGCCATCTCACTTCTTAAGCATGAGGGAATATTAGGATTTATTTTTCCTAATAGCTGGTTCGGAACGGATAGTTTTAGTAAGTTTAGAGAATTCCTCGTTAAAAATACAAATATTTTTAAACTCGTTAGGTTACCATCGGGCATTTTTACTAACGCTGTCGTAACTACGGCTCTTATCTTTTTAAGTAAAAAAGAGTCTTCGTCAAAACATGCAGTACAACTAATTGAATATAGAGATGGATTATTTAATGAAGTTCCTGAGACCCTAACCTATGAAAGAATAAAAAAATCTCCGGGATTCAGTTTTTCTTTTAATAAAGAAATATCTTTTAATGTGCCTGTAGTAAAATTAGGAAAAATAGGAAAACTTTCTTTGGGCATAAAAACAAGTGACGATCAAAAGTTTATTTTAAATGAAAAAAAAGATAATGATTGTTATAAGCTTTTGCGAGGTAAAGATGTATATCGTTATTTTTATAAATATGCAGAGAGGTGGGTTTGGTACAAACCTAATTTAATGATGCAGAAGATTGGCGCTGGACCGAGAAAATTAGATTATTTCTTAACTGAAAAATTACTTTTCAGATCCATTACTGGTGGAAAAATTATTGCAACTATTGATAATGAAAATATGTTGACGAATGATAAGGTACATATTTTATATGGAATAGAAAAATATTCTATGAAATTTATTTTAGGAATTGTAAATTCTGCGATTATTAATGAATGGCTAAAATCAACATTTAATGATCTACTAGAAATAAAAATAAATCAATTAGAGGAAATACCGATTCCCAAATTAAATCTTTTTGAAAAAACTGATAAAGAAAAACATGATGCAGTTGTAAAATTGGTAGACAGTATATTAATCCTTAATAGAAAATTACTTGAGGCAGTTGAAAATTCTAACGAATGGGAACATCTCAAATCTGAAATAAATAAAATCGACAAAAAAATAGATAATGAAATTTATAAATTATATTATTCAAATTCAACTTCAAATTTGTAATTCATGACTTATAAAGACCAGAAAAAAGATTTCAAAAAATTAAAAACTTAGATTTTTATAGTGTTGGTCTAGGAGTTCCAGAAAAAACCGTAGAAATCTAAACTGCAGTTTTTTACGCGTTATACTACGAAGCAAAATGAATATTTATTAAAAATAATAAATAATTATATGAATCAATCTGAACTTAAAAAAGATTTAAATAAATTATTGATTTTGTTATTGTTTATAGCTTTTGTAATCAGCCTCGTTACCGGCTTGATTAAATTTCCAGAGTTTCAAAAATTCTTCAGTTTTATCTATAATTACACTTCTTCTGCCAGAATATCTTTATTCCACGATTTTAGCGGATTATTTTTAATCGGACTGATTATTATTCATTTAATAATTAAAAGAAAAAGAATTGGAGAATATTTTATCAATGATTACCAAATACCGAAGAATATCCTTAAAATCATATATCTATTGATAGGTATTACTGTTATTGCGGGAATAATAATATACTTAAGCCCGGCAAAACCAGTTAATCTTTCTGCGGTTGAAATTAATGATTATCAAGGAGAAAAATTAGGATCAATTAATGATTTTCGAGAAAATTCTATTAGCGGCCCACAATATATAGACAAAAACAGTTATCAGTTGGAAATTACCGGTTTGGTTTCTACACCGATAAAATACAGCTATGATGATATTTTAAAATTAACTCCTTATCAGAAAGTCGTAACTATTAATTGTGTTGAAGGTTGGAGTGTAAAAGTACTATGGGAGGGAATACTGGTAAAAGATATGTTTAAAGATTTAACCATCAGTCCGGAAGCTAAAACAGTTATTTTCTATGCCGTTGATGGTTATTCAACCTCTTTTCCAATTGAATACATTTTAAACAATGACATTATCATGGCTGATAAGATGAATGGAGTAGTCTTACCGCCGGAAAGAGGTTTTCCTTTCCAATTAGTTGCTGAGCAAAAATGGGGATACAAATGGATTAAATGGATAACTAAGATTGAATTATCAAGCGATACTGATTATAAAGGATTCTGGGAAAGCCGGGGCTATAATAATGATGGCAGTCTCGATGGTTCTAAATTTGAACAATAAATTTATATGAAAAATTGGATAAAAATATTTATTATCATTCTATGTCTTTTTGCCGGCCCTTCTTTCTTTTCTTTTTTAATTAAAGAAGAACCAAAACCCACTCCCAATAATGAAGGAGTGGTGGCAAAGGTAAAAAGAGTCGTTGATACTTCTAATTGGAATGAATACATTAATACTCAATTAGGATTCTCGATAAAAATTCCTCCCGAAACCCAGGGCCTTGATAGATGCGGAGGCAGTAAAGAGTCGCTTGTTCCTGTTAAAATCTTTCAAGACAACAGTAATAACGCTGTCTATATCACTCCCGAATATTATCACGACTACAGGAACGAAAAATGCGAAAAAATAGAAGCATCCCTTGCTTCATTACAAGCTCAAGGTAATATCAATAAACCTTTTACTGCCTGGAAGATTGATGTGGTAAAAATCAACAATCTTGATGATATTAAAAAATTCATCGATGATTATTATCATAATGGTTGTATCTACGGAAGCCAACAATTAAATAAAGATGGCTTATATGATATTTATGTCACCGACGATGGTAAAACAACCGACGAAAACGGTTTGGGTTGCCCCGGGGAAATGCACTACAAAATATTATATTCTCCAGAAAGACAAAAAATGATATCTGTAAAGCTTTCGATTGATTATGATTTCTTTCTCTATGAAGGTCCTTCCGGAGGCTTTGAAAATTTCGACCAGGAAATGGTTAAAAGTCTGAAATTTGAATAAAATCTCCTGCTATTGACAATATAGACTAATATATTGTATAATATTTATATAACAAGGAGGCTTGTTATGAAGATAATTACCAACGGACCTGACAAAGAAAGCTTAATGAAAGCTTTTGCCGATCGTCATGAAGTCGTAATGACTCTGAATAACGGCAAAGAGGAACGAATTGTAATCAATCTCCTCCAGCACGAAGATGGAAGTGGACACATGTTCAACTTCGTCGCAAAGGGAGATATAGCCGGGCACTATGATACCCAGAAGAAAGAGGGATTCATCTTACTCGCTGAAGAATAAGCCCCGTACTCCTAAATACTCCTCCAAAGGTTTAGGACGATGCAATAGCTCTCAGAGAAAATTCATGAGAGCTCTTTTATTTCACAAACAAACTTGCCAGCTCTTATTATTATTTAGTATAATAAATACAGATAATAATAAAAATTATATGAAAAATTCTTGGACCAAAGATGCTCCCAACCTTTTAGTGATTAATGGAATCTTCACTGCTTTGTCAGTAATCTTGATTCCGATAGTTTTGCAAGATAATGGAGCATTAAAAGAGAATTGGATTGCCCCCATATTTTTATTAATTTTCACTTTCGGTTTATTTGCTTTAACCGCGGCTAAAATTGCCGAAGCAGTTGAGCAGAATAATCTACAAAAATACGTTTCTTATTTATTATTATACAATTTAGCGGTTATCTTTTTGTTTATCTCGATAGGATTGGTGATATATTATCATTATTCACCATCTAATACGGTTCTAATCTATCTTATCGCCTCAATTACGCTGGTTTGCCTTCCTTGGCTTAGGGACTTCTTCTGGCTGTTGTTTGTAAACAAAAAAGATTTTGAAAAATACCTGTCCGGATTAAGAGGAGACACTGAACCGCAGACTGATTATTGGATATTTTCTTTTACCAAACTATTCGGGAAGATTAGAGAGTGGGACAACGGTTCCCGTAAAAAAAGATAAACTGGACAACTTAGGTTGACCGATTAAACATTGGATGCTATCATATGTGTTGTAAGATAGTTAATTAATAGTAATTTAGTCGAGACTGTTAAAAAACTAAGCTTTAGGGTAAAACCTTAAAAATTATCAAGTAAATTCTAAATCATGGAAGGAACAATCAAAAACCTTACCGACAAAGGATTCGGCTTCATCACAGTTGATGGAGAGGAAAAAGATTTATTTTTTCACAGTAATGAACTCAAGGGCGTAAGCTTTGACGAGTTGAAAACTGGTGACAGAGTATCTTTCGAAAAAGGTGAATCTCCAAAGGGTCCTAACGCAGTAAACGTTAGCCGCATCTAAGGAAATCAAACAAAGCCAGACTCTCTTGAGTCTGGTTTTTTGTTTACATTAAAAATATGACTTGTTATAATAAAGACATGGAAAACATACAAAACAGAATCGGTAAAGGGATAAACATTTTGAAGAAAAAATATTCTCTCTTTCTTGCGGTTTGCTTAGGTTCATCGATCACATCGGTTTATTTTGTTCCTTTTATTGTTAAAAAAATGATAACAGAACAAGATGTTAACGAGGCTCTTGTTTGGGTTTACAAAGTAACTAATACGACATTGATATTTTCAGCCTCAGAAATGATCCTTTCTATCATCATGCTAATTCAACTTTTAACGTTTTTATTAACCATAATAATAGTCGCATATATCGTTAAGCATGTGATAGATAAAAAGATGTTTCGTATAAACAAATGGAGAGACTGGAGATTTTTTTCTTACTCCTTGGGAATAGCATTTATCGGTACTGATATTTTTCAAAAAATAATATTTAACAATAGTAATGATATTATAATCAATTTATTACTAACAATTTCTTCCTGTTTTGTAATAGTTATTCTTTCCTCAATAATCTTGCCGGAAGAACTGCCGGAAATTAGAATACAATAAAAAAAGTCTACGCATGGATTTGTCTCCTTGTGGGAAAATCTGCGTAGACCTCGTCAGGAGTTCTTCTCCTGAAGTTTGTAGCCTGCCTCCTTGTTGGAACAGGAAAGCTATTCTCGGTAATCGACTTAAGAATCTGTCTATTTCTTTGCCCATTGGGCGTTCCGCTTTTTACTTTCGTCATTTTATTACCTTAATTAAACTAACATAATCATAATATTTGTCAAATTAAAAACATTTTGATATGATTAAAGCATGAAAAATATAGTTTTTAGAGACCCGAGAATGAGTGATGTTAAATCAGCCCTGGAAATGATCAATTCTCTGGTAGACGAAAAAGCATATATCTTAGTTCAGAAAAAACTAACCCTGAAAGAAGAAAAACAATTCTTGAAAAAGTTATTAAAAGAATCGAAAGAAAAAAATGAGGCTGCAGTGGTAGTAGATGTTAATGGAAAAGTATACGGCATCGGCAGTATTTCGCGAATCGACAAAGAAGTAAGAAAACATGTTGGTGAACTCGGAATATCATTAAAAAAAGAAATGAGGGGTAGGGGATTAGGAGAAAAACTTATAAGAAAGATTATTGATAAAGCCCACAAAGAATTAAAGATTAAGATAATAATTCTTTACGCTTATTCCAAAAACAAGGTCGCCATCAATTTATACAAAAAGGTGGGATTCAAAAAGTTAGGCACCATTAAAAAGGGTGCGAGCTACTACGGAAAATTAATAGATAAAGACATAATGGTAAAATATATATAATATGACAAAAACAACAAAAATAGTAATGACCGTTTATCTCTATACCGTTTCTTTGATTGCTTTGATTTTCTTTGCCGTCGGCATGGGCAATTTAATTAACACTTCTCTTAAGGCATTTGTCTTTACCGAAGCGGAAAAAAGAGATTACAGCATGTGCAATAATCAACCTTATTTCTATTCAACTGTTCAAGCGGAAAAAATCAAAGAAAGCGGAATTACCTTAGAAGAACAACAACAGTTAGACAATATGATTAAAGATTATGAAAATTGGAAAGAAAACAATACCGGAGACGAATGCATCAAGTCAGAAAGACAAAAGAGAATGCTTGATTCTATAACCATGATTCTAATTGCTTTCCCAATCTACATTCTTCACTGGAGAATGGCCAGAAAAGAAAGAAATGAAGCTGACAGCTAATATGTGGAAGAGGGCAGTTGCCCTCTTTTTTCTTTTATGCTAAAACATATTTAGTATATTTTGACAACTATTGGTGATTACGATGTTCAATAAAGAAAAAATCCGTAAAGAACTTGAAGACGTACCGAACGATGAACTCAAAGAAAGCACCAGGAAGCTTTTATATAAAAAAGACTTACCTAAAGGTGATGTTTTTTCGTTAAAAATTCTAATCATTGAAGAACTGATTAGAAGAGGAAGACTGAATGTCTTGCTCGATGATCATTCCGGAGAGCCGTACAAAACAAAAATTGAGACACTCAAGTCTCAAGACATGGATATCATTCTCAAGCAGTTCCTGTACCACAGCATCCCGCTGGAATGCATCGTTTACGAAAAAGGAGTAATCTTTAACCACATGGAGACGACATAGCCGTCTCTCTTTTTTTATAAAATAAAAGTGATATAATATTACCATATGAAAAAAGCAGCCATTATCATCGCTTCAGAAAACTTTCGTGATGAAGAATATTTCGTCACCAAAGAAGTTCTTGAAAAGAACGGCATTTCCGTTACCACGGTTTGCGATAAAACCAAAGCGATTGGAAAATTCGGCGGGGAAGCTTTTGCTGACCTTTTGATTGATGACTTGAACGTCGATGACTTCGACGCCATTGTCTTTGCCGGAGGTCTAGGAGCAGTGAAGCTCTTTGATAATGAGATGACTTATATGATATTAAGGAAAGCCGTGATCATGAAAAAGCTCATTGCTGCTATCTGTATTGCTCCGACATTACTGGCCAAATCAGGAATCTTGAAAGAAAAGAGAGCGACTGTCTGGTCTACCGATATGGATAAATCAGCCATCAGAATCCTTCAATTAAACGATGGCATCTATGAAAGAAAGTCCATTGTTCAGGACGGAAATATCATTACCGCAGAAAACGCTGAATACGCTCAAGAATTCGGTGAAGCCATTGCCGCCTATTTGACAAAAAGCTAAAAATTGATATACTAACAACATAAATAAATATTCCACAGAAAACAGGCATTACATAAGTCCTGTTGAGGAAAAAACAATAGCAATATTGTATTAGGTCGTCTGTGGAATCACAGATTTTTTAATTATATGGCATTAACAAGAGAACAGAAACAAAAAATCATCACTGACTTAGAAACCAAAATCGAAAAGCAGAAATCAATCGTTTTTATGGATTTCAGCAAGATTAAGGTCAAAGAATTGGCTAAATTAAGGGAAAACCTTAAGAAAGAAGGCAGTGAAATGAAAGTCGCCAAAAAGAGTTTGATGGAAATCGCTCTAAAGAATAAAAACGTTTCCCTTGATTCAAATAAATTAGCCGGGGAAGTAGCCATCGTCTTCGGTTACGAAGATGAAATCGCTCCCAGCAAAATAGTGTATCAATTCTCAAAAGAGAATACTAACGCTAAGATTTTAGGAGGATTCTTGGAAAACAAGTTTTGCGAAATGGCCGATGTTATCAGATTAGCCGAATTGCCAAGCAAAGAACAATTATTGGGAATGCTTGTTGGAACATTATCCGCTCCAGCAACTAACCTAGTCGGAGTTCTTTCTGGAAATATGAGGAAATTGGTATTAGCCCTTTCTCAAATCAGAGATCAGAAAGCATAATAAATAATAAAATATAAAAATATGGCAGAAGAAATAGAAACAGTAGAAGTTCCTGAAAAGTTCAAAAAGTTAGTCGAAGAAGTAGAAAAAATGTCAGTTTTAGATTTAGCTGAATTAGTAAAAGTATTAGAAAAGAAGTTCGGCGTATCAGCTGCTCCTCAAATGATGGCTGCCGCTGCCGCTCCAGCTGCCGGCGCTGCCGCTGCTGAAGAGAAATCTTCTTTCAACGTAGTATTAACATCAGCCGGTGACAAGAAAATCGAAGTCATCAAGGTGGTAAGAGATTTGACTCAGAAAGGATTAAAAGAAGCCAAGGACTTAGTTGATGCTATCGCTACCGCTCCTCAGACAATCAAGGAGGACGCTAAGAAGGAAGAAGCTGAAGAAATGAAAAAGAAATTCACAGAAGCTGGTGCAACTGTAGAATTAAAATAAGAATAACAAAACGACTCCGTGAAAACGGAGTTTTTTGTTTCATAAAAAAGAAAACCGCGTAAACAATTTTGTTTGCGCGGCGGTGTTTGAAATAAGAAGATTGATTGGTTGGGGAGAGGGCTTTCGGGATATTTCTTAGCCTACTTGAGATACTTGTAGGGTATCTGTTTTCGGTCTGTTGAATCACTCCCTTTGGGCGCCCTTCAAACCTTGGTTGTTTGTGGAAACCACTTAACCTCACTTTAGCTATTTGTGTAGCCTTTTAGCAATTCTCCCTTTTTGATTGCTATAAATTTGTTCGGGTGTCGCGGGGGACGAGAAAAAGCTGATCTTCCGGGGGCGTGAGCGGGCGTCGATGTCGCTAACATTGTGAGAGCAGAAACGCTTCTCTAAGATACCGGCTCTAACGCTCCGATGATGAGCTATAACCTATTTGAACTCGTCGCCCTTCAGGTCAGAAACATGAGTGAGGATAGAATCCTCATCATCCAGCGGCGCTAAGAAGCGCCGAACTGCTAAAGTTCTCGAATCATGGAGTTCTCCTTTCAGGGGGTCCCGGGCAGGCCAGGATTACAGGCGGATCTCGGCAACGGAATTCATCACGTGGGTGTTGTTAGTGAACCTTATCACGATCATATTTCCCACCACCTCCATGAGTGGAATCAGGGGGATATATTCAACATTCGTACGTGCAATAGCTTTCTAGTGCCACATTTGGTGGCTGTTTTCAAGAATAATTGATATCCCTTAAAACAACCACCAAAACCATCTTCTTATTTAAATAAAATGAACTGTTTAACTTACAAGCCATACAATAACTCTTTTGATTAATTTTGTCAAGAGTGGTCAAGAAAACAAAAACACCCGGTTAGGGTGCTTTGTTTTAAATTACTGACAAAGGCTACTTGGTTGATTTCCTGTGGCAAGACACATAATCTTCTTTAAAGAGACTTTTTCAGATTCTTCACCGGCATTTTCACCTGATCCGATTCTGAAATATTTACAACCAATTACTATAGTCGGAACTGATCCAGTGCTGTATTTATTGAAAACATCTAAATCAGTTTCAGAATCAATATTCTCGTGGTAGGAAATAGCGCTTCCAAATTCATCAACAACACTTTTTAAAATCGGTTTCTCCCAAACACAATGAGGACAACCGGCTGAACCGAAGAAATAAACAATCGGCTTTCCATCCTCAGTACAAACTTCAGTGTCTTTTGCTTCCAAGAAACTTCCGTCCAATTCGGTTCCAGTAGTCTCTACTGTTGTTCCGGTTTGTGTATTAGGTGTTGTTCCTTCATTAGGATCTTTACTCATATCATACGGTTCAGAAGCAAAAAGATATTTACCATCAGTGCTTACATATGAACCAAATTTGTTTCCGGCAATCTCAATGGTTATTTTTCTAAGATTTCCGATTTTATCATTATCAACGCTTACTAAAGTTGCAGTAGAACCTTCGGCTAATAAATATTTATTGATATATTCAATTGCTTTATCGGCTGCTTTATTAGGAGAACCGAACAATGACTGAGAAAGCATTACTGCGAGAACGATAGAAACGATTGCAAGGATTATGGTGGCAATTTTCCACCTGTCTAACTTGATTTTCATGACGTGTTTTTTATTATTATATTTTGGATTATATCAACTAAAGAATAAAAAAGCAATAATCAAGCCCCGCACTTGCGGGGCCATTAATTGAATATTATTCTTCTTCGTCCGCATCAGCGTCGTCGTCGCCTAATTCTTCGTCAATGTCATCATCGTCATCAATGTCATCGTCATCGATGTCATCATCTTCTTCGTCCTCGTCCTCCTCATCATCAGAGACTTCATCATCAGAATCAAATTCTCCGGTGACTTCTTCGTCTTCTTCTGTTTCTTCCTCTTTTGTCTCTTCTTCTTCAGGAGCTTCACAAGATTCATCTTCTTCTAACATTGATACTTTTTCGTTTATTTCTTCTTCAAAAATCATAATTTTATTAAAGGTTAATTGTGAACACTTTATCTTTTTTTAAAAAGATAATATTTGTTATTTTTATTATAAAGTGCCGACCTTTTTCTATTGATGTTATCCATTATAATTATGGAAAGATTATTGTCAAGAGTCAAAATTATGGACATTTTAATCAAAACAGTTATAATCAATATAACGACATAAAAAATTGCCGAAAAGAATGAATATTTTTATCAAATATCTATACTGGCAGCTAATACTCACTCCTCAAAAAGTTTTATTGATCTTAAAAAACTATCTTGCTTTTGGATTCGACTTCTTTTCGATAAAAGAGACCTTGCGCTCTCTTTTTTCTCCTTGGCGAAGATATCTCTGGGATTACGGCCGGGGATTCGATATCGGTAAATACTTTGAAGTCTTCTTTTCCAATATCATCACTCGAATAATCGGATTTATTATGAGGCTTTTCCTGATTGTTTTCTTCTTAATCTACGAAATTATTGTTTTAATTTTGGGAATAGCCTTATTCTTCGCTTCAATTGTTTATCCTTTCTTCTTTATTGCAGCTCTAATCTACGGCTTTAAATACTTATGATTAACTTAGAAAAAACAGATATCTGCGAAATAGCACAAACAGAACCTTTCTTCTGGTGTCTTAATCTCATTAAAAAGATTTCGCTTATCTGTTTTGTGGCCTTTATCGCTTTCTATATCTTCAACTTCATTAATGCTAAAGAAACTGAACAGCTTTTCGGAGGAGCTATCATTACTCTGTCTTTTTTCTTCTTAATGTATAATCTTAATTCTTTTTTCAATGAGTGCCTGAAAAAACTGAAAAAAAACACAACTCTGGAAAAAGCTTTGAGCGATAAGAGAGAAAATCTAGCTAAGTTTTTTAATTTGAAATCGGCCAAATATCTGGACGAAGCTAATAGAAATTCAAAAGGAAAAGGCTTGCTTTATCCAAATTACGAAATAATTTTGGAAGCCTTCTTGGATACCAAGAATCCTAAAATCATTTTTATTTTCTCAAGACTGTTGATTGACTTGAACGGATTAAAAAAAGAATTAAATTCAAAAGATTATTCAACTCAAATATCAAGAGAAGAGTTTGAAGCAATTTTCGAAGAAGCGGGAAGAATATCATTGAAAAGAGGAGGAGAAGAAATAAAAGAAGGTGATGTCATCGCGGCTTTGGTTAAAGTTGAACCTAATTTAAAACAAATCATTATTGAATCCGATATTGAAGAAGAAGATTTTGAAAAGGTAAACGAATGGCAGGAAAGGATATATATAAAAATGCAAAAGAGGAAAGAATTCTGGGATTATGAAAATCTTTTGAAGTTCGGCTCCTTGGGAAAAGACTGGACCGCTGGTTATACTCCCACTTTAGACAGTTATTCAATCGACTGGACCGAGATCGTCAAAAGAAGGGGCTTTGAAGATATTGTTACTCAGAAAAATAGCGTTTCTCAACTGGAAAGAATTTTGTCAAAGAAAGATGCCGGCAATGCTTTGATTATCGGTGAGCCGGGAGTGGGAAGAAAAAACATCATTCACGGATTAATCAAAAAAAGTCTCATCGGACAATCTTTGCCGAATGTAAACAATAATCGTTTTCTTGAACTCGACATTATTTCTCTTTCTTCAACCACTACTTCTTTTGAACAGATGGAAAGAATTTTGGAACAGTGTTTCAGAGAAGTTTCTAATGCCGGCAACGTAATTTTAATCATCAATGACATTCATGACTTCTTAGGCGGCAAACAGAAGGCCGGAGTCGTTGATATTTCTGGAATCTTAGGACCGTACTTGAATTCTCCATCCTTTAAGACCATCTGCCTGACTTCTTTCAAAGGATTACATCAATACATTGAAGACAAGCCATCGCTTTTAGCTCAATTCCAAAAAATAGAAGTTGAGGAAATGAGTATCGAAGACACTCTTCATCTTTTAGAAAATAAAGTTTTCAGATTGGAAACCGAACATCAAAAATTCATTCCTTTCAATTCTTTGAAAGAAACGGTTGTTTTGTGTGAAAAATATATTTCTAATTTTCCTTTCCCGCAAAAAGCTATTAATCTTTTAGACGAAGCGGTGATATATAGCAGTCGGGACGCCGAGACAAATATTGTTTTGCCGGAACACATCGACAAGATGCTTTCAGAAAAAACAAAAATTCCGGTGGGAAAAATCAGAAGCAAAGAAAAAGAAGTCTTATTAAACCTTGAAGAAACACTACATAAAAGAGTGGTCGGACAAGAAGAAGCGATTAGTGAAATATCTTCAGCTTTGCGAAGAGCGAGAACAGGTGTCCAAACCAGAAAAGGACCAATGGGAAGCTTTTTATTCTTAGGACCGACCGGAGTCGGAAAAACAGAAACGGCTAAAGCTTTGGCGGAAACATATTTCGGCTCGGAAGAAAAAATGGTCAGAATCGATATGTCTGAATTTCAAAGAATCGATGATATTCCGAGACTGCTCGGTTCCGGCGGCCAGCCAGGAATCTTAACTTCTCAAGTTTCAGAAAATCCGTTCTCTTTGGTTCTATTGGATGAAATAGAAAAAGCTCATCCCGATATTCTTAATGTCTTCCTTCAGGTTTTAGATGAGGGGTATGTAAACGACAACCTGGGAAGAAAAATCAGCTTTACTAACACTATTATCATCGCCACCTCAAACGCCGGCTACAAGACCATTTTAAAGGCATTGGAAGAGGATAAGGAGATGCCGGAGATAAAAAGAGAGTTAATGAGTGATATCTTTGAAAAAGGAACCTTTAGACCGGAGTTCATTAACCGTTTTGACGGAACGATCGTTTTCAAGTCTTTAACCAAAGAAGACTTATTAATGATTGCCCAGATACAATTGAATAAATTGAATAATAATTTAAAGACAAAAAAGATACAATTAATCATTACCGAAGAATTGAAGAACAGAATCGTTGAATTAAGCTATGACCCGGTTTACGGTGCTAGAGAAATGAAAAGAGTCATTCAGGATAAAGTGGAAAATACTGTTGCCCGAAACCTACTTAAAGATGCAATTCCGCAAGGAAGTAAGATTCAAATTGACCCCAATACTTTTGCGATAAATATTTCTTAATAAAGAAATTTCATTGTGGATAATCAACACCTAAAAAGGTGTTTTTTATTATCCTGTGGATAACTCAAAAAAACCCTTTAAAATAAAGGGGTTTTGACGTGTTGACAAGTGGTTGACAAGTTTTTTCGAGTGGTGTAAAATGGTCTTACAGTGTTAATAAGTGGGGAAAAGTGTGGAAAACGCTAAAACCCAGTGGATAACCAAAAACATGATCATCGGTCAATACAATTACAATTTAGACCCAAAGAAGAGGTTAACCATTCCTACTAAATTTAGAAATGTCTTATCAGAAGGCGCTGTCATAACCAGAGGTATTGATGGATGCCTTTTTTTGTACCCGCAAAAACAATGGAACGAATTGGCTGATAAATTAAGCAAGCTTCCTTTATCACAATCCAATGCCCGAAGCTTTGCGAGAGTAATGCTAGCCGGAGCGATGGATGTCAAAGTTGACAGTTTAGGCCGAATCCTTATCCCTGATTATTTAAAAGAATACGCCAAACTAAATAAGAGTGTAGTTATTGCCGGTCTATACGACAGAATTGAAATTTGGGATGAAGATGCTTGGAAGAAATACGGACAAACAACCAACACTCAAGTTGAAAGCATGGCTGAAGGATTAAAAGAATTAGGAATATAAAATGCACATACCAGTATTATTAAAAGAAGTGATTGAATACCTAGATATCAAGCCGAATGGAAACTATATCGACTGCACCCTTAACGGTGGCGGACACACCAGAGAGATACTGAAAAAAACCAAAGGAAAAGTATTAGGAATCGAAATAGATAAAGAAATATTTGAAAAGATTGAAAAAGAAAAAATAGATAGATTGATTCCTGTGAACGATTCATACATTAACATTAAAAAAATAGCAGAAGAGAATGGATTTGATAAGGTTAGTGGAATACTATTTGATATCGGAATGTCTTCCTACCATATCGATGAAGCGGAAAGGGGATTCAGCTTTAACAAAGACGAACCGCTGATAATGAATTATTCAACCGGATTAACCGCTGAAGAAATATTAAATGAATGGAGAGAAGATGAGATTGAAAAAATATTAAAAGAATACGGCGAAGAAGATTTCAGTAAAAAAATAGCAAAAAAGATTATTGAAAGAAGAAAAGGAGAAAGAATAAAAAGTACCTTGCAATTAGTGAATATTATCAAAGAAGCGACTCCCGGATGGTATCACCACGGCAAAACACACTTTGCCACCAGAACCTTCCAAGCACTTCGCATCAAAGTCAATAACGAGTTGGATAACTTCCGTAAAGCTCTCCCAGAGGCGTTAAATCTGTTAGAAAAGGAGGGAAGGTTAGTAGCCATTTCCTTCCATTCCTTAGAAGACAGGATTATCAAAGAATTCCTGAAGGAGAAAGAAAAGAACGGAGAAGTTAAAATAATAACCAAAAAGCCGATTGTTCCCGAAGATCAAGAGATAGCTCTTAATCCGAGAAGCAGATCGTCTAAATTAAGAGCCGCCATAAAAATATAAAAACATGACCATAGCAAAAAACAATTCAAAAAGATTCTTCATGGTAATAACTTTAGCCTGTCTAGCCTTAGTTTGCTTTTATATTTTTCAGGTGGTAAAATTGACTGAGTCGGGATATATAAAAGGAGAAAGAGAAACAACCATTAAAGAATTAAAGAAAGAAGTAGCTTCTTTAAAGCTTTCTGTTTCTAAAGACAGAAATCTCGTTAATATCGAAGAGAAGGTTTTGGAAGAAGGCTTTGAAAAAGTAAGCAAGTTGAACTATATTGTTGTTTCTGAAGCATCCGTTGCTTCCAAATAGTTTCTTATGTCTAATTTAAGAATAAACATCGTCATTGTCATCGTCTTTTTAATAGGAGGGATAGTTTTATCCCGCTTATTTTATTTACAAATAGACCAAGGAGAATATTACAAAGCCATGGCCCAGGGACAGCAAACATCTCTAGCGGAAACTCAAGGAGAAAGGGGAGAGGTGGCATTTAAAAACGGAGAGATATTGGCTATGACAGAAAAAGAAGCCTATCTTTTTGTTTCTCCGGAAGAAATAAAAGAAAAAGAGGCGACCGCCCAGATGCTAACAACTGTAATTGGAAAAGATGTATCTACACTTTTGAATATGATGAGCAAAGAGGGAAGCTTCTATGAAGTAGTGGAAGAAAGTATCAGCAAAGAGAAGGCTGATGAAATTTCTGATTTAGGATTAGACGGAGTGCATATTGGATACAAAACTAAAAGATATTATCCGCAAGAAGATACAGCCTCACAAATCATCGGTTTCATCAATCAGGAAGGATTGGGCCAATACGGACTCGAAAGCTACTATGATGAAGAGATAAAAGGAGAAACAACTGTTTCCAAAACAGAAAAGAATCCCTGGAGTTTTCTTTTTAAGCTTTCAGAAAAAGAATCTCTTAATGGAGCCTCTCTTGGTTTAACGATTGATTACAATATTCAATACATGGCGGAAAAAGTATTGACTGCGGGGGTAAAAAAATATGCAGCCGAAGGAGGAGAAATAATTGTCATGAATCCCAACACCGGAGCAATTATCGCCATGGCTCAGAGTCCTAATTTTAATCCTAACAATTACCAAGATGCATCAATGGCTTCTTTTCAAAATTCTTGCGTAGAAAAACTATTTGAACCGGGCTCTATTTTCAAACCGTTAACTATGGCCATGGCTATTAATGAAAAAGTGGTAACACCCGATACTGTTTTTGATGATAAATTAGGATATGCCCAGTGCGGAACATATAAGGTATACAATTATTCAGAAAAAGTATGGGGCAAGGTAACAATGACCGAAGTCTTGCAAGGTTCCATTAATACCGGAGTCATGTATGCGGAAAATCTAATTGGAAACAATAAATTCTATAACTATTTAAAATCATTCGGACTTTTTGAAAATACCGATATTGATTTAAGCGGAGAAGTAGCTTCAAGAAACAATCAATTAAAAGAAGCCCTGGAAAGCAATAATCCAAACAACACCAGTTTTCCCAATGCTTCTTTCGGACAAGGAATAGGAATAACTCCCTTGCAAATGATCAGAGCTTTTTCCACTATCATTAATGGAGGAAAATTAATGAAACCGTATGTCGTGGAAACGATAACAATAGGGGACAAGACAGAAAAAATAGAGCCAGTAGTAGTTAAAGAAAATGTTGTCTCTCCTGAAACCAGCACCACTTTAAAAAGCATGCTGGTTAATGTGGTTGAAAAAGGATTCGGACACTTAGCGAAAATTCCCGGTTATTGGATTGGAGGAAAAACAGGAACATCTCAGGTCCCTTACACTTCCTTGGGGATAAGCAAAGCCGGATATTCAGACCATACCTGGCAAACCTTCATGGGCTTCGCTCCGGCCTTAGATCCTAAATTCATTATTCTCATAAAATTGAATAATCCAACCGCGACTAAAACATCTGAATATTCAGCTGTGCCTGTTTTTCATGATTTAGCAAAATACATCATTGATTACTGGCAAATTCAGCCTGATTACGAAGAAACTGACTTGGACAAAGAGTGATATATATGATATCTAAATATTGTATTGGTCCTATCGTCTAGAGGCCTAGGACATTAGATTCTCAATCTAAGAACACCGGTTCGAATCCGGTTAGGACCGCCAATTAATTTTTACTCTTTGACTTTTTATATAATTATTATATAATTCTTAGAGAAAGAGATTGTTCTTTCACAGGAGAAGATTATGGCTGACACACAAAGAGGTAATTTCTCTGAAAAACTCTGCAGCGACTGCGGAGAAACTGAAGCTGTTTTTCGACACACAGGAAGACTTGTACCGAAAGGCACGATTGGCTTTTTTTGCATGTATTGTTGGAATGAAAGAATGGTAGTGGTCGACAGAGGAGATCCACCAAAACCGTTAGGAGTCAAACCACCGGGAGAACCGAAAGAATTCGCTGATAGGGCCATAAAGGTAACTACCCAAAACGGTTCCGTTTATGAGTTCAGTACTCCAGGCAAAAAAGGAGAACGCAATGTTTTCTGCGGTGCCAGAGATATTGGATTCGATTGTTGCAAAATACTTTCCTTAAGTCTCGGCAAAGATTTATGGCTTAAGTCTTTTGACGGTGAAAATCTATTATGGGCGACATCGCGCGTTGTTCTAATAGAATAATTTTTAAAAAGTATAGCTAACTCTAAGAGTTAGTTTTTTGTTTTTGTTTATGATATAATAATAAAAAATAAAAGTTGATAATATAAAATGACAACTATACTTTATATTCTCGTTTTCCTCGCTTCCTGTTTTGCTTTTTATCTATCGGGAGAATTGATAGTTAAAAGCTTAATAAAAATAGCTAAGTTTCTCGGCTGGAAAGAATTTGTCGTTTCTTTTTTGGTTATGGCCTTGGTCGGCTCATTACCCAATCTATTTGTCGGTATTTCTTCAGCTTTGCATAATGTCCCGCAGCTATCTTTCGGAGATGTCATCGGAGGAAACGTGGTAGACATGACCCTGGCTATTGCTTTAGCGGCTTTCTTTGCCAAAGGAGGAATTCCGGCTAAAAGCAGAACGGTACATAATACATTAATCTTTACCGTTATTGCCGCTGTTCTGCCGATACTTCTTGTTTGGGATAATAATCTTTCCCGAATTGACGGTGTCATCATGATTTCCTTCTTCTTTATATACGTTGCCTGGCTGTTTTCTAAAAAAGAAAGATTTACTAAAACTTGCGAAGATGATGCAACTCCGACCAAAAGCTTTAAAGCTTCTTTCAGTGGAATATTTAAAATTCTTTTAAGTTTAGCGGTCTTTGTCATTGCCTCAGAAGGAATAGTGAGGTCAGCCAAATACTTTGCCGAAACCTTTAATTGGCCGATTGTTTTAATCGGTTTGTTTATCGTCGGACTGGGGAATTGCGCTCCGGAAATATTCTTTGCTATTTCTTCGGCTAAAAAGAAAATGGAATGGATGATTTTGGGAGATTTAATGGGAACAATCGTCGCTCCCGCCACTCTGGTTTTAGGAATCGTCGCTTTAATCAATCCGATATATATCTCCGATTTCTCTCCCTTCGGAGTCGCCAGGATATTCCTTTTAATCGCAATCATCTTCTTCTTTTTCTTTATTAAGAATGACAGCCAGATTACCAAAAAAGAGGCTATTTTTCTGCTCTTTGTTTATATCGCTTTCATCTTAACCGAGGTCTTTATCAGAATCTGAGCCGATTATTGACTATCTAGCGATAAAATGATATAAACAAAAAGTATTAATTAAGCAAAAAAACATGTTAGCAGTAATAAAAACAGGAGGAAAACAATACAGAGTTTCCCCGAAAGACAAACTAAAGATAGAAAAGATTGCCGCCGAAGAAGGCGCTGAAGTTGTATTTGACAATGTTCTTTTAGTTGAGAATGGAAAAGACTTAACTATCGGAGAACCATTGATTAAAGGAGCTACCGTAATTGCTAAGGTTTTAAAACAAGCCAAAGCTGACAAGGTAATGACTTTCAAATACAAATCAAAGAAAAGATACAAAGTCAAAAAAGGACACCGACAACAGTATACCGAAGTTGAAATCGTCGACGTCAAAAATTAATCAAACTATTTAAAAACCTGCTTCTCTACGGAGCAGGTTTTTTAGTATCCGATATCTCCCTCAAAGGAGTCTCGTCCGGTTTCAATATTTCTGAAACAGGCTCTTTGTTTATCAAAAAATAGTTCCACTCTTCCAATCGGACCGTTTCTGTGTTTAGCGATAATAATATCGGCAATTCCTTTCCTCGGACTTTCTTCCTGATAGACATCTTCACGGTAGATAAACATAACAACATCGGCGTCTTGCTCAATTGAGCCGGAATCTCTTAAATCGGAAAGTCTGGGAATCTTAGGTGTTCTTTGTTCTACCGCTCTTGATAATTGAGACAAAGCCAAGACGGGAATATTCAATTCTCTGGCCAATCCTTTCAATTGTCGGGAAATCTCGGTAATTTGTTGAACACTGTTAATAATCTTATTACTCGGCTCAATCAATTGTAAATAGTCAACAATAATCAATCCTAACCCATGACTGGCTTGCAATCTTCTGGCCATGGCTCTCATTTGCAAAACACTGCAACTAGAAGCGTCATCAATATATATTGGGGCTTCGGAAAGAGTTCCTAAAGCATGCTGAATACAAACAAAATCATTCTGATCTCCTTCGGTTGAAAGCATTCCTTGTCTTAATTTCCAAGAATCAATATTTGATTCGGAACTGATTAATCTATCAATCAATTGGTCTTTGCTCATTTCCAGAGAGAAAATACCGACCGGTTTCTTTTCTTTTAAAGCAATATTCTTAGCAATGTCTAGTGCCAAACTTGATTTACCCATTGACGGTCTGGCCGCTAAAATAATTAAGTCTGAATTCTGCAAACCGGAAAGAAGGGAATCGAGGCCGTTAAATCCGGTTGATGTTCCTCTTAAGGCTCCTTTTTGTTTTGATATTCTTTCAATTCTTTCAAAAGCTTCTTCTAAGAAAGGTTTGATTGGTAAGAAAGATTGAGTTAAGTTCTTTTGAGTAATACTGAAAATTCTTCTTTCGGCTGTATCCAACAAATCATCTGATTCGTTTTCTTCTTCATAACCCATTAAGGATATTTCTGTTCCGGCGGAAATCAAGTCTCTCAAGATTCTTTTCTTCTGGACGATTTTAGCATAACTCATCACGTGACTGGCAGTGGGAACAGTATTGATTAATTCAGTCAGATAAGCGGTTCCGCCCACATTTTCCAATTGATTTCTCTCTTTCAATTTGGAAGAAACGGAAATCAAATCAATCGGTTCGCCACGGGCAAACAAATCCTCAACTACCTGATAGATGTATTGATGATTCTTTTTATAGAAATCTTCGGAGTGCAAAATATCAGCAACTTTAGTGATTGCCTCCTTATCAAGCATTAAAGAGCCTAAAAGGCTTTTTTCCGCTTCGATGTCCTGAGGGGGCAATTTAATATTTGTATTTTCACTACTCATTAAGTATAATGTAGCAAACAACAAATTAAACGTCAATTATGAAAATAGGCTTCATTTCCTTTCACTCCTTCAGTAATCCGGGGGGAGTGAAAAACCATATTTTGGGATTATCTAAAGAATTTGAGAAAAGAGGCATCGAAACTAAAATAATCGTGCCCAGACGAAAACTCAAAGAAAGCTATGGCAAGAATATTATTCTCTTGGGAACTTCGATTCCTTTAAATATCGGAGGAACGCAAGGGGATTTGGTTTTTAATTTCAATCCTTTGGCGATAAAAAAAATGCTTAATAAAGAAAAGTTTGATATTTTGCATTTCCATAATTTCATCATTCCTTCCGCTTCTCAAATATTGGAAAGGTCTAATGCCACCAATATCATCACTTTCCATGCCAATACCGAATCAGTGCCGCTTTTAGATACGATGATAAATAATTTGAGTGGATTAATTAATCACAAAGTCAAAGGAGTAATCGGAGTCGCTTCTTTCAATCTCGAACCGTTTAAGAAGTATAACGGATTAAAAAGAGTGATTCCTAACGGAATTGATTTGCAGGAATTCAATCCCAATATTAAAAGATTGGATAAATTTGATAACAGCAAAATCAATATTCTTTTCTTAGGAAGAATTGAAGAAAGAAAAGGATTAATCTATTTGTTGAAAGCTTATAAAATTCTGCAAGAAAAACACGATAACCTGAGATTGATTATTGTTGGTGACGGTCCGCTCAAAGAAGAGTGTGAGTCATATGCCAAAGAAAACAATCTTCAAGAGGTCTATTGGGAAGGAGCTCAGGCCGGAAATATTGTCCCTCAATATTTCTCAACTTGTGATATCTATTGCAGTCCGGCCATCTTTGGAGAAAGTTTCGGGATTGTTTTATTGGAAGCTATGGCCTCGGGCAAGCCGGTTTGCGGTTTTAGTAATATAGGATACAAAGAATTACTACAAAATACTGCCGGAGAAGAATATTTAGTCGAACCAAAAAATGAAATTGCATTGGCAGAAAAACTCGATAAGCTAATTTGTGATAAAAATGTAAGAAAAGAAATGGGTGATTGGGGGCTACAAGAGGTTCAAAAATATTCTTGGGAAAAAATAGCCGATCAAGTTTTAGAATTCTATAAAGAATGTCAATAATTCTTATTATTTTTAAAAATTAATCTTAAAAAAGATACTCATGCAGTGTTTTTTTTATTTTTAAGAAAAAAATATCAAAAATGTATTGACGTCTTTTATCATTTAAAGATATAATATAATTATTAAAATAATAAATAACATATGAAAGCAAAAAAGCCCGCAATAATAGAGTGGAAAAAAGTTACGTGGTACTCAACAACTCTCGCTGTGATTTTATATGTTGGTGTTTTTTTAATTGGTTTTTATCTTGGTCAAAAAATGGATGAACTAAAATTTGCGATTGAACAAATCCCTACCAGCGTCTATGTTCAAAGACAAATAAATAATAATATCACTGCCGCTAATTTCGATTGTAAGAATGGCAAGACAATTAATGCTCTCTTCTTCGATGATAAAGTAGAATTGACTTTAAGTGATGGTGACACTTTATTGCTTTTAAGAACTATTTCCGCTTCGGGAGCCCGCTACACTAACACCGGCCAAACTTATATCTTCTGGAATAAGGGCGATACTGCTTTCTTGGAAGAGGGAAGCGAGACCACCTACGAAGATTGCGTTGTTATCCCAGCCGAATAAACAGTTTGACAAAAACAACTAATAGGTATATTTTCCACTTAAGGTTTTGTGCTCATTCACAACCTCAGGAGGAATTAAATTGGACTTAAAACAATTAATGAAAGAGTTTTTAAATTACTTACTCGTCGTTGTTCTTTCGGCCTTCTTTTCACTAATGCTCACTCTGTTTATGTATGTCTGGGACGTACGAAGCGGATTACCCATGTTCTTCATCGGATTCTTTATCGTTTTCTTTGGGGTCCTTTCCCTGATATTACCTAAAGTACCCAAAAAAACAACCTAAAGAGGAATAACCTCTTTTTCTTTTTTAAAAAACCTGCATTGCTGCAGGATTTTTATTATTTCTTTTTGATTACCGTTTTTTCTCCCGAATCTTCAACTTGCCAACCCTTCTCGTCTATTTCTTTTCTTGTCTGGTCCGACTTATCCCATTCTTTATTCTTTCTGGCTTCATTTCTTGCTTCCACCAATTTCATGATATCTTCGGGAACGATACTGATGTCACTGGTCCAGACGGGAATACCGTCTTTTTCTATTTTAATAATATACTTTGATTCAGAAAGATCTTCTGATTTGACTGAAGATAATTTCAATCCGAAAACTTTATCAAAGTCAATTAATAAATCGTATTTCTCTGAATCGGTAATATTATTGTCTTTTATCATATCCCAAGTTAAGGCCAAAGCCGAAGGAATATTCAAATCATCATCAATGAACCCAACAAATTTATTTTGATATTCTTCATATTTCTTTGAATGATTAGATTTTTCACTCCTTGAAAATTCAACTGTCTTCTCGTAAAGCTTATTCAAACTTGTTTCGGCAAACTCAAGACTTTCATCACTAAAAACAAGTTTGCTTCGGTAGTGAGTATTTAAACATAGATAACGATAGGCAAGGGGACTGATTCCTTTTTCCTTTAATGTTCCCAAGGTGACAATGTTACCAGAAGACTTGGACATCTTTCCGTCTTTCAAATTAAGGAATTCCCCGTGCATCCAATAATTAGCCATCGGCTTATCATACACCGCTTCAGCCTGGGCGATTTCATTGGTGTGATGGATGAAGACATGATCAATGCCTCCGCAGTGAATATCAAAAGGTATTCCCAAGTTGTTTACACTCATCACCACACATTCGGTGTGCCAGCCGGGAAAACCGATTCCCCAAGGAGATTCCCATTCCATTTGTCTCTTTTCGTTCTTAGGACTAAATTTCCATAAAGCAAAGTCAGCTTTATTTTTCTTCTCTTTTACTTCTTCAATTCTTCCTTTCATTTCTTTTCTTTCATTCTCTCCCCAAAGTCTACCGTATTTGTCTAATTTTGAAGTATCAAAATATACTCCGTCACTGATAATGTAGGTAAAGCCTTTCTTTTCCATTTCCTTAATTAATTCTATCTGTTCGGAAATGGTATCAGTCGCTTTAACCCAAATAGTCGGGTCAATGACGTTTAAAGACTTTAAATCGTTTTTAAAAAAGTCGGCATAAAATTGAGAAATCTCCCAAACGGTCTTTCTTTCTTTCTTGGCTCCTTTTTCCAGTTTATCTTCTCCGGAATCAGAATCGGAAGTTAAATGTCCGACATCGGTCAGATTCATTACGTGCTTAACTTTGTATCCATTGTATATCAAAACTCTCTTTAAAAAATCTTCGAAGAGATAGGTTCTCATGTTTCCGATGTGGGCAAACCAATAAACTGTCGGTCCGCAGGTGTAGATTCCGACTTCTTTGTCTCTAATCGGTTTGAATTCTTCTTTTTTCTTGGTAAGGGTATTATATATTTTCATATTTCTATTATATATCAATGTGTTCTATATTTAAAGATATCTTTCTCCGCGGTCAGGGAAGACTGTTAAAATTACAGCTTCCGGGTGTTCTTTCTGTATTTCACGACAAACATACATCGCAGCTCCCGAGCTGGGACCGACCAATACTCCTTTTCTGGCTAATTCATCTTTAGTGATTAAAGCTTTTTCCGCTTCCAGGTCATATATCTCATCAATCAAATCAAAATCGATAATAGTCGGTACGAATCCGTCTTTTAAAGATCTTAATCCTTCGATGATTTGGTTTTGAACTGGCTGGACACCGATGATTTTAATCTGAGGATATTTTTCTTTTAATTTTCTTCCAATTCCGGTAATTGTTCCTCCGGTTCCCATCCCAGCGACAAAATAATCAATCTGTCTATCTTCCATTTGTTTTAATATTTCTTCAGCGGTCCCGTGATAGTGGGATTCAGGATTGGCTAAATTTTCATATTGATTTAAAAAAACATGTCTTTCTCCGCTCTTGGCCATATCTTTCACATCGGCAATGGCAAACTTTCTGTATCGTAAATTCTCCATCAAGATTACTTCTCCGCCGAATATCTTTACCATCTTTATTTTTTCCTTGCTGGTGCTCTCCGGCATTATCACCTTAACCTTGTATCCTTTCATGGCCGCAACCATGGCTAAACCGACTCCGGTGTTACCACTGGTCGGCTCAATCAAAGTATCTCCCTTTTTTATATATCCCGCTTTTTCCGCCTCGTTAATCATATTTAAGGCAATTCTGTCTTTAATTGAACCGCCGGGATTGAATCCCTCCATCTTCGCGAAGATATTATTTTCTATTTTTACTAACGGCGTATCGCCGATGTGCTCTAAAATTGTTTTCATATTTTATTATTAACAAAAAATCTCTGTTTAAGAGATTAGTTTTATATTCCGTATTATTAAAAACAAACCAATCTCTTAGTCTAATGGGGGACAGCAACAGCAGCAGATTTGTTTGTTTACGTTTTTCATATGTTTCCATTCTAACAAAAGAGATTAGATTGTCAAGAATTGACAAAGTTATTTAGTTTGATAATATTGAATCAGCCCTCAGTACCTTTACATATTGTTGACTGAGCGGCGTCAGTACGGTGCTTTCACCAACCCAACACTCTCACTTTGAGATTGAAAGCACGTAACGTAATCGAAGGTCGCAACACGAACAAATATGATTGACTAATGGATTAACTAAGGACTTGGTTTCACCTCCTATCTTACCAGCTTGGAAAGCCATAATGGCATCCATTAGTCATGATTCTTCAAAGAGCAAAAACGAGCTCTTTTTTGTTTGACAAAAATTAATTCAGAAGATAATATATTTAAAGAACGTTTCCAAAATCGTTCAAAACTGAAGACTCAAAGAAGTCTTTTTAAGTTGAAGGCGATACTATAATACTTTCTAAAACTTAAGATATAGAAAGTTGCAGAAGAGTTTGGTGAATATGTCGCGACAAATTTATTTCACACAAAACTCTTCTCCCTTATTACGGGGACCTGGTTGGTCTTTTTTTGTTTGACAAAAAACAGAAATAATATAAATATATACTTGTTCGATATTACCCATATCGACGCCTTGAAAAACCTGGTTTAAAAAACTAGGAAAGGGAGCTTGATACAAAACAAGCTCCCGCAATTATAATTTTAAATCGAACCCGAAAGGGTTCTTTTGTTTGACAAATATTCGTATTACCCTTATTATCAAATTGTAGCGACAGCGCCTCCTCCAAGGTGTTTTGTGAAACCGGGGAACTACAGCACCTTTACAACTTCGCTGAATGAACTACATTCCAAAGAACGCATCATATAGGGACCACAATATCATTTGTGGTCTATTTTATTGACAAAATCTTAAAAAGGACTAAGATAAAAAAGTACAAAAAATAACACAAATCCTCGGAAGCGGTGAAGAGGCGTATCTTTAAAAGAACAGGTTTCTTAAGGAGGTCTTATCAAGATTTGCTGTTAAACATATTAAAAAGGTGGAAGGGTCTTTTCCTTCGCAATCCATAAAAATTCTTCCACCTTTATCCAATCTCCCGTATTCTGAGCTCAAGGCTCTTTTTTTGTTTATAAAGCCATTGACAAAATATTATAAAGGTTTACAATTAAGATAGAACTTTGAATAACCTGCATATTATATTTTTCCTCTGTTTATTTAAACCGAGGAGTCTGAACTTTTTCAGAATATAATATACGATGGTGTTTCAAAACACCATAATTAAATTGATTCTATTTTAATAATTTCTATCTCTATAAAATTATTTCAATACTATCAATCAATTGGAGAGCCATTTTTATCAGTGCTCTCCTTTTTCTTTTATAAGGAGTTTATCGCTCTTTTTTTTATTTGCTTTTTCAAGGAAAAAATAATAGAATATGGTATATGTCAAACTTAGTTTTATATCGCAAATACCGTCCGCAATCATTTAAAGAGTTCATCGGACAGAAACACGTGGTCACTACCATCACTAACGAAATAGCCTCGGGAATGATTTCTCATGCCTATATGTTTTCTGGACACCGGGGAACAGGAAAGACTACTCTCGCCAGATTGTTTGCCAAAGCCATCAACTGCCAAAATTTGAAAGGATCCGAACCGTGCAATAAATGTCCTTCCTGTTTGGAAATCAACGGAGGCAAAGCAGTCGACATTATTGAAATCGATGCCGCTTCCAATAGAGGTATTGATGAAATCAGAAGTATTAGAGAAGGAATTAAATTTGCTCCCAACTTTCTAAAATACAAAGTTTTGATTTTGGATGAAGCTCATCAATTATCAAAAGATGCGGCCAACGCATTATTGAAAATATTGGAAGAGCCACCATCATATGCGATTTTCATTTTAGCCACGACCGAAGCTCACAAGATGATTCCGACAATTGCTTCCCGCTGCCAGAGATTTGATTTCTATAAACTCTCTTTTGATGAAGTGGTAGAAAAACTTTCTTTCATTTGCAAAAAAGAAGGAATCGAAATCGAAAAAGAAGCGCTGGGTTTAATTGCTTCCGCTTCCGAAGGTTCAATGCGTGATGCCGAAGGAACACTGAATCAAGTTTTGAATTTCTTACCTGACACTAAAATCAAATCAGAAGATGTTCAATTACTTTTAGGATTAGTGGATATTAATTTGGTAGTTGAATTAACCGATTATTTGATAAAAAAAGACAAGGCCGGAGCTTTGAAGTTTTTGAATGACAATATTGAGAAGGGAATAGACATTCCCGAATTCACCAAAACCCTTATTGACTATTTGCGAAAATTGCTTATCCTAAAGATTGATTCAAGCTTAATCAATTCGGTAATGCCCGGAGAAACTAAAGAGGTAGGGGAAAGGGCTAAAAAACAAGCCGAAGGGTTATTAGAAGATAATCTAAAGAAAACTCTTAACCTACTCTTAGACGCTGATAATAAAAGCAAGTATGCTTCAATACAGCAATTACCTTTAGAATTAGCTTTAATTGAATCGATTGGAATTGAATAGTTACTTTACAAAACCGAACTGTGATGATATTATTAGTTTAATATTAATCACTGTTCGAATATGATAAACCAAAAAGAAAAAGCTATAGCCCTTAGAAAAAAGGGGCATTCTTATTCAGAAATATTAAAAGAAATTCCGGTAGCTAAATCTACTTTGTCTTTATGGTTAAGGAGTGTTGACTTGGCAAAACAACAAAAACAAAATATTACAGCAAAAAGAATAGCTGGATCATTACGCGGAGCAAAAGCCAGAAAAGATCAAAGAATAAAAATTACTAAAGAAATTAAGGATAGGGCAAAACAAGAAATAGAAAACATAAGCAAAAGAGATATTTGGTTAATTGGTATTGTATTGCATTGGGCTGAAGGAGCAAAGGAGAAAGAAAATGGAACAAAAGCTGGAGTTAATTTTAGTAATTCAGACCCCAGAATGATTCTACTTTTTAGAAAATGGCTAATTAATACTTTTTCAGTAAATAATTCTAATTTAGTTTACGAATTATATATTCACAAAACGGCTAATATCGAAAAAGCTCAAATATATTGGTCTCATATTCTTTCAATACCAAAAGAAAAAATAAGAACTTATTTGAAAAAAAGTAAAATAAAGACTATAAGAAAGAATACAGGAAATGATTATCATGGCTTAATAAGAATTAAGGTAAATAAAAGCACTAACCTTAATAGGAGGATAGCGGGCTGGATAGAGGGTATTTGTGAGAAAGCACTATAATATTGCGGGGTCGTCTAATGGTTGGACATCTGCCTTTGAAGCAGAAGATTCTAGGTTCGAGTCCTAGCCCCGCAGCAAATTATGAATAAAAAATATCTTAAAGATAATTTAGCACATAAATTTCCTGTTTCAATTAAAGGAATTATTAAAAATAAGAATTGTTTTTTATTGTTAAAAAATGATCGTCAGGAGTGGGAATTTCCTGGTGGAAAGCTTGAATTAAATGAATTGGTTGAAAAATGTTTAAAAAGAGAGATAAAAGAAGAAACGGGTCTAAATATAATAGTTGACAAATTTGTTAATGCTTGGGTATATCATATTTATAAAAATGTAGATGTTTTAATTTTAACTTTTTATTGTAAGTTGAAAAAATATCGAATTCCAATCATTAGCTCTGAACATAAGGAAGCAAAATGGTTTTCTTTCCAAGAAATTATGAAACTCAAAAATTTACCGCAAGGTTATAAAAAATCTATAAAACAAATTGAAAATAAGAAATGGCAATGAGAAAAACTCTCTTGCTTTTTTTATGCTAATCAATTAGGATGAGCCCAGCCCGTTTCAAATTAAAAATGGGTAAGGAAAAACTCATGGGAAGATTTGTTACGCAAGTACTTTGTATTGCTGCCTGCATTGTTTTGCTCGCATGCATGTTTTCAACCGGCTGTGTCGGACAAGAGAAAACAACTGTGCCAGACCCGCAAGAATACTTTCCGTTATCCGGAACCTGGTCCTACCGAATAGACCCGGGAACCACCGATGCTTTGATGTATCGGGCGATAAGCGACGACAATACCGTCAGGATTGTAAGGTCTCCGATTAATTTCCGGTACGGTAATAACTACCTGGAATACAGAACTGTGGTCTATTCCAATTATGGTAATGGCGACAAGGGCACCGCTATGGAAATTACCAGGGATGACCTCGGCATCTTCAAGGGTACTAAAAATATCTTCTGGGTGGTGTACAACAATAGTGGTCTCCGGATATATCAAGGAGTTAATTATCTGGAAGGAACTTCGGCGAGACCGATATTCTTCCTACCTCCCTACGGAGAAAGAGGACATATCGCTGACCTTCTGGTTAACGAAGAAGACAGCTTAACTTATGTCGGACTCGATAACAAAGAACCGGGATGTCAAACAAATGCCTGCATGTATTTCATTCGGGTAGTAAAAGAAGGTAGCGGAGCTTACGGATACGCGGACAAAGGATTCATCGAACACCAATGGTTCACCAAAGGCAAAGGCCTGATTCTGCTCAAACAGGAAGTAGACGGCAAAACCTCGATGACCTGGACGCTCGAAAGGTTTGTTCCCAACGACTAACATTATTTTTTAAAATCGCCTAAATGGTGATTTTTTAAATTGACAAAATATATGTTTTATATATTATTAAACCATCTAGAATGATTTTGTCTTCTAGACATTAGCAAATTGAAAATCAAAAGGTGATAATGTGAAGAAACTCGCTATTATTACAATCATTCTATTACTGACCAGTATCTTACTGGTCGGCTGTACAGAAATTGAAAAAGGAGAACGCGCAAAGATGCTTGATACCCAAAGCACTCCTACCGTAAAGATGTCTAATGAACGCACTATCTTCATGGGCTACCTTAACCAGGTCAACGATCCGAACAATATCCAATGGATATACTGTTTCAGCTGGGACGGACGCTTGATATTCAAGTCAGCGGTAATGGGTAAAACCATTTCAGCTACAAAAAGTAGTGAGCCCTACGAAAGAATCGCAGACTTGGAAGCATCTACTTTTGAACAGAATGCTTATCAAAAGTTTGCCGGCTACATTCCCGGGACCACACAATTAATGAATCCTTCGGGCATGTTCGGACATGATACTCCTGGTGTAATCTGGATGGATCCGCAGGGCAATTATTACGAATGGCACAATGGACCATACTTTGTTTCAAACGTGCCGTTGAAATTCGAAACCCCGGTGATATCCTACCAGAATATGGATGTCGAGGTTTACAATCACGCCATCAAGATTGAAGAAAAGCTGAAAGCGGGAATCAATCTCAGCGAGGAGGACAAGGAATGGCTAAACAAATAATTGTTATTCTGTCGGCACTGATTGCAATCCTGATAATCTCTACCGGATGTCTCGGGTTCTTCTCAGGATACACGGAAAAAGCTCAGGAATACACGAGTGCCGATTATTCTATCGCCCAGTACAAGTTCTTCATTGACAAGTACAACGCCGTCCGGCAAATGGGTTCACAAATTCTTAATGCAGACAGAGAAATTTCCTCATTCAAGGAAATGTATCCTCAGCCGGAAAAATGGGACTGGAAAACCAAAGAAATGTACGAAGAGCATTTGTTCGTCCGTAACGGCTACATTCAGCAGTACAACAAGTTTGTAAGTGACTACAACTCACGAATGCGTGACCTCACAACAAACCAAGGATGGATGAAGCCTCAAGATTTTCCTTCGGAACTTCAGCCCTATACTCCCGATAGCACAATCACGCTTGAAAACAGTAAAGAACTTTTGATTCCAAATCGATAAAACCTTTTTTATTTTTATCACAAGGATCAAAAAATAAAATCGCCTAATTGGTGATTTTTTGATAGAATAAAAACATGGAAATAGAAAGGTTTGAACAATTGGTAAGTGAAGGAATTAAAGACATTCCGCAAAAATTCTTAGACAAATTAGACAATGTCGGAATTGTCATTGAAGACGAGCCGACTGTTGAACAATTAAAAAAACTAAAAATCAGAAAAAATTATGTTCTCTTTGGATTATACGAAGGAATTCCCAAGACAGCGAGGTGGAACTATGCCGATGTCTTGCCCGACAAGATTACTATCTTTAAAAATCCGATTGAAGAATCTGCCCAATCGGATAAAGAGATAAAAAATATTGTTAAGGAAACTGTCTGGCACGAAATCGCTCATCATTTCGGCATGGACGAAAAAGAAGTAAGAGCAGCTGAATTAAGAAAAAAATCATATGACAAGTAATGAAGTAATAAAAGAAATAGGAGAAGATATTAAAAAAGGAAGGATCGGAGTAATTCCGACCGATACTATTTATGGAATAGTCTGTTCGGCAATAGAAAAGAAAAGCGTTGAAAAACTTTATAAAATCAGAAAAAGAGATTCAAAGAAGCCGATGATTATTCTCATTTCTTCATTAAAAGATTTAAATCTGTTTGGTGTTAAGATAGATAAGAAAATCACTGACAAATACTGGCCGGGGAAGGTGAGTATTATTGTTCCAATTAAAAAGCTTGAATATTTGCACCGAGGCAAAAACAGCTTGGCTTTCCGGTTGCCGGATAATAAAGCTTTAATTAAATTAATTAAAATATCCGGACCGATTGTCGCTCCCAGCGCCAATACGGAAGGAGATAAGTCGGCCGAGACAATTGAAGAAGCGAAAGAATACTTTAAGGACAAAATAGATTTTTATGTTGACTGCGGAAAACTGAAATCAAAACCGTCAAAAATAATTTCTCTGTTAAATAACAATATTGAGATTATCAGAAAATAATAGTAAGATATTAATATGAATAAATTAATCATCGTCAGACACGGAGAAAGCGTCTGGAACAAAGAAAATGTCTTTACGGGCTGGATTGATGCTCCTCTATCAGAAGAGGGAATCAATCAAGCCAAAACAGCCGGACAAATTCTTAAAGAAAAAGAGTTCACTTTTGATTTAGCTTTTACCTCAGTTTTAAAAAGAGCATATAACACTCTTGATTTGATTTTAGAAGAAATGAATCTTACTCTACCGATAAAAAAATCATGGAGACTAAATGAAAGACACTACGGCGGACTGCAAGGAATGAATAAAGATGAAGCTAGAAAGAAATTCGGCGAAGAACAGGTTCAAATATGGAGAAGAAGCTACGATGTCAGGCCTCCGATTGAAAAAGAAGTAACAGAATCTAAATACGAAGAAATCAGAGAAGGGGACGTTCCTTTAACTGAAAGCTTAAAAGACACCGAAGAAAGACTTCTCCCTTATTGGAAAGAAACAATTGTTCCGCAAATCATATCCGGCAAAAAGATAATCATTGCCGCCCACGGAAACAGTATCAGAGCTCTGATTAAAAACATTGAAGGATTGTCAGGAGAAGAAATAGTTAAAATAGAAATACCAATGGGCAATCCTTTGGTTTACGAATTAGACGATAACTTAAAGCCAATCAACAAATACTATTTGTCAGTCCCAGTTCTTGACTGATAAAATACATGTGGTATATTAAATCCATATGTTAAGCGAGAGACAAGAACAGATAATAAAAAGCTTGGTTCGGGAATACATTAAAACCGCCGAACCGGTGAGCTCTAAATTCTTAGCCGAAAAACACGATTTCGGCCTTTGTCCTTCAGCGATAAGAATTGAATTTCAAACCTTAATCAAAGAAGGATTTTTAGAACAACCCCATACTTCAGCGGGAAGAGTTCCGACCGACAAAGCTTACCGATTCTTTGTCGATTCTTTAAAAGAAAAAAGGGAAGAAAGAATTGAAGAAGAATTAGAAGATATTATTAAAGGAGTGGAAGATAAATTCAGAATGGCTTCAGAAATAGCCAAATTCATCGCCGACAATTCCTCAAGTTTTGTTAACTTATATTTCGCCAAAGAGGGATTGAACTTAAAAGAAGGATTAGATGAAATATTTAAAGAACCTGAATCCAGAGATGAAAGTTTCATTAACAGCTTTATTAATTTCTTAGCAAACTTTGAAAAAAATGTTGATAAACTACAAGCCAATTCAAAAACACAAATATTCATTGGAAAAGAAAATCCGATTGTTAAATCTAAAAATATGACGATGATTTGTTCCGAATGCAATCTGCCTTCACAAAAAGTAATCATCACCATAATGGGACCCAAAAGAATGGACTATGAAAAAAATATCAAATTAATTAATTCATTAAATAAAGTATTAGAAGAACTCATATGAAAGAAGAACAAACAACAGAAGAACCAAATAAAGAATTGGAGGAGCTAAAACAGAAAAAAGAAGAATACTTTGCCGGGTGGCAGAGAGAAAAAGCCGATTTCCTGAATTACAAAAAACAGGAATTTGAAAGATTGAAAGGTACTCTTTGTATTGCCAAAGAAAGTGTCTTTGAAGATATTATTCCTGTTTTGGATAGTTTCAGGTTAGCGGAAAAAGCCATTTCTGAAGAGGATAAAAACAACCAAAGCGTTATTGGTCTATTAATGATTAAAAAACAGCTGGAAGACGCTTTAAAAGCCTTAGGATTAGAAGGGATAGAAAGTATCGGACAGAAGTTTGATCCCAATCTCCATGAAGCTGTAGAAGAGATAGAAGGAGGTGAGTCCGGCATGATAATTGAAGAAATAGAGAAGGGATATTCATATAACGGAAAAATATTAAGACCAGCCAAGGTTAAGGTAGGAAAGTAGTATATTATCACTCTTGACAAGAGAGTGATAATCAAATAATATTGAATTATAAGAATAAAAATTAAAAGAACTATGTCAAAAATTTTAGGAATAGATTTAGGAACAGCCATCACTAAATCAGCTTCAATTATTAACGGAGAACCGAAAGCACTCGAGAATAGAGAAGGCTCGATTTTAACCCCTTCAATTATTGCTCAAACTAAAGGCGGGGAAAGAGTGGTTGGAATTCTTGCCCAAAGACAAGCTATCACTAATCCAAAAAATACTATTTCGGCAGTTAAAAGATTTATCGGCCGAAGATTTTCCGATGCCGAAGTACAAAAAGAATTAAAACTTCTTCCTTACGAAACCAGAGAAAAATCAGACGGCGGAGTTGAAGTTAAAATGGGAGACAAATGGTACAACCCGATTGAAATCTCTTCAATGATTTTGCAAAAAGTAAAAGCCGATGCCAAGGATAAATTAGGAGAAGACATTAAAAATGTTGTTATCACTTGTCCAGCTAACTTCGATGATTCTCAAAGAAAGGCAACCATTGCCGCCGGAGAAATTGCCGGATTCAATGTTTTACGTGTAATCAATGAACCGACCGCGGCTGCCTTAGCTTACGGCTTCGGTAAAAAAGATGCTCAAAAAATATTGGTATATGATTTCGGAGGAGGTACGTTCGATGTGACCATTCTTGATGTTTCTCCCGAAGTGGTTGAAGTTTTAGCGACTGGCGGAGAACCTCACTTAGGAGGAAACGATTTCGACCAAAGAATAATCGATTGGATTTTAACTGAATTTAAAAAAGAACAGGGAATTGATTTGGTTAAAGATGCCTTAGCATTACAGAGACTAAAAGAAGCAGCAGAAAAAGCCAAGACTGAATTATCCAGTGCTATGGAAACCAATATCAATCTTCCTTTCATTACTTCTGATGCTGAAGGTCCTAAACACTTGGAATACAAACTATCAAGGTCTCAATTCGATTCAATGACCAACGATTTAATCGTGAGATCAATCGACAGAGTTAAAAAAACCTTGGATGAAATCAAGATGGATAAAAACGATATTAACGAAATCATTCTTGTTGGAGGAACAACATTGATTCCGGCTGCAAGAGATGCAGTTAAAAACTTCTTCGGTAAAGAACCGAACAAATCAATTAATCCGGAAGAAGTGGTTGCTATCGGTGCCGCTATTGAAGCAGAAATATTAACTGCCAAAGAAGAAGGCCGAACTCCCGAAGGAGATATTAAGAGCGTTCTATTACTTGATGTTTTGCCGCTATCGCTTGGAATCGAAACCTTGGGTGGAGTTTCAACCCCGATGATCATGAAAAACACTACTATTCCAACTACTGGCTCACAAACATTCTCAACTGCCGTTGATAATCAACCATCGGTTGAAATAAACGTTTTACAGGGAGAAAGATCAATGGCAACTGATAACCGATCTCTCGGTAAATTCGTTTTAGACGGTATTCCTCCTTCACCAAGAGGCATTCCTCAAATTGAAGTTAAATTTGATATTGATGCCAACGGAATCTTAACGGTAACAGCGATTGACAAGGCTTCAAACAAGTCTCAATCAATTAAAGTTGAAGGTTCAATCGGAATATCAAAAGAAGATATTGAAAAGATGAAAAAGGATGCCGAGGTTCATGCCGCTGAAGACCAAAAGAAAAAAGATTCTATCGAAGCAAAGAACATTGCCGACAACTTAATCTACCAATCAGAGAAAACAATCAAAGATGCGGGAGAGAAAGTTTCCGCCGAAGCAAAAAAAGAAGTGGAAGATAAGATTTCTGAATTGAAAAAAGTAAAGGATGGTGATAATATAGAAGAAATAAAAAAGAAAACTGAGGAACTATCCCAAGCCATTCAGAAAGTCGGTGCTGCGATGTATCAAACAACTCAAAATCAGGAACCAAAGAAAGAAGAAGGACCTGAAAGCGCACCCGAAGCTGAAACTGAAAAAGAATAATTTAAAGAATTATGAGAATGGCAAAATGAATAATTTTGCCTTTCTTATTTATTGCCATGTCAAAAGACTATTACAATATATTAGGAGTAGAAAAAACCGCCTCGGCCGAAGAGATTAAGAAAGCCTACTATAAATTAGCCCATCAGCATCATCCTGATAAAAAGGGAGGAGATGAAGCTAAGTTTAAAGAAATCAACGAGGCCTACCAAACTCTATCTGATAAAGATAAAAGGGCTCAATATGACCGCTTTGGAAAGACATTTAATGGCGCTCAGGGAGGTTTTAATCAGCAAAACGTTAACTGGGAAGATATCATGGGCGGCATGGGAGGTGATTTTGGTAATATCGAAGATATCTTTAATATGTTTAGCGGTGGCTTCGGGGGAGGAAGAAGAAAACAAAAAGATACCCGCAAGGGAAATAATCTAGAAATGATTCTTGAACTTGATTTAGAGTCACTTCTTCGTCCTCAAGAAACAGAAGTGATTATCACTAAAAAGTCTACCTGTGAAAGATGTGGTGGAAGTGGCGCTGAACCGGGAACCTCAGTTAAAGAATGTTTTACCTGCCGAGGAACCGGAAGAGTTCAAGAACTCAGAAGAACATTCTTGGGAACCATCAGCCAATATGTTATTTGTCCTGATTGCCACGGCGAAGGGGTAAAACCGGAAAAACCGTGCAATGTCTGCCACGGAGAAGGAAGGATTAAAAAAGAAGAAAAAATAAAGATAAATATCCCGGCTGGTGTTGACAATAACCAGATAATTAAGGTAAAAGGGAAAGGTGAAGCAGGGAAACGTGGAGGCGAAGCAGGAGACCTATATATCAGGATATCCATAAAGCCTCACAAAGTTTTTGAGAGAAATGGAGACGATGTTTACTTAAAACAAACTATTACTTTTTCTGAAGCAACACTGGGAGGAAAGATAAAGATACCGACCTTAGAAGGAGAAAAAATAATCGTCAAAGTTCCCAACGGAACTGAGTCAGGAAAGATACTCAAGATTTCTAAAAGGGGTATTCCTCATTTTTCAGGTATTGGCAGAGGTAACTTGTATTTGCAATTAAATATCGATACTCCGGAAAAACTAACCAGAAGACAAAAAGAATTATTAGAAGAATTGAAAAAAGAGGGACTTTAAAATCCCTCAATACGCCCCAATAGCTCAGTTGGTAGAGCAACATCCTTTTAAGATGAAGGTCACAGGTTCGAGTCCTGTTTGGGGCACCAGTATGAAACTGACTTTTGTCGGTTTTTTGTTTAATAAAAATATAATTGACAATGGATTATTGAAATAGTAGTATGGGGGCATAAACCTCAGGGAGGGTTTACCAATGTACATTAAAGCATTTGAGTATGGATACGAATGGGAACTTGTTCTTGATTTCCTTAAGTGGTGGATCAAGAGCGATAACTGTTCAAAAGACATAAAGGTAGGTGATAACGTCAACGGTGGTAAAGCCGTCCGGGACATATATCATACTATTCGTGTCACCCAAAAGGGAAAATTTGAATTGCTAATTGAAAAAGATGCCATTATGAGCGACGAACCCAAAAGAAGCTTAAAGCCTGACGAGTTCTATTTAAACAAAAAATCACTGCTCGGCAGTACCGGCTTTGACAAGTCTGTCAAAAGAATCGAAAAATGGCTTAAAAAAACCGAGGATTATGATCCCCGGGCGATAAACTACGACGCAGCACGCTTGAAAGGACAGGAATTTGATATGGTAGGAACGGGCTTTCATTTCGAAACCGTTGATAAAAACTACAATAAAATTCTTATCTCTGCGGTCGTCGTCGGCATCCCTCAATAAATCTGGAAAAATTTCCAGTTTTTTTATTGTTATTTTCATTATCTTATGTTAATTTATGATAAACAATGAATAAATACGTTTTCCCATACGAAGAACAATTAGACCGAATAAAAAGACTGGAAAAAGATATCCAGCGTTTTTCCGTTTCCTCGGATGAGAATTTTGAGAAAGCGATAGATGCTTTTACTTCATTCTTTATCCAATGCTATCACTTGCGCGACTGGTTAGTTGAAAGCCGTTACAGCCGAAGAGATATCGATATTTTCATTTCGGAAAGCTTTTCTCTATCTCTTTGCCGGGATATTGCCAATAAGCAAAAACACAAGACGATTGATAAATATGAACCGCAAAATCATTTGATTGAACACAAGGTTGAAGGTTCAAATATCTTATCACCGATTATCCGCTACTATGATCCGCACCGAAAAGAAAATAGATACGGTGTTGATGTTGAAGAATTCGGAACGCTGGTTGATGTAATTGATTTGGCGGAAAAATGCATTGATGAATGGCAGAGATTCCTATACATCTATTCAATATGAAAACAAAAAAAGAAACAACCGTCGCGGTCGGAATGAGTGGGGGAGTTGATTCAACTATGACCGCCTTAATGCTGAAAAATGAAGGATATAATGTTGTTGGTTTAACAATGCAGATTTGGGATAATAATCCTAACATCAAAGGAACCAGCAGTGGCTGCTACGGACCCAATGAAAAATACGATATTATCGATGCCCAAAAGGCTGCCAAAATGATCGGGATTGAACACCATGTTATCAATCTGCAAAAAGAATATCAGAAAGCTGTGATAGAATACTTTAAAGAAGAATACCAAAAAGGAAGAACTCCCAATCCCTGCGTGATGTGTAATTCAAAAATAAAGTTCGGACTACTTCTTGATAAAGCATTAAAAAGCGGAATCCGCTTTGATTATTTTGCCACTGGGCATTATGCCAGAGTTTCTTTTGATAAAAAAAGAAAGCTATATCTCTTAAAGAAAGGATTGGATAAAAATAAAGACCAGTCATATTTCCTTTACCGATTAAAACAGAATCAGCTGGCAAAAATAATATTTCCTTTGGGAAATAAAAAGAAAGAAGATATCAAATTATTTGCTAAAAAGAACGGATTCAAAGAATACGCTAACAAACAAGAAAGCCAGAACTTTGTAGAATGCGATAGCTATTCAGAGCTACTTCCGAATGGAAAGCCAGGAATGATTATCGATTATAACGGCAAGATATTGGGAGAACACAAAGGAATCACTAATTATACTTTAGGGCAAAGAAAGAATATTAATATCGGGGGACTAAAAGAACCTTATTACGTTCTTAAAATAAACGCCAAGAAAAATAGCATCGTTGTTGGACCGAAACGCCTCGCTTTCTTTGATAAGGTTTCGGTTAAAAATGTTAATTGGATAATTCCTTTTAATTCAATTAAAAAGAAAAAGATTGATGTTAAGGTAAGATATGGAGCAAAATCAGCTCCGGCCATATTCGTTTCAAAAAATAAAGACAAGGCTGTTTTAAAATTCAACAAGCCCCAGTTTGCAGTTACGCCCGGACAATCAATTATCTTTTACGACAAAGACCATGTGGTCGGAGGAGGAATAATTGATAAAAATAAATAACAAAAAAAGACCCGCGAGGGTCTTTCTTATTTTATCTGAATAGATAGGTGATACTGACAGTTGAAGTAATCTTATTTTCTCCTGTCTGTATCGTTGGAGCGGTGACTCCAGCACCAGATGCTGATTCTAATTTATAAGAAGAGGTTAGATCGTATGATACGTAAGGATTATAAGAACTGTCTGAGAAGTTCATGATTTTCACCATTTTAATTCCCAAAGCTTTTTCTAAGTTCTTAGCTTTTTCCTGAGCATCTTTAATGGCTAAATTCTTAGCATCTTCTTTTACTTTTTCATCATCATCAACGATGAAAGAAAGACTGCTGATATCATTGGCTCCTTTTTCTGTTGCTCCGGAAATAATGGTTCCGATTTTGCTCAAATCTCTAATTTTTACATTAATGGTCTGAGTAATTTCATATCCGGTTAATTTTCTTGCTCCGGTCTTGTCGCTCCATTCATAGAAAGGATTAATATTAAAATTAGTTGTTTTAATATCCTTGTCTTCTACTCCTTGGCCTTTAATGAATGATAGAATCTCATTCATTTTTACCGTATTTTCATCGGTAGCAGTGGCAACATCCCTGCCTTCTGTCTTAACCGATATGTTTATTAAACCGACATCGGGAGTGGCATATACTTCACCGGTTCCTGAAATTGTAATTATTTGATTTTCATTGGCCTGGCTTTTCTCATTAATTGAAGCGGCGAGGAAAGCAATAATCATTATCACTAAAACGATTATTAAAAATTGAAAGAATTTGTTTTTAAGTATTTCCATATTTTTAAATTATTATTTATTATATACTTCTGAGTGGACGAGAACATTTCTGCTGTTAAAATACATTTTTGTCATCGTTCCACCATCGACCATTTGCAATACATTTGTTTTTTCTCCGTTAAATGTTTCTTCTCCCATACCGCTCACATTGGGACTATTTTGTATTGTTTTATAAAAATCTCTGCTTTCCGAAGTTGTTTGATTGGTATTTCCAGTAGAAACAATCGAAAACGAAAATATAATCAATAGGGCCGAAAAGGAAAGGGAAGAGAAGGTAAGTTTCCAGTCCCAGTATTCTTTTTCCGCATCAAAATACTCGTTCTTCAGAAGAACTGCTTTAAGCTTTTCTTTGTGTCCTTTCAATTCTATTCTGTCCTTATTCGCTTTTTGGAATAATTCTTCTATGGTCATATGTTTGCTAAAAAATCACTGGCATCTTTTTCAAGAATAATTCTTAATTCTTCTTTGGCTCTTTTAGAATACACCCGGATTGTTGATTCGTTTTTGTTTAAAACCTGGGATATTTCTTCGTAAGACATTTCTTCAAAGTATTTCAAATGAAGGATATCCTGATAGATCGGCTTTAATTGTTTTATTGCTTTGTTTAAAATCAGAAGATGCTTGTCGTTATCAATCTTCTTTTCTATTTCTTCAGCTATCTTGTTGTTATCTCCCAATTCTTTAAAATCCGGATCATCGATGATTAACTTGTATCGGTTCTGCTTTCTAAAATACTGATTAACTTCATTGGTGGCTATTTTAAATATCCAACCGCTAAAACTGAACGGTCCGTTTCTCCATTCAAACTGGTCTAGATTCTTCAAGGCTTTCAAAAAAGTATTGGAAGTGATGTCTTTAGCGTATTCAGTATTCAAGACTCTTCGGAAGACGTAATTTAAGACTTTATCGTAATACAAATCAAACAGACTACCGAAAGCGTCTCGGTCTTTGTTCTGTGCTCTTTCTACCAATTCTTTTACATCTGTATCCATACATCTATTATAATACATTTAAAGAAATAATGTTACAGTCCTTTATTGAAAAAATGGTAAAAATGCCCTAAGATTGTATTATTAGCGAGATTAGTATAGTGGTAATACGTTTGCTTCCCAAGCAAAGGACGCCAGTTCGATTCTGGTATCTCGCTCATGAATTTCTATCTTAAAACATACGGTTGCAAACTTAATCAGACTGATTCAGAACTGATTAGGGGATTATTATTAAAAGACCACAAAGAATCATCAAAAGAAGAGGCTGATTTTGTCGTTTTGAATACTTGCGGAGTGGTTGAAAGAACCGAAAGGAAGATTTTAAAAGAAGCAAATGACTTAAAGAAAAAAGGTAAAAAAATTATCATTTCTGGATGTTTGCCCTTAATCTCTTTTGATGAGTGCAGTAAGGTAGCCGACGGAATCATCGGACCGACCAATATTTCTTCCATTCCTTTAATCGTTAAAAAAGCATTGAAAGGAGAAAAGGCAATTGATGTTAAAAAGAAGAAAATTGATAAGTCGGAACTTTGTTTGAAAAAGAAAAGAGGGGAAAGAGAATCTTGTTCGGCCATCATTTCTATTGCCGAAGGATGCTTAGGATCCTGTTCTTATTGCGCCACCAGATTAGCGAGAAAAGAATTATGTTCTTTTGATATTGAAAACATTGTCAAAGAAACAGAATCTGTTATTTCTTCCGGCTTCAAAGAAATACAATTAACCTCCCAAGATCTTTCCGTTTACGGAATAGAAAAAGGAAAACAGATGTTGCCAGAACTATTAGAAGAGTTGATAAAAATAAAAGGGGATTTCAGAATTAAATTGGGGATGATGAATCCGGGACATGCTTTAAAAATGATCAAAAAACTCTTAAAAGTGTACGAATCGGATAAGATATATAAATTCATTCATATTCCTTTGCAGTCGGGAGACGACGAATTATTAAAGAAGATGAACAGAGGATATTCTGCTTCTGATTTTATCAATATTGCCGAAGCTTTTAAAAAGAAATTTAAAGACGGGATAATCGCTACTGATATCATTATCGGACATCCTTTGGAAACCGAAGCATCTTTTGATAAAACAATTAAAGTTATTAAAAAGATAAAGCCGGATATAATCCATATTTTCAAGTTTTCTAAAAGAAAAGGAACTCCCGATTTTAAATTAAAAGACTATCCCGACAGAATCAAGAAAGACCGATCAAGAATTGTTTCTGAATTATTCGAAAATTTGAACTTGGAGAAGAATAAAAAATACTTAGGAAAAGAATTTAAAGTTTTAATTGTCGAAAAAAGGAAGAATAAATACTTATCCAGAACCGATTCGGGCAGGGCAGTGGTCTTAGACAAAGGAGAAGTCGGTTCTTTTGTTAAAGTTAAAATAGTTGACTATAAATGGAACTATTTGAAAGCATTGACAATTAGTCATTAAATGTTATAATCTAAGAATCCACAAGGAGGTGGAAACTTGATTAATCCAAGTGAAGTTCTTAAAAATTGCCAAAAAAATCTTGACCGCAACCGAGCTGTTGCAACTGGCATCGGTGTTTTTGCCCGAATTATAAATTCGGAACGCAAGATTCTTCTCAGGAGAAGGAAAGAAAAGGATTCTTTGTTCAATGAGGACCTTTCCGGTAAATGGGAACTACCAGGCGGAGGAGTCGAAATTTCTGACTTCAGCGAAGAAGACTACCGATCAGCTGTCATCTCAACTCTCGAAAGAGAATTGATGGAAGAGGTCGGACTTGAATTGCTTTGTCCCTGCTTACAAGTTGTTCTCCGCCCAGCATGGCTCGGCAAAGACGGACAGATCGATCTGGCCTTCGTTGTTGATATGCCGAAAGACATCACCGCGGAAACCCCGGCGTTCAAGGAAATGATTGCAAACAATGAAATCAGGTGGTTCACCTGGCAAGAAGCACACGAACTTGAATTTATATCCAAACGGATGAAGTTCATGATCCTCAGCTTTTTCTTTTAAAATTAGAAAAAGCTGTTTTTTTATTCAAATTTATTGCCCAAAAATCAACCTTTTTTCAATGTTGTTTGATTTTTCAAAATATGATATTCTTTAAGTATTAAATAACAAACTTTTATATGCAAAATTTCAACAAAAACATTGTCGGCCTAATCCTGATTTCCATTTCTTTTGTTGCCGGCTTCTACTACCATGAATTTATTTTCCAACAATACTACAAAGCTGCTTATTCTTTTGACCAAATCGATTTTTCTTTATTGAAAAAAGTTTGGGACCAGGTTTCAACCGACTATGTTGACCCGGGTAAAATTGATAAGACAAAAATGACTTACGGAGCGATTGCCGGAATGGTTGAAGCAATCGGCGACCCTTATACCGAATTCTATAACCCGGAAGAAGCTAAAAAACTGGAAGAAGATTTAGCTGGAAGCTTTGAAGGAATCGGATTGCAAATAGGAGTTAAAGACGATCAAATTATCGCCATTTCTCCGATAAAAGGAACTCCAGCCGAAAAAGCTGGATTAAGACCGGGAGATTTAATTTTAGCGGTTGATAAAACACCGACCACTGGCCTATCAGTTGACGAAGTCGTCAACATAATCAGAGGACCAAAAGACACCAAAGTTATCTTAACTATTTCTCGAGAAGAAACCGGAACCAGAGATATTGAAATTACAAGAGCGGTAATCAAAGTTCCTTCCATGGATTATGAAATTAAAGAACTTGCCGATGGAAAAAAAATAGCTCACATCACTCTTTATCAATTTTCAGATTCATCATCTCAAGATTTCAAAAACTCAGCCATTGATATTTTAAACAATAATGTTTCAGGAATCATTCTTGATGTCAGAAGCAATCCCGGAGGATTGGTAAATCAAGCCACCAGTATTGCCGGATGGTTCTTGGAAAGAGGACAATTAATTGTTATCGAAAAAGATAAGAACGGAGAACAAATAGAATTAAAATCAAACGGACCGTCAAACTTTGCTTCTTTGCCCATTGTTGTTTTAATTAATGACGGCAGTGCCTCTGCTTCAGAAATATTAGCTGGAGCATTGAAAGATGACAGACAAATACCAATCATCGGAACAAAATCATTTGGCAAGGGAACTGTTCAACAAATAACCAGTCTTGATGACGGATCAAGCTTGAAAATCACTACCGCTAAATGGTATACTCCTTCAGGGGTAGCCATCCAGGATACCGGCATTGAACCGGACATTAAAGTTGATTTGACTCAGGAAGACTACGACCAAAACAAAGACCCTCAGTTCGATAAAGCTATGGAGGAAATACAAAAACTAATAAAATAAAAATATGAAAGTAATATTATTAAAAGACGTGCCGAATACCGGACACAAAAATGACCTCAAAGAAGTTTCTCCCGGCTTTGCCAGAAACTTTTTAATCTCCAAAGGATTAGCAGTTATTGCCGACGCTGATTCTTTAAAGAAGCTGGAGCTCAAAAAGAAAGTAGACTCAGAAAATGCTGCTAAAGAATTAAAGGAGGTTGAAGCTATCGTTTCAAAGATTGACGGACAAGAAGTTGAAATCAACGTTAAGACCGGAAAAGAAGGACAGCTTTTTGAATCAGTCAACAAACAGAAAATTAGCGAACACTTAAAAGAAATGGGATACAATGTCGACAAGGAAGATGTTGTTTTAGAGGCCCCCATCAAGGAAGCAGGAGAATTTCCAGTCAAATTAAGATTCGGCCACAATTTGGAAGCCGAGGTAAGAATAATAATTAAAGGTTCAGAAGAGAAATAGATTTTATTTCTCTTTTTGATTAAATATATATAGATATGGCATATTATATTTTTGTCGGAGGTGGAGTGATGAGCAGCGTTGGAAAAGGAGCAGCCACCGCTTCAATCGGAAAAATACTACAAGGCAGAGGATTTAAAGTTTCGGCTATTAAAATTGATCCATATATCAATGTTGATGCCGGCACTATGAACCCCATTGAGCATGGAGAAACTTTTGTCACTAATGACGGAACCGAATGCGACCAGGATGTAGGTAACTACGAAAGATTCTTAAATATTGAATTATCAACCGATAACTACATGACGACCGGCAGAGTTTACCAAACCGTTATTCAAAAAGAAAGAAATCTTGAATTTAACGGCCGCTGCGTCGAAGTGGTTCCCGATATTCCCAATGAGGTAATTTCCCGAATTGAAAAAGTAGCCAAGAAAGACAAAGCTGATTTTGTAATGATTGAAATCGGAGGAACAGTGGGGGAATACCAAAATCTTCTTTTCTTGGAAGCCGCCAGGATGATGAAATTGAAACATCCCAAAAAGGTTCTTTTTGCGTTGGTTACTTATCTACCAACCATTAAAACAATCGGGGAAATGAAAACCAAACCTTCTCAGACTTCAGCCAGATTATTAAATGAAGCGGGGATCCAACCGGACTTTATTTTAGGCCGAGCTTCGGTTCCATTAGATGAACCGAGAAAAAGAAAGATTTCTATTTTCTGTAATTTAGATACGAAAGATGTTATTTCTGCTCCCGATGCCGATTCAATCTATGAAATACCTTTCAATTTTGAAAAAGAAGGATTGGGAGATAGAATCTTAAAGAAATTGAAATTGAGATCTAAAACCCACGACATGAAAGAGTGGGATAAGATGGTTAAAACGATTAAGAAAGAAAAAGAAGATGTGAAGATTGGAATCGTCGGAAAGTATTTTGAATCAGGAGAATTCTCTTTAACCGATTCATATATTTCGGTTATCGAAGCAGTTAAGCATGCAGCTTGGGCGAATAACAAGAACCCGGATATTCACTGGTTATCAGCTCAGAAGTTCGAAACCGGAGACAAGACTGAATTAAACAAATTAAAAGAATACGACGGCATTATCGTTCCCGGAGGATTCGGCACCAGAGGAACAGAAGGAAAGATAAAGGTAATCGAATATTGTAGAAAAAACAAGATTCCTTTCTTAGGTCTATGTCTTGGATTACAATTAGCCACCATTGAATTTGCAAGAAACGTTTGCGGTATTAAGGATGCAACTTCAAGAGAATTTGACGCTAAAGCCAAAAACCCGGTAATTGATTTAATGGAAGAACAGAAAGATTTAATGAAGAAACATAACTACGGCGGAACAATGCGTTTGGGTTCTTGGGATTGCAAAATTAACAAAGGAACTAACAGTTACCGAGCCTATAAATCAGAATTGATTTCAGAAAGACACCGACATCGATACGAGGTAAATAATGATTATCGAGATTTATTGGTTTCCAAAGGATTAATTATTGGAGGAATTAATGAGAAAAAAGATTTAGTTGAGATTGTTGAATTGAAAGACCATCCTTTCTTTGTGGGAGTTCAATTCCACCCGGAACTAAAATCAAGACCATTAGCTCCGCATCCGTTGTTCAAGGAATTTATAAAAGTAGCGGGAAACAAAAAACCAGAGGCCTAAACCTCTGGTTTCTCTTTTTAATTTATTTAGCGTCTACATTCACTACCTTGGTCAATCTCTGTGAACCGTCGAATATCTTCTTTCTCTTGGTTTCAAAAGAAACAAGACCGTCCTTTACAGCATAAAGAGTGTTGTCTTTACCCATTTTGACGTTATGTCCGGCGATAAACTTAGATCCTCTTTGGCGTATGATAATAGAACCAATTTTAGCTTTTTGGCCTTCGAATAGTTTAACTCCTAAATATTTTGGTTGGGAATCTCTTCCCAGGCGGCTTGTACCCGCGGCTTTGGTTGTTGCCATTTTGACTCTTTGTCGATTTTACCTTAATATATATGTATTAATCGGCAGTTATTATTAACAAAGAAATGTTAACAAAAATAATGGATTTTGTCAAAGAAAACCAGGATAAAATAGTCCTTGTTGTCTGCATTCTCTTAATCGCCCTTTTGTGCTTTTCATTGGGGTATATCTTTGCTAAAACTCAAGAAAAAAAGCCGATAGAAATAATTGAAGGAAAGAGCTTAATACTAATACAAAATGAAAATTCCTAATCACGTCGCAATCATTCCGGACGGCAATAGACGCTGGGCCAAGAAAAGAAATTTAGCTACTTTTTTGGGCCACGAAAAGGGAAGTGATGCTTCGGAAAAAATAATTGAGAAAGCCTTGGAAATGAAGATTCCGTATTTAACAATCTGGGGCAGTTCTTTGGATAATATTTTAAAAAGATCTAAAAGTGAAGTAAATTATCTTTTCCAAATTTTTGAAAAAGAATTCAATAAATTGACTGACAATGAAAAAGTCCACAAGAATAAAGTCAGGGTGGAGGTAATAGGGAAGTGGAGAGAACATTTTCCCGCATCAACAATCAAAGCAATTGAGAACACAATTAAAAAAACAAAAAACTACGATAAACATATTATCACTTTTTTAATGGCTTATAATGGAACCGATGAGATGATTGATTGTATTAAAAAAATAAAGGAAAAGAGGGGAGATGTAAATGAAAAAACTATCTTAGAAAATCTTTGGACTAAAGATTTACCTCCCGTTGATTTGTTAATTAGAACCGGTTGCGAAAACGACCCACATCTTTCAGCCGGCTTCATGATGTGGCACACCGCTTATTCTCAATTATACTTTACCAACAAATATTTCCCCGACTTCAAGGAGAAACAATTTGAAGAAGCGATTAAAGATTATTCGGAAAGAGAAAGAAGAGGTGGGAAGTAATCAATTGACTTTTTAGTATTTTATATTACTATATAGCCAGCCCATAACAATCAAATGGGAGTAATGATAATGGAGTTTTACTACGTACCTTTACAAGAAAACAGGATGAATTTCAGCTTAAGCCGTCATCCTACTTTCGAAAAATACATCGTCAAAGATGGCGTTGGAGTCCTTGTCTGTTATGACAACGAAAGTGACTTCAATGAGGATGCTATAAGAACAAACAACTACGGAGTTCACGATACCTGGACCATCATTGAAGGGAATAACGTCAAAGATGTTATCAAGAGCTTCTATGCTTTCTTTGAGGGAGCGCATATCGGAGGAAGTCACATCGACTCCAAAGCTCTCCGGATAGACCGAGGAAGGAGGATTGTGAAGATTCCTTATTGCAGCCTAATGGGAAGAAGTAAAACAGATCAAAGATTTACTTGCGGCCCAGATGGAATTTTCGGTGGATGCGTTCTCGGAGGAATCACAGATTTTCCAGACGGGGAGTGCGCCATGAAAAGATTCTGTCACATCGGTGCATTCAATTTCTCAAAAAGACTTCCCAAAGGATACGTCCCTAAAAAGATTATTGTCGACAATGTTGTTTACTATATCGCTGAAATGGGAGCGTCAGCTTAAACCAGTAATTATTTTTCTGGTTTTTATTTTATTTATAACTTCTTGACAAAATATACTCCTCGTTTTATAATACTCTCAGTAGCTATGAACGAGATAAGCAAAGATCCAAGGCGGGGAACAGTTTCTCGCAGAATGGTTTGCATATCGAACACCGGCCGTATTCCTGTCAATGAGATCCCTAGAGATCCAGGACGAAAGGGAAACGAACTCTCCATAGCAATGGGGGTCCCGGTAAGGAAACATGAATACCTTCTCCAGCTAGGAAAATTGAAGGAGATGGTAAAAAACGGTGATATTCGTCCGGCCAGGGACAGCGTCACCAACATGGGCATCGAAATATCTGATGCCGCAAGCGTTATCGCTTCGGGAATCCTGAAGTATAACGAACAAATTAATTTGGGAGGAATGTTTAAAAACATCAAAACATGCCCTCCCAAATTTTCAACAAACACAACAAGGGAATAGACTTGACAGGCCGCAAAGCCTGATATATTATTAAATCATAAACGTCGGACAATGTAGGTTAAGCGACATTTCAGAGGGCTTAAAACCGTGTGTTACATATCTATCGTTGTTTTACACGTTTTAACCCTAAAATCACGACCTTTTAAAATACGTTTATAAAAATCATTTGATAACTACATCAGCTATATTTATTCCCTAAAAATATTTTTGTGAAAAAAATTTAAAATCAAAAATAAAATGTTTAACAATGAATCAATGTTTTACAATTAAGCTCTAATTTACGTTTCTACAATAATAATGATCATTTGCCTATGCAAAAATCTAATAAACCAATCATAAAACAGATTCCTGACTTCTTAGACTATTGTGAAATAGAAAAAGGTCTGTCCGATAACACTCAGAAAAACTACAGCCGCTATTTAAAGAAGTTTACCGACTGGCTCAGGGCTACAAAAAAAGAAAATATGCTGCCTCACGATTTGACTCCGGAAGAAGTTTGGAACTACCGATTGTTCTTAGCCAGGTTTAAAGATAAGAACCAAGACAAGCCGTTGTCTAAGCTGACCCAGAACTATTATTTGATCGCCCTACGATCGCTTTTAAGCTTCTTCACTGATAAAGATATCATCTCTTTGCCGGCTGATAAGATACAATTACCCAAGGATGCCAAGAAAGAAAAAACTGTAAAGTTTTTGACGCTTGATCAGATAGAAAAACTACTCCTCGCTCCCAATACCGAAACCAATGACGGACTCCGTGATCGGGCTATTTTGGAATCTCTCTTTTCAACCGGCTTGAGAATCGCCGAATTAGTCGCCCTTAATAAAGAGCAGTTTAAAGCCTTAAGTGATAAGAAAGACCTTGAACTTGGCATTATCGGCAAAGGCAAGCATCCCCGTACTGTTTACTTCTCGGAACGAGCCCTGAATTGGGTCAAAAAATACCTTAAAACACGCGATGATGACGACAAAGCTCTCTTTATTCATTATCGGGCCAGAACCGCCTCAGAAGGCCGTTTAACGGCTCGTTCGATAGAAAGAATCGTGAAGAAGTATGCCACTTTAGGCAATATTCCTTTCTTTACCACACCGCACACTTTAAGGCATAGTTATGCCACGGATTTGCTCGGCCAAGGAGTTGATTTAAGAACCATTCAAGAATTCTTAGGACACAAAAATATTGCCACCACTCAAATCTATACCCATGTGACTAATAAGAGATTACGAGATGTCCACCGACAATTTCACAGTGGTAAAAACATGAAAAATTAATCTCGCCTCTTCCCCTCTAAATATGTTCTGATATAAATGTCGCACAATATTAATTGAATATTTAAAAATTCATGATATATTAAATTCAGTACATTGTACTAGGAGGAACAAGCAAAACCATGTGTTGTGTTGCACTCGTTTGTTGAGCACCGGTCCAATCTGCTCGTCAAGGTGTATACCTTGATATGGTCTGAATCGGAGAAAGCATTTCTTCTCGATAAGAAGTAATGCTTATCTCTTGAAATATGTGCACTGCAAAAATAAGGAGGAACAAGTATGTCTCCATCTCCTGGATATGGTGCCCTCGGCACCCGTCTCACAGCGATCGTCGTCCGATGATTGTTACCTGATCCAAAAAAGGACGACTTGAAAGCACTCGTACCGAATGGGAAGCATGATTTATACATCTTGCTTCCCCTGAACATCTTGCAAAAAATCAAAAAATGAGTATAATGATTTCAGTACCCCAAAGGAGGTGAAGATTATTACTTTATTTGAATTCATCGTCATGATGCGTGAAAACGAAAAGACAAGACCGGTATAAATTATCGAACAACCCCCTTCTTTTTATGGAAGACAAAATCTTCCGAATCTCACAAAATTGCTCCGCTTTAGGCGGATTTTATTAACTTCAAAAATTCATCGGCCTTAAGAGAAGCGCCGCCAACCAAAACTCCGTCCATCTTGGCTTCAGTAATATATGAATGAACGTTACTTGAATCAACGCTGCCACCGTATAGAATCCTGATTTTCTCGGCCGTTTCTTTATCAAACTTTTTAATCAAAAAATCCTGAATAAAAGATCTAATTTCTTTAATATCTGATACTTCGGCAAACTTTCCGGTTCCGATTGCCCAAACCGGCTCGTAAGCTAAAATAATTTTCTCGGGAGCAGAAATATTATTCAAACAAACATCTAATTGTTCTGATAAGACTTCAAAAGTCTTGCCCTCTCCCCTCTCTTCTCCTTTTTCACCGATACAGAGAATCGGAATGATTTTAGACTCCAAAACTTTAATCAATTTAGAATTGATTTCTTCGTTGGTTTCTTTAAAAATATTTCTTCTTTCTGAGTGGCCCAAAATAACATATTTAACTCCCAAATCTTCAAACATGGAAACAGAGTTTTCTCCGGTAAAAGCACCTTCTTTTTCAAAACAATTCTGGGCTCCGAACGGAATCTTGTCATTTATCAAAGAATTAAGAAAAACTGACGGCGGACAGATAATGACCTCTTCATCATTAACTCCGTTAATTACTTTTTCCAATAATTCCTTAGCCTCGGCAAGGCTTTTGGGATTACACTTCCAATTGGCAACGATTAGTGGTTTCATATATTTTTATTTATTTTGATTTCTTAAAAATGATGCTTGTTCTTCGGGATAGATTGATAGAACCTTCATTTGCGACTCTATTTCAAACCCAGCTAAAATTGATATTCTTGGAAAAACAGAAAAATACCAATGGAAATGCGGATATTCTTTATCTAACGGAGCAGTATGTAAATAGAAATTATACGACGGATTATTCAATCCTTTATATAATCTCAAAAGCACTTCTTTGAATATTTCCGCCAAACTTTCTTTTTCTTTTTCAGTAATTTCTTCAAATCTTGAAGAATGATGTTTGGGAGAAATAATGGTTTGATATAAAAATTTGGGAGCAAAAGGGACGTAAGCAATAAAGTCATTGTTTTCAAAAACAATCCTTTCTTTTGATTTCTTCTCTTCTTTATTAATCTTACACCTGAGACATTCGTTATTTTTTTTAAAATAATCGTTATGATTGTCCAACGCTGCTTTCAAATCTTTATCAATCAAGGAAGCAGTAAAAATCTGAGAATGGGGATGAGGTTGACTACTGGCAGCCTCTTTTCCGTGATTATGAATAATCACGACGTTTTTAACAAAATCGTAATTTTTGAATTCAATGATTCTTTCTTGAAAACAAGTAAAAACTTCCTTGATTTTATCTACCGGCAAAAGAGCCAAACTCTTTTCGTGGTCTTTAGTAATCACTAATTCGTGAAATCCTCCAAATTTAATCTTAGAATAGATATCGTTTTCTTTTTCTTCTTCGCTCTTCTGGGAAGGAATAAAAATAGGATATTTATTGGGAATAACAGCCGTTGTCCAATTATTAAAATCTTTAACGTCGCTCTTCACGCCGTTTGAATAAATTAAAACCGGCTTTTCTTGTTTTTCGATATTACAAAAAGGACAACCGATTGATTTGTCTTTTAATCTTTCTGCTCGAAGCGGAGAAATAATGACCCAATCGTCATTTAAAGAATTGTATCTTAGTTCGGTTTCTTTTTTATCCATACCGATATTCTATCATTTTAAATTTATTTTTACAAAAAAAAGACAGGTACTAATTATCTTTTTATTTTAAAAGTAATTAATACCCGTATAATGATTAATGACTACAATGAGAAACATCGAACTCGCTTGGCCTTTCGATGTATACTGCATCTTTGAATACAGACTGTTCGTTGAGAGATGATCCGACAGCAATCCGGCTTCCGTCACGGCGACAGGATTGGAGCGGGGGTTCTCGCCTTTCTTCAACGATTTTTTTAGGCAACTTTTCCTTGAGTTTTAAAGAAATTTCGTTTTCTTCTCTACACTGTTTAGTTTTCAAGGAAGCTTTGTTGTTAGCGGTGTGTTGTGAAACCATATTCCACCAATAAAAATTGTAGAACTTTTTAAAACATCTGTCAAATAAAAAAGGGAGGAATTAATTAGCTTTTATTCCACCCCGAAGAAGAATGTACCGGTTTGCGAGCTCAAGAGCCCTGTTTCCGTTTTCTTCTTTTTCCATTTCCAGATTCATCAGCGCTCGGCTGGTGTTAGCTGGAGGTTCTGTACACGATACGTTTGATCCAAAGAACATCTTACTGTCCATGCGTATATTATAAAACAGATATTTTATTCTGTCAATACCCTAACTCCATCCTTAGTAATTGCGACCATATCTTCAAAATGGGCTGATAAAGACTTGTCTTCAGTAATATAGGCCATACCTCTCTTTTTAATATCGTAATCACCCATAGAAAGCATCGGTTCAATACAGAAGACCATTCCCTCTTTCATTACCTCTCCCCAGCTTTTTTTGCCGTAATTCAAAACATCAGGGTCTTCATGCAATTCCGCCCCGATTCCATGACCGCATAGATTCCTAATTGTGCTAAATCCCTGCTGTTCGCTAAACTTGCATATCGCCTCCCCTAATTCACCAAATGTGTTTCCGGCTCTAACCTTGGAAATAGCCCTCTTTAAAGCCTTTTTGGTGGCTTTGACGAGTCTTTGGACTTCCGGATCAACCTCTCCAACCAGGTAGGTTCTGGCCATATCAGTATGAAATCCTTTTTTTAAGTTAGGATATTTGGTTTCATCGATTTCCGCCATAAATTTATCTAAAGAAAAAAAGATGCCTAAATCCAAGGTAACAATGTCTCCATTTTTTAAAACCCTCTTATCCGGAATACCGTGAACGATTTCTTCGTTAATAGAAAAACAGAGACAAGACGGAAATCCGTCCTGTCCTTTAAAGCTGAATTTTCCTCCGGCTTCGGTAATTAGTTTCTCGGCCATTTTTTCCAATTCTGTTCCCGAGACTCCGACGGCAATATGGCTCCCCAATTCATCAACAATTGATTTCAATATTTTCCCGCCCTTGGCCATTACTTCTATTTCTTCTTTTGTTTTAATTGTTATCATCTTTTTCAATTTCCTTCATAATATCATTAAAGACATTTTCAATTGATTGCTCGCCGTTAATCTTTATTAATCTTCCGGCTTTTTCATAATAATTGATTGTTTCTCCAACTTCTTCTCTAAACCATTCCAATCTTTTTTGAGTTCCCTCAACCGTATCTTCCGGTCTGATGATTAACTTTTCTCCGCATTCCGGACAAACATCTATATCGTCTGAATCAGAAATGATAAAGATTTTTCCGCACTTCGGACAAATCTTCCTTTTAGCAATTCTGTTGATTGCTTCTTCGTCAGAAATATCAATCAACATTATTTTCACTCTTGAATCCCACTCAAACCAGCCCAAAGCATCATCCATTAATTGCGCCTCCAATATTTTTCTGGGAGAACCATCAAGAATAATTCCTTTGAATTTATCTCCTTTGTTTTTGAATTCATCGAACTTATCCATCCATAGTTTAAAAACTACCGGTGGAGGAACAATTCCTCCGTTATCGATAACCGAGGCAATTTTATTAGCTGAAAAATCTCCAACCTTCTTCCTCTCTCTTAATAATGCTCCGGTACCCAAAAAATCCAATCCCAGTTTATCTTTCAAAAGATCAACCTGGGTTCCCTTTCCTGAACCGGACTTGCCTAATAGTATTAAGATTAAAGGAGACTTTTCCATATATTTTCTTTTATGCTTATGTTTTATTATAAAATACAAAACAAAAAAATAGAAGACTGGTTTATCCCCAATCTTCTATTCCTTTAAATTAACTATGAATCATATTCTCTCATTTCTAACTGAGAATTGATTTGTTTCATTGTGTCTAGAGCTACCGAAACGATAATGATTAGAGCAGTTCCTCCGATCATAAAGCTGAATTGCTGAACTCCGGTTGCACCCTGAATGATTGAAGGCATGACAGCGATTAATCCCAAGCTGGTTGCACCAACCACTAAAACTCTTGATAGAATTGCCTGTAAGAATTGAGCAGTATTTTCTCCTGGTCTGATGCCGGGGATGAATCCTCCCATTTTCTGTAAATTAGTAGAAATACTTTTCGGGTCAAAAGTAACGGCAGTATAGAAGAATGTAAAAATAAAGACTAAGACAAAATAGATTATTCCGTAAATCCAAGCATTATTCAACGCATCAGTCACAAAGCTCCAATTAAGGAATGAAGCTAACATTGAAGGAATCATTAAAATAGAAATAGCAAAGATGACGGGAATAACTCCGGCCGGATTAATATTTAAAGGTAAATAAGTTGAAGCACCGCCATACATCTTATTACCTCTCACTCTCTTGGCATAAGATACGGGAATATTTCTTCTTCCTTCATTGATTAAAACCACACCGGCAATAATAGCAACTGATAATATCAAAAAGAGAACGTATGAGAATATCTGACTCTGGTCAAAGGTTAAAAATATCTTTTGAACGTTGTTGGGGAAATCAGCCACGATACCAGCGAAAATCAATAATGATACTCCGTTTCCAATTCCTTTTTCAGAGATTAATTCTCCCAACCACATTAAAATAGTTGAAGCAGTGGTAATCGCCGCCACAGCCGCAATAATAGTTATTGGATCCAAGACTCCGATTACTCCCTGAGTTTTCAAATAAAACAACATGGCATAACCCTGAATCATCGCCAAAGGAATACCGGCAATTCTGCAGTATTGATTGAATTTCTGTCTTCCCGCCTCTCCTTCTTCTTTATACAATTTTTCCATTTGAGGAAAAATCATAGTTAAAAGTTGGAAAACGATGACCGCAGTGATGTAAGGTCCAAGGCCAAGCATGACAATCGATACTTTGTCCAATGCTCCTCCGGTAAACAAGTTCATCATTCCGAAGAATTGATTACCAGCAAAGAATTGCTGAATCCTAGCCACATCAATTCCCGGAACGGGAATATTAGCCATCAATCTAAAAATAGCAAAAACTCCTAAAACAAAAAGTATCTTATATCTTAAGTCTTTTGCCTTAAAAATTTCTGTAATCTTTTTGAACATAGTTTTTACTTTTTAGTTTTTGCTTTAGAAACTCCCTTCTTTTCAACCTCTTTTACTGACTTAGTTTTAACTGTTCCTCCAGCTTTTTCTATTTTTTCTTGAACAGTCTTTGAAACCAAGCAGCCTTCAATAGTTAAAGCTTTCTTAATTTCTCCAGTTCCTAAAATTTTAATTGTCGGAAGTTTTCCATCAACTTTTCTGATAATCCTTTTAGCAATTAATGATTCGGGATTAACAAGAGCATTAACTTCAAATGCTTTTTCCAAAACATCCAAATTAACTGCTGAAACTTCGGTTTGAGTATTGAAATTATATCCTCTTAATTTAGGATATCTTTTGATCCAACCACGGATAATCGGTTTAAACTTTGCACCGGCTCTTCCCTTCTGTCCTTTTCCTCCGCCGCCGCAATATGTTCCCTTCTTTCCTCCGCGACCAACCCTCTTCTTTCTCTTAGTGGTTGTATTCTTTTTTAATTCGTGTAATTGCATATTATTTCTTCGTCAATTTAGCCAAAGCTTGCATCGTTGCTTGTGCATTGTTTAATTTATTTCTTGTTCTAGATAATGTCTTAGAAGAAATATCCTGAATTCCGGCTAAAGAACAAATGATTCTCACTGTTCCTCCGGCCACTAAACCTTTACCTTTCATCTGCGGTTTTAATATTACGCGAGATGGTCCGAATTTAGCTTCAACTTCAAAAGGAATTGTTCCATCGGTTGTCGGAATATCTTTCAAATTCTTTTTAGCAACCCTGGTTGCCTTTTCAATCGCTTGAGAAACATCCAAACCTTTGGCTGCTCCGATTCCTACCTTTCCCATCTTGTTTCCAGCGACGATTACAGCCCTGAATCTCATGGTCTTTCCTCCACCGGTTACTTTGGTAACCCTGGCCAAGTCTAAAAGCTTGGATTCAAATTCATCCTTTACTTCGTTCTTCTTATTAAATTTTGTATTTCTTTCTCTATTCATATTTAATTAGAATTTTAATCCACCTTCTCTTGCTCCTTCAGCCAAAGCTTTAACGCGACCGTGATATTTGTATCCTCCGCGGTCGAAAATCACTTCGGTTATCTTTTTCTCAACTGCCTTTTTAGCAATTTCTAAACCAATCTTCTTTGAAGAATCAGACTTCTTGTCTTTACCTTTAGTTGTTGAATCGTTTACAGCCAAAAGAGTCTTGCCGGTAGTGTCGTCAATCAATTGAGCATAGATATGCTGGTTCGAACGGAAAACGCAAAGTCTTGGCTTAGCTTCTGTACCATCAGCCTTTGCTCTTACCCTCTTGTGCCTTATTATTCTTTTTGCTTTTTTTTCTAACATGTATTTCAAATATATTATGCACCTGCAGCTGCCTTCTTGCCAAGCTTTCTCTTAATAATCTCTGTTGTATATTTAATTCCCTTTCCTTTGTACGGTTCCGGTGGCTTAACCTTTCTGATTGTGGCAGAAGTCTGTCCGACTAGGGCCTTGTCTATTCCGGAAACAGTGATAAGGTTCTTTTCAACCTTAAATTCAATTCCAGTAGGAGCTTCAATATCCACGGTGTGACTTAAACCGACATCTAAAACCAACTTGTTACCTTCGGTTCTAGCTTTAAAACCGACTCCGTTGATCTCCAATTTCTTTTCAAATCCTTTAGTGACTCCGTCAATCATATTTGAAACCAAAGTTCTGGTTAAACCCCAAAGAGCATTAGATTTCAAATCTAATTTCTTAGGAGTAAAATGAATTGCATTTTCTTTCATTTCAATTGTAATCGCATCAACAGCTTTCATTGATAAAACACCCTTAGGTCCTTTAACCTCAATGTCTAATCCGTTGATTTTTACTTCAACTCCGGCTGGTATTAAAATTTCTTTTTTTCCTATTCTTGACATATTACCAAATTTCACAAATTATTTCTCCTCCGATCTTTGCCTTTCTCGCGTCCTTATTAGTCATTATTCCTTTCGATGTACTGATTAATGAAATTCCGTGTCCTGACTTAACCGGCTTCAACTCGTTGTGAGTTGAATAGATTCTCTGTCCCTGTTTAGAAATCTTCTTAATCTTTGTAATAACAGACTTTCCTTCTGGATCGTATTTAAAATCAACGACAATCTTTCTCTTTGACAATCTTCCTTTCTTATCAATGTTCTCAATCAAGCCTTCTTTCTTTAAAACTTCAAGAATCGCATACTTGTAATCCGAGTATGGATAAAGAGCTATCTGTTTCTTTTCGACAGCCAAGGCGTTATTTATTGAACTGATCATGTCTGCTATTGGGTCCATTTTCTTTATATATAATTACCAACTACTTTTCTTAACTCCGGGCAACTCTCCTTTATTCGCCATTTCTCTGAAGCAAATTCTGCATAAGCCGAACTTTCTAATGTAACCATGTTTTCTTCCACACTTAAAACATCTTCTTACTATTCTTGAAGAAAATTTCGGTGTCTTTGCTGATTTTGCTATTTGTGATGTTTTTGCCATAATTTAACACTTTTTGACTTTAACTTTTCTTAAAGGGAAAGTCAAGTAATTTGAACAATTCCAATCCTTCCGCTTTACTCTTTGCATTGGTCGCAATCGTGATTTCCATTCCTAAAATAATCGGAGACTTTTCTGGAGATATTTCCGGGAAAGCGATATGCTCTTTGATTCCAATATTCAAGTTTCCTTTCTCGTCGATTGACTTAGGATTGATTCCCAAGAAATCTCTGGAACGAGGCAAAACGATATTAACCAACTTTTCCATGAAATCATTCATTTTCTTTCCTCTTAAAGTAACTTTCGATCCGATAATACTTCCTTCTCTTAATTTAAAAGTAGAAATTGATTTTCGGGCCACGGTTGTTACCGGCTTTTGTCCGCAAATACTGGAAAGATTAGTTAAGATATAGTCAACGAATTTTCTCTGTTCATCTTTTGTTTTGGGAGAAATAATTCTTCCAAATCCGATATTAATAACTATTTTTTGAATCTTCGGAATCGCCATGACATTCTTGTATCCAAACTTTTCCTTCATTTTAGGGACAGCTATCTTCTTGTATTTTTCTTTAATGCTTGTTATTGCCATAATATTTTAATTAAATACGAGCTCCACATTTCTTACAAACACGGTATTTCTTTCCTTCAACTATTTCGTATCCGACTCTGGTTGCTTTTCCACATTTAGAACAAACCAACTCAACGTTTGAAATGTTGATTGCTCTAGGCGCAGAAACTACCTGTCCTTTCTGTCCGGATTTCTTTGGCTTAACGTGCTTCTTTACCAAAGCAATTCCTTCAACAACAATTCGGCTCTTTATTGGAATAGATTTCAAAACCTTTCCTTTCTTGCCTTTGTCATTGCCCGCGATTATTAAAACTTGATCGTCCTTTTTTATCTTCATATGTTTAAACTAAATCTTTTGTCATTGTTGAAATCTTTTCAAATCCTTTTTCTCTTACCTCTCTTGCTACCGGTCCCAAGATTCTTGTTCCTTTGGGTTCCTTTGATGCTCCTTCAAGCATAACAATAGCATTGTCATCAAAACGGATGTATGTTCCATTACTTCTTCTAACGGCACCTCTCTCTCTGACGATAACGGCCTTTAGAACTTGGTGCTTCTTTACTACTTTTCTCGGTTCGGCATCTTTTACGGCAACCACAATAATATCACCCAGTGATGCGTATCTTCTATATGTTCCGCCTAAAACACGGATACATTTAGCCATCTTAGCGCCTGAATTGTCGGCTACCTTTAATAATGTCTGTACTTGTATCATTTTCTTTTATTTACTTAGTTTTGAGACTACTTCCCATTTCTTATCTTTGGATACCGGCTTTGTTTCTCTGATTACAACCTTATCTCCCATCTTAAATTCTCCAGTCTCTGTATGAGCCTTGTATTTCTTGTGAACTTTGTATCTTCTCTTATACTTCGGATGTTCTTTAATTCTTTCAACCTCAACTACAACAGTCTTCTGCATTTTATCCGATACTATTTTTCCTGTTAATTCCTTTTTTGGCATACTATTTTTTATTTAATATAGTCAAAATCCTGGCAATATCTTTTTTATCTTCTCTTAACTCTTTGGTATTCTTAATTCCTCCAGAAACAGCCTTGAAATGAAGTTCTTCAATTCTCTTCTTTTTCTCATTCATCAATGTTACCAATTCCTCTTTAGTTTTTAAAACTAATTCTTTGCTTTTCATATTACTGCTTTTTAACAAATTTTGTCTTCAAAGGCAACTTATCTCCTGCCTTTCTAAAGGCCTCTCTGGCATCGGCTTCGGGTATTCCTTCTAATTCAAACAATACTCTGCCCGGTCTAACTGGGAACACATAGTGGTCAAGCGAACCTTTACCTCCTCCCATCGGCACCTCTTGTCCTTTCTTAGTTCTAACCTTATCAGGAAATACTCTAACCCACAACTTTCCTCCTTTCTTTAAATATCTGATAATCGCTCTTCGGCAAGCTTCAATCTGATTAGAAGTGATCCACTTTTCCGAAGTCGCTTTCAATCCAAAGCTACCGAAACTGATTTTAGTTCCCTTACTTTCGAAGGTTCTTCTACTTCTTCTACCCTTCTGCTGTTTTCTATGTTTTAATCTTTTTGGGGCTAACATGATTTTTATTCAAATTTATCTCCTTTGTATATCCAAACCTTTATTCCAACTGCACCGTAGGTACATCTGGCTTCTCCGAAACCATAATCAATATCGGCTCTGATTGTCTGTCTGGGTAATCTTCCTTTTTCTAACCATTCTGATCTCGCAATCTGAGCACCGTCCAATCTTCCCGAAACCATAATCTTAACTCCTTTAACACCTTTGTTGGCCATAACTTTTTCAATAGCCTGTTTAATAGTCTTTCTGAATGGTGTTCTTTTCTCAATCTTCTGGGCAATCCATTGATTAACCAAAACTGAAGAAGTCCAAGGATTAGAAACCTCTCTTACTTCTAATTTCAATCTCTTTCCTAATTCGCTTAATTCTTTCAATCCCAAATCATTTTTCTTAAAAACTTCTTTCAATAATTCCAATCTTATCTTTTCAATTCCTTCACCGCCACGTCCGATAATTAAACCGGGTCTGGCTGAGTGAATGATAACACTGGTCTTGTTGCTATATCTTTCAATTTCAACTTTCTCCACGCTTGATTCTTTCAATTTGTTAGTCAAAAAAGTCCTGATGATGTAATCCTCTTTAACACTCTTGAAAGGCTTGTTGCCGTAAAAACCGTGTGACAACCAGTCTTCGATTCCTCTGATTCTAAAAATTTTAGGGTGGACTTTGTGACTCATTTTTTTATTTCTTCTTTGTTATTGTTTTCTTTACCTTTTTCTCAATTTTCTCTTCAACTACTTTTTCTTCCTTCTTAACAGTTTCTTTTTTTGTCTTCTTGTCTTTCTTAACTTCTTCTCTCTTCATATCTAAAACTAAAGTGATGTGAGAAGTCTTCTTTTTAATGATTTCTCCTCTACCTCTTGATTTGGGCAAAACTCTTTTTCCGGCCGGACCCTCATCAACTGTAATCTTAGAAATAAATAAATCAGAAGCAGGAATATTCTTTGTTATTTTGGCATTAGTAAGGGCTGAATTCAATAATTTCAATATTGGATCAGAAGCTCTCTTGATTGCGAAATTCAAAATCACCTGGGCTTCTTCTGCCTTTTTTCCTCTTACCAAGTCGGCGACTAATCTGGCCTTTCTTGGAGCGATATGTAAATGATTTAATTCAACTTTGAATGCCATATTATTTTACTTTAGCTGGGGCAACTGCAGCGGGTGCTGGTGTAGCGGCTCCTTTTTCCTGTTCTTTACTTGCTTTACCTCCGTGTCTTAAAAATTTAGTTGTTGGAGAAAATTCTCCCAACTTGTGACCAACCATTTCTTCTGTAACTCTTACCTGAAGGAAATCCTTTCCATTATGAACACCAAAAGTAAAACCGATCATTTCGGGAGAAATAGTACAAGCTCTCGACCATGTTTTAATGGCGGCCGTTTCGCTTGGTTTCTTTCCTACAATCTTTTTAGTGACGTTCGGATCGATATATGGTCCTTTTTTTAGACTTCTTGACATATTGTTTTATTTTCTCTTCTTCTTAACTCTTCTTTGAATAATTAACTTCGCTGTCCATCGATTTTTCTTTCTAGTCTTAACTCCTAGTGCTGGTTTTCCCCAGGGAGTCTTCGGATGTTTCAAACCGATTCCTGTTCTACATTCTCCACCTCCATGAGGGTGGTCACAGGGGTTCATAACAGAACCTCTAACGTGCGGTCTGATTCCTTTCTTTCTACTCTTTCCGGCTTTTGACCAGTTGATAAATCTGTATTCAGAATTGGAAACCTTTCCGATTGAGGCAAAACATTCTCCATTAACCTTTCTGATTTCTGAAGAAGGCATTTTCAAATTAGCATATCCACCTTCATAGTTCTGCAATACGGCTCCGGTTCCGGCTGATCTCACTAAGATTCCGCCTTTTCCCGGTTCCAATTCAACATTATAAATCATAGTTCCTTCTGGGATATTTTTCAACTTCATTCTGTTTCCGGTATCGGCTTCAGCCTTATCAGCACAGATTACTTTGTCTCCGGCTTTCAATCCTTCAGGAGCGATAATGTATCTCTTTTCTTTGTCTTCGTATTGAACTAAAGCTAAGAATGCATTTCTGTTGGGGTCGTATTCCAAAGCAAGAACTTCGGCTGGCATATCTATTTTTTTCTGTCCAAACTCAACCAATCTCAAAAGCTTTCTGGCTCCGCCTCCTTTTTGCCAAGAAGTAATTCTACCATTACTTCCCCTTCCTCCTGTTCTTTTAACTCTTACCAAAAGACTCTTTTCTGGTTTCTTCTTTGATAAAGGAAGTAGGTTTTTCAATTTTAATGTTTTTCTTTGCATATTATTGTCCTACAATTTCAATTTTTTGGCCTTCTTTAATCTTCACAATGGCTTTCTTGTATCCACTTCTAAATCCAATCTTTCTTCCTTTTGATATTTTCTTTCTGGGAATATTGATTGTTCTTATTTGAATCACATCAACTTTGTATTTAGCTTCAATCGCACTCTTGATTTCAACCTTGTTGGCATCGGTGGTTACATGAAAAACATAAAAATTTCCAGTCGCAGACATGTTAACTGCCTTTTCGGTAATGCAAGGTGACTTTAAAACACTTTTTATCGTTGTCGAAATCTCCTTGTTCTCTTTTTTAACAGTTTCTTTCTTCGCTTTCACTCCTTTTTCTTTTTTAAAAATATTCAATGCCATACTTAGTCTATAAATGTTTTCTTAATTTCTGCTATTCCCTCTTTGTCAGTTAATAAATACTTTGATGAAACAACATCTAAACAATTCAAATCTTTAGCCTGAATGGTTGAAATCTTAGGTAAATTTCTCATTGCTAAGATAACATTCTTGTCTATTTTAGGCAAAATAACCAAACATCTTTCTTTAATTCCGATATTCTTTAATAAATTTCTAGCTTCTTTAGTCTTGGCTTCTTTTAAAGACAATGATTCGGCAACTACTAAAAATCCTTCTCTGGCTTTGTCTGATAAAGCAACGAACAAAGCTTTTCTTTTAATATTCTTCGGTAAAACTTTCTTAAAATTTCTGTCTTTAGTCGGTCCATGAGAAACACCTCCACCAACCCAGATAGAAGATGTATTAGATCCACTTCTGGCACGGCCAGTTCCTTTCTGTTTCCAAGGTTTAATTCCACCTCCAGACACTTCAGCTCTTCCTTTAGCGTGAGCAATAACCGTTCTTCTGTTTCCCATCTGAGAAACAACAACTTGATGAAGCAAATCAGAGTTCATCGGAACTTCAAATATTTCTTTCGGTAAATCAGCCTTAACAGTCTTGATTTCTACCACTTCTTTAATTTTTGTTTCTTTCTTTGCCATATGATTTATCCTCTAATTTCCAAAAGCGTTCCTCTTCTTCCAGGAATCGCTCCTTTAATCGCCATAATACTATTCTTCATATCAACCTTTACTACCTCTAAATTCTTAACACAAATTCTGTCGCTACCAGTTCTTCCAGGCATTTTTCTACCTTTAATAACTCTGGCAGGAATAGAACAACCGGTTGAACCCAATGTTCTGTGTTCGTGCTTGTTACCGTGTGTTGAAGAAAGTTTTCCGGAAAATCCCCATCTCTTTACACCTCCTTGGAATCCTTTTCCTTTAGATACTCCGGAAACCTTTATTACGTCTCCTGGTACAAAAACACTGGCCAAAATCTTATCTCCTGCTTTATATGAAGCAACGTCTCCTTCAAACTCTTTCAAATATCTGAATGGTGTTCCTGTCTTTTTAATCTTTCTTTCTGGTAAAGTTTCAAAGCCAATCTTGATGGCTTCGTATCCGTCTTTGTCTTTAGTCTTAACCTGAACAACACCGCATTCTCCAGTCTGAACAAGAGTAACGGGAACTACTGTTCCGTCCTCTTTGAAGACCTGACTCATTTCAATTTTTTTACCTAATATGAATTTCATAACTTTACAAAAAAAAGACTGGATAACCAGTCTTAAAGACTAGTATTACCAAATATTTAATTAATTTTTAATTTATATAAATCAATTATTTAATTAATTAACCTACATTATACTCTTGATCTCGGTATCCACTCCAGCGGGTAGAGTCAATGACTTTAACGACTCTACCACCTTCTGGTTCGGACTCAAAATATCAATAACCCTCTTGTGAATTCTCATTTCGAATTGCTCTCTGGCCGATTTGTGAACGAAAGTTGACCTGTTTACGGTAAACTTGTTTATCTCAATCGGTAAAGGAATCGGTCCGGCAATCTTGACTCCGCATCGAAGCGCCATCTCGATAATCTGCTGAGCACTTTTATCAATGACTTTATGGTCATAAGCGCGAAGCTTAATTCTCAATTTTGCTGTTACCTCCTTTTCAGTTTTTTTAAGGGCTGCTGACATCTTATTAATTATTCTACTTTATAATCTTTGTAATAGTACCGGCTCCAACTGTCTTTCCACCTTCTCTGATAGCAAAACCTTGCTTTTCTTCCAAAGCTACAGGAACGATTAATTTTACAGTTACTTCAACTGTATCTCCAGGCATAACCATTTCTGTTCCGGCGGCTAAAATTACATCTCCTGTAATATCAGCTGTACGAATAAAGAATTGAGGTTTGTATCCTGAGAAGAAAGGAGTGTGTCTTCCGCCTTCTTCTTTAGTCAAAATATAAATCTGAGCTGTGAATTCGGTGTGAGGAGTAATGGTTCCTGGCTTAGCCAAAACCTGTCCTCTTTCAATATCTTCTTTCTTCAAACCTCTTAACAAAACTCCGACGTTATCTCCGGCTTGGCCAGTTGATAATGACTTGTTGAACATCTCAACAGAAACCGCAGTTGTCTTTTGAGTTGGTCTAATACCGATAACTTCAATTTCTTCGTTAGAATTAACAATACCTCTTTCAATTCTACCAGTAGCAACTGTACCTCTTCCTTCAATTGAGAAAACATCTTCAATCGCCATCAAGAAAGGCTTAGCTGTATCTCTAACTGGTTCAGGAATGTATTCGTCCAATTTATCCATTAGTTCTAAAACTTTAGCTACCCAAGGATCATCAACAGATGTTCCTTCTAAGGCCTTTAAAGCTGAACCACGGATTACTGGAACCTCGTCTCCTGGGAAGCTGTATTTCTTTAATAGTTGTCTTACCTCATCTTCAACTAGGTCAATCATTTCTGCATCTTCAACCATATCGCATTTGTTCAAAAATACGATTATTGAAGGTAAACCTACTTGGTGAGCTAAAAGAATGTGCTCTCTTGTCTGAGGCATAGGACCATCAGTAGCAGCAACTACTAAGATTGCTCCATCCATCTGAGCAGCACCGGTAATCATATTCTTAATGTAGTCGGCGTGGCCTGGACAATCAATGTGAGCGTAGTGTCTCTTTTCTGTTTCGTACTCCAAGTGAGCGATGTTAATAGTAACACCTCTTGCTTTTTCTTCAGGAGCTGAGTCAATCTGATCAACTGACTTCTCTGCTGTCTTTCCGTTCTTCATTGCTAAGCAATGTAATATTGCCGCACTTAAAGTTGTTTTACCGTGGTCAACGTGACCAATGGTTCCCACGTTTAAGTGTGGTTTTGTTCTTGCAAAAACTTCTGTTGCCATATTTTTATATTATTTATTTTTTTATTATTTATATCCCCTTTTTCTATTATTCCGACGTAAAATAAAAAGAGCGGATTAATGTTTATAATTAACAAATCTATTTTAACCAAATTTCGAAAAAAGTCAATAACCTGTTAGAAAGGAAGGTCGTCAATCTTCAATGTTTCCGCTTCAATTTCTCGCGGGACTTTAGAAACCTGTTCGGTCTTGACTTCGGCCTTTGTCTCTTTCTTGCCCTTATAATCTTCAAACTTCATAATTATCAGGGTCGGTCCGTTTTCTTGGGCCAAGATTATCTTACCTCCTTCTTCTTCGATTATCTTTTTAATTTCGTTTAGTTCCATATTATTTTCTCTTACCCTCTATTATTTCCTGGGCAACATTATTCGGAACTTTTTCGTAATGATCGAACTCCATTGATGATGTTCCTCTTCCTTGAGTCAATGATCTCAGTGAAGTTGTATAGCTGAACATTTCAGATAGAGGCACTTTGGCGTAAATAACTTTGACTCCCGGTCTGTCTTCGGTCTCTTCAATCTGTCCTCTTCTCGCTGATACATCTCCGATGACATCTCCCAAAAAGTCCGGCGGAACAACTACCTCTAATTTCATAATCGGCTCAAGCAAATGAGCTCCACCTTTTTTCGCTCCGTCTTGTAAGGCCATTGAACCGGCAATTTTAAAGGCCATTTCTGAAGAGTCGACTTCATGGAACGAACCATCCCACAAAATAACTTTCATATCGACTAAAGGATATCCGGCAACAACTCCTTTTTCCATTGCTTCTTTAATTCCTTTTTCAATCGCTGGAATATATTCTCTCGGAATGGAACCTCCTTTAATTTCATTAGAGAACTCGAATCCTTTTCCTCTTTCTAGTGGTTCAAGTTTAATTTTTACGTGACCGTATTGACCTCTACCTCCAGTTTGCTTAATGTATTTGCATTCCGCATCGGCATTTCTGTCGATTGTTTCTCGGTATGATACTTGGGGTCTACCAACATTGGTTTCAACTCCGAATTCTCTCTTCAATCTGTCAACGATAATTTCCAAATGCAATTCTCCCATACCTGACAAAACCATTTCACCGGATTCCTGATTAGTTTCCATTCTAAAGGTTGGGTCTTCTTCTTGTAATTTCTTTAATGAAGCACCCATTTTTTCCTGGTCTGCTTTAGCTTTCGGTTCTACTTGAATTGAAATAACCGGTTCAGGGAAAACAATCTTTTCTAAAACGATTGGTCCCGATTCATCACAAAGAGTGTGTCCGGTAGTTGTATTTTTCAATCCGACAAAAGCAACGATATCTCCGGCATATACTTCTTCCACTTCTTCTCTTTCATTAGAGTGCATACGAAGGATTCTACCGATTCTTTCTCTTTCTCCGGAAACAGTATTTAATAAATAACCTCCTTTGTTGAAATGTCCTGAGTAAGCTCGGGCATAGGTCAATGTTCCGACGAAAGGATCGGTCGCAATCTTAAAGGCTAGAGCTGAAAAAGGCTCATCATCCTTAGGATGTCTTTCTAGTTTTATCTCTTCATCGTTCGGATCAACTCCTTTAATAGCCGGAACGTCCATTGGGCTTGGCAAGTAGTATACTACTGCATCCAAAACTAATTGAACTCCTTTATTTCTTAAAGATGTTCCAATCAATACGGGAACTAATTTATAACTAATAGTTGCTTTTCTTAAAGCAGCTCTTAACTCTTCTACTGAAATTTCTTCTTCGTTTAAATATCTTTCCATTAATGCCTCATCTTCGGCCACAATCTTTTCAACCATTTTGTGTCTCCATTTCTTCGCTTCTTCTAAAGAAGATTCGGGAATGTCAAACTTAATAACATCCTTTCCCATTTCTCCTTCAAACTTAACGGCTTTCATTTCCATTAAATCGATAATCGCAGAAAAATCTTCTTCCTGTCCGATTGGATATTGAAGAGCAACGGCATTAATAGTTAATTTGTCCCAGATAGACTGCAAACTCTTTTCAAAACTTGCACCCATTCTGTCTAATTTATTAATAAAACAAACACGAGGAACGTGATATCTGTCCGCCTGTCTCCAAACAGTTTCTGATTGAGCTTCTACTCCGGCAACACCGTCAAAAACAACTACCGCTCCGTCCAAAACTCTTAAACTTCTTTGTACTTCGGCTGTGAAGTCAATGTGTCCAGGAGTATCGATAAGGTTGATTCGGTGTTCGTTTGACTTGTCTTTCTTTAAATAATCTCCGGGAGACCAGAAACAAGTTGTTGCAGCTGAAGTAATAGTAATACCTCTCTCTCTTTCCTGTTCCATCCAGTCCATAATGGCCGCACCTTCGTGAACCTCACCAATCTTGTGTGAAATTCCGGTATAAAACAAAACTCTCTCACTGGTTGTAGTTTTACCTGCATCAATGTGAGCGATGATTCCGATGTTTCTGTATTTTTCGATTGGATATTGGCGGCTCATAATATTTTTTATTTATTTTAGAACACAAAACCTATTTTTATTAAAATAGGTTTGTATATTAAATTACCATGCAAAGTGAGCAAATGCTCTATTGGCTTCTGCCATCTTGTGAGCATTCTCTTTCTTTCTAACTGAATTTCCTTTGTTTTCTGAAGCTTCAATCAATTCTTCGGCTAATTTAAATTTCATAGCTTTACCTTTCTTGTCTTTGGCTGAATTAATCATCCATTTCATGGCTAAGCTCAATTTTCTGTTTCCTTTAACTTCCATTGGAACCTGGTAAGTGGCTCCTCCGACTCTCTTTGGTTTTACCTCTAAAACCGGAGATACATTCTGAATGGCTAATCTGAAAACTTCCAAAGGATTTTTTTTAGTTTGATCTTTAATTAAGTCAAAAGCGCCGTAAACTATTTTCTCGGCGATTGTTTTTTTCCCGTTAGTCATCACTTGGTTGATAAATTTAGCAACCATGATGTCGTTATACAATGAATCGGGCATTATAATTTTCTTTTTGAATTTAAGTCCTGTTGCCATATACTATTTTTTTACTGGTCTTTTAACTCCGTAAGCACTTCTCTGTTGTTTTCTTCCTTCAACTCCGGAACAGTCAAATCTACCTCTGACAACGTGATATCTAACACCGGGCAAATCTTTTACCCTACCTCCTCTAATCATAACGATTGAGTGCTCCTGTAGATTGTGTCCTTCGCCAGGGATATAGGCGGTAACTTCGTTGCCGTTGCTTAATTTAACTCTGCAAACTTTTCTCAAAGCTGAGTTAGGTTTCTTCGGTGTAGTAGTGAAAACTTTCAAACAAACTCCCTTCTTGAAAGGTGCGTCGTATTCCTTAGGTCTATTCTTTAAAGGATTAAATCCAAAAGCAAGACCGGGAGTGTTAGTCTTAGTTTTTAAGGGCTTTCTATTCTTCTTAATTAATTGTCTAATTGTTGGCATATTTTGTATCAATAATAAATCGCAAGCGAAAATTCGCTTGTGATTAAATTATCAGATAAAAAGCTAAATGTCAAATGTTTACTTGGCTTCAGCAGTTCCTTTTATTGCGCGGTCCAACCTCCATCAACATACAAGATATTTCCGGTTACATATTTCGCATCTTCACTCGCCAAATACAAGGCAGCGTTAGCAATATCGTCGGGTTCGCCCATATATCCCAAGGGAGTCATTCCTTCGATCATCTTTTTCATATTCTCATCGTCCTGCACTCCTTGTGTCATCTTGGTTTTAATGAATCCGGGAGCAATAGAATTAACACGAATTCCTAATTTAGACAATTCAAGAGCGCTGGTTTTAGTTAATTGATTAACTCCTCCTTTTGAAGCACAGTAAGCCAAGGCTCCGTTAAAACCGACTGTTCCCAAAATGGAAGCCATATTAATAATTGAACCTTTGATTCCTTTTTCTTTCATCACTTTTCCAGCCGCACGAATTCCGTAGAAGACTCCTGATAAATTAATTTCTATCGTCTTGTGCCAAACATCATCAGTCATGGTTAAAGAGTCTCCTAAGCTGCCAATGCCGGCATTGTTGACCATTATGTCTACTTTCCCAAATTTATCAACACAAGCCTTAACAAGGCTGTCTACTTCAGTTGATTTGGAAACATCGCATTTAATAAAAATCGCTTTGTCACCAAAACGACTAACATCATTTTCATTAACATCTGAAAAAACAACTGAGGCTCCTTCCGAAATAAACATTTCAGCAATAGCTTTTCCTATTCCTGAAGAAGCTCCCGTGACTACTGCCACTTTGTTTTCTAATCTCATATTTTTAAATCTTATACTTATGTTTTTATTATACTATTTAAATAATAAAAAAAGAAGAGAGAAGGGTATATTTATACATATACGTATTCCAGTTTTTTTACAAAATCTGGAATTCTTTCTCTCTCCATTGCGAGAACAAGACTCGCTTCTCCTAGAACACCTTCATAGATATGAAGGGAATCAGAATCGTCGATAATTCTCGCTATCTTGCAGTTGTTTGGAGCAATAACCTCCAAATAAAGCATGGCGACCAAGCCAATGAGGTTTCCCTGCCAGGCATTGAAAAGATCTCTCGATCTCCACTTGAAATGGACATCAACATATCCTCCCGGATAGTATCTTATCCATATTCTTTGCAGGCACGGTGGAGCATCGGAACACATGTCGATATCCGGCTCCCAGGTAATCACCTGATGACGATTCGAGGAAATACCGCTCTCAATCTGTTCCTTTAGAAGTTCTTTCAATTTCAGAATCTGATCGATAAATCCTCCAGGAGTTCTGTGCTTGATCAAACGTTCAATGTAAACATACGTGAAGCGCTTCCTGTCTTCGGGTGGCAACTTGTTGTATATTTCATTAAACCACTTTCGATCATACTCCTTTTTGTATTCCTGAATTGCTAAATGTTTCATCCTGTAAAAAGGATGGATTTCGCAATTCTGAATCTGTTCAATCGCTTTTCCGGTCATAGAGATTATCTGAACGGAGTCGCGGGCTTTTTTTGGTTCCCTTGCAGAACCAAAATGTAGAGGGACGCCCTGATTCATAACGGCAAAAACCGCTTCAAACCAGGCCTTATGAAAGTCATCACTCTCTATCAAAAAGCATGGGGTCAAAGTTACGTCTGCCAAAGTGACCATCTCGGGTCCATCAAAATGAGATGAACTAGATATAAAATACAATAAAGAATAATTTTAGTCAAATCTCAAAATTAAGATAAAAATAATCTTAATATTTTATCCGCTAAAACAAAAACCCAATTAAGCCCGTTGGGAATTATGAAAATTATAAAAAGAAGAATGATAAATCCGTATTGAACAAGAAATCTTTTAAATTCTTCGAATTGGTCCGGCAATAATGAAAACAAAACATGCGAACCGTCTAAAGGATAAACGGGTATCAAATTAAATAAGCCCAAAGCAATATTATAAAAAACAACGGTTGTGGCGATAATTAAAAAACTCTCTGGTAAATAAACAAATTTAATAATCAAGCCGAAAATCAAAGCAATCGAGAAATTAGCTAATGGCCCGGCTAAAGCAACTTTCAAATCTCCCCATCTTTGATCGCTAAAATACATCGGGTTAACTGGAACCGGTTTAGCCCAGCCAATTATCGGTCCACCCAAGATAGACAAAAAGAAAGGAAGAAGGATTGAACCGACCGGATCTAAGTGTTTTAAAGGGTTTAAATCCAGTCTTCCGGCTTCTTTAGCTGTCGGATCGCCTAAAGCATAGGCAACACTGCCATGAGCAATCTCATGAATGATAATCGAGAACAAAAGAATTAATAATGTAAAGATTGTTAGTATATCCATGCAATAATATTAACATAAAACACGAGGGGGTTGCAATTATTTAATTTTTTGGTAATATACATTACATATGGAAAAAGAATGTACAATTTGCGGAAAATCATCTTCAATGGGAGGAAGCTACTACAAGCTTATTTCGAGATACAATCCTTCTACTAAAAGAAGAATACGCCCCAATCTACAATGGGTAATAGTTCCCGCTAATACAACCAACAAAAAATTCAAGGAATTCGCCGGGAAGAGAATTTATGCTTGCACCAAATGCATCAAATCTCTTGGAAAGAAATAAATTGTTGAGCCCTTTTCGGGCTGTAGTATAGTGGTAGTATTTGCGCATGGGGTGCGTAAGACCTGGGTTCAACTCCCAGCAGCCCGACCAAAAAAACAAGCACTGTCTCTCGACAGTGTTTTTGTTATATAAGAAAAACACTGTTTAAGCAGTGCTTTTCCAAGGGTCCTACCTCCTTCAAGTGAATCCGAATGAATCCACGTGGGTGACCTCATTCATCTGCCAAGGCAGATAAATATATGGCCTCCCGATTGAAAGTTGTTCGGAATTTTGAATGATAGGACCAAGTATATTATACCTCTAAATTTTCAATACTTCAACCAATTGTTTAATCATTGCAACCACGACCGGAGCGGCCTGCAAACTGACACATTGAACTCCGGAATCATCAGCTACAATCCAAGGTTCTTCAATGGTTTTCACTTCCCCGTTCTCGTATTTAAATGAATATCCGGGAGTCATTTCGTATTCATCAACATAGTCGCGGGCAACATCGGCCGGAACAGCGTTTCTCAATTTAACCTTTGGAATACCATATAACGTATCGGCTTTCTTTAATATTTCTTCATCCATCAATAATCTTTCTTTAATTGGTTCGATTCCCTTCTCATCACCTTCCTTCATCACCATTTTTCCACCATCACAACCAGCTTCGTCACAAATTAAATAGAAATCTTTAGTTGCTTCGTCATATCCAATTTTTGAAGTCGGCAATAATTTCAAGCTTCTTGAAGCATTACATTTAGGACAGATTCTTCTCCATTTTATTCTTTCATTAATAATATTCATCGGAACATCAATCATAATGAAAATATCTGGGTCGTCTCTGTAATCAACCAAGTCTCTAAAGAATAAAGAAAAGCTGACCTGGTCCATATTTCTCGGAAAACCATCAAGAAGAATAACCTTTCTTTCTCTTTTAGCAATTTCTCTTTTAACCAAAGCCAAAACTAATTCATCGGGAAGAAGAGTTTTAGTGTCTCTATCTTCCATACTTTTGATTAATTCTTCTAAAGGATAAAATCCTCGATAGTTTTTTTCCAAAAATTCAACCAATTCTTTTTTCTTTTCCGGGTCTTGGATTTCAGTATCCAAGGCTCTCACCATATCACCGACAGATAAGTGTTCAATTTTGTCAGCTCCTAAAACCTCGGCCAACATCTTAGAATAAGTTCCTTTTCCTGAATTCTTCTTACCCAAAAGATAGGCGATGAAAGTATTCTTTTCCAAATACTCTTTCAATTTTTCTATCTCCGGTCCACATTTTAATTTAAAATATTCGGCTCTCTCTTTCGGGTCGGCTAAATTAAACTTCCTGTCCCCTCCCATCTTGGTTTTGAAAATTGGAAAATCCATATGTTTATTTTTTACTAGTTATTATTTTATAATTTAAACCGTCGGAAACAATCTTTATGTCTCCATTAGTATCATTCCTTAATACTTTAATACCAAAATTATCAAGGCGTGTCAAAACTTCTTCAGTCGGATGGTCATACGAATTTTTACCCACCTGAATCACCGAAACTAAAGGGGTCACCTTTTTAAGAAACTCTTCAGAAGTTGAATATTTCGAACCGTGATGGGCAACCTTTAAAACATCAATGTCTATATCGTTTAATTCACTCTCTATTTTAGAAGAAATATCTCCGGTAAACAGAAAAGAGCTGTCTTTGTATTTAAGTTTGGCGACAACTGCCGTGTTATTGCTTTCTTCGAATTCTTTTCCAACGATTGATTCTTTAGGACTGATTATTTCCAAACTAACCTCTCCCATATTAACAACATCACCGGAATTAGCATAATAAATATTAACTCCCTCTTCATTAATCATTCTTTTCCAGGTTTCAAACTTAACTCCCTCTTTTTCTATGCCAGTCCAAATAATATTATCTATCTTGTAATTATCTAAAACAGAAAACAATCCGGTCATGTGATCGCTTTCAGGGTGAGTTAAAATAACCAAATCTATTTCCTTGTCATTCAATAACATCTCTTTTGATAAACCGTCTAAAACCTTGGAATAACTGGGGCCACCATCAATTAATACCTGATAACCACCCGGAGCTTCGATAAAAATAGAGTCTCCCTGTCCAACATCAAAAAAACTTACCTCAAGGTAAGCCGGTAAAGACAAAATAACAACAAAAGGAAATACTAAAAAATTTAAGATTAAAAGTGTTAAAAGAATAAAGACCGACTTCTTCATTTCTTATTCAATTTTTCATTTAACTCTTTGATCAACTTTTCTGAATCAATGTCATACATCTCGCAAACATTTCCCAATTCCAAACTCTCCATTTCGTATCTAGCATGAGGACAAGAAATGCAGGGAAAATCGTATTTCTCCAAAATGACTCCCACCTTCTTATCATCAATCAGTTTTGATAATTTAGTTTTCTTTGTAATCTTCATATTGTTTAAGCTTTTAAGAAACCGGAAACAATCAAATCAATTGCCTGTTTCTCATTTAATCCTCTGGCTCTTAAATAATTCAATTGCTCCTCGGAAACTCTGCCGATAGAAGCTTCATGGGTAATCTGCGCATCCTTGTTTTCACAAACCAACAAAGGAATAGATGATATTTTTGATTTACTATCAATCATTAGACTCTGACAATCAATATGCCCTTTAGATTTTTCTTTAGCAATAATTGAGCTCTCGGCAACAATATTAGAATTCTTTCTTCCGACTAATTTCAACTTAGAAATAGCCTGTGCTCCTTTTCCATTTAAAAGAACTTCTTCTTTTATTTTAATATTAGAATCAATACCGTTAACAGAGATGCTTAAATTAACCGATGAATTATTTCCGCAAATTATCTTGTTTTTAATATTTAATTCCTTTGGCGGGAACATATTTGAATAATTATAATCCAAAGATGAACCTGTCCCTAAGATAAACTCGTAATCGGGAAAAACATTATCCATGCTTCCCCATTTATGAATATGATTATACTCCAAAGAAGCGCCTTCCTTTAAAATTAATTTACCTCTGGCCCTGTGCGTTCCTAGAAGATTATTCTTCAAAGAGCTGCAAACAACATTGGCCTTGGCTTTTATTCCCTTCTCAATCACCATCAAGTTCTGTAAGTCCTGTTTAACTTTCAGAGAAGCAATATTAACACAGGTAGACAAGGGAAAATCAACTTGCTTTTTGACCCAGATAAAATACCCTCCTTTAGGCTTTCCATCAAAATACTTCTTTGTCCAGTCCAAAGAATTCCAGGCATCAATACTGGATAAAATCAGCACTTCCTTGCTTTTACTAATAGATTTAACTTCGTTGTCTATTAATAAAAAATCGGGACTACATTTTTTTACAATGTTTGCACTTGGCATAGTCATTTTCTTTGATACTTTTTAAAACCTTTCTAAAATCAGTACTTTCGCAAATAATTTTCCCGTCTATTATAACACCGACTCTATTGGGATTGATCTGCTCTAATATTTCTCCCTGATGGGTGATAATTAAAACCGACATTCCGTCCTTAACCCTTTCTTTGATAATATTTACCACTTCCTCTCTTTTTTTAATATCTAAACCGGAGTCTATCTCATCTAAAATCATCAAGTCAGGATTCAAAGATAAAACTTGCATCAGCTCGGAAATCTTCTTTTCTCCGCCAGAAAAATTAACATTAACGTCTCTTTCTAAAAGATTGGAATGTTTTTCTTCATACTCGCTTCTTTTTTTAGAAATCAAATCTAATAATTTCTCCAATTTTATTCCTTGTAATGCCGGAGGATTTTGAAAAACCAAAGCAATACCCTCTTTAACTCTTTTCTCTAAAGCCAATTTCTTAATATCTTTTCCCTTTAAAATAATCTCTCCTTTTTTGATTTTATACTCCGGCAAGCCCATGACAGTTTTAGCAAGAGTACTCTTACCGCTGGCGTTGGGACCCAAAAGAGCAAAGACTTCTCCCGCTTTAATCTTCAAATTAACCCCATTAAGGATTGCTTTGCCGTTGGTTTCAACAACTAAATTTTTAATTTCCAATAAACTCATTTTAATAAATTAACCCAATGACTGGGTTAATTGTATATAATAATTTAAAATAATTAATCTTCCGTCTCTTCTCCTTCTACTTCACCCTCAACCTCAATTGCTCCGTAGGGACATAAATCAACACCTCCACACTCTTCAACCTTGGCCGAGCTGATAATCTTAGACTTACCGTCGGTGTCCATCTCAGCCCCCTCAGGACAAGCCAAGGCACAACTTCCACAACCGATACACGTCTCTTTATTTACCTTATAATTTTTATAAGTTTTTTTTGTGTCTTCCATGATTTTATTTTTTACACTTTTCTATTGTTGCTTCTGCTTCTTCTTTTGATTTGAATCCTACCACCTTAACCCATTTGTTCGGTTCAAGTCTTTTGTATATTTCAAAAAATTCCTGAAGTTCTTTTTTTTGATGTTCAGTTAAATCATCAACACTGTTAATGTGTTTGAATCTCGGATCAATCTTGTCATCAGGAACAGCGATAATCTTGTAGTCTATTCCGCTCTCGTCTTCCATGTCCAACATTCCGATAATCTTACAAGGGATAACGCAACCGGGAAAAGTCGGCTCATTAACTAATACTACGGCATCCAACGGGTCGCCATCTTCGGATAAGGTATTTTCTATAAAGCCGTACTCAAAAGGCCAGAAAACAGAAGAATACAAGGCTCGATCAAGCATTATCTTTCCCGATTCTTTATCCAGTTCATACTTATTTGAACTACCTTTTGGATTCTCGATAAAAATATTTAATTTCATTTTTTTATTTATTATTCTTTATTTAACCTTATCTTAAAAAAGTAAATTATTCAAGATTATTCCGGCTTCCTCTTCCTAGTCATCATTTCAATCAAAGCCGCTTTGGGAGTCTTATTCTTGTATAAAACCTGATACACCGAAGAAACAATCGGCATATCTACTTTGTATTTCTTACTTAATTGATAAACAACTTCAGCGGTTGTTGCACCCTCAATAATGCTGGCGGTTGAATTAACAATATCTTCTAGTTTCTGACCTTTAGCAATTTTTTCTCCTAAAGTTCTGTTTCTACTTTCTGGACTAATACAAGTCGTAGATAAATCTCCTAATCCTGCTAAACCATAAAATGTTTTTCTTTTCGCGCCCATCTTTTCTCCTAATCTTTGTATTTCAACTAATCCTCGAGATAATACCGCTGCTTTGGCATTAGAACCGAAACCAAGACCATCAGATATACCAGCCACCACAGCAATAATATTTTTTAATGGTCCGCCCAGCTCAACGCCGATAACGTCAGTCGAAGTATACACTCTAAAATATTCATTACTAAAAATGTCTTGAATGTTTTTAGCAATTAAATGATTTTTTGAAGCAGCGACGACTAAGGCCGGTAATTCACGCGCAACTTCAATTGCAATTGTCGGACCGGACAAAACAGCAGTCTGAACATTTCCCAATTCATCTTTTAAAACCTCTGTCATTCTTTTTAATGTTTTTTGTTCTAATCCCTTGGCAACATTGATAAAAACTTTTCCCTTCAAAGAAACGTTTTCTTTTTTAACTTTTTTGGCAACATCTCTGAAAAACTTAGACGGAATACTGAAAACAATGTATTCCCCGAATTCTATCGCTTTGCCTAAATCTTTTTCAAAAACAATATTTGAAGGAATCTTTATCCCTTTCAAATACGTCTTATTCTCTCTTTCTTTGTCTAAAACATCCAAATATTCAGGAAAAGCACTCCAAACCGTGACTTCGTGGCCGTTTTTAGACAATAAAATAGCTAAGGTTGTTCCCCAGGCTCCGTCGCCTAAAATTGTTAATTTTGTTTTTTTCATATGTTTAATTATACCTCAAATCTTCCTATGAGCGCAAATATCTTTAAAGTCGCAATATTGACAATGCCATCCCGGAGTGGGCTTAAAATTACTCCTCTTGATTTTCTCCAATAGATCTCTGATTTCAGCTTCGGTGTCATCAATATCATTGTCTTTAATATCAAAAGAACAAGTCGTCCCGTCATCAAGATAATAATAGGTCAATCTAAGAGGATTTAACCCTAAAACCTTCTTCGCCGCAACCGCATAAATCATTAGTTGCAATTTCTCTTCCTTGGCTAATGTTTTCTTAGGTGAGCCAGTCTTGTAATCAATAATTTCCACTCCGTCGCCCAATTTATCTATTCTATCAATTGTTCCGATAAAAACATCTCCGTTTAATTTTAAATTAAAATTCTTCTCCAAAGCCGGTTCATCATTAATCAAAAGAACCTCTGGCTTGTTTTTGATAAAATCTTCATAAAAAAGCTTAAGACTTTCTTTTCCTTTTTCATAGAACTCTTTTTTAATCACCGATGATTCGTACCAATCTTCAATCCATTCCTTTTCATATATTTTTAACAAGTCTTCGAAGCTTAATATATTGGAAGCGGCATTTTTGCCAAAAAGAGTCTTCTGTTCAACTGAAGAAAGTTTTAATGATTCTGAAACAAAACGATGCAATGTCTGGTGAATACTTTTTCCAAAACTAAATACCGATTTTCCCCTGATTGGTATTTTAAATATGCTTCCGAACTTGTATCCCAAAGGACATTTTCTAAAAGATTCAACTTGGGAATAAGAAAAATGATCTGGTAGAAATACTCTCAAATCTTTTCCCGAGCCGTTAGTTTCATTCGATTCCAATTTAAAACTCATCGAACGCTTGATGCAAAAACCGGAACTTCTGGTAAACTTTTGTTTATTCAATGTTTCTTCGGTAATTAAGCCCGATTCAAGCAAGAATCTTGATGGTTTTTTTAAATCTTTGCCTCCGTAATCAGTGGCCCAGGTCAAAAACAATCCCTTTTTAGCGCGCGTTAAAGCAACATAAAACAATCTTCTTTCTTCCTGAATATGCGATTCTCCTTCTGGTAAAACCTCCTTAATTAAAGCTTCAGGTATTTCTATCGGATTCTTTCTCTGATCAGAAGGAAACTTTCGGGCAACCAAGTTGGTTAAGAAGACGTATTTAAATTCAAGCCCTTTGGAAGAATGGATTGTCATTATTCGCACCGCGTCAAAGCTTGAATCAATCCCCGTTCTGATTGAACCTTCTTCGCCCGCTTCCAATTCCATTTGCAGGTTTTCCATAAAGGAAAGAAGGGTCGGATCATTTTGAGAATTATCAAAACTCTTTATCTTCTCAAAAAACTGATCAATCAATTCCCACTTTTTAAAACTCTCTTCGTTATTTTCAGGAATATATTTTGCATACTCCAAATCATTAATGACGTGAATAAAAACTTCACCCGCACCCTTTTCTTTTGATAATTTATAATGCTTCTTTAAGTTTTCAACGATTTTTCTTAACTTAACAACCGTGTCCGAAGTAAACTTACTCAAAAGATGACTATCGTTAATCGCTTCAAAGATAGGAATTCCTTTTTTATCGCTGTATTGGATAATCCTTGAAACTTCTTCGGGAGAAAAATCCATCATTCTTAATATCCTATAAAAATTAGGAGAATCGTAAAAATTAAGAATAACTTTTAGATAAGAAATTAAATCGAGTATTAAAGGATTGGTGTATAAACCTTTAGAAGAAACGAATTGATAAGGAATGCCGGCTCTTTCTAAGGCCCGACTAAAACTATTGGCCGATTCATTGGTTCTGGTCAGAATGGCAAAATCAGAAAATTCTGCCTTGCTGTCGATTTCTTTCAATTCCCATATTTTATTAACAACTCCCGACACTTCATCGTCAACCGTTTCAAAGCCGAGCAATTCTATCGCTCCCGATTTCCCTTGATTGCTTTTAAGTTTTTTATCAATCTTCTTGAACGACTTTAAATCTATTCCTCTTTCTTTCGCTCTTTTGCTAATTCCCTCAATTTCATTCAATTGATATTCCAAACGATTGGGATTATTCAATTGAATGAATTGATATGACAAATCAAGAATATTTTGAGGAGACCTATAATTCTCAACTAAAACAATCTCTTTTGATTTAGGATAATCCTGTTCAAATCTTAAAACATTATTAAATGAAGCTCCCTGAAAACCCATCACCGATTGATCATCATCTCCGACGACCGTAATATTATTCTCGGGATAGATTAATTTTTGAACCAATTCATATTGAACCCAGTTGGTATCCTGGAATTCATCAACCATCACATATTTGAATTGATCTCTATATTTTTCCAAAATCTCCGGACGCTTCTCAAACAACTTTAAAGTATAATTTATCAAATCGCCAAAATCCAAAACGTTATTGTCGAGTAAAAGCTTCTGATAAACATGATATGCTTCGGCCACCTCTTTAATCATTTCATATTCTTTCTGTTTGTTGCTCAAATCTTTCTTGTCCTTTGATTTTACCGATTTGGAACCGACTGGAATATCATCCATATTCAATTTCAAAGAATCGGCATGCTCTAAATAATTCTCCGGATAAATTCCCTCATTCTTACAATGACCGAAATGGGAAACCAAAGCTTCGATAAACTTAGTCGGATTACCGAGCGGACGATATTCTTTTAAAAAATTGAATTTATCAAAATTCTTCTTAATCAAAATCCAGCTGCCAGTCTGTTCCAATAATTTGTAATTGGTCGGTATCCCGATACTTAATCCGTATCTCTTTAAAACTCGATCACAGAAAGAATGAAAGGTTGATATCCAGAGATCGTAATATCCGAAAGGTAGAAGTTTTTCCACCCTTTCTTCCATTTCCCTGGCGGCTTTCTCGGTAAAAGTAACAGCCAGAATCTCTTCCGGCTTAATTCCCTTTTCCTTGATTAGATAAGCAATACGGTGGGTTAAAACAGTAGTTTTGCCGGTTCCCGCTCCGGCAACAATCAAAAGAGGCCCCTTATCAAAGGTAACCGCCTCTTTCTGCTCTTTATTCAATTTAGACAATAAATCAGACTCCATATTCCCTATTATATCTCAATTTGCAAAACTAAAAAAGGACCACCGGTCCCCTTTTAAAATGTTGATTTATCTCTTATCGCTCTTGTTTTTCTTGGTTAATTCATCATGGAACATATCCAATCCGAAAGCATCAAGAACTTTCCTTGCTTTCTTGACTGTCTTGTCTATTCCGACACTGAAATATTCTTTGATTAAATTAGAAACTTTCTTGTCTTGGATTGGATTTTTTTCATCTCTCTCTTCTATTGCTTCCGTTTTCTTGTATATGTTTTGAAGAAGTTCTTCTTTTTTTTCTGCCGAAACAATCTCCTCTATTTTTTCCTGAGACTTAACCGGCTCTCTCTGTTCCTTTTCAAAAACAGTTCCTTCAAAATTTTCATTTATCTTTTCGCTCATGCACCGATTTTCTTAAGCATCTCTTCCTGAAGATTATTCAATTCCGTTTGAATAATATTTGAAAAATTAGGAACTTTTTCATTTAAAAAACTATCTACCTTGCCCATTAATCCACTTTCTAAATAACCATTGAGTTCGTTTGCTTCTTCTCCGTTAATCGTTTCCATCACTTTTAAAATGATTTTACTGGAAACAATATCGCTCATCTGGCTAACCAAAGAGTCCTTCTCTTCTGCGGGAAGATTATTAAGGCCCAAAGCCTCGATTATATCCCTGCATTTGATTGTTACTGTTTTTTCCATAATGTTTTAAATTATTTAATTTCGTTTGTTAAATCAATTTCGTCTTTTCCTTCTTTCTTTAAATCATTAACAAATCCAGAAAACCCTCGCATAATAAAGGCACCACCAGCTATTCCCGCCAAGGCGGTAGCTTTAGTGGCATATGCGGCCGGCAAGAATCCGGCATGCATTCCGAAAGTAATCATACTGACAAATCCAGTAGGAGGAGCAGCGATAGCAACTCCGACAATGGCTAAGCCAACGATGAATTGGAATTTCCTGTCTTTCATCAAGGCTTTGATTTTCTCAAAAGATCCTTTCTTTCCGCCTTCCAAATTCTTAATCTGTTCGTTTACTTCTTTTGCTTTCTTGTAAAGATAATCTTTTAATCCTTCAACTTTTCTTTCAGTTTCCGGAGATTTTTCTTGTTTTTCTTCACTCTCTCTTCCGCCGAAACACTGCTCTTCTATTTCTTTTCCACTGTAACCGGTAAGATTTTCTAATTTTTTCAATACTTCATCATACTCATCAAGCTTATCACTATATTCATCATTTATTTTAGAATCCTGTTTTTTAATTCCCAGTCTATACATCAATCCTTGTTGTTCATTTTTTTTAACCAATAATTCATTCTTGATATCAAATAATTCAATTAATTCATTAGTTAATATTCCTATTTCTACCTTTTTTGAATTATCTTTTGATTCTTCTTTTGTTTCTACTCTTTCTGGATTCTTTAAAACTTCTTCCGTCTGTTCTCTAATCTCTTTTCCACTTTGCTCAACCGGTTTTTCCTCTACCTCTTCTTTCTTGCTTTCTGTTTTTTCTTCTTTTATCTCTGATGGTTCTTCTTTTATGATTACTTTTCTTTCGGGAGAAGAAGTTTCAGTAGTTTTAGATTCCTTAATCGGCTCTTCTTTTTCTTTTAAATATTGATTGTAATCAGCCTTATAATCACCTGATTGTTCTTTAAATTCTTCTTCGGCTTCTTCTAATGACTTATCATGCCTCATTTTCTCTTCGGCTTCTTCTCTATCGTGTCTCATTTTTTCAAGTTCTTCTTCAGCAATTTGAGCTCTAGTTTTTTCTAGAGGTTTTTCTTCAGGCATATCAGATTCTTCCGAATTAATACCTCCAATCGGTTCCTCAATAATTTGGGGCCTGGTTCTTTTCGATGGTTGTTCTTCAAATTTTTCCATGTTTTTATTTTTTTATAATCTTCTTTGTCTTATCTCTGATTCCACCACTTCCTTACTTCTGCCGTAAGTCAAGGCGTAATACTCTTTAATATCCTTAATCCTCTCAAAGTTTCCTTTTTCCGGAGGATAAGTTTTGACGTTAAACGGCTTAGAAATCTGTCCGTTCATCATCATTTTGACGTAAAAATTGAAATTGTCAATATTAATCAAATCTTGAGCATTAAAGACCGGAGCAAACTCTTTTTCTAAAAATTGAGCATCTTCGGCTCCGATCCTGAACGATACTATCGTTCCCACATTACCAAAAACACTGTCTCTGATTAAATCAGGCAGTTGTCCGATGAATTGATGCGAGATTATTAATGACAATCTGTATTTTCTGGCCTCGGATAATATCTGAGAAATACTGTTGGTAGCAAAATTTTGGAACTCATCAATGTATAAATAGAAATCCTTTCTTTCAGACTCTGGAGTATCAACTCTCGAAAATGCCGCCATGGCTAATTTACTCGTCATAATCAAACCTAATAAAGAACTGTTCATTTCTCCCAATCTTCCTTTACTTAAATTAACCAAGAATATTTTTCGGTTATCCAATATCTCTCGGAAGTTAAACGAACTCTTGGTTTGCCCGATTATCGGACGCATATAATCATTGGAAATAAAAGTGTCGAATTTGGAAGTGATATACGGCACCATGTTTTTCAAAGCGGCTTCGCCTCCAGCTTGTTCAGCTTGCTTTTCCCAGAACTCCCTTACCAAAACATTATTGCATTTAGCCAATAATCGGTGTCTGAATTCCGTATCAGACAAAACCTTGGGAACCTCCATCAAAGTATATACTTCATTAGGGTCATCCATTAAAAGCATTAAAGCATTTCTGGTGTATTGCTCGAACATCGGGCCTCCGGTCTGTTTTAAATCATACAGCTTGTCAAAGATATTTATCATCTCGTTGACGATAAAGGTTTTTTGTTCGGGAAAACGCTTGTCGTATTCAAGCATATTCAAACCAACCGATCTTTCCAGATTAGTCGGGTCAAACAAAACAACATCTTCAACTCTTTCGTTGGGAATCTTGCTTAAAATATCATCAACCAAATCACCATGCGGGTCCAACAATCCGATACCTTCTCCATTTTTAATATCCTGTAAAGCCATATTGGATAATAAAGCTGACTTACCGGTTCCGGTTTGACCGATAACATAGGCATGTCTTCTTCGGTCATCACTTCTCAATCTGATGTCTTTCTTTTCTTCCCGGTATTCATTGTATCCCAATAACAATCCTTCTCGCGGCAAATCGGTTGGCGGAGCTGAGTTCTTCGCTTTCACTCCTTTGATGTTGGGCGTTGAAGTTAAAGGAGTCGGAAAATGGAAAACACTAGTCAACTCTTCTGAATTTAAAATATTCTTTTGCAAATTATCAAACAATCGAAAACTGTATTGATAAATTAAATCGCTAGCACTTTTTCCCTTAAGCATTATCAATCTGAAATTATTTGTCTTGGGAGAATTGAATTGTTCAAAAGAATTGGCCATCTGGATAAAAACATCTTCGCATCTCTTTTTGTCTTCGATCGAAACAACCAAACGGATATTAGCCTCAAAACTGTCTTTACTTATCTTCTCTTCCAGCATTTTCAAAAGCGCCTCATCAACTTTAGGCTGAGTTAATTTGTTTTCTTCTTTTCCTTTAATCGCACTTAAAAAACTGGTCGCACCGATAGCCTGATTAAAACCTTTTCCCTGGGCAACCTCATCGATAATCATCTTGGCTCTGGTGTGCCAATCATTATTACCTTTTTTAATCACCACCTGAATCGCTGCTTCTTCTTTCTCATCAAGCTTGGTCAAGATATTGGTAATACTTGATAAAGGATCGGTTTCAATATAGTTATAAGTCTTGATAGGAAGATAATACGGCTTGGTAGTTTTTAAATAACCGCAAGAGACGTTTTCGGTCGGAGAAAAAATATTGTAATCATCTGCTTTTTCAACCTGGGCATTGGGATAAATACTGTATATTTCTTTTTCAATAAAGCCTTCAAATCTTTTCGGAGCTGCGACATAGAAAAATATCTGCTCTTTAATTTTTCCGATTTCTAAAGCAATCCACGGCTCTATTCCTAAAACGCTTTCTTTATTGAAAGAAGTCAAACTACTGTAGAAATCTTCCATCAGTCTTATCCAATCTTTTTCTTGCTTTCCCGCCTTCTGTGCTTCTTCAATAGACTCTCGGGACATTTTAACCGAGAATAAAACAAACTCCAATGATTCTTTTAATTCCTTAGACTTGTTTCTTTTCTTTAATAAAAACACAAAAATAAGCAATAAAACAATTAATGCCAAGAAAGAACCGTAAATATAGTAATTATTAAAATCAAACATATTACCTTGCGTTTATTATATAATGAATAAAATAAAAAAGAAAGCGTTTAATCCGCTTCTTTTTACGTCTTCCAGATATTAATTATTTTTTCATATTGTCTAACAAATTTTCCGCCAATAAAGCATGCTCTTTATTGAAAATAAAAGATCCGTGATCACCCTTTGTTGAAAGAAAATGATCAGCGTTTTCTTTGCCCACTCTTTTGACAACCTCCTCTATCGGAAAAACCTTGTCATTGGCTCCGCAAATAAAGCCAACCTTTACTCCTTTCTCTCTAAGCTGTTCGGTCATTTGAAATATGTTCGCCACAGCACAGGCTGATATTTCTTCATAAGAAAGCTTAGAGCCCTTAATACTGTATTTAAAAACTTCTTTGATATATTTAAAAAATATACTTTTATCAACACCTAATTCCTGTATTCCTTCATCGATAATAAATCTTTTCATTAAGTTTAAGGAAGAATCGTTTTCTATCATTCCGGCGGGAGAAACAAGAACGATGTTTCTAAATTTTTCTGGAAAAAGATTGGCAGCTATTACTAAATTAAGTCCACCCTCAGAATGTCCAATCGCATCAACCCTATTAATTCCTTTTTTGCTTATCGCTTCGATAATAGATAAAGCTTTTTGCAGTTCAGCAGTAGGAATATCAGTATCGCTTTGCTCAACTTTTCTTTCTCTTGAAAAAGAAATTGTTAAAACTTTTCTACCTTCTTCTGAGATTGTTTTTAAAGATTCCTCTTGAGATTCAGGAACAACTCCCCAACCAGGAGAAACAAAAACCGGCATCTCATCTTTAACTTTTTCAGGATTAATCTCTTTAATATCTTCGTTTTTTATAAAATCGTATTTTTCCAATAAAACATCTGCCTCGCTTCTGGCTTTTTCATAATTACCTTTTTCAGGAATCAATTCGTTATTAAAATCTGGCTGTTCAAAATTCATATGTTAATTATTATTTACTCATAAAAAATTGTTTTTCTTTGGGACTAAACTTTTCAAGCGAATATCTTAACATAGTTCTCGGCATCACTTTGTGGTATTTTTCCAGAAAGACAATTTCAACATCTTTGTCTCTCTTACCTAATTCTCTCAACATCCATCCGACCGCCTTATGAATCAAATCATGCTTGTCATTTAATAATATTTCTGAAAGCTTTAAGGTATCTTCATATTCTTTATTCCTTAAAAGAGTAAAAGTGGAAAGAATAGAAATTCTTCTTTCCCATAAATTCTTTGATTTAACTAGAGAATATAATATTTTTCTTTCCTTCTTGTTATCTAAAATAAAATTACCGACAATATTGGGAGCAGTCAAATCAACTAAATCCCAATTATTGATATTAGCAGTATTTTTCAAATAAAAATCATATACCTCTTTCTTGTTTTCCTCCTGCTTGCATTTTTCAACTAGAATCAATAATCCAGTAAGCCGGTGTTCGTGAACCTTGCTATCTAATAATTCTTGAATATCTTTTAAAGAAGCTTCTTTGAATTTCTTGACTATCTCTCTTATCACCGGAACTCTGATTCCCCAAAAAACATCTCCTTCTCCATACTGGCCCTTTCCGGTTTTAAAAAACCAAGATAGAATTCCGGCATCAACTGGATTCTTCTTCGATTTTAATTCTTTGAGTATCTTATCAATCATCTTAAGCTAAAAATTGAAATAAAGCTCCCAATAGACAAAGGAGTCCAAAGATTAAGGTAAACTTAGAAAAGTTTATTTTCTTAGAAAAATCAAGTAAAAGTTTTAACGATATTATTCCGAAGATAAAACTGAATACAACGGCCACCCAAGACGAAGAAGCAATCACCGGGTCTTTAATATATAAATACAATGAAGAACCGATAACCACCGGTACTGAAATCATATACGACTTCTTTAATATTTCAGTCGGGTCACTTTCCGTCAAAGATAATCCGAAGACGGTTGAACCGGAACGAGAAACGCCGGGAATAGCCGATAATGCTTGCAATAACCCCACGATGATTGAAGATACATCCTTATTAATCTTCAATTTAATATTGGTCTTCTGAAACCAAGAAGTTAAAAGAAGACCTAATCCTGTTAAAGCTAAGAGCCCGGAACCCATTGAAACATCTCTGGCCATTTTATAAGCAAAAAATCCCAATGTTCCGGAAATAAAAGTAACGATGATAAAAAACCTTAAAAATTCTTTGTCTTTGAATTGAGCCAGATTAATCCAATCTTTCCAGAAATATACGATTGCTGCTAAAACTGTTCCTAAATGCAAAAACAAAGCCAAATCAACACTGTTATAGTCTTTGATTAAATAATTAGAAAAGATGGCGACTACTCCTTCACTTGAAACCGGTATCCATTCAAATACTCCCTGTAAAAAACCCAATAAAATATAATCCCACATATTATTTTTCTATTTTAACAAACCTATATTTATTAAACTGATCTTTCAAAAATTCAAAACTTGAATATTTATCTTTAATAATTTCTTCAATCCATTCTTTCTGTTCCGGATCAAATTCCAAATAAATAACTCCTTTATCTTTTAAATAATTAATTGCTTCATTTAAAAAGATTCTGATATATTCCATTCCGTCGCTACCACCATATAAAGCAATTTCCGGCTCAAACATTTTGACATCCTCCCCTACTTCATCAATTCTACTTTCGGCAACGTAAGGAGGATTGGCAAAGATATAATCGTATTTCTTTTCAATATTTGAAAAAACATCCGTTTTAATCAAAGAATATCTTTCTTTACTTAAATCATTCAAATCAAGATTTATTTTTATCTGTTCTAAAAATAAATCTTCTTTCTCTCCGAAATCACAAAAAGAATTTTTGACATTCTTTAAGATTGATATTCCGATGCATCCTGAGCCGGCAAACAAATCAAGACATTCCGCCCCTTCTTTGATTTCTTTAATAGCAATATTAACCCAATATTCGGTTTCTTCTCTTGGAATTAACGGTCTTTTTGATAAATCAATTTTGACTCCCAAAAAATCTTTAAAGCCCTGCTTGTATTCTTCCGGCAAATCCATATTATCCAACAATTAAAAGAGCTGATAATATTCCGATAATAATTCCGCCGGCTATTTCAACCATACTGTGCCCCAATCTTTCTCTTAACTTATTCATCTCCTCTCCTTCTTCTTCATTATACATCTCGATCAAGATGTTTAATGACTGGGCCTGTTTTCCTGCAGCTCCTCTGATTACTTTCGCATCATAAATCATGAAAAAGGCTAGAATAGCAGCAATCGCAAAAGGAACCGAATCAAAACCGGAAATCATTCCCACTGCTGTTGCTAATCCCGCTACAGTCGCACTATGAGAAGAAGGAAAACCTCCCGGTAAAGAATACAAATCAAACCTAAATTTCTTTTGTTTTATCGTTAAAACAATGGCTTTAGTTGTCTGAGCGACAAACCAACCCAACAACCCTGCCGCCAATGCTTTGTTTAATAATAATTCTTGTATCATAAGTATATATTATCAGATTTAATCTTTAATATCAAAAATCTTACTCGACTCTTTAAAACCCTTAATCATCTTCGCTTTGTGCTGGGGAACATTAAAATAACCGGCAATCAGCTCGATTATTCTTTTGTTGGCCATATTTCTTTCTGCTTCTTCCTCGACAAAAACATCGAAACTGTCGGTACCCTTCTTCACTATCTTTTCTTCTTTTGAATTGGGAAAAGCTTTAACTTTAATCAGCATACTTTTTTAATATTTTAAAATCTTTCTTTAAAACATCTTTCATTTTCGGATTATACAATGCCACAGCCGGGTGATAAAAAGGAATGATTGTTTCTTTTCCTTTAAAAACTTTGCCATGGATTTTACCAATCACATCAACATCATCGCTAAATCCAAATTTATCCATTATAAATTTCATTGAAAGCCTACCCAAAGGACAAATCACGTTGGGAGAAATTAATTCAATTTGCTTTTCAATAAAATGACTGCAAGCTTTAATTTCTTTTTCTCCCGGATCTCTATTTTCCGGCGGACGGCATTTAATGATATTACAAATATATACTTTCTTTCTGTCTATCTTGGCCGATAATAATAATTCATCTAAAAACTTACCAGACCTTCCGCAAAAAGGAATTCCAGTTGCGTCTTCTTTGGCACCCGGAGCTTCTCCGATAAACATTATCTTAGCCTTTAAACTTCCCTGTCCGATAACCGGAGATATTCTTTTCTTATACAAAATGCACTTTTTGCATGATAAAGCATTCTTGTTTATCCTTTCAAATTCTGTTTCTTTTTTACTTGGCATACGAAAATATTAACACAATTCAGGGAAACAAAAAAGTCCCGAGAGCGGGACCTTTTAATTAATTTATTTTCAATAATTCAACTTCGAATATCAAAGTGGCATTAGGAGGAATCACTCCGCCGGCACCGGACGAACCGTAGCCCAGAGATGAAGGAATAGTCAACCTTCTTTTTTCTCCAACTTTCATATTAAGCATTCCTATTTCCCAACCTTGAATAACTCTGTTCTGACCCAAAGTAAAAGAAAATGGTGCTCTTCCGATACTTGAATCAAATTGAGTTCCGTCGGTTAAGGTTCCAGTATAATTAACAGTAAGAGTGTCTCCTGTTTTTGAAACTTCTCCGGTTCCCTCTTGTAGTACTTCTATTTTAACTTCATCCATGTTTTGTATTTGACTGTAATTTTGCTCTGTATTTTCTTCATTATTTGGAGCCATTGATTCTCTCGGCTTCACTAAAAGAAAAATGGCGAAAGCAATAATCAGTAATATTACTATTATTAAAGCGGTCTGTTTTCTAACTTCCATATTTTATCTAATTTCGTAAGAAATGTTAACTGTTACTTCTATCTTGTTTTCTCCGACAACGATTTGAAGATTACTTCCTGAACCGGAAGTAGCTGTTCCTTTTGAATTAAAAATCGGAGAATAATAAGATTCGGTAAAGCTTACCGCTTCACCCAATCCCACTTTTAGATTCTTAGCAATTTCTGTTGCTTTAGCTTGGGCTCCGGCAATAGCCTTTTCTCTGGCTTGTTTCATCAATTCTTGTTCATCGCTGATGATAAAAGTCAAACCTGAAACTTGGCTGGCTCCAGCCTCTAAAGAACCCTGAATGTTCCTTCCGATTTGCTGACTATCTCTCATTGTCACCTCGACTGATTCAACTGCCTCATAGCCGACGATGACTCTTTTACCTAAAGGGTAAACAGTTAAGTCAACTCCCTTAGTCTGCCATTCGTATTGAGGATAAATATTGAAATCAACCGTTTTCATGTCTGTCTCCGCTACCTGCTGCCTCTTTAAGAAATCTATAATCCTGTTTGTTTTTTCTTGATTATTAGTTAAAGCGGCATCGATGGTTGTTGCTTCGGTGATTGTTGTAAAGGTAACCAAGGCAACATCGGGAACAGTATAAACGGTTCCTGTCTCAGAAACATTGATTGTGTTTTCTCCACTAGAAGAGCCGATATACTGTGTTGATTTTGAAACGTTTTGAATTCCAAAAACAGCATAAATTGTTAGAACGAGTAAGAAAATTATTCCCACTATCATTAAAACTTTAATCGTGGGGTTTTCTGCTCGTGTTTCTTTTTCGAAATATTGTGCTTCCATTTTTTTAAAAATAAATTAATTTGTTATTCTACGACCTTTAGCTGATTTTAGAACCGGGGACTATTTCTTTTTCCGGAACTAAAACCGATAAATTATTATTGTCTTTAACTGCGAGAACCATTCCCTGACTCTCGAGACCCATTAACATTCTGGGTTCAAGATTGATTATAACAATGACTGTCTTATTAATCAATTCCTCGGGAGTGTATGTCTTGCCGATTCCTGCCAAGATTTGTCTTTTCTCTTCTCCCAAATCAATTTGCAGTTTTAAAAGCTTGTCCGAACCTTCAACTCTTTTCGCTTCAAGTATTTTTCCCGCTCTCAAATCAATTTTTTCAAACTCTTCAAAATTAATTACGCTTTTGATTTCCATAGCCCGTGTATATTACAGTATATTCTCGCCGAAACATCTCCCGAAATATTAAATTCGGCTGAAGGGTTGTCTCCCGGTTTCAAAAATACCTTACAATTATTTACTTCTATCCATTCGATATAGTGCTTCTCTTCCATCGGATGAGGAACCTCTCCCACCTTAACAATAATTCCTGTTTCGGTTTTCTCAATCACCGGAACATGCTTTTCTTTTCCTTCATCGTTATCTTTTTCTATTTGCAATTCCATCGGCTGGCCGCAACAAACAAGTTCACCCGCTCCAGTATGAACCACTTCAACAATATTTCCGCAAATATTGCATTTATATATTTGTTTTTGTTTTGTCATATACAAATATTTTAACATTGAAAAGAAAATAAGAAAAGACCCCCGAGTGGGGGTCCTTGAATTATTAACGATTATTCACCTTTGAAGTTGTTTTCCTTCATTGGTCTTGCTTCGTCAACGATCATCTTTCTTCCTTCTACCTCAGATCCGTTGAACATTTCTTTTGCTTTAGCAGCCTCTTCTTCAGTGGCCATTTCAACAAAACCGAATCCTTTTGATCTTTTGCTAAACTTGTCGATGATGATTGAAGCGGCGGCAACGTTGCCAGCAGCTGCGAACATATCTTTTAGAGAAGCATCAGTTGTTGAGTAAGGAAGATTTCCTACGTATAACTTCTTTTCCATTTGATTTTGAAAATTGATTAATAAACGACCTACTCTCACTACTCTGTAGAGAAGAGCACGACACCATGTGTGTATAAGACAAGGATACAGTAAACACATCCAAATGTCAATGTTTTTATAAACCGCGGTTCGTGATATAAATACAGTATAAATATATGAACAACATTTTAAAAACCTTGCTAATCATCATTATTGTCTCGGTAATTGCTTATCTCGGTAGTTTTTATTACCAAGACCAAGAAGATGATTACGAATTGAAACAGAAGATTGGACAGATGCTGATTATCGGATTCCGCGGAACGGAAATTGACCGAACCTCATATATCTCCAAAGCGATTAACGTCTTAAATATCGGAGGAGTAATTCTTTTTGACCGAGACAATCCTTCGGGAGAGTTTCCGAGAAACATCGTTGATTATGATCAAACAAAAAAACTGATTACCGACTTAAACAAATATTCACCCACTCCGCTTTTTATTTCTGTTGATGCCGAAGGAGGATATATTAACCGATTAAAAGCAAAATACGGATTCACTAATATCCCCTCGGCCGAACAAATGGGAAAAGGAACTGTTGAAGAAATAAAAAACCAAGCTAATATCTTGGGTCAACAATTAAATGCTCTCGGATTCAATATGGACTTTGCACCCGATGTTGATGTTAATGTTAATCCGGAAAATCCGGTAATCGGATATTTAGAAAGATCATTCAGTAATGACCCGATTAAAGTTTACGAACACGCTTCGAGCTTTATCGATGGGCTTCATCAAAACAATATCATTACCGCCATTAAACATTTCCCCGGCCACGGCAGTTCCACTTCTGACTCTCATTTGGGAATAGTTGATGTAACTAATACTTACCAACAAGACGAACTGATTCCCTATCAGAAACTGATTGAAAACGGATATTCCGATATGGTCATGACCGCTCATATCATTAATACCAATATTGATCCAAATTACCCCGCCACTTTGTCTCCTCTGTTTATTAAAAATATTTTAAGAGAGCAGTTGAAGTTCACCGGAGTTATCGTTTCCGATGATATGCAAATGGGAGCGATTGTTGATAATTACGGATACGACGAAGCAATCATCAAAGCCATTAATGCTGGCTGCGACATGCTGATTATTTCTAACAACGGAAAAACATACAACGAAAAAGATCCCTACGATGCCGTCGATATTATTTTAAAAGCCGTTAAAGACGGAGAAATAACTCCTCAGCAAATCAACGATTCTTACAACCGAATCCAAACATTGAAAGAAAAATACGGAATAAAAAAATAAGGAATAATCCTTATATTTCTATTTTCAAATTTGTTGATGTTTGAGCGATGTATTTTGCATCCTTAGGAACAAGTCTCCTTATCGTCGGAAAAGCATACTTTCCGGCTTTTTTGTACAAAGAGCAAGACAATCTTGAAAAAATACTGCAATCGATAAGTTCATCGCTTTGAATTCCTTTTTCAAGTAAATCGAAGACACTGCTTCTAAGATTGCCGATGTTTTTAACTTCAACGCTGGGAAAAAGTTCCATATCGGGAAACTGAACTTGTGCTCTCAGTCTCGCTCCGAAGGAAGATTGACGGATAGCGTTCAGCTTGGTCGAATCATCGGCTTCATTTTTTTCCAGCAAATGATTAATGCAATAGGCCTTGGGTTTTCTATCTTCAACATAAAGATAGATGCTCATCTCCGGTACGAGAAGCTCTTCGACATAAATCGGAAGTTTCGGATTTATATCTATGCTTCCAATAACATCTCCTAACTGTTCGGCTACGTTCATAACAGCAACCTCTTGTAAAAATGCTATTAATGCTTATTTAGTCCTTATTATTAATTTTGTCAATTTACAAAAAAATAAGGTTTAATCCTTATTTGTTAAAAAATGGCGATTGGAATATTTCCAATCCAACTTTTTTCAGAATTTCCTCTGCAGGCATTCTCGCAATCTCAGCTATCTCTTTAGTCGAAAATCGTCCCGATGACTTCATTGCTGCTGCTATCCTTGCGACAACTTCAGCATCTGCTTCATACTCATCCCATGAATTGAAAAGCAATGAATCCATCCATTTGAAAATACCTGGATCGATGATGTAAGGAAACGGTTGTGGCTTATCGTCTCCACTTTGAGCTCTCCGACGAACCCACCTCATGGCAATCATAATTGCCATTACTTCATCGCTGTACCACTCCGAAGATTCTGCACGACTATTAAGAACGTACTTCGTCGGATTCTTGGGATGACTATGTCTTCCGTCAGAAAGATAAATTCGTCTTTTGTAATTAAGATCTACTTTGACGATTTCCAATTGAGGAGAATAATCAAAGCATCTAAGCTGCTCTTCGATGTGATCAGCTAAGTTCTTCTCTCTTTTCCATCCTAATCGTGATAACAATTTTGCAATCATTCTAACCTCCTTTTTAGTACTCTAGTGAAAAATATTATAAAAAATGCTACCATTGATATATCACAAAAATATAAAATTAACAACATGAAAATCAAAGACCCTATCAGCGGAATAAGCCACCTAATCGGAGCAATCCTTTCCTTAATCGGAACCATTTTCCTTCTCTATTCAGCTTACCAGCAAAATGATTTAACAAAGATAGTCTCTTTTTTTATTTTCGGAGGAAGTATGCTTTTCTTATACACCTCGAGCGCCCTTTATCATCTTTTCGGTCATTCTCCCGAGGAAGTTGATATCTACAGAAAAATAGACCACGCGATGATATATATTCTAATTGCCGGAACATACACTCCTTTCTGCTTAATCGCCCTGAAAGGAACTTTGGGAATAATCATCTTGATTGCCATCTGGATAATTGCTCTCTTCGGAATCTCGACCGTCTTCTTTAAATCATTCTGGACTAAAGTTCCTCGCTGGTTTGCCACCTCTCTTTATCTATTAATGAGCTGGCTGGTAATAATTGTTATTTACCCTTTATTCAAAGCAACTAATCTTGATACGATCCTCTGGCTTTTAATCGGCGGAATCTTCTATACTGTCGGAGCGGTAATCTATGCCATGAAAAAACCGAACATTTCAAAAGGATTCGGTTTTCATGAAATCTTTCATATTCTTGTTCTTTTGGGAACCGCTTCTCACTTCTACACTATTTACAAATATTTAGCCTTCTTGCCAAAATAACGGCAATAAGATATATAGTTATTATAAACAAATTAATCGAGGAGAAAAAACATGAGCAAACACACTTGCCCAACCATTATTTTTCATTGTATTGATTTTAGATTAATCGGAGAAACGATGAAGTTCATCGCCGATAAATACGGTATTGGTAAATGCGATATCGTTTCCGTCGCCGGATCAGGTAAAGGAATTGCCGATGATAATGAAATTTTTAGAAATTATCTTCTGCGACAAATAAAACTATCCCACGATCTGCACGAATCAAGAAAAGTTGTCCTCATTCACCACAGTGATTGCGGAGTATACAACAACTGTTATAAATTTAATTCTCCCGAAGAAGAAAAGGAAAAACAGATTGAAGACATGAAAAAATCCGAAGCGGTAATTAAAGAAACATTACCCGATGTAATGGTTGAAAAAATATGGGCACAAATGCTTGACCCTCATGGAAACGAAGTAAACTTTATTGTTATCGATTAATCAAAAAGAGACCCAATGGTCTCTTTTTTATTAAATCTTATTTTCTTTTCTCTTCTGTCTGATTCTTTCAATCTCGGATAAATACTGTTTTCTCAAACGAATATTATTGGGAGTGATTTCCAAGTATTCATCATCCTTCATAATACTCAATCCTCCCTCTAAAGTTACTCTAACTGGAGGAGTTAATTTAATCGCTTCGTCAGAACCAGAAGCTCTCATATTGGAAAGCTCTTTTCCTTTAGTCGGGTTAACCGCCAAATCATTTCCTTTGGAAACATTTCCGATAATCATTCCTTCGTAGACTTCTTCAGCATGGCCGATATACAAAACTCCTCTTTCTTGTAAACCCCATAGAGAAAATCCTGAAGACTTACCAGTAACCATTGAAGACATTGAACCGGTAGTTCTGGTCTCAATTTCACCGGCATATGGCCTAAAACCAAGCACTCGGCTGGCTAAAATGCCCTCTCCGCGGGTATCCATAACGAAATCTGGCTTATATCCCAATAGGCCCCTGGTAGGCATCTCAAAAACAATCCTAGTGTGTCCCTGTTCCGGCCTCATTTCAGTCATAATTCCCTTTCTTTTAGAAAGCTTTTCGATAACAATACCGGACATTTCATCGGGAACATCAATAATAACTTCTTCAAAAGGTTCAAGCTTCTTTCCGTTTTCTTCTTTGATAATTACTTGCGGTTGAGAAACCTGCAATTCAAATCCTTCTCTTCTCATCTTTTCCAAAAGAATAGCAATATGCAATTCTCCTCTGCCGTATACTTTATAGGAATCAATGGCCGAGAAATCTATTTTTAAACCAACGTTAACTTCCAATTCTTTTTCCAATCTTTCTCTTATTTGTCTATTAGTAACATACTTTCCATCTCTTCCAGCAAAAGGAGAATTGTTAACCAAAAAGTTCAAGGAAATAGTCGGCTCATCAATACTGATGACCGGTAATGCTTCCTGGTCCGGATTACTGCAAATAGTTTCTCCGATAAAGATATCGGCGATACCGGCAATCATAATAACATCTCCAGCAATAGCTTCTTCAGAATCTCTTCTATCTAATCCGTAGAAAGTATATATTTTAATAATCTTTCCTTTTCTTGTTTCTTCTTTAATACCTTTAACATATACTTCGTCTCCTTTCTTAATCTTTCCTTCGTAAACTCGGCAAACAGCCAATCTGCCCAAGAAATTATCGTAAGCTAAATTAAAAGGCTGAGCTCTTAATGGTTTAGCAGTTAATTCATCAGAAGAGGCTGCTGGAACTTTTTCCAAAATTAAATCCAATAAAGGAGTTAAATCTTTTGATTCGTCTGTTAATTCTTTTTTAGCTATTCCATCTCTACCGATAGCGTAAATGTATTCGAAATCAAGCTGTTCATCGTTAGCTCCCAAATCCATGAATAACTCCAAAACCATTTCTCTTACTTCTTCCGGTCTGGCCGCTGGCTTATCAATCTTGTTAATGACAACAATCGGCTTCAATCCTAATTCCAATGATTTCTTTAAAACAAATTTAGTTTGAGGCATCGGTCCTTCCTGAGCATCAACCACTAATAAAACTGAATCGATTGATCGCAAAACACGTTCCACTTCCGAGCCGAAATCAGCGTGTCCGGGAGTATCCACGATGTTAATTTTGGTATCTTTATAGAAGACAGAGGCATTCTTTGAATAAATGGTAATTCCTCTCTCTTTTTCCAATTCATTTGTATCCATTGTGAAGCCCTCTTCGGCCACCCCAGTCTGCTTCATTAAAGCATCTGTTAGTGTTGTTTTACCGTGGTCGACGTGAGCGATAATGGCTATATTTCTAATCTCCATAATTTAAAAAATCTGCTAAGAAGCAGAAAGCTTTTTACGTATATAATATATATAGAATAGATTTGCTTTTTTGTCAAAAAAATTACAGCCGCAAGGACTGAAATTATATATGTTTAGCTATCTCTTTAATATTGAATTTTAAATTATCAATGCAACCGATATTCTTGCAATTAAGGCATTCTTGGTTGCAAGCATAATTCGAATCTTCGAAACGTCTGTTATAGTAGCAGCTTACAACCATACAGTTGCTACAAAAAGCAGGTTTTTCAAAAGATTTACAAAGAGAGTTGAGACAAGAGAAGCAGCAGCCATTACACTTTCCGCTTCGGATAAAGTGGTTGGCTTCAAACTTTCCTTGTTGTTCTTCTTGCAATTGTTTTAAGCCTTCTTTAAGAGATAAAGAAAACTTGGAAATGAAATCTATAAACTCGTCATTCAAGCCCATATATTTCACGCTCCTTTTTGAGAACTAAAAACAGTATATCACATAATACTGTTTTTATTCAATCTTCTTATTTTTCAAAGAGAATACTACCAATCCCTTCTCTTTTATCAATTCCTCCTGTCCAAAATCGTTTAATTTGAATTTCAAAACATATCCAACCTCTCTTTCTATCGTTCTTCCGGTATATTCTTTTGTTTTAGGATTATATTCTTCAAGGATAAGTGTGTCACCTTCTTTGATTTCAAAATCATTCAACCTTAATTCAAAGTTCTTCTTATTAGAATTAACTAGTTCGTAAAAATCTGGTGGAATTTTCTTTTTGATTATGGCCATATTAATTATTAAATTAATATTCTGTTTTTAAAAAGTCCGTAAAATTTCATGTTTAAACCACTTTTCTTGAAAATTAACTGCCTTCTCAATTTCATTATCGGACATGTTCAAATCATAAGACATAACAATAAGCTTATCGTCGTCATCATCTTGTCGATGAATGATTGCTTTCACTACACCCTTAATTTTTTGAAGTGGTTGATCTGTGCCAAGATAATAGGCATCTAATTCTTCTCCATCGGGGGCCTTCACTCCATCAAGATGTCCGTAATTCACTTCATAGTTAAATCCGTATTTTGGATGTTTGCTCCCTATCGGACGATCAAACATTACTTCAACTTCTTTTCCAAGAAATTGCCTAGCTAATTTTAATGATTTTGATTCTTCATTATTTTCCATGGCAATGTTTATACTTCTTCCCGCTGCCGCAAGGACAGGGGTCGTTTCTGCCAACTTCTGATTTAGAAACACTGTTTCCTCTGTTTTCCGAAACAGCCTGCATCTGATTGGGAGCATTTTCTACTTTGATTGATGCCCTCATAATGCTTTCTATGAGCATTCTCTCGTAGTTCTCCAATAGTTCTTTGAACATCTTAAATCCTTCTTTCTTGTATTCAACCAAAGGATCTCTTTGTCCATAGGCTCTCAATCTAACTGAATCTTTCAGGCTATCCATGTTTTCCAAGTGCTCAATCCAAAGATTATCTATCACTCTTAGACTAGCCACTTTTTCAATCTGTCTCATGTTTTCTGCTCCCACCTCTTTTTCTTTCTTCTCGTAATCCTCGGAAGAATAATTGTATTTCTCTAATAATGGCAAAACAGTTTCTTTTAATTCTCCTTTTTCTGCTTTCTCCAATATTTCAATTCTTTTTGAATAAATTGTTTCTCTTTGTTTATTCAAAACATCATCATATTCCAAAATATGTTTTCTGGCATCAAAGTTAAACCCTTCTATCTTTCCCTGGGCCGATTCAATGCTCTTAGAAATCATTCCGTTTTCAATCGGAGTATCTTCCGGGATATTAAATCTCTCCATTAAGGCCTTGATTCTATCTCCGCCGAAAATTCTGATAACATCATCGTCCAAAGAAACAAAGAACTGGGTTGTTCCCGGGTCTCCCTGTCTTCCGGCTCTTCCCCTTAATTGATTATCGATTCTTCTGGCTTCATGCCTTTCCGTACCGATAACATGAAGACCGCCTAATTTCTTAACTTCTTCATTTTCTTCTGGGGTCGAAGGTTTTCCTCCTAAATAGATATCAACTCCACGACCAGCCATATTGGTTGCAATAGTCACTCCGCCTTTCTTTCCGGCCTGAGCGATAATCTCACCTTCTTCTTCGTGGTGCTTAGCATTTAAAACTTTATGCGGAACACCGTCTCTTGATAATAATTTGCTCAAATATTCATTCTTTTCAATTGAAGTTGTTCCAACTAAAACCGGCTGTCCGGTCTTGTTCTTCTCTTTAACCTCTTCAGCAACAGCTCTAAATTTAGCTTCTTCTGTTTTATAAACCTTATCTCCCAAGTCTTTTCTAACGATATTTCTATTAGTCGGAATAACAACCACATCTAAATGATATACCTTATCAAATTCTTCAGCTGATGTTTCAGCCGTTCCCGTCATTCCAGATAATTTCTTATACATTCTGAAATAATTCTGGAAAGTAATTGAAGCCAAGGTTATTGACTCAGGCATAATCCTCACTCCTTCTTTAGCTTCGATGGCTTGGTGTAAACCGCCGGACCATCTTCTTCCCGGCATCATTCGGCCGGTAAACTCATCAACGATGATAATCTCTCCGTTTTTAACCACGTAGTCTTTATCCTTCTTAAAAAGTATCTCAGCTTTAAGAGCCTGCTCCATGTGATGAAGATACTTTATTCCTCTTTCATCATAGATATTTCCGACATTTAAAACCGCTTCAATCTTATCAACTCCTTTTTCAGTCAAAGTAACGGCTCTTAATTTTTCATCAACCTCGTAATCTTCTTCTTTGTTTAATCGAGGAATAATTTTTGAAAATTCAGTATACCATTTTGAACCTTCTTCATCGGGAGCAGAAATAATCAAAGGTGTTCTGGCCTCATCAATCAAGATTGAGTCTACTTCATCAACAATTGCATAGTTGTATCCTCTTTGCATTCTTTGTTTCAAATCGTAGACCATGTTGTCTTTCAAATAATCGAAACCGTATTCATTATTTGTTCCGTAAGTAATATCGCAGTCATAGGCCTCCTTTCTGGTGCAAGGCTTTAAGAAATCCTCAACCACCAAAAATCCTCCCAACTCATCTCTGGTTTCGTCTTTCTCTTCTTCCGCTTTTTTAAAAGAGGGGTCGTAGATAAAAGACTGGTCGTGATTGATACAGCCAACAGTTAAACCAAGGAAATTATAAATCTGACCCATCCAGACCGCATCTCTTCTTGATAGATAGTCGTTTACAGTAACTAAATGACATCCTTTACCGGAAAGCGCATTTAAAACCAAGGGCAAGGTGGCAGTCAATGTTTTTCCTTCTCCGGTTTTCATCTCAGCAATCTTGCCTTGATGCAAGGCCATTCCTCCAATCAATTGGCAATCAAAATGCCTCTGATTAAGTGTTCTTTTACCAGCTTCCCTAACCAAAGCAAAAACCTCGGGCAAAACATCGTCCAAAGTTGCTCCGTCAGTTATTCTTTTCTTAATATCCTGTATTTTAGCTTTAATCTCTTCAGCACTTAAAGCCGAAATTCCAGCTTCCAAAGCATTGATTTGATTGATTATTGGTTTTAAACCGTTTGCGTATTTAGTGTTTGCGTTGCCAAAAAGGCTCTCTAAAAATGCCATATGTTTTAATTATTATACCACTACATACTATATTAAGAAAGATAAAACGTCAAAGACTTTACCAATATATAAAAACATGTTAATAAACAAACAATCCGTAAATGGAGATAGCACTTTAAAGGAGTTATATAATGGCAGAATCTACTGGAGGAAGATCTTGTGGTGGAAAAGAAAAATATCCCCGTCAAGGGATTATTCATTGGGTAATAGAGCCCCGCTGCTACAATATCGACCACATAGAAATATGGGGTGAAAATGTACAGAAGGTTGAAAATCTCAACGAATTGTTTGGACAGAGAGTATTTGTCCGGACATTCATGAAAAATGATCTTTCAAATCGTTTCCTCAGCTTATTTAAAAAAGAGCCTGAGCCGATTCAGACAACGGAAACCGCCACCATTAAACTGATTGGTCACGACGGCAACATTCCGATAATAGAAATAGGAAGCAGAAAACTGTTCGCTCATGTCATCACAAAAATCATTGACTGGCCCGGATACGAATATCCTCCATTCAAAAAAGCACCCAAATAGGTGCTCTTTTTTTTATTCTTTAATTTTTCTTCTTTGTTCTAAAGATATTTTATCTTTGTGTTTTTTAATCTGAATTTGTAGTTCATCTTTAACGTCCGTTAAAGCAGAACGAAAATCTTCTTTTATTGAAACCGCTCTTAACATCTTTCCACCCGGAACTTCAACCTGCACCTCGGCCCGAAACAAATCTCCTTTCTGATGATGCTTGGTTGTTTTTTCTAATTCAACTTCAATTATTAAGTCTGGATTTTCTGGAAGTAATTTTTCAATTGATTTAATCTTCTCCTCAACCAATTTCGATAAATAACTTGTAAGCTCAACATTAGTCCCTTTTATTTTTACATTCATATAAAAAAGTTTTATAACTAAAACAACTCACATTGAGTTGTCTTAGAGAAAATTTATTTTCTTTTCTTAGCGGTCTTCTTTTTTGCTGCTTTTTTTGCAGGTTTCTTTTTAGCAACCTTCTTTGCAACTTTCTTTTTTGCAGCTTTCTTTTTTGTAGCCATTTTATTTAGAAAAAGTTTGATTTTTAATTAGTCGACCTTTTTCATTACTCAAAAAATTATCTACTAATTATATTTTCCTCTTTATTAAAAAATTTGTCAATAGCAAAACACTAAAAAAATTTAATTTCTTCACTTAAGTCGATTAAAAATTTTTCTTTCACTGATTTTTTTATTAAATTTATCAAACTCATCACATCAGATGATGTAGCATTTTTTAAATTGACGATAAAGTTTGCATGCTCATCAGAAATTTTTGCATCACCAATTTGTTTTCCTTTTAATTCGCATAACTCAATTAATAATCCGACCGGAATAATTTCTTTCTCGTTAAAAGATTTTAATTGAGGATAATTTTTGATAACACTTTCTTCTAGTTTACCATGATAATTTTTAAAAACAGAACCGGCAGAAAATCCTTTCGGCTGTTTCGCCATTCTCTTATTCAAATTATCACTTATCCTTGCTGCAACCTCATCTTCTTTGTCTTTCAATAATCTTAATTCGGCTGAAACAATCAACAAATTACTATTGTTCTTAAAAATACTGGTTCTGTATCCAAAAAGACATTCTTTGTTTTTCATTTTCTTTTCTGAAACATTATCAGAAGAAATATCTAAGACATCGACGCTTTCAACTGAATTAGAAATAGACTCATTAAAAGCTCCGGCGTTACCGTTAATTGCTCCGCCCAATGTTCCCGGAATTCCAACCCCCCATTCCAATCCGGATAAATTCTTCAACTCAGAAATAAGTAAAAATAAAGGAATTGATGCGTCAACTTTAATAATCACTTCTTCCCCGTCTTCCCTCTTTTCTATATTGAATTTTTCTTTTGATAAATTCTCCGCTCGATAAACAATAATCAATCCGTCAAATCCTTTATCGGAGAATAAAATATTACTTCCACCGCCAATAACCAGAAAAGGAATATTTTCTTGATTTACTCTTTCAATTATCTTTTTTAATTCTTTCTTATCGGAAGTTCTTAAAAAATATTTAGTCTTGCCCCCAATTCTAAAAGTAGAATAATCATTAAGAGGAATATCTTTTTCTAATCGCGGGAATTCATTTTTTAATTCGGTAAAGATGTCCATGTTTTAATTATATCACAAATTACTGCAGCTCATTTATCTTCTCAACCACAGTCTCGTCCAATGGATTTAAATCAAAAGCTTTCTTGTATTCTGTTAAAGCTTCATCGTATTTTTTGTCCTCCTCCAATAATCTGGCGATGGCAACATAAATATCGTAATTCTGAGGAGCCAAAGCTTTAGCTTTCTCATATGCAACGATTGCTTCTTCGGTTCTGTCTTCAACTAAGAAATTAGTATTTTCATAAACTAAACCTAAATTCTGCCAGCTTTGAAAATTATTTTTGTCCGAACCACAAGCAGTCTTTGCTGAAATCTCGGCTTTTGCCGCTCCGTCTTTAACAATCTGCTTTTGTTCTTCCTTCTTCTGTTTAGTTGTCCACTTCTGTTCAAAATCTTCACTAGCCTTTATTAAATATAATTGAGAAAGACCGACCGAATAGTCGCCTGATTTCCAAAGACGCGAAGCTTTCTCCATTTCTAAAATTGATTCACTGATCGCTCCCTGATTATTGAAATTACTTATCGATTTCTGATAATGAATTTCAGCTCGATAATAATTTATAAAATTAAAGACGATAATACCCCAACCGATAAAGATAAGAGAAAGAATAATCTTGCTGGTTTTCGGAGAAGGAATATCGATAATTCTTTCTTCTCCTTTCTGTTGTCCATCCCAAAGACCCAAAGCAAAGAACAGCAAGAAAAGAGAACTGATATCAATCCTGTAGAAGAACATTAAAAGAGTAAGACAAAAAACCGTCGGAAACAATAAATCCAAAACATTTACCGGAGTATTCTTTTTCTCTTTCTTAAACTTCAAGAAATAAGTAAATCCTTGATAGCAAAAGAAAGCAATTAAAAACAAGAATGAAAAAACTACTAATAACCCTCCGGTGACAAAAAATGTCAAAAGAGGAATTGATCCTTCTTTGAAAATCAAAGAAGAATCAACGGCATTAAAGCTTTTATCCTTGTATAGCGAAAACTGATAAGAATAAGTTGATAATCCAGACCCGATGAAGAAATTCTTAAAACTCTCAGTCAGGCTTTTTTCCGCAATATTCCAACTTGATTCGTAAGAAAGTCTTGATTCGTTAACTTTGTCGGCAAAAGGAATAGGCAAGAAAAATAAAACTAAAAAGAGGAAAAGCAAAGAAGCTGAAAGAATTGTTTTCTTTCTTTTTATTATAAAATTACTCTCCAGCATGCTTCTCCAAAAAACAAAGAATGTTCCGATTGAAACAAAAAACCAAGAAAGCTTAAAGTCTATCAAAATTAAAGAAACTAAAAGCAAAACAAAGAATGTCCCCATTGAAGCCACTCTAACCATGTTATAAGATTTTCCTTTTCTGAAATATTCAAGATTATTAAAGACAAAGGAAATCAAGATAACGAAAGCCATAGAAAGAATGATGGCGGTTCCGGAAATACTATCAAAAACAGCCGGGCTGGTGCCGGTAAACTTCTTAACAAGATAAAGAATTGATAAAACCGCTGAACCGGCGACAAAATATTCCAATATCTTTAAAATACCTCTTCTTTTAATAGTGCTTGCCAGATAAAAGACGATAAAACAAGCTAAAAACACAATTAAAGCATCGGCCTGAAAAGGACGACCCCAAAAACTTAAAAACAGGTTTTTAGAAAACAATGAAGATAACAAAAGAGAAACCATCAAAAAGCCCATTATTCTCTGTAATGGACTATCTCTAAAGACAATCTTTTTTTCAAAAAAGATATTTAATAACTGAAGAAGAAAAATAATAAAAGCAAAAATCAAAAGAAAAGCTTTTTCATTTAAAACTTGCGATACATTTACCTGAGGGATGAAAAAAAACGGAAAAAAGAAGACGAATAGGCAAAAAATATTTTTAGATATTTTCTCGAGATTAATCATGATATTATTTTACACTACTTGCTGCATTCTGCCCAGCCACATATCCAGTGGTCCAGCACATCTGTAAGTTATATCCTCCGCAAGGACCATCAAGATTGATTGCTTCTCCGGCAAAATACAAATTATTGATTAATTTAGACTTCATTGTCTTTGAATCTATTGTTTTTAAAGAAATTCCACCGTGAGTTGCCATCGCCTTATCAAAACCAAGAAGACCAGTAACATTAACTTCAATCTTCTTCATAAACCTAATTAATCTCATTCTTTCTTCTTTGGTGATATCATTACTCTTTCTGTCAGAAGGAATACTGCTAAAATTAAGAATAAAAGCGGATAACTTCTCCGGGAAGAAATCGTTTAAAAACTTTAGAATATGCTTTTTTCTGTTTTTATTGAATACTGAAATTATAAACTTATCTAATTGTTCAATATTTTTATTAGGAAACAAATCAATCATCATCTTCACTTTTCCTTTTTCCAATAAATCACCAATGGTTCGGCTCATATCTAAAATCAACGGTCCACTAAAACCGAAATGAGTAAACAGTATTTCTCCTCGGCCCTCTTTCTCAACTTTTTGATTGCAAATTAAAGAAACGGAAACATCGTCCAATGAAATTCCCTGAAGGGTCTTTGTCCATTGTTCTTTGGTCTCAATCGGAGTTAGAGCCGGCTTTGTATCAACAATGTCATGTCCCAGCCTCTTAGCCCAAATAAAGCTGTCTCCCGATGATCCGGTAGCAGGATAAGACCTTCCTCCCGAAGAAAGGATATACTGATCAGCCTCAATCTCTTTTCCGTTCATTAAAGAAACCGAAGAAATTGATTTACCTTTTTTATTAATCTCTCTGACTTCAGAAGAAAATAAAACTTCCACTTTGTATTTTTTCAATAAAGAAACTAAAACATTTAAAATATCTTTGGCTTTTTCAGAAGCCGGAAATACTTTACCATTTTCATTTTTCAACTCCACTCCGTTATCTTCAAAAAATTCCATTGTTTCTTTTGTTCCAAAAACAGAAAAAGGAGATAAAAGAAAATCCCCTTCTTTGCCGAATTTACCGCAAAACTCACGAATATTCTTTTCAACGTGAGTTAAATTACATCTTCCTCCTCCGGTCATTAAAAGCTTAATGCCTATCTTTTCATTCTTCTCAATCAAAACAACCTTGGCTCCCGATTCTCCTGACTTAATCGCCGCCATTATTCCAGCCGGTCCTCCTCCGATTACAGCAACATCATATTTTTTAGAATCTTTTTCCATATTATTTTCCACTTTTAATTTCAATAACATCTCCGTCTTGAACCACGTATTCTTTTCCTTCAGTTCTGATCATTCCTTTGTCTCGAGCAGTAGAAAAACCACCACACTCAATCAGCTTCTCCCAATTAATTACTTCTGCTTTAATAAATGTTTCTTCAAAATCAGTATGAATTGCTCCACCGGCTTTAGGAGCCTTATCTCCCTTATGAATTGTCCAAGCTCTTGTTTCATCAGCTCCAGTTGTTAAAAATGTTATCAAACCTAAAAGACTGTATGATTCTTTAATTAATTCATTCATTTTCGGTTCGGGAGAAAGACCGAAAGACTCTCTTTCTTCAGCCGTCATATCTCCGCTTTCCGATTCAGTTAAAACATCCATGAAAATATATCTCCAGTTGTTTTTCTTAAATACCTCTAAAACATCGACTGAAATATCTTTCTCTTCTCCGTTCAACAAATACAAACGGGGTTTTGATGACAATAACTGATAACTTTTAATCACTTTCGTTTCTTCCTCGTCCCAAGTGAAATCAGACGACATCTTTCCTTCTTTTAATAAAGCTTCAACTTTTTTCAATACTTCCAATTCCTTTAACGCTTTCTTGTCTCCCGACTTAACCTCTCTCTCCAAAGAATTTAATCTCTTCTCAACCGTTTCCATGTCTTTTAAAATCATCTCCATGTCCAATATCTCTTTGTCTTTCAAGACATCAATATTGGGACGAGTATTAACAATATTTTCATTCTTAAAACAGCGGAGAACGTAAACGATAGCATCCACTTCTCTGATATTGGCCAAAAACTTGTTTCCCAATCCTTCTCCCTTGCTTGCCCCTTCAACTAATCCGGCAATATCAACAAACTCTATCGTAGTATATATTTTCTTAGCCGAATGAGTTAATTCGGCCAATCTATCAACTCTGATATCGGGAACGGCAACAACACCGACATTCGGGTCGATGGTACAGAAAGGATAATTAGCAATATCCACTTGTTTTTTTGTAATTAGCTGGAATAAGGTTGATTTTCCAACATTAGGAAAACCGACAATTCCGATATGTAATGACATTTTATTTTAATAGGGCTATGGCTTCTCTTTTTAAACTTTCCAACTGTTTCCTTGGTATATTAACCCTTTTAGAGAATTTATCAATATCAAGGCTTAAAATCTCTTCAACCAACATGATTCCTTGATTTTTTAATATCTCGGCCTGATAACCCCTAAATGAAGGAAGAATGGTAATGGGATACAATTTATTATTATCAATCATATCTTCCAATCCTTCATCTTCAGGATAATTCCATCCTAACAGCTTTATCTTTTTACAGGTTGAATATTTTATCGCCTGATCGGTGAATTTAGAATTAGTCACAATCAAAGAATTAAGATTATCGTTAAAAGCTTTGCTATTTTTTACATCATCCAAGATTGCAAACTCTTTTAAACAAACATTAACATCTATCTTATCTCCGGCACTATTTCTATACTTACATTCTCCGATATATGTAATTCCCTCTTTCTCGGCTAAGAAATCTACTTCGTAGCTGCAGCAACGGCCGGATAAGATTCTTGCTCCCTTAACTTTCATCCCTGAACGAGAAAGAACTCTCCTGGTAAAATCTTCAAAGACAAAGCCAGCCGGTCCCAATTTTCTCATTCCCTCTTTCAAACTGAATCTTAAAGATAATTTTAGGTTCTCTTTTTTTAATTTATCCTTAACTTTTTTAAATATTTCCGATGTTTTCATTCCATCGTAAACTTCGGCTTCTATTTCTTTTGAAATATTTTTGGCTAAAAAAGCAGGAGCCCCTGCTTTGATTGCAGAATAATATACTTTTTTGGCAGAAAAGTTTTCCTTCTCTCCATTAAACTTTATTATCTGGTAAGATGGCATATTATTCAAACTTTGATTTAATATCTTCTTTCACCTTCTCGTATTTATTTTTAATTCCTTTAACCTTAAAGCTCAATTTAATATATTGTAGTCCAAAAAGAACGATAATCACTCCGACAAAATAAGCGAATATCTTCAATGCTTCTACCGGCCACATGATAAAGCTAAGACCAAGAGCGATAGCAACTAAACCATTTAAAAATACCAGCCACCAATTTCCGCTCACCTCTTTGACATAATTGTCTACGATACTGACGACAAAAAATTTTGATTTGTTTTCCATATTTTTAATTAATTATTTCTTATATTATGAAAACATTTTCGGCAGACCGGAACATAGGTATAAGTTCCGTCTTCGGGAATCACCGAAGGAAGACCGGCTATTATTATCTTACCATCTTTGAAGACCGGAGTATAAACAGCATTCGGTTCTTTGCAAATCTCACAAACTGCTTTTTTAAACTTGACCTCTCCCGGCCCCAACTCCATAAGCTTTTTAATTATTCCGAACATTTCTCCCTTATAATCCATATCCAATCCCGAGACAAAGACTTTCACTCCTCTATTCAATAATTCTTTGATTGCTCCGACATCTTCCTCATCAAACATATGAACCTCGTCTATTCCCACAATCTTGAATTCTTCTTTAAGGATATCATAAAGAGAAGATATCTTCTTGCAATCAATCGACAATCCGGTTCTTGACCAAACGTTTTCATTTCTCACATCTTTAATCGGCTGGTAAACTTGAAAAGGAATATTAGTATACTGTAAATGATTAAAATGACTGATCATTTCCAGAGACTTTCCGCTTTTCATTGGGCCGATTATTAACGTTAAAGCCATATTATCTATTGTCTCCACTGCCGTGAAGCTCGTTTCTCTGCTGTCTTGATTGTAATTTTAAAAGATTCTTCTGGGCGACATCTTCCAAGGTAACTCCTAATTCTTTAGCCAAATTAGCAACATACCACAAAACATCTCCCAACTCCTTGGTTATTTCTTCCTTCTTTTCTTCAGAAACAATTCCGTTGCCGTCTCTGATAACCTTCTTTATTTTTTCTGCTACTTCTCCCGCTTCTCCGGCTAATCCTAAGGTTGGATAAATAAAATTATTATTTTTGTTTGGATAAATAGCAGTCTTTCTTGCTTCTTCTTGATATTCTTGAAATGTCATGTTTTTATTAATTATTATTTTTATATTTTATACCGATCACAAGATAAGCAACAACTCCTCCAAGCAAAGCAGTGATTAATTGCGGATAACTCATCATGACAGCTATTTTGTCAGCTACGGGCTGCTTGATAAAGAAACTGATTAAAAAGTTACTTACCAAAAACAGAAATGAAAACTTAATCAAAGCCGCTGGAATCAAACCCAAGAAAAAGTTCTTCTTTCTTAACAAATTAAAGATGTAAACTAAAGAAACGTTTCCGATAATAATGAAAGGAACCATCGGTGCCATGACCATCGCCAAAGAACCTGTCATTAAAGAAATCAAGCTGGGTAGAAAACAAAGCAAAATTGCTCCTCTCATTCCCAATAAAACAACTCCGATTAATAACGAAGCATTAACGATTGTCCCAGTAATGATTTGATTATTTGCTATTGGAGCCAAACAAACAACAAGAAGCAAAACGATGAATTGAGCCAAAGATAATACGATTTTTTTGTCTATAGACAATACTTGTTCCATTTTATTTTTCTTTTATTATTTTAATCTTGTCTTTCTCTTTCTTAGAATAATGAGTGTGGCATATCTTATGAATAGTCTTCTTGTCTTTGAAGAATTCCTTATAAAGAAGCTCTACCACTGGACTTTCATGAGCCATTCTTAATCCCCATTTCTTGTCCACATTATATAAAGCTTCGGCCCTCTTTCTTCTTATCTCCTTATCAGTCGGCATCGGCTGTCCACCACCACCGATACAACCACCAGGGCAACTCATCACCTCAATATAATCATATAGCTTAGGATCATCTTTTAATTTCTCTAATAACTTTTTAGCATTTCCCAGACCATTAACAATCGCTATCTTAACAACGATGTTTCCAATTTTGATTTTCGCTTCTTTGCATTCCTGCATTCCCCTTATTTCCTTAAAATCAATATTCTTTAATTTTTTCCCGGTTACTTTTTCATAAACAGTTCTTAAGGCTGATTCGGTTACTCCTCCGGTTGCCCCGTAAATAACACCGGCCCCGGTATATTTGTCCCAGGGAGCATCCGGCTCTTCTTCTTTCATTTCACTGATGTCTATTTGATTCTTCTTTAACAACCGGCTTAATTCTCTGGTTGTTAAAACATAGTCTATCGGCTTCATGCCATCAACATACAATTCCTCTCTTAATGCTTCGTATTTCTTTGAAGTACAAGGCATCACTGAAACAACTACTATTTTTTTAGGATTAATTTTCTCTTTATCAGCCAAATAAGTCTTGGTTAATCCGCCTAAGATTATTTGCGGTGACCTGACGGTGGTCAGATTCTTCATGAATTCAGGATAATTGAATTCAACAAATTTAACCCATGAAGGACAGCAAGAGGTAAACATTGGCAATCCTTCTTGCTTGGTCAATCTTTCAATCAGCTCTCCCCCTTCTTCAATGGTGGTAATATCGGCTCCGACTGAAACATCAAAAACTTTATTCGCTCCCAGCTTCCTTATCCCGGCTACCATCTGACCGGTGACAACTGTTCCATAATCCATTCCGAATTCTTCTCCTAAGCTGCTTCTGATTGAAGGAGCAAATTGAAAGACAACGTATTTATTTTTGTCCGCCAAGGCTTTTTCCACATTATCAATCGCATCAACCTCTTCAAAGGCTCCGCTCGGACAATGAACCAAACATTGTCCACAATAAATACAATCCTTGTTTTCTTCTTTTGATGGAACAACTTCCCAGAAGAAATTATTCTCTTCCACTTTTAAAAATCCGACTCCTTGCTTATCACACATCTCAACACAATTATGACAATCAATACACTTTGAAGAATCAAAGATGATTGACGGTCCGAATTGATACTTCGGGAAAAACTTCTTTCTGTCTTCAAATCTGGTTATTTTTATCCCACATTCTTTAGCTAAAGAAAGAAGTCGACAATGATAACTTCTAACGCAAGTAGAACATTGTTCAATGTGCTGAGAGAAAAGAAGCTCTAAGTTTATTTTCCTGATTTTCTTTATTTCCGGAGAATCAGTGGTAACTTCCATTCCCGGTTCTATCTCAACAGAACAAGAAGTGTGTAATCCTTTTCTGTCTTTAATTGAAACCAAACATAACCGACAGCTGCTTTTCGGCTTCAAATCAGAGTGATAGCAAGCAGCCGGAATCCTAATATTATTCCTTCTTGCTACTTGGAGAACGGTTTCTCCCGCTTCTCCGATAACCTCCTTATTGTTAATTTTAAATTTAATATTTTTCATTTTTGATAACTTTCTCAATTAAAGATATAAAAGGAACAGGGATTCCCCTTCCCAAAGCACAGAAACTAGATTCCCGAAGACTTAAAAACAATTCATCTAAAACATCGTAATCAAGCTTTTTCGTTTTAACCATTTCATAAAGCCTATAAGCTCCTTCTCTACAAGGAACGCATTTATCGCAATTACCGAGATGAAAGAATTCAGCCCATCTTTCCATTAAAGCAAAAACATTTGTTTTCTTCTTGTTGTAAATCGTAATTGAACCGGCTCCGGTAACTGGTTTATTTAATTCTTCCATAATCATTATCTCTCCAGAAGCTCCTCCTCCGATCTGGGCAAAAAAATCAAATGATGGATAATTGCCGGTCTTTTTTAGAACTTCAAATATCGTCATCTCTTCCGGAAGCTCATAGACTCCGGGATTTTCCACATCACCGTTAACGGAATAAAATCTTTTCTTCTCATGCTTATTATGAGCAATCTTAGAAACATAATAAAATGTTTCGACATTGTTCATTAGGGTCGGGCAACCAAATAATCCGTTATCGGTTAAAAAAGGAGGCTTCTTTCTCGGCTCGGTTCTTTTCCCTTCAATTGTTTCACAGATAGCCGTTTCTTCTCCACCGATATATTTAGCCTTCTTCTCGAAAATGATTATTTTTCTTTGACCAATTGCTGATTCAATACTTTCCTTCATTTCCTTGTAATAATTGCTGTTGATATAAATATATCCAGTTTCAGCGGAAATTGTTTTCATTGCAATATCGATTCCATCAATAACCTCGTTTAAATAATTTCTCAAAATATAACCATCCTTAAAAACATTCGGTTCTCCTTCTGAAGCATTACAAATAACATATTTAATATTTCCTTTGGCTTTCTTGGCTAACTCCCATTTTAAGCCGACAGGAAAACCACCGCCTCCACGACCCTTCAATCCCGATTCTTTTAATTTTTCTATTATTAAATCTTTCACTGTTTTATTTTAAAGCTATTACCAAATTAAGTATTGATGCAAAACTGACCCATAGAATATAAGGAATAAGAAGATAGGCTGAAACTTTTGAAATCTTACTAAAAGATACGGTTGTCGCAATTATCATTATCAATAAAATTATAATTTCGACAAAAGCCCATAAATGTTGTCCTAGTCCAAAGAAAATGATTGACCATAAGAAATTAAGAGCTAATTGAATGAAAAAGAAAATAAAAGGTTTTTTAATATCTTTTTGATCCTTTAATTTCCACACCAAGAAAGCTGATATTCCCATTAAAATGTATAAAATTGTCCAAACTGGAGCAAATATCCAAGCTGGCGGAGAAAATACTGGCTTATTGCTTATATCCAGATAAGTATCGGACATTGAAACTCCTGTTAATTTAGATGCAAAATACCCAACCAATAAGGTTAAAGCTATGAAAGCAAAGAAAAAAATAACTTGTTTGGTTCTTTTATTCATATTTATATGATTAGGATTAATGGTTTAATTATATTTCCTTTCTATTTTTTACACAACGTTGACACAATAAACAAAGTATTTTAATTACTTAGGCTAAAATTAGTAACCGCTTCACTCTTTAAAATGTCTTTTAATGTCTTGAATGTAAAGATAACATCCTGTCTTCCTGCAACATAAGCGGCAACGACGTAAGGATCGAAATAGAAAACGATTGTGTTCTTGTTAAAAGTGAATGTTTTGTAATTCTCTTCTTTGGGTCCGGCTCCTTCTTTTATCCATTCTTCATCGCTGAACTGATTCTCACTATTTAGTTTTAATAAATACTGGACGGTTTTATCAGAAATAACATTAATATAGTTCTTACTGGAATCAAAGATATTGGAAAGACTGATTATCTTATTATTTTTCAAATCATAATTGAAGCTCTGCGAAGAACCCATCTGATGAGTACCGCCGGTATATTCAGAAATCTCGAATCTAATGCTTACAAAATCTTTATTGATTTCATACGGGTCATAAAATATTTTTAATGTATTTTCTCCGTTCCAAGCATTAACCGCGCTTATCCTTTCTTTAAAGGAAGAAACTATTTTCCCGACGAAATTACTGATCTCGATATTAATCTGTCCGTTTTCAACTGCTCCGACATAGGGATACATAATTTCGATACTGTAATTTTTCCCCGATTCTTTCTGACTCTCTAAAAATATATAAGGTTTAATAATCTTAAAAGTATTTTTAATATCTTCGACTCGGGCAACCATCTTCATATATTCGTCTCCCCATTGCTTATCGCTTCGTGCCGGGTCAGTTGAATACATAAAAACAAAAACATCAACATTATTCCTTCCCAAATACTCTCCCTCTTTCTTATCCTGCTTCTCCCAGAAAGAATAAGGCACCACCGATATCTTAAAAAGATTAGGCTCGCCACTATAAAAAGAAACAGACCTAATACCGTTTGCCCCGTCTTCTCTTTTTACCTGATATTTATTTTCCCAATCCCTGGGTATTTTCAAAGAAAAACCGAACTCATCGTTTTCATAAACAATCGCATTGATTACCCCTTTTTCACACTTTCCATTATACAAATCCCAGACATTACAAACATTTCCGTTAAAAAAAGAACAATTGCCATCCTCCTGGTCATTATTCATTCCAGTATTAGTGTATTTCCCTCCTAAAATCGCACAATATATGGCCGCTTTGGTAATATAGCCAGTTATCTTAAATCCTCCGACTGGACAATCGCCATCCAATAAAGAATTAGCTTCGCATTGTCGATTATCGTCAAAGAAGCAGATATTATACTCCTTTCCATCTCCCCGCTGTTCTATTTTAATAGTTCCTCCCTTGTCGGTACAATTCTTGGAAGCCGTATCAAGAATATTCAATCCGGGGATATTAGGAGTCTCAATCTTTCCCCATTTATAGAAACAAAAAGCTGTAACAAGGAACACTATTAAAGCGACTATCCAAATTTTTTTATTCATATTGATTAATTTTTAATTTCTATTTTTCCACCCTTAATACTTTCTTTTAATTCTTCGCTTGATCTTTCGGCCAATGAATTAAGAAAATCTGTTTTTTCCGGGTCAATCATTAATTTAGCCTGTGATGATTTGTTCATTACCGGATAAAGAGAATAAACTTTTTTGTCCTTATATACTTCTATTCCTATTCCTAATCCTTCCTGGGTATCTTTGGAAAAATACTGGTCAAAGATAAAATTACCTAAAGAATAAAAAATCAATTTACTATTATATTGTTCAATATTTTGAACAACGTGAGGGTGTCCGCCAATAATTAAATCTGCTCCGGCATCAATCATTAGATGAGCTAAGGTTTCTTGTCCCTCGGAATTAACTGTTTTGTATTCCGTTCCCCAATGAATTAAAATAATTAAAAATGTTTCCGGGTTATAAAATTTAATATCTTCAATTTGATTTGCTATTTCTTTATTCGAACAGTTATCGGGAAAAGTAACATTGACTGCATAATAAGTAATGCCGTCTTTTTGATAGACATAATCGGAATCACAATCTATTGGCTCGCCCGCAAAAGCAATATCACTTTCTCCTAATATGTTCTTTGTTTCATCGAATCCCTCCCAATCCATATTAAGAGTGTGATTATTAGCCAAAGAAACTAAAGAAAAATTGCCCGCTTTTAAGGATTCAATGCTTTTTTTATCAAAAGAAAATTTCATCGAACTGTCGGGAAAATCTTTCGTTTTTTCATTGATCGGTCCTTCCAGGTTTCCGACCACAAAATCAAAACTATTCAAAAAGTCCTTAATTAGCTCTACCGGATAAATAAATGATGATTTCTGCATTAATCTCTCAACTCCACGATCAAACATCATGTCTCCGATAAATAAAAGTCTTTCCGGTTTGTATTCTGCCTGTTTTGGAGTCTCAGCTGTTAAAGACAGGCTGGCTGGAGCCGCTTCCGGCTTAAAGACCTGACTCGCGCAAAACAAAAAAAGCGCTATAAAAATGATTAATAGTATTTTCCCTTTCATGGCCCAATTATATCACAAAAAACCTTGAGAGGAAATGATTAAAATGGTATATTAAATAAAAATATGAAACAAGAATTATTGATATTACCATTCGACCACCGCTCTTCTTTTTTAAGGGATATTCTTTATTTATCAGCCAAACCCGATAAAAAACAGATTGAAGAAGTTAAAGATCTCAAAAAGATAATCTTTGACGGCTTTCTCTTAACGGCCAACAAAGAAAAATCATTTGGCATTCTTGTTGATGAAGAATACGGCGAAGATATTCTAAAAGAAGCTAAAGCAAAAAAGATAATTACCTGCTTACCGGTTGAAAAAAGCGGTGAAAAACTATTAAAGCTTAATTATCCCAAAAACTTTGAATCTCACATTGATAAATTCAATCCTGATTTTGTAAAAATATTAATCAGATACAATCCTTTAAATAAGAAAGATAACCAGAAACAATTAAAAGTCCTTTCTCAAATCAATGCCTTCTGTCAAGAAAGAAAATACAAGATTATTTTAGAACTTCTCGTTCCGCCAACAAAAGAAGATTTAAATATAAAAAACTACGAAAAAGAAATCAGAGCAGAAAGAACCGTCGGAGCCATTAACGAGATAAAAGAAAAAATTAAAGTTAACATCTGGAAACTGGAAGGATTCGAAAAGAATCAATGGAAAGAAGTGATTAAAGCAACCAACAAAGACAGTAAAATAATATTCTTGGGACGGGGCGAAGATAAAAAGAAAGTAATCAAATGGATGAAAGCAGCAGCTGTCAATAAAGAAATAATCGGATTTGCCATCGGCCGAACCATCTTCCTTGAAACTCTTAAAAAGTACTACTCTAAAAAAATATCAAAAGAAAAAGCAATTAAAACAATTGCTTCTAACTTCAGTGGTTTTGTAAAATTGTGGAGAAAAGAAAAATCTCTATCTTAAAGTATTATCGATAATCTCCTCCATCTCTTTTCCTGTTTTTTCAAAAACCTTCTTCGCCCTCTTTAAAGGGCGATTTTTCAAACTCGAAAGATAAGGAATAAAATGAATAAGACAATGGATAAAAAAGGTTGTTAACCCTATGAATATGAAAATAGGATATTCTTTGTATATTCCGGCAGAAAAAACAGCGAGAAGAAAGAACAAATGAAGAATTGAAAGAATAAAGAAGGAAATCGGATCAAAGCTTTTAAAATAATCTTTCTTGTATTTTACCGCTGACCAGATAACCACATTTATTAATTCGATTAAAATAATGACAAAAACTATTCCCTTCCATAACTGAACTTCAGGCTGATAAAGAATCATCAAATTGGGCTGATAATTGAACTTAAGCAAAGCTGTCCAATTATTAACCTGATAAGGGAAAATGGCAATCAAGCTAAAGATGGTCAATCCGAATAGTAAACCGAGATACGAAAAAATCGGACTTAATAACATTATTAGTTTAGTAAGAAATCTTTTATAGTTAAGCGTTCTTATAAACCTGATAAGATAAGAAAAAGAAAGAACGACCAATATCCATCCGACTAAATTCTCATAAGGAACTCCGTACCATTCCTGAGTTAAAGGTATTGACCAGTACCAAAATCCCAATCTTATTGCAACAACATCCAGTGAGATATCCAAAACAACGGCAATCAAGGCATCCATCGCCGGACGAAGCCGCCAGGGAATATTATATTGATCACTCAAAAGCATCGAACAATAAATAATAACTGCCCACCATAATCCTATCGCTAAGGGTACATCCATAAATCTCACTAAAAAAAGATTGCTGTAATAATAAGTGTGAGCGATATAGGTATTTCCTACCTCCAAAATCATTCCGAAAACAGCGCAACTTATTATTTCAAAAACACGCAATTGATTACGTTTAAATATTTCTCTAAGTAATATAACAGCAAAAGAAACAAATCCCAGTAATTCAAAAATAATAAAAAGAGTTGGATGAAATGAAGGAATGATTATCATATTTATATTATATCATATAAATAAAAATAATTAATATCAGATAATCTTCTCTTTCCATTCACCCTTAACAAAAATAAGATAACCGAGAAATGCCGCAATAGTATTGGCTATCGGGAAAGACCAACAAATTCCGGCGAAACCCAGAGAAGTGCTTGATAAAACATAAGCAATGGGAATTCTTAACGCCCAGAGAGAAATAATCGCCAGAACCATTGATATTCTTGTATCTCCTGCTCCGCTGAATGCTCCATTGAATATTTGCTGTAAAGCTAAAAATCCAAAGAACAAAGACATAATTTTAAGATACTGAACGCTTTGAGCTATAACCGCCGGATCATTGGGAGTAAAAAGACTTGAAATCCCTTCGGCACAAAAGAAGGCTACAATTCCCAAGAAGGTCACAATTAAAAATGAAATCTTGGCAACCGCCTTGGTAACCGCTTCGGCTCTTTCAAGATTACCAGCTCCAACACTTCTTCCCACCATAACTGAAGTAGCCATCATAAATGACATTGAAACAACCATCACCAATCCCAATATTTCTCCTCCCACACCGTAAGCGGCAATACTGGTTGTTCCTAGTCTGGCAACTAAAATTGTGATAAACACAAAACCAAGCGATCGGGCAAACTGCTCCATCGAACTGGGAATACCGATTTTTAAAATCCTTTTTAATATTTTAAAATCAAATTTAAAATTTTCTTTCTTTAAAATGATTCCCGTTTTACCTTTCAAAATAATATATCCAGCGATAATGGTATTAATTACCTCACAAAAAATAGTTGCCAAGGCTGCTCCCTCGGTTCCCATCTTAGGAACAATTCCATAACCGAAAATAAACAGAGGGTCGATTAAGAAATTAAGTAAAACTGTAAGAGAAATAATATACACCGGAGTCTTTACATCTCCCAAGGCTCTCATCAAAGCCTGATAAACAGCAAAGGCGAAGATAAACAAGGTGCTAACAAAGAAAAGCTGCAAATAAGAAAGAGCTCCAAAAGGAATTAAATTTTCCGCTCCAATCATTTTAATTAAAAACGGAGAGGCGAAATAGCCTAAAACTGATAAAAATAAAGAAACGACAACCATTAACATTATCAGCTGGGTTGAAATATAACTTATCTTCTCATGATCTTCCCTTCCTTTATGGTGAGAAATCAGAATGGTTCCCGAGATGAATAATCCAGCACCTAAAGAAATGATAAGAAAAATTATTGAGGAACAAATAGAAATAGCAGCCAAGCTTTCCGAATTCAACCTTCCTAACCAAAAAGCATCAGTGATTGAATAGGCTGATTGCAAAAAATTGGCAATGGCAATCGGAATAGACAGTTTTAAAAACTGCTTCCATATTGATTCTTCATTAATTTTTCTTTTCTCTTTTTCCATAACAATTTAAAAAGACAAAAAGCTAGGTCGCCCTAGCTTCATGCTTTAACTTAAAGATTTACTTTAACGAAAACGAAGCTTTGACGGTAATCATAATCTCTTTTTCTACAGTAGAAGTATCGTAGTTCCCGTAATCAGAAATGTCAATTGAATTGGGCTGCAATACCTGAACCACGCCCATACTGGCTGATTTTAATGTTCCGACTTTCTTACCAGTGCTCTCGGCAATACTCTTAGCTCTGGTTTGGGCATCTTTCATTGCTTCAGGTAAAAGACTTACTCTCATTTCTGGAAGCTTGCTGTAATAATATTCTGGAGAGTAGGCGGAGAAAATAACTCCCTGATCGATTACAGTTTGGGTACTCTTTGAAATGGCTTGTATTTTCTTAATATCTGTTGATTGAACAATAACATTCTGGACTAATGAATACTCAGTCGGAGAACCAGCAGTTTTATTGTAATTATAATTCTCCTGCATTGATACTGAAGAAATAGTCAATTCATCATCGGTAATTCCATTGTCTTTCAAAAACTTTGTTATTATCGCTTCATCAGCCTTCATTTGAGTATAGCCGGCTTTCAAACTGGAAGCATAGACAGTTCTTGAAAAACTGCCATTCCATTTAACAATATCTGCACTGACTGATTGTTTGGCCGAACCAGTTACGCTTAATGTATTGTCGGCGGCTTTAATCTGATATAACGAATATGAAATTATGCTAACTCCGATAATTAAAAAGATTCCGAGAATTATCGAAGTCTTAACTAAACTTTTTTCTAAAATTTCCATATTGTTTTTATTTTATTATTACACTTAAATATTAACACTATTAAATATTTTGTAAAGCTATATTTCGTAAACTTCTTTATATTTGGGAACTATTAAATCTCCCTTACTTATTCCTTCCAATGATTGCGCAAAAGACAAGCTCGATTCTTCTTGCCCATGAGTGATGAATATTTTTTTAGGATACGGCTTATTAATTGCCTCTATCCAATTAAACAAAAATACCCGATCGCCGTGAGAAGAAAAAGAAAAAATACTAGTTACATCAGCCATCACCTTTATTTTTGAACCGTCTATCTCAACAAATTTATCTCCCTGGGAAAGAGCTCTCCCCAAAGAACCTTCTGATTGGAAAGAAATAATCAATAAGGTGTTTGCCGGATTACCTAAATATTTCTTTAAATAACTTTTTATTTTTCCTCCCTCAAACATTCCGCTACCGGCAAGAATTATCTTGGGTAATGGTGCCTTATCAACCTTTCCTGCCTGAGCCTCATTTCTAATCATTTCCAATCCTTCAAAATCAAACAAATCATCTCCCTTAGAAATTAATTCTTTTGATTCTTTATCATAAAAATCAATGTATTGCTTATAGATGTCCGTAGCCCTGATCGCTAAGGGACTATCCAAGAATATTGGTAAACTTTCTATTTTTCCGTTTTCTATAAAATCATTTAATACGTAAAGCAACTCTTGGGTTCTTTCCAGAGCAAAAACCGAAATCATCATTACCCCGCCTTTTTTAATTGTTTCTTGAATTTTCTGTTTTAATATTTCTCTGCCTTTTTCTTTAGGTTCATGCAATCTGTCTCCATAGGTAGATTCAACAAAAACAACATCTGCTCCAGAGATGAAATCAGGATCATTAACAACCGGAGCCGGAGGATTACCTAAATCTCCTGAAAAAACAAGTTTCTTTTCTTTTCCCTGGTCATTAATCCAAACTTCAAAAATCGACGACCCCAAGATATGGCCGGCATCTCTCATTTTTATCCTAACATCATCGTTGATATTTTTTTCTTCTCCGTAATTCAAACAGGTAAAGAAATTAATCAAAGAAAAAATATCACTGGTTGTGCAAAAAGGAGCACAAAAAGGACGTCCCTCAATCTGAGAAACCTTAAGTGCATCTAAAAGTATTATTTCTGTTAAATCCTTAGTCGGAGCGGTGGAATAAACCCGGCCGGAAAATCCGTCGGCAAAAAGCTTGGGTAATCTGCCGCAATGATCCAAATGAGCATGAGTTAAAAGGACGAAATCTATTTCTTTCGGGTCGAAAGAAAAATCTTCCAAGTTCTTGTTATAATTATCTCCCTGAAACATTCCGCAATCAACCAAAAACTTGGTCTCGCCAGACTCAATTAATATGCACGAACCTGTTACCTCACGGCAAGCACCGTGAAAAGATATCTTCATTATTATTCTTTGCTATTAAAAATAATTCTTAATCCGATTAAGACCAGGATTAATGCCCAAACCATTCCCCAATTAATAATTGAAAATGGATTAAAATCAAAAACCTGTTCAAAAAGAATATCCAGACCGATAAAAACAATGACTAGTCCCACAATATTTTTAATGTTTACAATCCAAGCGCTGTTTTTCTTGATTTCTTCAGCCAGTTCCTGGGTTTTCTCTTGGGTTCCGCTGATTACCTCATTGACGGTTTTTCTATTGCCATCACTATCAGGAATCATTATCGCTAAAATCAAATAAATAACGATGCCTGAACCGCCGGTAAAGGTCAAAAGAATGAATAAAATTCTAACAACTAAAGGATCTATCTCGAAATATTCGCCCAAACCACCGCAAACTCCGAAAATAACGCGATTGGCTTTTGAGCGATAAAGTTTTTTTGAATTGCTCATTTTAAAATGTTAATTAATTATTATTATATATTATACCATAAATTAGGAAAGTAAAAAATCGCCGAAGCGATTTCTTACCATCATAATTATTCTTTACCCATAAAACAACCGAAAGCTATATAGAGGGCTGATATTCCAACTAAGTCGTATACTATATTAGTCAACATAGTACTTCCAAACAATGCGGTAACAAGATTAAAACTAAAGAAACCAACTAATCCCCAATTTAATCCTCCGATGATTACAAGCGTCAGAGCAATTAAACCTACTGTGCCTAGTTTTTTCATTTTATTTTCTTTGGTTTATTAACCGACCTTTGAGGTGCTAATAATATTTTACCTTGCCCTATTTCTATTAGCAATAAAATTATCCACAAAAAATCGCCTAATTTAATATTTCAGTTAATTTTAACTCTTTAACCAAAACTTCTCCATCATTTCTTACTCCCCTAATCTCAACTTGTTGTCCGATCATTAAATCAGAACAGGAAGTTTGATTCCTGCAAATACTTTTTTCATCAAAAATTAATTTAACATTATTAGCCGCAGCACCCGGAGTATCGTATACCAAATACCAAACGTTTTCAACGAGGCCGGGATTATTAAAAACAAGATTCCCCTGTTCAACAAAATTAATATTTTGCTTGTTTCCCGTTGAAGCAAAAAATTCTCGATACACAAAAAGGCTGATAATAACCAATACCATTACACTTAAAATCATGATAACCAAAGAGGTCCCTTTGTCTGTTTCAATCATATTGTTTTATTTATGGCTGAAGGATATCTTCCGTTCTTCCATTTATGCTAATTATGACTTTTTGAACTGACGAAAATTGCATCAAAGTTTGAATAATTTGTTCTCTAATTGCCAATACTCGGCAAGAACCTCCAACTCCTTGTTCTAATGTTTCATTAAAATCTATTGTTGCTGTTCCGTTAACAATCGTCAAGCTATTAATCTTCACTCCTTCAGGTATACTGGTAAAATAACCATTTTCTTTTTCTTCCTGGGTCAATCCTTTTAATAATTCTTCAATGGTTGCTCGAGCAATTCCTTCCACCTTAATGATTTCTCTTTCTATCGGATAATTATTTTTACAAGAATCGTCTCCCTGTTTTCCGAAATACAAAATAATCTTAGTTTTTTCTAAAGAAACCTTGACCGCAATACTCATCATTGCCGAATTTTCCGGTAATCCGCTCGGATTATCATTATAAAAAACAAGGAAAACTTCATTTCCTTTAGGAGGAACAAAACTTAAGTCTGCTTCAAAAGTAGCAGGAAATTTCATAAAATCAGAGGTAGCCATTAAAATAGCGGAGCCGAGCACTGTTCCATCCGATTCCACCAATTCGACTCTTCCCATTTGTCCCTCAAAACCGGCCCATTTTCCTTGAGTAACGGTTCCACTAATAATTAAAGGTGATTTGATAATCTGCCCTTCGATAATATTGTTTATCTGAATTCCCTGATTCTCAGGAATAATCTCTTTGATATTTTTTAAAAAATATCCGATCGAAATCCCGATAACTAAAAGCAAAACTACTCCGATAATCACTTGAATGTTTTTAGCTGTCATATTTTTCAAGGTTATAATTTAATAATTTATCATTATTTTCAAAAACAAATTTACCTTTGAATTTTTCTCCGTTTAAAAACAATGGCATCCAGTATATATCATCAGCCCACATTTCTTTAAAAGGAATCTCATCAACTTTAAACCATTTCGGACTCATCTCTTCCGTCTCCGTTATTTCTCCGCCGTATTTTAAAACATCAAAAATATGAACCTCTAAAATCTTCCCGGTATCAAGAAAATGAAAATGAACAATACCTTTTTCTTCTAATTCTTCAACATTCAATCCTGATTCTTCTTTGGTCTCTCTGATTGCGGCCTCAACAATCGTTTCTCCTTCTTCAACCTTTCCGCCAAATCCATTCCATCTGCCCTCGCCAAATCCTCGCTTCTTCATCCCCAAAAGAATCATTCCGTTTTCCTTGGTAAGACAAAGGGTTAATATTTTAGGTTTAATCAATGTTTCCATATCTATATCTTAATATAAAATAATTATTAAGACAACTTTCCAATATTTTAAACATAAGATATAATCAAAATATGATTGAACAATTTTTAACCGCTATCTTAATGGGAATCTTGATAAACATTGATGTTTGCCCTTTAATGGCTAATTTAGCGGCCATCACCTATGTTTCCAAGAATTCAAAAAGAAAAAGCATAATCTTACACGGATTATTTTATTCTCTAGGAAGAATATTAAGCTACACGGCTATCGCTCTGCTTGTCTATTTCGGATTGTCTTCTTTTAATTTTTCTTTCTTAACGGAATACGGAGAAAGAATAGCGGGAACGATTCTAATTATTTCCGGAATAATAATGTTTATTCTGGCTAATAAAGACGATGACGAAAAAGAACAAGAGATAAAAGACGCGACAATATCTAAAGGATATCTCGGCTCTTTTTCTTTAGGGATAATATTATCTCTCGCTTTTTGTCCTCACAGCGCCGCTCTTTTCTTTGGTATATTAATTCCCTTAACGATAAAATCTGCTGCCGGATTACTTCTTCCTCCTGTTTTTGCTATCGGAGCAAGCTTACCGATTATTATCTTTTCTTTGTTTTTAAGCTACAACACTGAAAAAATAGAAAACATTTTCAATAAAATGGAAAAATTAGAACAACCACTCCGATATCTTACCGCGATAATATTTTTAATAACTGGAATAGTCTTTTTATTCAACTAAAAAAAGGATAATTAATCCTTTTGTTTTTAATGATTACATCCGCCGTTGCAAAGCCGGTAGTGCAAAAAGTTCTCGTTGATCTTTTCTCTAAATGCCTTGATAAAATCAATGGCATCTTTTTCAAAAACGAAATACACTATTTTCCTGTCAATAAGTGCGGGATTGAAAATTGTTCCGTACTCCTCTTCTGAAAAAACAAGGTAACCCCCTTTGGAACTTCTTGAAATCTTTCCCTGGATTATCAGTTCTTCCAAAAATTCGTTTTGTTCGTTTCGGTTCATCTTTAAAAAGTTAATCCATTGATTAACTGCTGGTTTAACTACTGTAACCTTTTCCATTATATCTCCTTGCGCAGAGAGTTTTAAAAGCGCTAAAAAAATACTACAAGAATAAAAGACTCTTGTCAATTACTCCTGACGCAAAGCATTAATCGGGTCCATATTGGCAGCTTTCTGGGCCGGATAAACACCAAAGAACATTCCGATTAAAGCAGAGAATAATAAAGATGAAATAATAGAAAAAGGAGAAACCGCGTAAGTCCAATCCATCCCGAAAGACACAGCAACATAATAAATCAATAACGAAACTCCCATTCCAACAATTACTCCTATCAATCCTCCTAAGAATGTTAAAATAGAAGCTTCTAATAAGAATTGCCACAGAATATCATTTTTCCTTGCTCCCACTGCTCTCCTTAATCCGATTTCAAAGGTTCTTTCTATAACCGAAACATACATGATATTGGTGATACCGACTCCTCCGACTGCCAAAGATACCGCGGCTATCACCGCTAAAAGCATTGTGATGGCTGATAAAACCACTGAGACCATATCCATTGCTTCAGCCATGGTCATAACTTCAAAATCATCTTCATCGGGATTATCAATATTATGCAACTCTCTCATTAAAAGTATCAGCTCTTCTTTGGTTTCATTGATTTTATCAACATCTTTAACTTTGGCCGATAAGCCGATGATGTAATCTGTTCCCAAAAGTTTTTTTTGCATGGTTAAAGTCGGAATATAAATAATAGAATCCATGTCCATGCCAAAAGTGGCTCCTCTTTCTTCCAAAACTCCGACAACTTTAAACGGCTTACTTCTGACGTAAACTGTTTTATCAACCGCATCATCATCACCGAAAAGAGTATCTTTAATCTTACTTCCTAAAACAATGACCGAAGACAATGATTCTTCTTCATCGACAGAATAAAACCTTCCCGTATCAACCGGTATTTTTTCAATTAACGGTCCGTTAGCTCCGTAACCAAAAATAATTACGCTTTTCGCCACTCCCTGATATTTAATAACTTCTTGTCCGGTAATGTAGGCATACAAAAATTCTATATTATCAGCTTTTGCTATTTCTTCCGCATCCTCATTTTTAAAAGTAGTGATGGTGGTTCCCGAAGCAAAGCTGGTCGCACTTCCCGCTGCTCCTTTTCCCGGAACTCTAGCCTCGATGTTTATCGCATCCGAACCGTAGGCCTCAAGTTCTTTCAAAACCATCGCCTTGAGTCCGTCTCCGGCCGCAATCATAACAATTAAAGAAGCAATACCGATAGCCACGGCGATAATAGTCAAAATCGTTCTTGATCTTTGACGCATCAAGCTGATAAAGGCTGATTCAATTTGAGCATATATTTTATTCATATCTTAAAGCTTCTATTGGATTTAAAAGACTGGCTTTCCTTGCCGGAGCGATTCCGAATATTAAACCGATTCCGATGGAAACAATACAGCCTAAAATTATTGAAAGAGGAGAAATTATCAAATCCCAATGATAATTCAAAGCATTGATAATTACTGATATTAAAATTAGAAGAAGAGAACCGATGACTATTCCGATTAATCCACTGATAAAAGTAATCGCCATGGCCTCAATTAAAAATTGTCTGGTGATATCGGCATTCTTTGCTCCGATCGCTTTCCTTAAACCAATCTCTTTGGTTCTTTCCTGAACCGTCGCTAACATAATATTCATAATTCCGAAACCGCCGACAATCAAAGAAATCGCCGCAATCGCCGCCAAGAAAAATTTTAAAGCATCTGTGATGACGGAAATTGTTTCCAAAGCTTGGGCGGTTGATCTGACACTAAAATCGTCTTCCTTGGCATCGGCTATATTGTGCCGATCACGCAAAATATCTTTAATGTATTCTATCGCTCCGTCTATATTTTCAGTCTTATCAATCTTTACCCTCATAAAACTGATATGATTAATTCCCAAAAGATTATTTTGGGCGGTTGAGATGGGAACGAATAAGTTGCCATCTTCATTTTGAATCAAGCTACCTCCTTTCTTTTTAAAAACACCTATTACCGTGAAACTTGATTTCTTAATTTTCATTTTCATTCCAATCGGATTCTGGTCGCCGAATAAATCCTTCGCAATTTGATTTCCTAAAACCACCACTCTAGCATTACCGATCTCTTCTTCTTTAGTAAAAAATCTTCCGTCTTCAATTAAAGAATTTTGCACATCAGGATAGCTAGCCGTTGTTCCGTAAAAAGTAGCGCTTACATTATTGTCTTCTATTGTTACAATATCACTTCCTGAAACATACATCGCTAAAGATTCTATATAAGGATAATTGCCTTTTAATATCGCTTCCCCGTCTTCGTATTTCAATGAAGTAATAACAACTCCGAAAGTTGAAGAAGGCGGACTATTTTCGTCTGAATAGCCGGGTAAGACTCCGACCAAATTAGAACCGATGGTTTTAACTTCGTTTAAAATCAATCCCTGAACACTTTCTCCGACCGACAAAACTATCATCACCGCCGTGATTCCAATAATAATTCCCAGCATCGTCAAAAAAGAACGCATCCTATTGCGAATTATCATGTGCCAAGAATTTTTTATCGACTCAAGAATGTTCATATTATTTATTGAGCATTTCTCCACTAGCCCTTTGCCTTTGAGAAACTTTTGCATCTTCAAGAATAACTCCGTCCATGATACGAATTATTCTCTCCGCATGCTCGGCCGTCGATTTCTCGTGAGTAACCAAAATAATAGTATGACCCTGGTCGTTTAAGTCCTGAAGAATTTTCATTACCTGAGCCCCTGATTTAGAATCAAGGTTTCCGGTCGGCTCATCGGCAAAAATAACTTCCGGGTCGTTAATTAAAGCTCGGGCAATTGCTACTCTTTGCTTTTCTCCTCCCGAAAGCTTACCCGGAGAATAACTAAGCCGGTGACTTAATCCAACTTTCTCTAACAAATCTTTAGCTTTTTTAACTCTTTCTTCAGCCGACGTATCGGTGTATACCAACGGAAGCATTACGTTCTCTAAAACAGACGACCTATTTAAAAGATTAAATGATTGAAAGATAAAGCCGACTTTCTTACTTCTCATTTCCGCCAATTCATCATCATTCAATTGACTAACATCCCTATCTTCAAAGCTGTATGTTCCTCCAGTTAATTTATCCAAAAAACTCAGAATATGCATCAAGGTTGATTTTCCGGAACCAGAAGGTCCCATAATGGAAACAAATTCTCCTTTTTTAATATCAAAGGTTACTCCCTTTAAAACTGAGGTTACAACGTCGTCGTTAACAAAATCTTTTTGTAAGTTCTTAACGCTGATTAACATGTTATTTTCCAATCTTTAATACTATTTCTTCGCCTTCAGATAATCCTGATAAAATTTCCACCTTGCCGTCATCGGCTCTTAATCCTAATTGAACTGTTCTTTCTTCAATTTGTTCGCTTTTTAAAACTCTGACATATTTTTCATCAGTTCCAGTTTTTGACAATACGGCTCGGTAAGGAATATTTAAAACTCCGTCTCTATTATCTGTCTTAATTAAAACATCGGCGGTCATTCCTGATTTGAATAATTCATCGTTACTGTCGCTGATGCCAACTTTAACTTTGTAATAAACAACGTCTTGAATGTCTGTTGAAGCGGGATCGATTGTTAAAATACTTCCGGTAAATTTAGTATCGCTACCCAAAGCATCTAAGGTAATTGTAACATCATTGCCTGTTTTTAATTTAACAACATCTGTTTCGGGAATATCAACCTGAATTTCGTAATGAGGTGAAAGTATTTCTATCATTGCTTCGGAAGAAGAAATCAATTCTCCCTTCTTCTTATTAACTTTTGTTATTACTCCTTCAATCGGAGCATAAATTATTGCTTTATTTCTACTGGCAATCGCCTGATCTAAAACCGCTTGATAATAGGCAATATCAATATCTCTCGGTTTGGCGATTAAAGAATCGTAATTAGCCTGCTGTAATTCAAGGGCAGCGTCGGCAGCATCAACGGCTGCTTGAGCCGCATTTAAATTATTCTCATTTTGAATTTTTAAAATAGAAATCTCGTTCTCCAAAGAAGAAATGGTTGTCTGAGCAGTACTGATATATGATTTTTGAGTATCAAGAGAAGTCTTTTCTGTTGAAGTGACTCTGTTTTGATAGGTTGAATCATCACAAATACCTCTAATTACGGTTAAACCGACGAGTATCTTACTCAAAGAATCTTTAGCGCTTGAAATTGCTTTATCGATGTCCTCTGTCTTTCCGCTGGCCTTAGCGGCGTCAATATAGACCTTGGTTTCATCTTTGGGCCTCTTTATCTGATATTCTTCATTGTTTCTTACTGTCAAACCTTCCTGGTCATTGGATTCAAAGTAATTCTCTTTTACACCATCAACTGCAGAATAAGCGTTATACATTTTAATATATGTATCGTCTAAAACATTCAAAGCGTACGAATATTTAGCCGCTAAATTCTTATCAGCTAAAACTTGAGTATCATTTAATGTTTCTTCAGTTTTATTCAAAGAAACCTGGGCTGACTCAACTTGTTTTTGAGCAACGTTAATCTGTTCAATAGTTGCACCAGCTAATTTTTGATCTAAAGAAGCCTGGGCTTGAGCAACAGCAGCATTTAATTGAGATAAAGATAGATTGGCTAACCACTGACCGACTCTTACCGTATCACCTTCTTCTACTCTGACATTTTCAACTATTCCCATTCCATCAAAATGAAGAGATAAATCATTAGCTGATTCTACCTTTCCGGTTGCATCAACGGTTTGAACCAAGGCTCCTCTTTCCACTTTAACTGTTTCGTATTTTGATGTTTTATTTCCTCCAGATAAAGAAGAAAAGCCGACGATTATAATTAAAACTATAACTGCTAGAATAATCCATGTTTTTTTGGATTTGAAGTTTGGCTTAAATTTGAGATTTATTTTCATATTTTTAATTTTATATTCCTTATATAATAACACTTTAAAGCTTATTTTTCAACAATATTAATTTCCATCTGGCAATTAACGCAATCAAACTTAAGGATGAATTTTTGACCCTTTTCGTTAATTAAATAAAGGGGTTCTTTCACTTTTCCGTGTTCCTTGGGACAAAATCCAAAATAATTCTTCAAACAATGCTTAGTGGTCATAACCTTATCACCCCTTTTAAGCTCAAAAGCCGGCTCGATACCAATTACTCCATGCTTTTTATAAAACTGTTCGGCTAATTTATTGGAAACATTCCATTCATAAGAAATATCTTTTTCTATAAAGGGATTATCATTATCTTTTATTTTGAATTCTTCTATTTTATAATTATTTTTTCTCTCTAAAGAAAGACTATCAATGGCTTCCCTTCTCATTTCATTAATTTGCGATATCGGAATAAAATAAGGCTTCTTCCATTCAATCTTAATGTCTTTGGCAATATAGATTGTTTCTCCAAGCTTTCTTAATTGATTAGTTATACTCTCTATAGCTTTCTCTTTCTTCTCCGCTTCTTGCTTATCAATCTTAATCTCACTAATTCCTTGATTTCCTTCTTCATCTTTAACAATTAAAGAGAAACCTTGTTTATTTTCCTCAAACGAAAAAGATAAGGGTATTTTTCTTTCCGCTTTAATGCTTTTCAAAAACTTGGTATCGGTATTGCGATAGATATCAAGCCCTTTAATAATCCCGGACATATCATTTAAAAATATCTTGTTTTCCAAAAACACATTCACATTGCTTCCGATAAGATTATTAGATTTATCAAAATAACAAAGCCCGTCTCCATTATTTATCTCAACATTATTATCTAAAATAAAGCAATCATTAAAAACATCTTTTACCTTTCCCAATAATTTTCCGACTGATTTGGGAGAAGGAGAAAGAATATTTTTCTGTCTTCCTTTTAAAAAATATGTAGTATAAGTTCTATTAAATGTCTTTTCTAAGTCAGGCTCGAATCTTAAAGAAACAACACCCGAAGAAGTTCTTTTTATCCCTTTAATACTATTTAGTTTTTGATTGTAATAAGCAACAACGTTAGAAACATAATCTTCATCTTTAAGTCTTCCCTCTATTTTAAATGAAGTAACTCCGGCCTCTATTAATTCTTTGAGATTGTCGGAAAGATTAAAATCCTTCAAACAAAGAAGTGGTTTATTTTTAGCGATAATATTATTATCTCCATCAACCAAGGTATACGGCAAACGGCAAGCCTGAATACATTCACCCCGATTAGCGCTTCTTCCACTTAAATATGAGCTTAAATAACAACGACCAGAAAAGCTCACGCAAAGAGCTCCGTGAACAAAAAATTCTAATTCTAAATCAGTATTATCTTTTATTTCTTTAATTTGCTCCAAAGAAAGTTCCCTGGCTAAAATCACTCTTTTAAATCCGACATCTTCTAAAAACTTTATCCGCTCTAAAGAATAATTGTCGGTCTGAGTACTGGCAATCAAATTAATCGGAGGCAAATCCATTTCCAATATTCCCATATCTTGAATTATTATTCCGTCGGCTTTTAAATCATAAAGACTCCAGATTAAATCATTGGCTTCCTTTAATTCATTATCAAACAAAATAGTATTCAAGGTAATATAAACCTTAACTCTAAATTGATGAGCATAATCTATTAATTTCCCTATCTCTTGTAAGGAATTGGAAGCGGCCAATCGGGCTCCGAACTTAGGAGCTCCGATATATACTGCATCAGCGCCGGCATTAATAGCAGCGATTCCCGTATTTAAATTCTTGGCCGGAGCCAAGAGTTCTATTTCTTTAATTTGTTTTTCCATACTTGTTTTCTCATCATATTACCATTAACGATAATTTTCAATCTTTATAAAAAAGGGTTCCTCAATATGAGGAACCGTATATGTCTCTTCCTACCATTTCGTAGAGAGCAGAGAGGCCGGAAAGAAGGACCAAAATTTCGGCTCCATGACATACTTCGCTTGAGTCGAATTCTACTCCTCCACTTTTTAACCTTGACGATCTCGGATAAACGACGCAATGCGATGGGCATTGAATAGTCAGGTATCCTCCCTCGTGAAGATAAGCCAGGAAGCTTCCACATCTGAATCTGTCCCAAATGTAGAAATAGGTCTGTTCCATCGCTTTAGCGACTCTATCCAGGTTGTCCCTTGAAGCGATGTTATCAAGCCAGTCGCAGATAGTGGAAGAATAATCGCCACCAACGGCATATAAGTCACGCTTACGATCAGCAACAACATACAGAGCAAGAAGCTGTTTCTTTTCCATGCGAGTCGGCTGATTAACTCCATAAACCTGACGAGCAAGTTCGGTAAATAGAGCTATCGACTGAACAGCAGCATGAACCGGCTTCCATGGCGGGCCATCAATACTTGTAATTTTGGGAATCGGAACAATGTATTCAACGAATCCCCCTTGCTCTTCTTTCTTCTGAAAAGCACCATTGAAACCGAAATCGCCGTCAAAACCAGAAAAGCTCTGGAATCCAAATTGCTCTACTTTTTCATCAACCACAGCCTGATCAATCTTAAAAGAATTTAAAATTTCTTCTCGAATCTTTATTGATAGGGCTGGATTTGCATTAGGAATAAATCCTAATTTGTATAACAATCTGCAATTCTCACTTAAAATGAACATATAATCACCAATGTGCTGCCACTTTAATTTGTGGTAATCATACTTTACCAAAGACAATTAAGAAGTCAAGCTGCGTCTTTTCAGCTCTCTTTGATAATTAATGGCAAATCTGTGAGCCTCATCTCTTACCCTAATTAAAATATTTTCATTATTTAAAACAAACATGTTTGTTTTATCAAAAAAGAATTCGTTCTTTTTTCTTTCCGGTCCCTTGGCAATACCAACAACATCAACATCTAAATTATTCTTCTTTAAAACATTCTTGATTGCATTAACCTGAGGCTTTCCTCCGTCAACTAAAATTAAATCAGGCATCGGCCATTCAGAATGTTTTAATCTTCTTTCTAATATTTCTTTTAAGCAATCTACATCGCTTTGCCCGAAAACACTTTTTATCTTGAATTTCTTGTATTCGCTCTTCAACGGTCCGGATTCATTAAAAACAACCATGCTTCCGACCATTGCCTCGGCCCCTAAATTAGAAATATCATAACCTTCGATTCTTAAAGATTTTCCTTTCTTCTCTTCGTTAACTAAGAAACTTTTATCAAGCAAAGCAAAGTCTCTTATCTTATTCAATGAAAAAATCTGATTCCTTAGTCTTTTAGCTTCCTCAAAATCTTCCTTCTTTGAAGACTCTTTCATTTTCTTTTCTAAGGAAGTAATTAATTTCTTTTTCTTTCCTTTCAAGAATACTACTAAGGGCTTGATGACTTTTTCTTTGTATTCGGTAGCAGATATTTCTTTTGTACAAACTCCCAAACAATTATTCAAATGATAATCAAAGCAAGGTCTTTTTTGACCGGGATTGCATCTTGAAACCTTAAATAAAGAATGAAGGAGCTTTAAAATCTGCGCCGTCTTCATTTCGGCATACGGGCCGAAGGTATATGAATAATTTTCTCTTTTTAAATTGTGCTCCCTAACGGCAATCAGCTTAGGAAATTCATCTTTAGTTATGACAAAAAAGTTCCAGCTCTTATCGTCTTTTTCTTTAACGTTGTATTTCGGCTTAAATTCCTTAATGTAGTTAGCCTCGAGAATAACAGCTTCTAAAACTGAATCTGTTGTTTTCCATTTAACATCGCTCACATTCTTCATCAAGACTTCTATTGGGCGCAATGTCTTGGGATTCAAATAGCTTCTAACTCTGTTTCTTAGAGAAGTAGCTTTGCCGATATAAACAAGCTCTTTTCCTTTGTAAAAAAGATATATTCCGGGAGTCTCTGGTATCTTTTTAATTTTATCTTGCCAGTTAGCCATTCTTTAAAACTCTTTTTAAATATTTACCAGTCCAGGTCGGCATCTTGGATAATTCTTCGGGAGTTCCTTCTCCCACCACTTTTCCTCCTTTCTCTCCGCCTTCGGGTCCCAAATCGATAATCCAATCGGCACACTTGATAAAATCTAAATTATGCTCGATTACCATTACCGTATTTCCCTGAGAAACTAATTTCTGTAAAAGAATCATTAATTTCTTAATATCATCATAATGTAGTCCGGTTGTCGGCTCATCCAATAAAAATAATGTTTTGACTGTTCCTTGTTTTGATAATTCTCTACTTAACTTAATTCTTTGCGACTCTCCGCCCGACAAAGTTGTGGCCGGCTGACCCAAAGTCAAATATCCCAAACCGACTTCATTCAAAACTTTAAGCTTATCGTAAATAAAAGGAATATCCTTGAAAAATTCCACCGCTTCTTCAATCGTCATATTTAAAACATCTGAAATATTCTTTTCCTTATAGTGAATATCCAAGGTTTCTTTGTTAAATCTGCGTCCCTTGCAAACATCACAAACCACTTCAACGTTGGGCAAGAAATGCATTTCTATTTCCAAAACTCCCTTTCCTTCACAATTCTCACATCTTCCTCCAGGTCGATTGAAACTAAATCTTCCCGGCTTATATCCTTTCATTCTTGCTTCGGGAGTCACGGCAAATAAATTCCTGATTTCATCATAAACCTTGGTGTAAGTAGCCGGATTGGAACGAGAAGATCGTCCAATCAAAGACTGATCGACTCTGACTACCCTATTCAAGTATTCTATATTCTTAACTTCCTTTACCTTAATATCTCTTTTGAAACGATTAAGCTTTCCGGTTACGTATTTATATATGATATTATTCATCAGGGTTGATTTTCCCGAACCGGAAACGCCGGTCAAACAAACCAATCTGCCCAAAGGAATATCAACGCTAACATTTTTTAAATTATTTTCCGTGGCTCCAATAATTTTCAATTTCGGCATACCACTATGAACCCCTCTTTTTTCCTTGGGTATTTCTATCTTTTCTTCCCCTCTTAAATACTTTCCGGTTAAAGATTTCTGAGCGCTTCCCAATTGTTTGCAATTTGAAGTTTCTTTTCCTTTTAATAATAAATTATTCAAGGGACCGGAAAACATTATTTCTCCTCCGTGTTGTCCGGCTCGAGGACCGAAATCAACAATCCAATCGCTGGCCATAATCGTATCTTCATCGTGCTCGACAACGATAATACTGTTTCCAATATCGCATAAATTTCGTAATGTCTTAACTAATAATTCGTTATCTCTCTGATGCAGTCCGATGGTCGGTTCATCCAAAACATATAAGGCTCCGACTAACTTAGTTCCGACTTGGGAAGCCAAACGGATTCTCTGTGATTCTCCACCTGACAAAGTTCCGGACATTCTGTTTAAGCTAATATAATGCAAACCGACGTCAATCATAAACTGAAGCCTGTTCTTTATCTCATTAAAAATAACCTCGGCGATTTCTTTGTCTTTCTTACTTATCTCCTCTCCGGCTTTAGAAAAGAATTCCAAAGCCTTCTCAACGGTCATATTGGTTGCCTCCCAAATATTCTTATCATTAACTTTAACTGATAGTGCATTTTTATTTAATCTTTTACCTTCGCAAACCGGACAAGGATTGGTTGAAAAAGGATTTTCAATTCCCAGTCCGTTACATTCAGGACAAGCACCGTACGGACTATTAAAACTAAACAGTCTCGGCTCTATTTCAGGAAAACTGAATCCACAATTGGGACAAGAATATTGTGTACTAAATATCTTCTCTTCTTTGTTGGGAAAAATAATCGTACAAAGACCATCAGACATATCGATAGCTGTTTCAATCGCTTCATTCAATCTGAATTCAAAATCATCATCAATCTTTGAAAAATATATCTTATCAATTACAATTTCAATAGTATGAATCTTTGCTTTTTCCAAAGGTATTCTCTCTTTCAAGCTTCTTGTCTTTCCATCAATTCTAACTTCGGAAAAACCTGCTTCGTAAGTATCCTGAAGCATTTGAAAATATTCTCCTTTTCTTCCTCGTACCACCGGAGACAAAATAAACAGTGCTCCTTCTTCTTTAAGCAACTCTTCTGTTTTTTTAAATATCTCATCAGCCGTCATTTTTTCAATACTAATTCCGCAATCAGGACAATGAGGCTTTCCAATCCTGGCATATAAAACTCTTAAGTAATCATATATTTCGGTAATAGTTGAAACGGTCGAACGGGGATTACTACTATGAGCTTTCTGACTAATTGAAATAGCCGGAGACAATCCTTCTATTTCATCAACATCCGGTTTTTGCATTCCTCCCAAAAACTGTCTGGCGTATGAGGATAATGATTCGATATATCTTCTCTGTCCCTCGGCAAAAATCGTATCGAAAGCCAAGCTCGATTTTCCCGAACCAGATAATCCGGTAAAGACAACCATTTTATTTCGGGGTAATTCTAGAGAAACATTCTTCAAGTTATGCTCTCTCGCCCCTTTGATTATTATTTTATCCTGCATATTATTTCTTCTTTATCTCTTTCTCTAATTGATTAATTTCATCTCTTAAAATTGCCGCCAATTCAAATTCCAATTTATCGGCCGCTTCTTTCATTTTAAGTTTCTTGTCTTTCAATATTTCCTTTAACGGTCTATTATCTCCCTTCAAGTCAATCTCCAATATCTTTTCATTACGCTTCTTTGACTTTAATTGTTTAGAAGTGAGTCCGAACTGTTCTAAAATATTCTTAATACTCTTTTCAATAGTTTTCGGAGTAATTCCGTGTTCCTTATTATACTCTAATTGAATTTCTCTTCTTCTGGCAGTTTCACTGACCGCTTTCTCAATTGATTTAGTAATATTATCAGCATACAAAACAACACGACCGTTAACATTTCTGGCCGCACGGCCAATAGTCTGAATCAAACTGGTTTCATTTCTTAAAAATCCTTCTTTGTCCGCATCAAGAACTGCTACCAATGAAACTTCAGGAATATCCAATCCTTCTCTTAGTAGGTTGACTCCGACGATAACATCAATAGTTCCTCTTCTTAATTCGGTAATCGTGTCAATTCTCTCCAATGTCTTAATGTCACTATGTAGATATTTAACTTTGATTTTTTTCTTTTCTAAATAATCGGTTAAATCTTCGGCCATTCTTTTGGTTAAGGTGGTAACTAAGGTTCTTTCCTTTATGGAAACCTGCTCTTCAATTCTCTTAATTAAATCCTCAATCTGAGAATCACCTTTTTTATCGGTAATCGGACGAATAATAACTTCCGGGTCAATCAATCCGGTCGGTCTGACGATTTGTTCAACCACTTGCTCGCTTTGACTTAACTCCTCTTCTTTCGGTGTTGCGGAAACATATATCTTTCTCTTGGTTAATTCTTCAAATTCAAAATATTGCAACGGTCGATTATCGTATGCGCTCTCTAGACGAAAACCGTAATCAATTAAAGATTTCTTTCTTGATTTATCACCGAAATACATTCCCCCGATTTGTGGAATGGTCACGTGCGATTCATCGATCACAGTCAAGAAATCAGGATCGGCTGCTTTGAAATAATCTATCAGAGTAAAAGGAGGCTGGCCTACTTTTCTTCCGTCGAAATGTCTTGAATAGTTTTCTATTCCCTGACAATAACCAATATTCTCAATCATCTCTAAATCATAATTAACTCTTCTTTTCAATCTTTCGTGTTCCAGTAATTTACCTTCCCGTTCAAAGAACTTCAATCTTTCTTCCAATTCTTCTCTTATTTCCCTTAAAGCTTCCTTTTTTGTTTCATCGTTTAAAACGTAGTGCTTGGCGGCAAACAAAGAAACCTCATCAACTTCTTCTAAGATATTCCTTCTAATCGGATCAATTAATTCTATCGAATCAATTTTATCAGAAATATTCATTCGGTAGATCACTTTTTGACTCACCGGCATTATTTCTAAAACCTGCCCTCTTAATCTAAATTTTCCCAAAAATAAATCTTCATTGGTTCTTTCAAATTGCAAATCGATCAATTTTCTCGCTATCTCCTGTCGGCTGATTGTTTCTCCTTTCTTAAAAACATGCATCACTTTTTTGTATTCATCGGGCGAACCCAATCCGTAAATACAAGAAACCGAACAAACGATAATCACGTCTTTTCTAGTCATCAAGGCCTGAGTGCAAGCATGCCTCAATCTGTCTATCTCTTCATTGATTTGAGCTTCTTTTTCAATATACGTATCAGTAGGAACCATATATGTTTCCGGCTGATAGTAGTCGTAATAGGAAACAAAATATTCAACCGCATTATCGGGGAAAAACTCTCTGAATTCATTGCATAATTGAGCGGCTAAGGTTTTGTTATGCGAAATCACCAGTGTCGGCTTCTGCACCTTGTCTATTACGTTCGCTATGGTAAAAGTCTTACCAGACCCAGTAACTCCAAGCAATGTTTGCTTTCCCATTCCTTGCTTTAAGCCTTGAACTAATTTTTCAATGGCTTGAGGCTGGTCTCCTTTTGGCTTCATTTCCCCTTTCAGCTTAAAATCCATGGTTTTAAAACTTAGGAAACTACATCATACCATCCAAACAAAAAGGAGGCAATATGCCCCCGATTAACCCTATTACTTACTCTTCTTCATGATAATTGAATGAAGGATAAGGGCAATAGTGAAAAAGACTGCCCCGCCGAAGCACGGAGAAAAGAAAGGATTGGTTCCGCCGGTACACCCAACGGTGCAAAAAGAATTCTTAGCCCAATAAATATATTCGTTAAGAAAATTGAACCAGGCAAATAATGTTCCGGCTAATAAAACGACAAACTGAGATAATATTATTTTTTTCATATTTTTTATTAATAATTATTAATTAAAATATTTTTTTAAACCTTCTTCGAACTTAAAAAGATTATTATTATTCACTGTAAATCCGGCGGCCGGAGGATGTCCTCCAAACATCACTAATAATTCTTTACAGCTTTCCATTGCCTGGACCGCATCCATTCCCTTCGGAACCCTCACCGTTCCCCGACTAAACTCCTCTCCCTTCTTATAAAGAAAAACCGGTTTCTCAAAATAATTGCACAATCGGGAAGCAACGGCGCCTAAAAATTCCGGCTCCCAAACATGAGAACCTTCAAAAATTATGCTTGAATTATTGGACATTGAAATCTTTTCAATTAAATCATTAACCATTACGGCAATCTCTCTTTGTTTCTGCTGGCTTTCTTCAAATAATTCCTGGGCTGTTATTTTAGTTTTATCAAAATCAGATTCGATTAAAAACAAATACGGCTTGGGAATATGATTCTCGATTGCTGCCGAATTCAAAGCGCTGTTAATTTTTGAAACCATGTCTCGCTTTGAACCGAAATCCATTGGATTAAGAATTGAAAAGATCGCTCTGATGGCCGGCCTCTGACTATATTCTATTTTTTCCAATCCTTCCTTAATCCACTCTTCATTCTCTCCCACTTCTGGCATCATATCGGAAATAGTTGCTAAGGCAGTTAACTCTAAGAAACTATCTCGGAGCATCGGAGACAATTTATCACCCAAAAGTTCTTCTGATAATTTAAAAGCAATCCCGACATTGGCGTATTCTTTAAAAGGATAATCATCATCTGGTTGCTTTGGGTCAACAACAATTTCCGCGGCTTCAGGTATTCCGCCAATTGCCTTATGATGATCTATTACCACTACTGAAAATCCGCTATTCTTAGCATCTTCAATTTCTTTAAAATTAGTGATTCCGCAATCAAGAGTAACAATCAATCCTTTACTAACTTTTGACTTAATAAAAACCAGAGCCTTATCATTTAATCCATAGCCCTCAGTTTTTCTTTCTGGAGAAAAAGCTAAAACCGTCGGAAACGATTCTTTTTTTTCTTTAGCCAGCAGGGAAATTAAATTATCTATCGATTCCTTAACGATAACCATTGATGATATCCCGTCTAAATCTGAATCTCCGTAAATAATTATTTGTTCATTATTTAAAACTGCTTTTCTAATCCTTTCCGCCGCTTTATCAATATTTTTAATTTTTAACATCTTTCTTTTTATTACTATTCTCTTCCAAGGCAACTATACCCGGCAAATCTTTCCCGGCCATAAAATCAAGCATGGCGCCACCGCCGGTCGAAACATGATCAAATTGATTTTCAATTCCTAATTGTTGTATTGCTTCAACCGTTTCTCCTCCACCGACGATTGAAAAAACCTGACTATTAATTCCACCAATCATTTTAGCAATATCCACCGTTCCCTTATCAAAAGGCTTTTTCTCAAATAATCCCAAAGGACCGTTCCAGATTATTGTTTTAGCTTCACTTAAAACAGCCATGTATTTTTCTACCGTTTCCGGTCCGATATCAAAAATTCCTTCCTCTCTTCTCACTGTTCCCACGGCTCCTATTCTTGAATACTCTTCTTCAAAATCATGCAAAGCCATAATTCCATCAATCGGCAAATGAAGCTTGGGACTCGTTAAATCTATTCTCTTAACAACCTCCATTAAATCTTCTTCATCATCGGATAATAAATCTTTAATGCAGATGCCTTTGGCGACCAATAAAGAATTGGCGATTTTTCCTCCCAATAATAAATAATCAGACTTATCTAATAATCTTTCAATGACTCTAGTCTTAGTTGAAACTTTCGCTCCTCCGATAATTGAAACCAACGGTCGATCCGGAGAAACTAAAGCATTGGATAATACTCTGATTTCTTCTTCAAGTAATAATCCGGGATACGAAGGGATATATTTAGTCACTCCCACTATTGAAGCGTGAGAACGATGACAGACTCCGAATCCGTCCTGAACAAAAATATCGCCCAATCGGGCAAGTTGTTGCGAAAACTCTTCACTGTTTTCTTCTTCTCCTTTATAAAATCTTAAATTTTCCAAAACTATTATCTCCCCTTCTTCCATCTGATTAATTTCCTTCTCAACGCTTTTTCCGATCGTATCGTTAACAAATTGCACCTTCCCGCCGACAACTTCCCATAGTTTGCGGGCAATCGGCCTGATTGAATATTTTAAGTCTTTCCCCTTGGGTTGACCCAAATGAGTAATAATGATAATTTTTGCTCCATTATTTCTTAAATACTCTAAAGTTGGAGCAACTTTCCTAATTCTAAAATCATCACCCACTTCCCCCTCTTTAGTCAAAGGAGCATTAAAATCAGCCCTTAATAATACTTTTTTCCCTCTAACGTCGATGTTTCTTAAATTATTCATATTATGTATATTTTACAGGGTAAAAGCTTAAATATCAAATCTTATTTAACAGGCTTATCCATCTTCAACAATTTTTTAGCGATAATAAATACTACCAATCCTAAAACCACAAAATTCAACAGCTCTCCCAAAAAGGCTCCGTATTTTATACTAATCGGTCCCAAGCTTAAGATTGCGTCCTGCCAGTTTCCCGATGAAACCAACGGAGAAAAAATCGGCATAATAATATCTTTAACCAAGGAATTAATTAAACTAGTGCTGGCCGCTCCCATAATAAAAGCTAAAGCTAGAGAAGCAATATTATATTCTTTTAGAAACTCGATAAAATCTTTTAACATATTTTTAAATTTATTATTTTTTAATTAAAGGAAATTCTAATGTAACTTGAGTTCCCACATTTTCCATCGAATCAATCATGATTGTTCCCTTCATTAGTTCAATAATCTGTTTGGTAATCCAAAGACCCAATCCAGTTCCGACAATGTCTTCGGTTTTCTTGGTTTTAACTCGATAGAATTTTTCAAACAAATGTTCTCTTTGTTTGGCGGTCATTCCGATTCCGGTATCCTTAATCATCAAGACTAAATTATTGTCTCGATTTAAAGCCTTGATTTCAACGCTACCGGAAGGAGTATATTTAATTGAATTACCGATGATATTAATTAAAACTTGCTTCAAACGATCTTTATCCGCCGAGATTAAAGATTTAGTATTGGGTTCCATCATACAAGACAAAGCCAGTCCTTTAGTATCGGCTTGAATTTTCATTTCCTTTACCGTTTCTTCGACTAACGGCCAAACTTCCATATCCTTAACATCCATCTTCAATCTACCCTGTTCAATTCTTGAAACATTTAAAAGGTCTTCGATTAAACCGTTTAATCTTTCTGAAGAAATATCGATGATTGATAAATATTCCTTAGCTTCTTTATTTACCCCTAAAGTCTGGGCCTGCTCGAGCATTAAAGTTGCATAGCCGCGAATAACTGTAACCGGAGTCCTCAATTCATGAGAAGCCATGGAGATAAACTCATCTTTCATCGCATCAACCTCCTTGATTTTATTATACAGAATGGAATATTCAAACAAACGGGAATTAACCAATAAAAGCAGAATAATAAAGGCAATAGTTAATAAGAGTACCCAGTATGACCGGCCCAAAACAACGGCCATAATCGTGTCTATAACGTCAGCCGAGAGCTTCATCGAGAGCAAAGCCTGTTTCTGCCCATCTAAATCTTTTAGAGGCATCACGACCAACCAATAACGGTAATTGTTCTTTCCATCGGATTCATATATTTTTTGCGCCGTCGGCCAATCATTAGCCCAGGAAGTGATAAAGACAAAAGAATTATCAGTCTGTCCTAGTTTCTCACTATTATTCATCGTCGCCACCAATTTAAATGTTTCGTTGTCGCGATAAAAAACATCTAAAGATTTTGTATCGCCATTGTATCCTTTCCAATTGTCGATAAAAGATTGCATCTCTTCCGGAGAATTAAGCTTGTTAGACAGTCCGGCATTAACTGATTCTCCAATACCAATCGCTTTATCTTGTAAGCTCTGATCGATTGTTTCTCGAAAAGAAGTCGAAAACATCCAGGTGTTTAAAATTACCACCCCAGGAATCAAAATCATCAAAGCAATAGAATATACAACCTGGTTATTGTCTTTTAAAAATTTAAAATTCATAACTATTCAGAATATCTCTGTCTAATAATCAAGATGCCGGCGATTAAAACAAACACAACCACCAATCCTCCTAAAACATATAAGATAATCATCCCGCTTGTTTTGTCGGAAACTTGAGAGGCATCACCGGTGGAAACGAAATTATCAACTGAAACGGCTTCAGCTTGAGCGATAAAGAACGGAGTCGGCAAACTGGACTCAATAATCTTTCCTTCATCATCGTTAATCGCCACGTATGCTTCATGAGTTCCGTCAACCAAGGTCTTGTCTAATTCGTAAACCCAGTTTCCGTTTGAATCGGCCTGAACCGTTACCACAATCGGCATCACACTGTAAATAAATAAAGTGATGACTTTATTGGGTTCGGCTTTACCCTGAAATTTAATATTATTTTTTTCATTTACTTTAACTGTCTGGACCGAATTGACGGCCAATGTTTCACTGATAACTGAATTTGATAGCTTAGGCTGCTCCAATACTTTTCCATCCACCAATGCTTTATCAACACCTGATAAAATTATATTCGTTGTTTTAGTCAAAGGATCTAAAGGACTGGTTCCGTTTTTCAACTCTTCATTATCATCAACTCCATCGCCATCGGTATCTTTTTTATTAATATCAGTTCCTAAACGTTTTTCAACATCATCGGGCAAACCGTCGCCGTCAGTATCAAAAGCAATACCGATTGGAGACAAACTTTCCTGAGAAGAACTGCTGCTGGTTGAAATCAAGCTCACCGGAATTTCTCCAGAATCAGTAGAAGCTATCGGCATGGCTTCTATACTTACTTCCTTATTTTCGGTCATTCCGACAACAGTTGATGGAACCTGAACGATAACCGTTCTTTCTTGAGTGTTAATTACTCCAGTATCACCGGAAACAGAATAAAGCTGTTCTTTGATATAGGCGGACATCGTATCATTGAATCCGGCCAAAATAATATTATTAATTAAATTGTCGCAAGCCACTCCGCTCAATTCATTACATTTATCCGGCTTGCCTGATTCAAGAATGTACTGACGACAACCATCAAAGGTTGTTAAATTTCTAGTTTGGCAGTCTGATAATATTTTTTCTCGGTAGGTATAGACACCACAATCACTAGCGGTCGTCCAACCAATCTTTAAACAATCATCTGAAACCGAGGAAGTTTGGCAGGCTTCTTCAAGAATCGGATTGTCGGTACAGGTAGTCGGATACTTTGAAATAACTTTTCTGGTTCTTTTTCCGTCAGTACAATTGCTCCAGTCGGTATAAGTAAATTCACAAGAACCGGCAGAACTACAAATTCTTGATAGAGATTCGGTTGCCACGTCTATGCAATTATCAGGCAAGCGAGTCGCTATTTCTCGATACTGCATTTTATTAACGCAGGTCCCCCAATCGGTATAAGTATACTGACATTCAGGAGTAATCACTGAAATGACGCAAGTCTGTTCCGTCTTCGGACTTTCCGTTACAACATCCTTGCAGTCATAGGAAAGATTACAGGTTCTTCTTTGAACTCCAGCAGAACATTGACTCCATTCTCCACAAATCCAATTATCTTTTGTGCAAGATTCGGAAACGATGCAATAACGACTAATTGCTTCCGGAGAACCACCAGTGCAACCACTGGGAGATTTAGTGGAAATAGTTCTTGATTGTTTTCCGCTGACGCATTCGGTCCAATCGGTATAAGTGAAAGCCGTGCAAATTGTTGAAGGGTCGTAATCTTTTATACATCCTGTTTCTCCAAAATAATAACCGGTCGGACAATCACAAATACAATTGATCTCATTCCAAGTTCCGATAACATTGCCTGTCAAACAATAATTTTTGTTTTGATTATTTAAAACCGTATCGGCAACACATGAAGACGAGCAAGTTTGAACCTGAGACGAAGCACCCACACAATTTGAAGTAGCTAAAAGTGTTCTGGTTCTGGTTCCGTCGGCTCCGCAAGTTGACCAGGATGAATAATTAACATCAGTACAAAATGGAACCGAGGAACAGGTTTGAGAAGTGGCTAAACTTCCGGAACAAGTATTTAAAAGCGTTCTGGTTTGTTTTCCATCCTGACAGGCTGACCAAGAAGAATAATCAGTATCAGTACAAGTAGGCAAGGTTGCTGAATAAGTACAAGCTTGAGAAGTGGCTAAACTTCCGGAACAATTAGCATTATACAAAAGAGTCCTGGTTTTTGTATTGCTTGTTTGGCAAGCGGACCAAGGAGAATAATCGGCATCAGTACAAGCCGGCAAACCAGAGGAATAAGTGCAGGATTGAGAAGTAGTCAAACTTCCCGAACAATTAGCGGTCGATAAAAGAGTTCTGGTTTTAGTGTTATTGGTCTGACAGGCTGACCAAGCAGTATAATCGGCATCGGTACAAGCCGGCAAGGAAACGGTTGTATATAAACAGCTGGTTCCTTCAAAATGATAACCGGTGGAACAAACACAATTACAAACATTCGCATCCCAGACTCCGCGGCTATTGATACAATTAGTTCTACTCAAAGAAGCACTAGTTCCGCATTGATAAGCATAAGTACAACTCTGGCTTAATACCGGACTACCGCCGACACAATTAAGAGGAGAAGCACTGGCAATAGCCCTTAATTGTTTTCCGTTGTCCTGACAACTCCACCAGTTTCCATAACTAAAAGAAGTACAAGTTGCAGCAGTTGTTTGCGCCGTTCCGGTTCCGGTTTGCACCGAAAAAGTATAATTAATTTGATTGCCATAATACAATGTTCTGGTGTTACCGGCTTCATCGGCTAAATAAACCGACTTCACTTTCCAGGTTCCCGTTTCAGCGCCAATCGGCATCAAGATATTATAAAGCTTGGTGGTTGAATAATTTATCGAAGTTATTTCTGCGTGTAAAACGCTTACCCCAGACGGACCTTCAAGAATAATATTGGCCACTTCGGTTTCCGAAAGATCATCAACTACCGTCATCGTTACCGTGAAAAAAGAACCGGTATAAACAATCGACGGGATAACCACATTCTGAAGATTCGGAGCAGTAATATCAGTATCGGCGGCAAAAACATCATTCATCACCCGGCTGCTGCAAAAGACAAGGCCAAAGAATAAAACCGCTAAAACAAAAGTATTGACTATTTTATTTGACATATGGTTGTTATTTAAAAACACCTCAAAAGAGATGTTAAATTATTAACTTGATAAATAAAATTAATTTGTGAACATTTAGCCATTACTTCATTATAAAATATGTTTGGAAATAAAACAATACTAAAAAACCGGCCTTAGCCGGTTTAGTCTCACCTTTTATTAATTCTGGTTAAATCGGTAATTAATAATGTCACCGTTTCCCCTGTATCCAAGTTCAATATCAAGTTATCGGCATTAATTTCGGTAATCGTTCCCGATAACATTGTTCTGGTTTCCATATCAACTCCCATATTGATTCCTGCCGGCATTTCATCGACCGGAGGATTTCCATTCGGAGGCTGCTGATTACTATCCTGATTAGGTCTGTTATTCTGACAGCTATCTCTACTATCACAAACCATCATCATTAAAGCAATATACGAACCATTATCTTTTTCAACAGACGAAGAAATCCAATTGCCGACTGATAAAGAATCGATTGTAATCTCTTCCATATTTTGTTTTTGCGGATTGAAATTATTATTCGGTTTTGATTTGAAAAACAATACGCCCCCAATAATAATCAAAACAATAACAATTGAAATTATTAAAATATGCTGTTTTTTCATTTTAAATATTTTATTTATTATTCATATCTCAAAGCTTCTATCGGATTTAACTTGGAAGCTCTCTGGGCCGGATAATATCCGAAAACGATTCCTATCCCTGCCGACACGAAAAAGGATAAAAGAACCGACGGAATAGTCACCACCGTGGTTGTCCCTCCAAATTTAGAAACCAGATAGGAAGCCAGGAGACCTAAAATTATTCCCAAAATTCCTCCGATAAAAGTTAAAGAAACTGATTCCAATAAAAACTGACTGCTAATGTCTTTACTTCTTGCTCCCAATGATTTTCTCAAACCTATTTCTCGAGTTCTTTCAGTTACGGTCGTCAACATCATATTCATGATTCCGATACCTCCCACTAACAATGATATTCCGGCGATAGCGCCTAATAATAAAGTCAAAGTTCCGGAAATTGAAGACATAGTGTCCATAATGTCCGCCTGATTCATAATACTGAAATCAGCCGAATCAACATCTTCTATGTCGTGTCTGGTTAATAATAAAGTCTGGATATCCGCTTCCGCCGTATCCATATACTTAGAATCAGAAACCTCGACATTAATACTGGAAACCGAATCATTACCGGTGAAATAATGTTTGGCAACGGTAATTGGAATATATATTATATCGTCAGAACTGTTCATTCCCGATGCTCCTTTTGATTCAGTCACTCCGATAACAGTAAATTCTGTTCCGCTGATTTTAATCTTCAATCCGGTCGGGTCAACATCTTCGCCGAAAAGAGTGTCTCTGGTTGTCGGACCTAAAACCGCCACTTTAGAAACTTTTTCTACCTGATTTTCGGTAATAAAACTTCCGAGCGATACTTCCAGACTTTTAACCGTCTGATAGGTTGTATCAATTCCGTAAACACTGGTATTGGTATTGTTTCCTTTATAAACAACCTGCTTGCGGGAAGAAATAACCGAAGCCACTGATTTTAAATTATTGATTTCGTCTTTAATCGCTTCGGCATCGGATAAAGTTAAAGTGGTTGATGAACCGGAACTGCTCCTTACCATCGAGCCGTAACTCTTTTGCGAGCCCGGAGAAATAACCAAAAGATTAGAACCCAAAGATTCGATACTGCTCTGAATGCTGGCGGTTGAACCCTGTCCAATCGAAACCATAGTAATAACCGAAGCAATTCCGATGACAATACCCAAAATCGTCAAACCTGATCTTGATTTGTTTGACGCTAGGGAAACATATATTTCTTCAATTAAATCGGCAAAAACCATATTATTTATTTTTTAATAAAGTTGACTTATCAGCATCGCCGTCAGCGATAATTAATCCGTCTCTTAATTCAATAACTCTGTCAGCGTGGTCGGCCACATATCTTTCGTGAGTAATCAAAACAATTGTATGGCCGTATTCTCTGTTTAATCTTTGAAAAGTATCGAGAACGATATCTCCGGTTTTAGAATCAAGGTTTCCGGTCGGCTCATCGGCTAAAATCAAATCCGGATTATTTACCAAAGCTCGAGCAATCGCCACTCTTTGCATTTGTCCTCCTGATAATTGACTTGATAAATGATGCCAACGGTCTTTATCCAGCCCAGCCGAAAGCAATGCTTTTTCCACCCGCTCTTTTCTTTCTTCTTTTTTAATATTACCATCATAAATCAAAGGCAAGGTGACATTTCTTAAAACCGTAGCCCGGGACAAAAGATTGAACGACTGAAAAACAAATCCTATTTTCTGAGACCTTATCTTCGCCAATTCGTCATCGTCTAAATCAAGCATGTCTTTGCCGTTTAAAAAATACTTACCGGAAGTCGGTCGATCCAAAGTTCCTAAAATATGCATCAAGGTTGATTTACCGGAACCTGATGGTCCGATAATGGCAACGAATTCCCCTTTCTTTATTTCAAAAGAAACTCCTTTTAAAACATTTGTTTCGTTGTCCCCCGACTTATACGTTTTTATAATGTTGTCGCATTTAATCATATTGTTTATTTGCTTACATTCCTGGACCCATTCCACCAGAAGGAGGCGCATCACCATTAGTTATCGAATTAAGAGTTCTGGTTGTACTTTGATTATTGGTCGTAGTCGTCTTTTTAGTTGTTCCGGTATTAGTGCTGGTCACAACCTTATCACCTTCAGCCAATCCACTCTTAATTTCAATTGATGCATCATCGGTAATTCCAACCTCAACAACTTTTCTTTCTATTTTGCCATCACTAGTCATGACTTCGACAAAACTCTTATCACCCATTGTTTTCACAGCCGAACTGGCGGTTGTTAAAACATCTGCTACCGATTCGATGATAACATTAGCGGAAATACTCATTCCCGGCTTCACGCTCTCGTTATCGGTTTTAAATGATATTTTAACACTATAGCTCACCACTCCTTGACTTACCGTTCCTACTGCATCAACTTCAAAGACTTCTCCCTGGACAATTACATCATCAAGGGCATCAAAAGTAATATCTACTTTCTGCCCGACTTTCACTTTAGCAATATCAACTTCATTTAAAGTGATGGTAGCTATTTTTTCATGAGTAATAATCGAACCCATTGTTGTTTGAGTTCCGGCCGCATCTCCCTTACTTACACTCACACTGGCAATGATTCCCGAAAAAGGAGCCCTGATTGAATATTTTGATAAAGTATTCTCTGCATCGGCTAAATCAGCTTCTTTTTGTTCTACCGCCAATTGTTGAATTCTAATTTCTAAATCGGTTGAACCTTCTTTTGTTTTTTCTAAAGATAATTCTTTCACTTTGATAGATCTATCGGCACTGACAATACTATCCTTACTGTCTTCAATGGTGCTTTTTGCAGAAAGAAGATTTGAAAGATGACTATTGATCTTACTTGAATAATTGCTTAAAGATGAGGTATTTGCCGTAGCAATCGAACTATACGATTGCTGTTCTTCAGACATGACATACTTATAATATTCAATAAAATCGGTAGAACTCTTTATTGATTCGGCGATAGCTTTAGCGGCATTATAAGTTTCTGTAATTAAAGACTCTATCGTCTCTTTATCGGAATAACGACTAGCTGCTTTGTATTCAATAAGAACTGTATCGTACTTAGCTTTTGCCGCTATGTATTTATTGTACACATCATCTCTATATTTAGTCCCATTTTCGTTACAATAATTAATCGCTGTAGTATAAAAATCTATATTATCTTGAGAACCATTAGAGCTTGCAGTTTCAGAAAATAAAACATCGTAAATTCCAGTTACAACTGAAGGTAAATCAAGAAATGCATTAGATACGTCGGTAAAGCCATCATCGTATGCTTTTTCTAAATTACTTTCAGCTTTAGTTTTTGATTCTTCAGCTTCAATCAAAGAATTTTCTGCCTGAAGCAAAGTTAATTCATCTACCGGTTCCTGCATTTCTTCCAAAGCCAATTCGGCACTTTCCAAAGCCAATTCGGCACTTTTTAAATTCTTCTCTCCCTCACTGCTGTCTATTTTAAAAAGCAATTCTCCTTTATTAACTTCTTCTCCGTTTTCAGCATAAACACCGGTAATATCTCCCGAAACCTCAGAAGTCAAAGTCACCTCGTCCAAAGACGATACTTGTCCGGTACCAGAAATAGAGACGCTAATATTTCCCTTTTTAACCAATTGGGTTACATAGTTGATTGTAGTTTTTTGCGGCAAAAAATAATTAATAACGAAAGGTGAAGCAATAACAATAATTAAAATCAACCCTGATAAAATCTTGTGGTAGAGAGCAAATGTCTTAATCTTCGAAAGAATGTTTTTAATTTTTTCCATAGTTTAATTTATTTATTCTATACTATCTATTACTTGCCCTATTAATCTTTTATTTCAATTTAAAAACCGCCCGAAGGCGGTTTGTTTATTGCTTTTCGTGACACTCTTTAAAGCAATCTGGACTTTTATTATTTTGCTTAAAACATTGTCCGATACATTCTTTTTCCGTTTCGCTGAAATACAACATATCGGGAGGAATAGATTTGGGGTCCTGATCATTAAACTCTCTAAATTTGAAATCAATGCCTCTGTTCACCGCCGGCATATCTTCCTTATTTGTTACCTTTATTTTCTTGGCTTTGAAATTTTCTCCTCCCGTGCCGACGGAAATAATGAACTGACCTTTTTCAATTTCGGGCATATCCTCAACTTCTTCGGTTTCAACTTTTCTTAATCCTTGAGGGGTTTGAAGAATTAAATAATCTTCTCCGGCCTCAAAGACAACTCCCGCTACTCCATTACTACGAGCATCAGTCAACGGACTAAAAAGAACTCTCATTGATTCGTTTCCCATTCTGGCCTGCTTTTCTGCACTCTGTCCTAAATTGGTATAAGTCAGAACTCCCCCGAAAATCATGATTAAAACAACCATTCCGATGGCTAAATATCCGAACGGCTTCCTATATGAAACATCGCTGCGAGTCAACAAATAACCAGCCAAAACAATTAAAATAATGAACACGACCACCAATAAATAAGGGAATGACTCCAAGAAGGCAAAGATGCCGAACTTTCCAAAGCTTAAATATTTTAAATTATCCGTTTCTTTGAGATAGAAAAGAATTAGATTAAAGAAAAGAATAGACAAAATCACGGTTAAAGCAAAGGCTGTTCCCAATCCTAATTTCTCAGCCCAAAAAATATACTTTGACTTAAGCTTGACTTGGCCGGACTTAATCTTTCCCATTATTGAATTTTCTAACTTTTCATCTTGCATGCTTTATGTTTATTTCTTCTAATTTATCTTTAATTGATTTTTTGCCTCTCATAATCAACGTGCCAACCGTATTCTTTGGTATTCTCAAGATATCGCTTATTTCATCATATGACATACTCTCGAAATAAAACAACACCATTGGTTCTTTATATTTAGTCTCCATCTCATTAAGAACCTTTTCGACATCTTCCTTTAAGAACATCTTATCGGCTTCGCCTCTGATATCAGCCTTCTCATCTATAAGCTTATACTCCACATCATCTAAAGATATTCTGCCGATTTTCCTTTTCTTCAAGTAGTTCACCGCTTCGTTATGAGCGATCCTGTATATCCAAGAAGAAAACTTCTTGTCGACATCAAAACCATATAAATTTTTATATACCTTAATAAAGACGACCTGAAGAATATCCTCCATGTCGTCTCGGTCGCTTAAAAATTTAAGCAAATAGTGGGACAATTTCTTTTCATAGCGCCTGATAATCTCTCGGTATAAATCTTTATCACCATTAAGAATTATACTAACTATTTGTTCATCGGTAAGTTGATCCATGGTTTAATACTATAATACCATATATTAATACAACTCTAAATAGAAATATATTTCATAAAGAAAACCAGCTTATTCAGCTGGCTTTTCTTTTCTTTCTCCGCTTAGTCCCGGTCCAAAACCTTTTCCGTTCTTAAGCATGTTGATTTGATGTTCTTTTATCTTATCGAACTCTTCCTGGGTGGTAGCATTGATTTTATCTATCTGTTGCTGTTTCCAGGTAGCAAGAGTCATGGCTTCCCATTTAGCCAATTCAGTGGCTCTCTCCGTTTCCGCTTCGGTTTCTTTTGTTTGAATCTGATTCTTTTGTTCGTCAGTCAATGTTATTCCAAACCTTTCTTGAAATTTCTGAATCTGATTTGCAATGCCGTTACCATTAGATGCAAAGGCATTTACTGCTCCGAAACCAGAAACAATCAAGGCGGAAACTGCTGACAACAATAAAAGCTGTCTTTTATCCATATGTTGTTTTATATTTATTATTATCTTTTAGAGGTCCTCTAAATATATATACAACACACAGATTTTTTTATTTCACTTTAAATAAAAGTTAAAGCTTCTCCTTTCTTCTTTCCTCTACCGGTTCTTCCGATTCGGTGTACGTAATCATCGTAAGTGGCAGGAATATCGTAATTGATTACATGGCTGACATTATCGATATCCAATCCTCTCGCCGCAACATCAGTAGCAACCAAGATTCTAACTATTCCGCTCTTGAACATATCAACGGCTCTCTTTCTTCGTGATTGAGTTTTGTCTCCGTGGATTGATTCAGCCTTGAATCCTTTTTGCGCTAAAGACTTAGAAAGCTTTTCCACTCCGTGCTTTGTTTTTCCGAACACAAGAACTTTGGTAAATTCTTTTTTATTCAAAAGATCACAAAGAACGTCAAATTTCTTAGCCGGGTCTCCGACTTTAACAATGTCCTGGTTAACGTTGGTTGAAGACTCTTTTGTTTTAACTGAAACTTTTTCCGGGTTATTTAAAAATTGTCTTGATAATCTTTCTATTTCATCAGGTAAAGTGGCAGAGAAAAGCAAAGCCTGCTTCTGTTCCGGCATTTGAGCCATCAAAAATCTCATATCTTCAACAAAACCCATATCAAGCATTCGGTCGGCTTCATCTAAAACTATTGTTTGGAAGTTAGCCATGTTTAATGCCTTTCTTTGAACCAAATCTTTGATTCTACCGGGAGTTCCGATAACGAAATCATTATTCATTTTTGCTTTTCTTAATTGGTCTCTGACACTTGTTCCTCCGATACAAAGCATGGAGAACAAATGCATTCCGTTGGTAAATTCTCTGAACTCCTTATCTATCTGAAAAGCCAATTCTCTGGTCGGAACGATAATGATTGTTTTATTTCTTCTGTTTAGTAAGGTCTTGTTAATTGCAGGAATTAAAAAAGCAGCTGTTTTTCCGGTTCCAGTATTGGCAATACCAACTACATCTCTTCCTTTTAAAATTAAAGGAATAATTTTGTCTTGAATCGGAGTCGGTTCGCTGTATCCCTTGCGGACAATGCTGGTTTTCAATTTGTTATCAATCTCAAAGTCGATAAACTTATTTTCCGGCTTGTAGGCAATATCTTCTTCGGCCGGCATGACCTTCTGAATAAACTTAGAAATATCTATTCGGGTAGCTGAAAATCCTCTCTTTTTAGAAGAAAAGTCTCTTTTTTTAAATCGAGAATTATTTCCAAATTTTCTGTTATTATTAAATCTTTTTGTTTGCATATTATTAAAAAAACGGATTTCCCTTAGTACAGAGAACCCGCTTTACGTATCTCAATATCTATTAATAACATAACTATATTACATTTTAACCGTTTTGTCAATGATTTTACTCCGGACAAGTCTTATTCAGCTCGGTTAAATCAGCTTCGGTAATCGTACTGCTTTTTCCAATATTGTAGGGATACATGATATCTTCAGAACCATTTAAGTGATCTATCCCCAAAGCATGGCCTAATTCATGAGCCAAAACCCTGATTAATTTTTCTCGATTCTCAAATTGATAAATATTAATCTCTCTTGAATCTACTCCGGAAATATAGTTTCCCTGTTCAAATTCAGAGTCAGTCGACTGAACAGCATCATTATAATTGGCAATATTTAAATTCAAATTGCTGGCTAAAGTATTCAAATTACTAGCTAATTGGTTAATATTTGAAGCCATACTATTAATATCGTTCTGTTTAGTTTTAATCGTTGCTGATAAACTTTCTAATTCCTGCTTTTCCTGATTCAATTGATTATATTCTGTCTCGGTTCCTCTTTTTTTATTCCATGCCCGAACTTTGCTTTCATAGGCAGCTAATTTTTGATTATATGAAGATATTAAATTGTTCAACTCTTGTCCAGCTTTATTGTATTGAGAAACTAATGATTCGTACTGCGACTTAAGAAGCAAGTAATAATTATAGTCTTTACTTAGATTGTCATCCAATTTGCTAATTTCTGAAGTTGATTCCTGACGATAATCATAAATCAGACTGACTTTCATTTTTCCTTCAGTTGAATATTCGAAGAGGTTTCGAGATGAAGCTTGTTCCCAAATATCTTCTGCTTCCTTAATAGCCGATTTAAATGCTTCTTCACTAATACCGAATTCTGTATCAAATTGTCCAACCGAATATGCAATTGGCGTCGGACAAGAATCAATTCTGTTCAATATACTTTTATATGCTCTAATGATGTCCTCCTGAAACACAAAAATATATGATAATATCAATAAAACAAAAAGTATTGGCAGTATTTTTTTTGTTTCCATTATCTTACAATTTTCAATGGCATATACCAGCCTTGAACTTTCTGACAAAGGGGGCATTTATCGGGAGCACTGTTCCCCTTATGAATATAGCCGCAATTCAAGCATTTCCATTCAACCTCTTCATCTCTTTTAAACATCTTTCCTGTTTCCAATAAATTAATCAAGATGTCGTATCTTTCCGCATGCTTTTGCTCTACTTCTAATATTTTCTCAAATAAAGTAGCAATATCTTCTTCATTTTCCTCGTGTGCGATTTTGGCAAAATCAGGATACATGACTCCGAATTCATATTTCTCTCCGGCACTGGCATTCTTCAAATTATCCAGCGTGTTTGATAAAGGATGAATATCGTAGGTGTTAGTCATTTCCACTTTCTCGGTAATCTTTTCCAATTCTTCTTGAGCATGAGCTCTTTCGTTATCAGCCGTTTCTTCAAAAACTTTAGCTACCCACATCAAATCTTCTTTCTTTGCAATTTCTGCAAAATAGGTATATTTGTTTCTTGCTAGAGATTCCCCGGCAATAGCTTTTAATAAATTTTCGTGTGTTTTTTTCATATTCTTGTGTATTATTTTATTTTCTAAATTATACCACAAAGACAAGAGGAGGTTAAGATTAATCAAATATTTCTTTCAACAACTCATTTACCCCTATTTTCTTCTTGGCTGAATAAGGAATAATCTTATGGGCTCCGATAAGCTCATTGATGGTCTTGAATTGCTCTTCGTATTTTGTCTGCTTTATTTTGTCTATCTTATTAGCTACAACAATAATGTCTTTCCTGTAATCTTCCAAGGCGTAAAGCATTTCTAAGTCATCTTTAGTCGGTCCGACGCTGGCATCGATTATTAAAACAATCTTTTTTTGCTGATAATCAGAAACAAAAAAATACCAATTCACCATGGCTTTCAAACTTTTCTTTAATCTATCCGGAACCTTAGCATAGCCGTATCCTGGCAAATCAACGAAATAAAAAGAATCATTGATTAAGAATAGATTGATTCTTTGAGTACGGCCGGGAAAAGAACTGGTTGTTGCTAAATTATTTTGATTAACCAAAGAGTTAATGACACTGGATTTACCTGAATTTGAACGGCCAATAAAAGCAACCTGAGGAGTATTACTCTCAAGCGCTGTGTCGCTGCCAATCACTCCTTTTATAAATTTAGCTGATTCTATCTTCATATATAGTATTGGAATAAAAATAGATACTTAAAATTAAGTATCTATTAATATTACTTAATTACGATAACCGAACTATTTCTTCTTGTCTTTCTTTGGCTTCTTCACCTCTTTTTTTCTAGAGTTATTTCCTTTTGCCATAACTTTATATTAATTATTATATATAAAGTATATCATTGTATTTATTTTTAGACAATTAAAAACCGACTTTGCAATCGGCTTTTAATTCATTATTTCTTTGCTTTCTTTTTTGCAACCGGTTTTTTAACAATAACCTTTTTAACTGGCTTCTTTACTTTCTCTTTCTTTTCAACAATAACCTCTTTCTTTTCCTCTTTTACAGGAATAGTTGGAGCTAATACTTTTAAAATCCTGTCTAGTTTAGCATTCAACTGCTCAAACTGTTCTTTGTATTGATTGGTCGGTTTTTCAACATTTTTAGTTGAAGAACCACCTTCTCTATCAAAACAATCATTGCAGTAAACCGGTTTTTCTCCAGTCGGTCTAAAGGGAAGCTGAAATCTCTTTCCGCAGGTATCACAAGTTGCATCAAACATTGGTCTATCTCCTCTGTCTCCAAATCTAGGTCTTTCGCGTCCGCCTCTTTCCGGCCTTTCTGACCTTGAAGCGCCTCCGTGATTAGTAAAGCATTGACTGCAATAAATCGGCTTATCACCAGTCGGCTTAAAAGGAACCTCGCATCTCTTGCCACAATCGGAACAAATAGCTTCGTGCATCTCGGGTCTTTCTCTGTCTCCCCTGTCTCTATTGCCAAAACCTCTCCTTCCGCCAGAATCTCTTTTTTTAAAGTCTCTTTCTCTTGGACCAGTGTCTCTTCTGTCGCGATCAAATATCTTGTTAAAATTTGCCATATGTTTTATTTATATTAATTTGTTGGGCTATTATAGGCTATATAGAGATATAAAGCAAATAAAACACTACTTAATGACTTGTAAGTTAGGTAACTTATTGATAATTATTTCTAAATCAAGCGTTGAATAATCATTGCCAATAAGGTTAAAAGTCTTAAGATTTTTAAGATTACCCAGTTCGTTTGGTAAACCAGTAAGGCTATTATAAGAAACATCCAACTCTGTTAATTGGCTGAGTTGTCCTAATTCAGCTGGTAAGCCAGTCATGAGATTATGACTCAAATTAAGAACCTTTAAATTTTTTAATTGTCCTATCTGAGAAGGTATTGCTCCTGTAAGTTGATTATTGGAAAGATTAAGTTCCTCTAATTGCTTCATTGAAAAAACGTATTCTGGAACTTTTGTTAAATCTTTGTTACTCAAATCAAGCTTAATATCGTTCGCATTATTTAATATCGGAGAATTTGTATTGATAATCTCCTTAATATTTAAATAAGGAGAATTATAGGCAAGAATAATTATTATCAACAATAAAGCTATTAATAAATATTTGTTAATATTCATATATTGTTTGTTAATTTTCTTATACCTATATGATACTCCTATTAATAGAAAATTACTATCGATGTATCATTTTAGTCTTTTTCCAGGTCTAAAATCTTATCAATCCTGATTTTGCTTACAAAGTCCGGAACGTGACTAACAATAATCATTGCTCCGTCGTATTTATTCAATGCTTCGGCAATAATAGGAATGTGACGAAAATTAATATGATTAGTCGGCTCGTCTAAAATAAGAAGTCCCGGTTCCTGCAAAACAAGTCTAGCAAAAGCTACCAAACCTTTCTGGCCTTCTGATAAATCTCCGATTTTGGTGCTCATCACATCGCCCGCGATAAGAAATCCGGCCGCGACTTTTCTCATTGCTTCTTCGGAATGCTTTTCAGAGACTCGAGAAAGCGATTTATAAACAGTATCTTCAAAGTTTAAGGTTGAAAAATCTTGACGGTAGTATCCGATAACAACATTGGGAGCAATCTTTGTTCCCTCAGCCTCGTTCTTGGCAATTGCTTCCAAAAGAGTACTCTTGCCGATACCGTTAGGCCCGACTAATAAAAGATGTTCATTTCTTCTGAGTTCTATATTGGCCTTCCTTAATACTTCTTTGTGTTTTTTAATAGTTTTAAAAGAAGAGATATGAACAATTTCTCCTTTAATATCTTTTTGTGACGGAATAGTGAAAGAACGGATGGTTTTATCTTCTCTTCTTATCTCGACTATCTGCTCTTCGGCTTCTCCCGCTTTTTCTCTCATTTTCTTGGCCACGAAACGAAGATTTCCTCCCTTGTTGGCAAAAAAATTAGCCTTATCTTTATTCTCTTGAATTTCTTTCTTTAGTTGAGCATTCTTTCTATTCTCTTTTTCCTGGCGAAGAGTAATTTGCTCCCTCACATCAAAATAGTTTCCAGTATACTGTTCTATTTTTCTAGTAAAAACATCTAAATACAAAACTCCGTCGGTGAAGCTGTTCAAAAAATCAGCATCGTGTGAAATCACAATACAAGTTTTCTCATATCCGATTAAAAATTGAGTAAGATGCTCAATTCCCGCTTTATCTAAATTATTGGTCGGCTCGTCTAATAAAAGCAAATCGGGATTTTGAATAAGAGCCGAAGCTAAAAGAAGCCTAGCCTGTTGGCCGCCGGAAAAAGACTTAATAAGTTTGTCGTGCGGAGCTTCAAAATTAACCGCCTCTAAAACTTCGTCTATTTTAGGATCAATATCGTAAACTTTCTTATCAGAACATTTAGCCAATGATTTTTCAAAAAACTCACGGACTGATAAATCAAGTTCATCTCTTGGAATAACCTGACGGGAAACAGCAATAGAAAGGCCATTGGCGATATTTATTACTCCGCTTTCCGGAAAGATGTCTTTGGTGATTAATCCGAATAAAGTACTCTTGCCCGCTCCGTTCTGTCCCATGACGGTTGTCTTTGTTCCTCGACGAACAGAAAAATCAACCTCGTCTAAAAGAGGCTTGTTATCTACATATTCAAATGATACTTTCTTAAAGCTAAGTATTGTTTCGTCTTTTGGCATATTTAAGAGGATACTGCATTTTAGAGAAAATAGGAAGAGTAAATTAAAAAAGCTCTTTCTCGAGAGCTTTCCTTGTTTTAATTAATTTCAGTCTGAAATATTATTTTGGATAATTGTTTCAGCTCTTTCAATGATATTTTTTCTATCAAAATTAAATATCTTTTGCTGGACTTCTTCGGGGAAAATTCTTTTTACGTCTTCAGTATATTGAGAACCATCGCCCGGAATTTCATAAGAAAAACCGTCGATATCGTAAAAAGACAATTCATTAGGATAATCTATTTTTACCGGACCAGAAGAACCGCTTAATGTTTTGCCGTTATCAATATTGTATTCTACACAATAAGCCCAGACATATCTCGGAAATAGTTCATTTTCAGAAAGATTTTCAATCACACAAATATTTTGACTATCAGCTTTTGTTTTCTAGCTGAATTGGCTTTGCGACACAATATAGTCGGTAATAGCTTTTTCCAATTGATTATTTAAAGGACAGACGGCAAATTCGCAATTCGGTCCGGTTCGTCCAACCGCAGAACCGTCAGGGCAAATCTTGGCCTCTTGCGTACAATATATTTGTTCTGGTTTATTTGTTTTAAAAAAATAAATACCAATCAGTAAGGCTACAAAACTAATAATAATTAATGCTATTTTATTTTTTGATAAATGTTCAAAAGTCATGTTTTTTGTTTTTATTATAACAAAAAACCGTATCTTTAGCGATAGCGGTTGGTTTGATAAAAAGAGAGGATCGTCACTACTAATCTTGTGTGATAAGTTGGTGAGATAAAAAACTCTCAGATTATTTTAAGCAAGATTAGGTAGTGATAACACGTCCGTACGAATCTGTCGGGTACGTGCTGGTGAATCCGATTTTCTCTCGGACAATCCTTGCTGGGTCGTTGAAATCGGTCTGCTGCATTTCGTACGTCATTTCGTACGTATCGCGGGAATCATCCATCATTGACGTTATGCCGTCTTTGCTGTTGGTTACACGCGGGTCGAGCACGAATGCGTACCATCCTGGATCCTCAACGGTGAACGTTATCTGGCCTTTACGGCTGATCTGCATCGGATCTGATCCTTTGACAACTGTTATTCCCCGGTGGTCGTAGGTCTGATAGATATCGTCAGACATCGGTGCACCGTCAAAGCTTGCAATCTTGTCACGGTCGATTCCGTACATTGCGGTAGCATACACTGGAACAGATGCTTCCCAGAAGAGAGTCCATTCTTCTCCGGCCTTAAGCCAGCGGAAGAGACTTGTATCTCCTCTATACTGATAAATCCGGGAGTCACCGGAACGAACAATCTGAATTGTTCCATTCGGTCCGACGGGTTCATAGCATCCTCTCAATGTCTGGTTTTTCCGGTTGATCGGCAGAATAACAGGCCTGTTCATCTTGAACGAAGCGACAATTCCACTCGTTGAGCCGATATCCAGGACGTGATGGTTGCTCGATTTTTCAAAAATAACGAGCTGGGACACCGAGGTCGCGCCATTGATCTGGGTAGCGTCTACGTTGACGTTGTTGTTGTCACCGTTTACGTCCACTCCTGTATTTTGAGTGTTAGCTGAGGCGGCCACGACAAGGAATGCGGTAAGTATGAGTACGAATAAGACTGAAATTTTCTTCATTTGTGATTCCTCCAAAAAAATGGATGGTCGAGACTCAGTTTACACTGACCTGGACGTTCTGGTTGTTGCCGGCACCGGTCTGCGTAGCGTAGGTTTGGACATCATTGCCGAATCCGTTCACGCTGACGCGAGTACGCTGGTTGTCTGCAATACCGCTCTGTACTGCCTGAGTGTAAACATCGTTGCCGATTCCACTCACGCTGACCTTGGTGGGCTGGTTGTTAAGCATGCCTTTCTGGTCAACAACAGTGGTGACATCGTTTGCGACTCCGGCGACCTTGACATTGGTGGGCTGGTTGTTAAGCATGCCAGTCTGTGTTGCCTTGGTTCCTACCGAATTTGCTAATCCGGCGACCTTGACTTTGGTGGGCTGGTTGTTAAGCATGCCAGTCTGGTCAGCAACAGTGGTGACATCGTTGGCAATACCCTTAACACCGACTTTGGTAGGCTGGTTGTTAGCGATTCCGGCCTGCTCTGCCTGGGTTACTACTTCATTTCCGAATCCGGCGACCTTGACTTTGGTGGGCTGGTTGTTAAGCATGCCAGTCTGGTCAACAAAAGTGCTGACATCATTGCCGAAGCCATCAACACCGATATTGGCGTTCTGGTCGTTGGCAATTCCGGTCTGCGTTGCCTGTGTGTAGACTGTGTTGGCGCTTACAATCGGTGCGAAAAGGCACAGTGCAAGGACAGCCAGCACAACAATAGTTGCGTTTATTCTCATGAAAAACCTCTTTTTGTTGTCTGCTTTGTTGTTCTGCAATCGATACATTCCCATTTGGGGAAAAGTTGTGACATGGATTCGAACCATCATTGAGCCCAAAAATGCTCGTTCACAATTAAAAACTCTTTTCTTGCTTTTATATAATTTTCAAATTACTAAACATACCTCAATGGTATGAATAACTAAATATCATATTTTGTAAAATATGTCAAGACCCCCTGATTCCACAATCAAAATCAAACTCTTTTAGAATATATGAATTTAACCAATTCAACCCAGAGTGTAGTAATCAAAGCAATCCCAAAAATCAACAGCCAATAGACTGGCGCAAGGGGTTCGGTACCTAAAACCTGATTTAAAGCCGGAAGATAAATAGCAATAAAGGTCAATGCCAACCCAAAGAGGACGCTTAAAAAGATGTATTTATTCTGAAAGAAGTTATCGATTTTAAAAATAGACTTTTTGAGGTTTTTAAAAGAAAAGATATAAACTAAATCAACAACGGCCACGATGGCAAAAATAATCGTGCGGGCAAAGGATATGTCTCCGGTTTTTTCCATAAAATAATAGAAGAAGAATAAGCAGAACAATCCAACAATCAAACTAATTCCCAAAATCAATAATTTCATTGAATTAGAAAGAATGCTTTCTTTTTGGAGATTTTCCGGTCTTTCCTTCATAATATCCTTTTCTTTCGGTTCAAACCCCAAAACAATATCAGGCGGTCCGTCACAGATAAGATGGAGCCATAAAATCTGAACAATCGTGAGTGGATAAGGCAATTTTAGAATTATTGAACCAAAAATTAAAAAAATCTCGATAAAAGAATTAGAGAGAACATAACTCACAACTTTTTTAATATTAGAAAAAATCAACCTTCCCTCTTCAACTGCTGCAATAATTGTCTTGAAATTATTGTCCAATAAGATTAAATCCCCTGATTCCTTGGCCACCTCAGAAGCGCTTCCCACTACCACGCCGATATCAGCTTTCTTTAAAGCTAAAACATCATTCACTCCGTCACCGGTCATTGCCACTACTTCTCCTTTCTCTTGGAGAACTTTTATTATCTTTTGCTTCTGATGAGGAGCAACTCTACTAAAAATAATAATATTGTCTATTATTTTTTTAAGCTCTCTTTCGGAAATAACTTCTAAGTCTTTCCCTTCCATAATATTTTCGGGTCCTATTTTAAATCCGAGACTTACTGCCACTCGCTCCGCCGTCTTTCGATAATCTCCAGTCACTATTTTAATTTTTATTCCGGCTTCTTGAGCACTCATAATTGCTTCCTTAGCGTCTTTCCTGATGGGATCAATAATGCCGACTAAGCCCAGCCAGGTAAAATCTTTCTTCTCGGTCAAATCACCTTCTTCTTTAAAAGCCACGCCTAATAATCTTAATCCTTTATCGGCCCACTCTTCAATTTCTTTTAAAACATTTTCTTTCTCTTTCAAAGAAAGATTACTAAAAGAAATGATGATTTCCGGAGCTCCCTTCAAGAAAGCCGTATTTTTACCATCAACATTATTTATCGTTACCGAATATTTCTTTTCGCTGTCGAATTGCTCTTCCATGATTCTTTTCGTTTCATCAAAAACAACTTGCGGGTCTAAAGTTCCTTCTTTTTTAAGATAATCCCAGATAGCAACTTCTAAACCGCTTTTCTGGTCATTATTTAATGTTAAAGCAAGAAAAGCCTTTTCTTTATCTATAAAATTTACTTTTGCCACTTTCATTATTCCTTCGGTTAAAGTTCCGGTTTTATCGGTACAGATTACCGAAGCTGCTCCCAAAGTTTCAATTGAAATCAGTTTTTTAACCAATCCGTTCTTCTTTAATATCCTCCTCATTCCCAAAGCTAAAATTATCGTTATCGCTATCGGCAAGCCTTCGGGTATGGCCGCGACCGAAAGAATGATGGCAAATTTAAAAGTTTCTAAAACATCAGCCTGATAAAGCAATCCCACTAAAAAAACAATTAGACAGACACCGACAATGATTCCTCCTAAACTTCTTGAAAATTCCTCTAATTTCAATTGAATCGGAGTCTTCCTTTCTTTAATATCGGACAAATTCTTTTCTATCTTTCCGATTTCCGTATTTCTTCCAGTTTTCGAAACCATCATCATTCCTCTTCCGGCAAGCACGATTGTTCCCATAAAAACAAGATTATTTTCTTCTGCTGTTGTTTTTGCCACCGCCTCTTCTTCTCCGGTTAAAATCGCCTCGCTGACCAATAAATTAAATCCTTCGATTATCTTACCGTCTCCCGGAATCTTGTCTCCGCTATTTAAAACAACTATGTCACCTGGTACTAATTCCTTAGCTTCAATTTCTTTTCTCTGTCCGTCCCTGATAACCATCGCCTTCGGCTTTAAAATCTTTTTAAGAGCGGCTAAAGTTTTTTCGACTTGATATTCCTGGGAAAAACCCATAATCGTATTAAGGATTATCACCGACCAAATCAGAATAACATCGATATATTCTTTAAAGAATAAAGAAATAAGCCCAACGACAATTAGGATATATATCAGAGGGCTTTTAAATTGAGAAAATAAAATTGAAATCCAAGCAACCCGATCTTTTGATGGAATTATATTGGCACCGAATTTATTCTTTAATTCTAAGACTTTTTTTTCACTTAATCCTTTTTCTGGCATAATGATACTTTAGTTCTACCAAAAAACTATTCTAATTAAAAAACTGCTATATAATATCTTTCTCTCGTTTGGCTTTCTTCCCTTTTATTATTTTTTTAAACCTGTTTTCAGCCAAAGAACCGCAATCAAGAGTCCCTATGGCAGTCAGAATCGCTTCTTTTTCTTCAGTATCAAACAGATACTTGTCCATTATTTTTGATAAAACGCTGATTGCTTTTTTGTATTCCATATATCCTATTTGGCTAAAATCTGAAAAGCATAATAAACCAAAAATGCTGGCCAGACCAATGCTTTTAAAAATCCGACGACTCCCATCCAAAACGTTGTCGCCGTGCCAATGAAATAAATAGCAGCGCCGATAAAACCAAGACCGTAAACAGCTGAATTATTTTGACTCATGTGTTTATTTATAATTTTTAATTAATATTTTAAAAGAATAATTATTTTGCTTCTATGATGCAGAAATAAGCGCCGGATAAATTATTTTCTGAATAAACGGGGCATGCTGGACAAATACACATTTTTTTACCGTCCATTACGCATTCCGATTTTGTTCTGGCACAAAAAATTCTCTCTGCCTTGTTTTTATTGCAATCAATATAAAGCGAACAATTAGTACAAACACATTTATCAAAATTTTCTGGATTATTCTTTGGTTTCATAATTATTATAATTTTTCTTCTTAGATTTATGCTCATAATTAAACTCATGCCCGCACTCGGGACATATCAATATTGCTTTAGCAAAATTAACCGTATTCTCTACTAAATCAACAAATATTTCCTTAATCGCCTTATCATTTTCAATTTTATTTCTATCAGTTTTAGTGTTCTCATCGCTTTCTCCGACCCAAGCAGCATAAGCTTGAGGCGGGAAAATCAATCCCATTTCGGTTAAGAAATTCATTAATCCTCCGGCAACATGCTGATAACCGTCTTCGTGGCCCAATATCATTAGCCCCCCGATTTTATTTTTAACCAACACCTGATGATGAGTCGAATTAGCATTTTCCAAAGAATTCAAACGCTCGATAATTAACTGCATTAATTGAGAATGATTGCCCCAATAAATGGGAGTGGAAAAAATAACGATATCGGCATTAAGAATTCCATCATAAATCTTAACCATTTCATCTTCTTTATCCATTTGCGTAATCAAACAAGGATGGACACACATTTTGGCATCAATAGAATAATGATGGTTGCATGGCCTTAATTTTAACTCTGAAGCAACAATGATTTCTTTTTCCACAGCATCATCCTTAAGCGAATCAAAAGCCAATTTCATTAAATAATAACTGTTTGATTCTTTTCCTCTTGCCGAAGTGCTGATTCCTAATAATCTTAATTTTTTCATAAATTAAAAATTAAAATAAATTGATAAACCTAAAATCCCGTGCATCAAAGCGATTAAAATAGAAATTCTGGCCATTATCGGATGCCAGGGAAAAGGAATAATATGTTTTCCTTGGAAATTCAAATAACCGATTGTTGCGGTAAAAAGAAAAGAGATAAACGTAAGTAAGCCCATATAAATTATCAATGGTTTTCCGAAGATAAGAGTATAGGCAATTTGTGATATCATGGTTTATTAATTAACGATTATTTTACCATTCATCGAGGGATGTAGCGAACAGAAATAATCATAGGTTCCGTTTTGAGTGAATTTAAATTCAAATGACTCGCCAGTACTTAAAGTTTCTGAATTGAACGTCTCGGAGTTTACCTCGTGAGGAGCAGAGTCTTCATTTATCCATTTAACCGTAGTTCCCGCCTTAATATTAAGCTGAACTGGAGCAAAAGAAAAATTCTTAATTACGACAACAGTCGTTTCATTATTTAAAGAAGGGTCGGGATTATTCGTTGTCGGTGAATAATTTGAATAATTGCTTTGATATAAGAAATAACCGCCGATTAAAATAACAATTGTGATAATTACAACTAAAATTGTTTTATTCATATTTTTAATCTTTTAGTTTATTACTACTATTTAATTTTAACACATTAAAGCGCAGATGCAAGAAAAATATTAAATCGTGACTTTATTCATATTTCTCTAAATCCTTTTTTGCTTTTTTAATGAATTTACCAAAACTCTTATCTTTTTCCCTTTTTTCGAAGTCGGACATTTCATGAAATTCAGATTCCTTTTTTAAATTTATATAGTTATTATACTTACCTTCATCCAATATCCCTTCTTTTACCGCTCTTAATACTTCGCAGCCCGGCTCGTTAACGTGAGTGCAGTTATTGAATTTACATCCCTGGGCAAGCTCGAATATTTCATCAAAAGAATTTGCTATGCCCGTACTGACATCGGTAATACCAACTTCCCTTATTCCTGGATTGTCTATAACGATACCTCCGGTTTCTAAGAAATACATTTCCCGGCTTGTGGTAACATGTTTGCCCCGATCACTGTATTCGCTTATTTCTCCGGTCTTTATATTGTCTTTGCCAATCAGCTTGTTAATCAATGATGATTTACCGACGCCGGAAGAACCGAGAAAACAATATGTTTTCCCTTTTTCGATATATGTTTTTAATTCATCTAATCCTTTTTCATTTAAGGTGCTGGTTAAGATAATATCGATATCGTTAAGCCTTTCTTTAATTTGAGACACTATTAAATCCAATTCTTCTTTGGGAATCAAATCAATTTTATTAAGAATAATGACCGGCTTGATTCCCCGATCCCTAGTGATCACGAAATACCTTTCAAAACGATTAAGATTGTAGTCCCGGTTAATTGATTCAACTATAAAGGCAACGTCAATATTTGTTCCGATAACTTGAACTTCCGTTTTAACGCCAACCTTGTCTTTGTCTCCCCGCTTCCTTTTTATTATCGTTCTTCTTGGCAATATCTTATGAATCACAGCTTGCCCCTCCCCGAGCTCGGTTATTATTACCCAGTCGCCGACAGCCGGATAATCTTCTCTTGAAGAAGCATCGAGCATCTGCTTTCCGGTTACCTTTGCTAAAAATCTGCCATTCTGGTTTATTGTGCCGTATGATCCTCTATGTTCGGAAGTAACTCTTGCAACTGAAAAATCGCCCAAACCTAATTCTTTTCTTTTGGATTCAAAAAAATCATCGTACCCAAAATCTTCAATTTTTAATTCATGATTCATATTTTAATTATATCATAAAACAAAAAACCGACAAAAGTCGGTCTTGGATTTACATAGGAAGTGAAAAGAACTTTGAACCTTTTTGGAATAAAATTATTGTTCTTCTAATTTTACCTCCTCTGGAAACAACAATTGAAATGGATAGCCCACATAGTTTCTTACTATCTTTCCACAATCAATGTCTTTAATAAATTTTATCATTTCGTCTGTAACTTTTTTGGGGTTTGCCTGATTATCTTTGCCAATATATTCAATTTCTACAAAATCTCCCAATCCTTTTACGGAATCCATGGCGATTTCATAATCTTCATATATCCAAACTTTCCTCACTTTATCTACTTTAACGACAGATTTAAAATCAAGAACTTCTAATATTTTTCTTAATTGGCTTAAATCTTCTACCTTGGTTTCGTATTCATCGCAATAATGGCTCTTTCCGATTTCATCAAAATGCCATTTTTTATAGTTTATTGAATTTTTCCCGCCAGAATCTCTTACTCTCAACCACTCCTCTACTGGGCGAACTTTTGTAAAATCACGGTGAGCCGGAGAAAAATATTCATCTATTTGATGATTTTCTTTTTGAAAAACAGCATTCTTTTCTAAAAATTCTAATAAAGGCTTACTATTTTCAATATTAACTTGGATTTCTATTTCGATATTATTGTTCATTTTTTTTATTACATTAAAAAATAGTCCTAATAACGATTTCTGCAAAACGAGGAGTATAATTTAACCTAATCTCCAAGTCTTTTTAAAATATCTTTCATTTGATTAATCTCGTTTTGCTGGCTTAATTTTATATTTTCGCACAAATTTTTTATTTCAAGATCTTGTATCGATGCTTTTTCACACATCAAAATAGCTCCTGCATGATGAGGAATCATTGATTTTAAAAACTGTTTATCTCCGATTAAAAATTGCTGTCTGATAAATATCCAAAAAATAGTTAATACAAGAATGCTCAGTATAATAATAGCAATATTCCATTTCTTGTTACTGTACATAGCTCTCATAAATAATATTTCGATTATAACCATCGGGGCTGTCATAAGTCCGGCCATATAAAACTGATTTAAATTAGGGTAGACATTAAAAAACCTATCTACCATTGCATACATTAAAATATACATGCAAGCAAAAGAAAGCACAGCCATAGCGACCAAATAATAATAACTTTTATTATGATTTTTCATATCCATATTTTTATTATATCACAAAACAAAAAACCGACAAAAGTCAGTCTTAAATTTGCTCCCGTCATCGGTCTAGATATTTATATATCCAATCCCCATAAGGGTTAGTTGATTTATGTTTCAAGTATACCACACCGGTAACCGGTCAGGTAGTTCTTGAGGAAAAATGAGACAAATGAGACACTATAAAAGGTTGTCTCGTGTCTCATAACAAATGATCAATAAACACAACTATTATCAAGATAGCCTTCGATGATGAATACTGCCACGATGTATTTTAGATTGTCCAATCGTATCTCTCGGTTTTATACGACCAAGCACGAATATTGCTCCTAACAATAAATTGTTGAGCGGCTTGTGATTGGATAGGGGTTGGCTGTTCGCTTTGGACTGTAGCTTGGGGAAGTATTAGTGTATCAATAACTACGGCTCCGGTTGAAAGATGTTTTTTTCCAAATTCATCAGTTAAATAAAATTTAACTGGCATTTCAACATTTGGTCTATTCTGAGGCACTTGTATATTAAATGCTGTACTAGTACCACAAGCTAGTAGCCGTGCAGGGATATAAGTATCGTTTGTGCCATCAATTTCATATTTATGCAAATAAAGATTAGTTCTACCAGCATTTAAAACTTGTATATGAGGAACATTACTTACAGAAAAAGGAATAATGGTAATTGCCACATAATCTTGTAATTCTATCGCCCTTTGATTTATTCTATACTGAAAATAAGCAAAAACACCTGCCGCAGAAGCTGCGAGTAAGGTAACGACAGGCCCCAACCAACCAAAAAAATATTGCCAAAATAATGATAATTGTGTTGTTGTTGCAATATCCATTTTTTTATTTCCAACCTTGTCCGACAATCTTCCACATAACTTGTTCTTGTGGAATTTGAATTAATCCTTGCGGAGTTTGTTGGGGAACATTAACTTGACCTTTTTTAAAATCAAGAGAAAGCTCGAAACGATTAGACAGCTTCGAACTTTCAATGCATGCCAAATTATAATCTTTTTTAATTTGAAAATTGTTCCCCAGTTCAAGCTCAGGATTCCAAGGTTTACCAAATTCCATATCCTTGGCATACTCTTCATATAATTCCGTTATAGTTTTAGCTAGTGATTCATCAGCTTCAACTACCGTCTTAACCCCCAAATCATCTTTAGCCTCCTTTCTGCCTATAAAATACTGATGAGAATAAAGCTTCTCTGTGAAATAGTCAACAATTTTTGCAATTTCATCTTCTTTCATTGAAACATTGTGACTCTTCAAAAGTCTTCCCGCTAGTTGCCTTATAAGATTATGTGTTCTGTTTACATTACCTAAAGCTAAAGGATGAATTTGCGGATTGGATTCTACGAACTTATTAAAAATTTTTGTTAAGTCTTCATCGCTCTTGATACCGAACTTATTCTTTGCTAAATCAAAGAATGCCATAACGTCTTCAACTGAAATCGGTATCCTGTTTTGTGGATTCTGAGGGTCTTGAGGATTAAAAACATTGGCAGTTGATGGATCAATTGGAGAAAGCTCTGACAAATCAGTCATTACTATTTCATCGGCACCCAAAGAAATCATTGTTGCTGCACTATGAGCCTTGTATGGAATTAGAACTGAAAACTTCTTGCAATGTTCGCGAATCATAGAGCAAAGACGCCAAGGAACCATAGTATCGCCGCCGCTACTATATATAAACAAGTCTATATTTTCTGTTTTCCCTATTTCCTGAAGTTGTTTATTTATAATCGGAATAATGTCCATTGCAATACGGGCACTAACAGGCCCTGGCCTATCGCTGGTTATATAGGTAATAACACGAGAATTTCTTGTGTTTTCAATTTTTTGGATAAGTGCTGTTTTGTCCATAATTTAATAACTAATTTTATATTTGTTTGTTTGGTATAGCTTACAATAAAAGTTACATTAAGTAAAGATGCCTAAAAATCAGCAAGACTAGTATGCTTTCTGGATAAATATCGAAAAATACTACCAAAATTAACTGTTTTTGTTTGGAAAAACACGACTGTCCACTATTACAAAATTATCTAATTCTCGCAAAGATTTGATAAGATAGGATAAAACTTCCTTTTCAGTTTTAAAAATTGACGTTTCAGGAAAAATAATAGAAAAAATATATGGCGGTAAAAAATCTGAATGACAAATAACACCGCACGTTGAGCTTGCTACCGTTTGCTCCCAAAAAACATCTTCATAATTACAAACCGAAAGAACTTCTAGTGTCCATATCTTACATACCTCGTTGTTGTTTGAAGCGGTACTTGAACAACTTAAATCCGTTTCACTTAACACGAAGACCATATCGTGATGACTAGCTGCGGTAGATATATCGTTTTGGCAATCCGCTGATAATCCCAGAGCTGTTGAAGTTGTGATGTAAATACTCATTTTTGCTGTTTATTTTATTATATAAGTAATCTCTGTCGACGTTTATGTTAAAGAATTAGATCGATCATTTGGCTAACCTTTACCAGTAATTTTATATTTATATTATAACCAAAGTACAATTTTTTGTTAAAACTTATAATCTTTGATTGAACGAGGATCATTGCCCGGCTTCACCGTATCACTATCGCGGATAGGTCCTTTCGGACTATGAATTCTCACCTCTCCACCACCACTATTGGCAGACATCTCCTTTGCTGCTTTTTCTGCTTCCGCCTGGGTATCATAATACCCGGCAACGCGCTCTGCCCCTTCCTTCTTTGCAAACCAATCGCCTTCTTTATTTTTCATAACGTGATAATTTGCCATATTTTTGATATTAGTTATTGTGTCTTTGGTTTTTAAAAACCCTGATTATCTTCCCGTTAATCATATAATCGGGAAAATCGTCTGGATGAATATAGATTGGAGGAATGTCTAATGTTGATTCAGAAACTAAAACTACATGATCACCTTCTCTGTAAAATCTCTTCAAGTTTGCATGTTCGTCTATGACTGAGAGGACATAGTCACCATCTCTGTAATCTGTATAATTGGAATCAATGACTACGTAGTCATTGTCTTCTATGGGACCACCCGGGATGCTCTCTGCCCTATTCAAAGAATTACCAGACGCTTTTACAACAAACAAATCTTTTGTATTTATGTTGCCCAAAACGCTGGGAGATATTTTTAAATATCCCTCCAGATTCTCCTTCGCTACCATTTCGGCCGGACCAGCGCTGGCAGAACCATATATCGGCAAAATTATCAACCTAGAACTTTCCATCTCTATCGGTCTTATTACTTTAATGACTTTAGTTTCGGAATTCCACTCAATAAATCCCTTCTTTACCAGCTGTTCGAGATGATGTTTAATCTGTTGAGGATGCTTCTCGTCTACAAACCTTCCCAACTGAGAAATACCAATATGGGTAACCTTGGCTTTCTGTAAAAAATTCAATATTTTCTTCTGTATTGTATGCATGGTTTTGATATTTATAAGTATCTATAGTGTAGCAAAAAAAAGAATAAAAGTCAAGGACTTGAGGGACTTGAAAGGACTTGACAATAATTTCTGTCTTGATATAATTAAAGCAATATTCAGCGGATGCGCTGGATAAGCATATAAAATATTCGAAACGTTGTTGTAGCGATTCTCGTACTACAGCAACGCAGCTTGTGCCGAAAGGAGAATCTACTTCCTTTTAGAAATAAAAGGACAACGACGAAGGGCCAGGTATCGAAAAATATTACCCTTATAGCCTTATATTAGGTAGTGTTTTTCTTTACTTCGGTCGACAAGGACACTACCCTATTGGGGGGTAGTGTTTTATATTATTAATAAAAATAAAAACATGGATACAAAAATTGAAATAAAAATCTTAAAAATAAACGACATTAAGCCTAATCCGAAAAATCCAAAAAAACATTGGGTAGAAAAAATCTCTGAAAGTATTCGCGAGATGGGATATATAGAACCGATAGTAACCGATGAGAATAATATGATTTTAGCAGGTCATGGTAGATTAAAAGCATTAAAAGATAATGGAACCAAAGAAATAGAGGTTATAATTAAAAGAGGGTTAACTGAGAAACAGAAGGAAAAGTATATATTACTAAGCAATAAGTTGGTTGAGGCAGGAGGATGGGACTTAGATTTATTAAAAGAATTTGATTTAAATTTATTAATCGAAACTGGTTTTAATGATGTTGACCTTAAAAATATCTGGGACGATGTTCTTGAGATAGAAGATGATGATTTTAACGAACAAAAAGAATTGGAAAAAATTAAAACCACCGATATTAAAATCGGCGATATGTTTCAACTGGGAAATCATAAATTATTGTGTGCGAATTCTACTATTCCAGAAAATATTAAAAAATTAATGGGACAAGAAAAAACATCTTTCATCTATTGCGACCCTCCATATAATATTTCTCTCAATTACGATAAGGGTATTGGAGGAAAATCCAGATATGGAGGGAGGACTAATGATCACAAAACTAATGCCGAATATAAAGCTTTCTTAAGAAAAACCATCTCCAATGCTTTAGATGTCGGGAGCGATGACTTACATATATTTTATTATTGCGACCAAAAATATGTCGGACTAATTCAAGAACTTTACACCTCTCTTGGAATTAAAAACCAAAGGGTCTGTCTCTGGATTAAAAACGGATTCAACGTCACGCCCCAGATTGCCTTCAATAAGTGCTATGAACCTTGCGTTTACGGGACAATAGGAAAGCCCCATCTATCCCCCATTAATAACTTAAATGAAATCTTAAATAGAGAGATAGGAACTGGCAATAGAGCTATAGACGATATTCTTGATATTCTAGATATTTGGCTTGCTAAAAGATTGCCCAGCCAAGATTACGAACACGCCACATCTAAGCCGCCAACTCTCCATGAAAAAGCACTAAGAAGATGCACTAAAATTAATGATATTGTCTTAGATTTATTCGGTGGATCAGGAAGTACATTAATCGCCTGCAATCAATTAAAACGTAGAGCTTACCTAATGGAATATGAACCAATATTCTGCCAGTTGATAATAAATAGGTTCGAAAAAATAACTGGAATCAAAGCTAAATTAATAAAATAAACACATGGAAGTAAAAACAAATGAAATTTATCAATTGGGAGATCATAAATTAGCCTGTGGAAATGTTAATAATAAAAAATTGCTTAACAGGCTAATTGGAAGAAAAAAGATAGACTGTATAGTTTGCGATCCCCCTTATGGAGTTTCGTATGTAGAAAGTAAGTCAAGCTTGGGTCATAAATTGTCTTGCAAAAAAGAAATACTAAATGATCAATACCAAAGCGATGATGAATATAAAGAATTTTCCAAGGAATGGCTAGAAAATATTAAACCTTACTTATCTAAGAAAAACTCTTTTTACATTTTTAATTCCGATAAAATGATTTTTTCTCTAAGGGTGGCGATTATTGATTCGGGATACAAGTTCGCGCAAATGCTGATTTGGGTAAAGTCGCATAGCGTAATCGGAAGAATGGATTATCTACCCCAACATGAATTAATCGCCTACGGATGGTATGGATCGCATAAGTTCAAAAGGTCAAAAGATAAAAGCGTTCTGTTTTACCCAAAACCCAACAAAAACAAATTACACAGTACCATGAAGCCAGTGGGATTATTAAGAAATATTATCTTGAACAGCACGAATATCGATGACTATGTTTTTGATGGATTCGGGGGGAGTGGATCAACAATAATAAGTTGCGAACACTTAAAAAGAAAATGTTTAATGGTCGAAATAGACATAGAGCACTGCAAAACAATAATTAAAAGGTGGGAAAAATTAACTAATAAAAAAGCTAAAAAACATGAGACAAGATAAAGATAAACAATTATTATTAGATCGATTAAAAGAAACTCCAATTATTGAATTCGCCTGTAAAAAGATTGGAATTGGACGGGCGACTTACTACCGCTGGCGCGAAGATAAAGAATTCGCAAAAAGTGCTGATGGAGCAATAGCAGAAGGAGAAGCTTTTATTACCGACATGAGCGAATCTCAATTAATTTCTATGATTCGTGATCGTAATTTTCAAGCCATCCAGCTATGGCTTAGACATCATCATTCTAAATATAGTCAAAAGATAGAAATAACGGCTAATATCTCTCAACAAGACGAATTAACCCCAGAGCAAGAAACAGTAGTTCGGGAAGCTCTGCGTCTTGCATCACTGCTTCCAGAAGAAGAATCAAAATAATAATAACGACCATGACACAATTAAACTCTCAACAATTTTCCAAGGAGTACAATTGCAATCACCTTCCACCGGACTTGGTCGAACGAATGACGAAAGACCGCAAGATTCGCGTTGCTGTTTGCAAACAAAGCTTCTTTATATTTTTTCATTTCTACTTTGCTCATTATGTGAACTATAAAACGGCTCCATTCCACCGTGAAATATTTTATCTCGTAGAACAGAAAAAAGATGAAAACCTTTTTGTAATTGCCTTTCGAGGATCAGGAAAATCGACAATCCTTACAACCGCCTACCCCATATGGGCATTACTCGGATATCAGCAAAAAAAATTCATACTGATTCTCTGCCAAACACGAAGCCAAGCAAAACAACACATGATGAATTTGAAGCGAGAACTCGAAAGCAACAAACTTCTCAAAGACGATCTTGGACCTTTTCAAGAAGAAAGCGATGAATGGGGTTCTGCTTCCCTAGTTTTCTCAAAGTTAAACGTACGCATTACTGCTGCCTCAACCGAACAAAGCATCCGTGGCTTAAGACACAACCAGTACCGCCCCGATCTTATCGTCGGAGATGACGTAGAAGATATTGCTTCAACTAAAACAAAAGAAAGCAGACAAAAAACATACCAGTGGCTTACTGGCGAAGTAATTCCAGCTGGAGATAAAGATACTCGGCTTATTATTGTCGGAAACCTCCTCCATGAAGACTCGCTTCTTATGCATTTAAAACAAGATGTGGAGGAAGGAAAAATTGGGGGCTTATTCAAAGCATATCCATTGCTTGACGAAAAAGGATTAATCGCATGGCCAGGAAAATATGCCACGCAAGAAGATATTGAAAAGGAAAAGAAAAGAGCTGGGAATGAAATTGCTTGGCAAAGAGAATACCTTCTTCGTATTGTTTCAGACACAGGGCGAGTAGTACATCCTGAATGGATCCATTATTATGATCCAGCCAAAGACCTTCCGAGTAATGAATATTTTTCGGAAACTTTTGTCGGTGTTGATTTAGCAATATCAGAAAAAGACAGTGCGGATCGTACAGCCATGGTTGGAATAAAAATTTACCAGCTGGAAGATAAATTCATTGCTTATGTTATGCCTTTTCCTTTCAACGATAACATAGGATTCCCCGATCAAGTAAAACAAATTAGGTCTCTTATAGTAAATAAAAAATATCGCTATCCTAAAATATTTGTTGAGAAAGTTGCCTACCAAGAATCACTTATCCAGCATTGTAGTAGTTTAGGAATTGAAGTTGAGGGCGTTCCCCCGCACGGAGAAAAACGCGAAAGAATTGCCCTTACTACTGCGGCGATAAAAGAAGGGCTTATCCGCTTCCCCAAAAAAGGCGCCGAAGATCTTATTCTTCAGCTTACCAATTTCGGTGTCGAAAAATACGACGACCTTGCGGATGCATTTTCACTTGTAGCTAACCAATTCATCATATATTCTAATGAACCTGTCCCAAGTGTTGAATGGCTTTAGCGTAATTTATTATTTAACCCTACTGTCTTTAGTATAAATAGTTCCGCCCATCAATTCTTTAAAATTTACTTCGCATTTTTTAATTGCAGGATTATCGGTATGCATTACTTTAAAGGAAGATATTTGTCCCGAAAGAATCGGATTAAAATCTATTAAAGCACTATCTGATGTTACAATTTCTCCATTCTCCTGATACATACCTCCAACGGCTTCTACGTTTTTCAAAGATTCTTCACTTATGTTTTTTACCGTTCCCTCGATAATAAAATAGTCGTATTCTCTATGACAATTCATACTTTGCAATTCTAAAAGTGGCTCTGATGTTTTCTTCCCACCAGAACCTCCTGTCAACGAATCATTAAATGAGGTTATCAAAGAAACCGTAAACCAAAAGACCATAACTGCTATAAAAAAAGTCAAAATATGATGGCGGCTTGGCAACGATTTCAATTGACTTTGGCAGTTAGGGCATTTAATCGCCTTTCTAGGAATATCTGTTTGACAATGCGGGCATTTTTTTGTTTGTATATTATTTTCCATTTTTTATAAATTTATTTATTAATATATTTTTCGTAATCAGTGTAAATACTTTTTAATTCGCTATCATTTAGCTTATTATAAACATCGTAGAGTTTCACCATTTCTTTAAGGCCATCCTTATCAACGCTAGCAAAAAAATGATAAAAACCATCGACCCGCTGATAATAGAATAGCTCGGTTTGTGGTTGTTCTTTACCATTCTGAATGTAAACTATTTCTACCGGAACTTCTAAAACATCTTTATACTCTTTGCTTGGATTAATTGTTTTAAATTTCCAACTATCAAGCGTTCGTATATTACCACTAATGGTAATTGATTTAATACTTTTTCGAAGAATTCTTTGCTCTATAACATCTGCTACTAACTTATTTAATGTTACATACTCATCTTTACTATCCCAATATTTTTTAACATCGGGATGCGTAAAGTCCCAAACATAATCGTATTGATTATTTTTAAGTGCGGTATTTACTAAGGCTACCACTCGTTCAAGGGTTGGCTCTATTGTAAAATCTTTCCCAATAAGTCGACTACTGTAATCTATCTTTATAGGATTAACATCGATATAACCTTCTGGTACATTTATTGTTAAGTCTCCCTTTTGATATAATTTTATTCCTTTTATTTTATAATGTCCTTTGTCATCCGTCGTACCTTCATGATTAGCAACTATTGCTTTAACTCCTGCCACCGATTCCCCAGTTGCTATGTCTGTGACGTTTCCTTCTATAGCATAGGTAAGGTTAAATACAACAAGTGATATTATAGATATGGAAACGATCAAAATTATTATCAATAAGACTTGTTTTTTCATATTTGTATTTTTTATTATTTTTATAGAAACAAAATTTTTAGAAAGATATTTTACTGATCATTCGTCGCCGCCCAAACCATAGCTATCACCCATCCTATTAATGTCCATCCTAGAAAAAGGTTAAGCATTAGTATTGCTGCGGCATTATTTTTTCTTTTTTCGTAAGCTAAAACAGCTGGCATAAAATAAATAAAAATTATAATGGGTAAAACTATTGAAAATACTCCTGCTCCGATAACAAACATAAATATAAAAATCATTAAAAGAATAAAAACAAAAACTGGAGTCGGAGTCAAATCATTTTTATTAGGAATATTTTTAGGCTTTTGACTATACTTATTTTTTGCCTCGGCACGAACACGCTCTTCTTCCTCTATTTTTTCAATTTCTTCTTTTGTTAATGCCATATGAATTATTTACAAAATAATTAATTTAGTCCCTCAATTTTAGTCACAACCCAATAATGATTATTTTTAGTCATTATAAGCTTAATATTGTTTGATAAATCAACTGTGACCGTATTTCCTTTACGGCTTATTTTTGGTTTACTGCCCCATGTCCCGTTAAGATTTTTAGTAAATTCACTATCATTATTACTTTCTTGATTTTCGGAAAAGGATTTAATTATGGTCTGTTTTAAAACATCTTTTATCGTCGGCTTCATGTTCTGAATCATTTGCAATGCTATGATTTTACCAAGAGTCTCAAAACCATTAGAACTGGATGTTTCTGTCATGGTCTTTTCAATATATTCTGTCCAATAGTTTTCAAAAATTGCATCACTATCGATATACTTTAATGCCAAATCGGCATTATGTGTTTTATATGCCTTTTTAATTTGGAACAAGCTATATTGAGGCGTTCCGATCCACCAATAGTATCCGCCAACAAACAATATAGCCAAAATAGCAATAATAATTATTATAGACTTTAAATTGATTCTCTTTGACATTATTTTAAATTTATCTTTAATCGATAAATCTCCCATATATTTATAAATTAAAATTAATAATAGATTACGTCGGCCGATTGTAGATAGAACATCGTAGAGAAAAACAATGATTATCCTAATTCATTTTCTTGCAGCGTTTTCAATTATTTTAATTTCTTCATCGGTAATTTTGTATAATTTATAAACTTCATCATCTATTTTTTGATTAACTTTTTCGATTTCGGATTTTATTGAAATCCATTTTTCTGAATTTTCAGTACTTTTTTGAAGATCTTTATCTAGCTTTATTATTTTGTCGGTTAGTTCAACTATTTCATGGTATTCTTCTTTTTCCGATTTTTTATAAAAGTCTATTTTTGGAATTGGGAGTCTGCTTGTTGTGGGATTATCAAATTCCATAGACCTTATAGCTTTACCAAGAATAAATCTATAAACATACCAATTCAGTAATTTAGAATTTAATAAGGTGCAGATAAATTGCGGATGATATTTTTTATCAGTAATAGTAATCTGGTTTATAGTATCAACTATTATTTGTTTTCTATCTTTTGGGACGATAGCAGTTATTTTTATATGATCAGTAGGATTTTCAATGTGTGCGATAATTCTTTGAACCAGGATAGAATTCTGGTTAATAAATGCCTTTTTATCTGTGACTAAATTCTTATTTATTTTGCCTTTTATTCCTATAACTCCCGCCCTAGATAGTTGTGCCCCACCAATTACCTCGGTATCACCATTATTACTAATCTCTTTTTGGAGCATTGCTCCTCTTTGATTTTTAGCTATATCGTTTAAAACAATCGAGTTGTCCAATATTTTTTGGGCGATTTCTAATTCGGAAGAATAAACTCCATTTAAGAAAAGCCCGAACACTTTACAATTAGATTTATCAATTTCACATATTATTTTTATCTGTTCATCTTCAACGACACCAGATTTATAATACTTTTGCTTGATGCCTTTTCGCAAAATTACAATAACTTGCTCTAGTTTAACTTCTTTCCAGACCTTACCACAGTCAATTATTTCAAATACATTATCCCAAATAAGATCTCTTATTTTTTGCCAATTTGAAGCAAAACAGAATGCTTTAGGGATAATAAAACCTAAACATCCGCCATCCCCTAACTCATCTAATGCTTTTTTTATAAATAAAACTGCCGTGTCGGTTGAACCGATATTATATAATTTTTTAAAATATTCTTGTTCTATCTTTGAAATGTCAGCCCCGTATGGAGGATTTCCAATAATTACATTAAAATGGCTTTGTTTAAAAACTTCTGGAAATTGTTCTTGCCAATTAAATGGTTTTTTATCTCTAAAATTTTTACCAAAATATTCGTGTAGTTTCTCATCGGTGCCAGAAATAAGTGAATTTCCATTTTTAATGTTGTCTAAAAATGGTAATTTTTCTCGTTTAGTTAAAGCATTGATAAGTAAATTTAATCTTGTTATCTCAACTGCTTGTTGGTCTAAATCAATGCCATATATATTTTCTTTAAGTATTTGTATTTTTAATAAATCTTCTTGACCCTTGAAACCAAATTCTTTATATTTTTCAAAAATAATGTTAAATGCTCTTATAAGAAAAGAACCTGAGCCACAAGCTGGATCTAAAACTTTAATTTTTTTAATATCTTCGATGGTTTTACATTCATCTAGGGATAGTATTAATGCTTTTTTTACAATATAGTCAACAATATAACTGGGGGTATAATAAATGCCCTGCTCTTTTTTCTTGCTAGCATCTTTTGAAACAGTTGTTCCTTTCCTTGACTTTGAGAGACGGTGTGAAAGATAGTTTTCATAAACCGTTCCTAATACATCGGCTGGCATTGCTTTAAAGTCGTATTCGTAGTAGCCACTTTTACCGTATAAAATATTGATTACTTTTTCTGTAGCTCCGCTGTATTCTTCCCATTGTTCAAAGGGATGTTTTGAAAACAAATTTGAATTATAAAAACTGTCAAATTCCCTAAATTTTTCAGTCATTGATTGGTATAGATGTTTTTTTGAATCCCCTCGAGCTTGCCTAACCATGGGAACCAGGGTTGATGGTTCAATGCCTCGGTCTTCTGCTACTCTAATGAAAAGTAGTCTATCAAGGAGTTTCTGGACGCCTTCATCTAATAAATCATGGTCAACATCATTATTCCATAGGCCAAGATCCTTAGTTAAAATATCTCTACAACTTTGTAAATCTTTGTATAATAAATTACTTACAGATACTTTCTGAAGTTTCTTTCCTACTTTTTCGGCATCTTTATCTAAAAGATCATTTTTAAATGCGTCCTTTGATAAAAGATTTAATTGATCAATTCTGCTTAAAAACTCGCTACAATTAATTTCGAAAAATCTTTTATCCGATAATTTACCTTCAATATATTGGGCATTAAAAACGACAAGGGTTTCAAAATTTGTTAGTATCGCCCAAGTAACTCCTTTGTTAAAAGAATATTTTATTGTTTGGCTAGCAAACTTTTCGTCATGAATATCAACATTGAATTTTTTAGCTTCTAAATAAAACTTGACTCTGTCGTTTAGATAGAATCCATAATCTACTCGATCAGATGAGATAGTCTCCTCGGCGGAGACTTCTTTTTTGTTATGAACATCCCAGCCTAAAGATTCAAAAAGCGGAAGAATAAAATCTTTTTTTACCTCTTCCTCGGTATAAAATTTTAATTTTCCTGAATTTTTAAGATCTTCGTATTTTTCAACGAGGTTCTGTATTTTTTGTTTTGACATATTGTGGTTGGGTTTTTCTCGTGGGCTATAACACAAAGCTCCCCACGAGCGATAGTCTTGCGACCATCCAATAACCTTTCGGCTAGTGACCCAACCACGAGTGCTCAATGAGGAGCTTAATATCGTGGTTGGGAAATTTTGTGCCATGCCCATAAAATTTATAGGTTTAGGCTCATTATTAAATTGTAAATACATAATAGCTTAAAAGCTAAAAATTGTGTAGTCTTTCAGTCTCCAGTTTGTCTCCATATAGGTCTGGACTTCCTTACGCTCTTGCGACATCTGTATAGGTAAGAGAATAAAAGAACAAAATATGACAGATACAAAGTATTGCCTATACGCAAGGAAATCAACAGAATCAGACGAAACCCAAGCCCTTTCTATCGATTCCCAGATTAAGGAAATGTTAGATCTAGCAAAAAGAGACAACCTCAATGTGATTGAGATAAAACAAGAAAAACACTCAGCTAAAGAAGTCGGCCAAAGGCCGGTTTTTAATGAAATAATTAAAGAAATAAGAGAAGAAAAGTTTAATGGAATACTAACATGGGCTCCGGATAGAATAGCCAGAAACGCTGGAGACTTAGGAACGGTTGTGGATATGATGGATAATGGAAAATTAAAAGAGATAAGAACTTACGGTCAATCCTTCGGCAATTCCCCTAACGATAAATTCTTGCTAATGATTCTTGGATCACAAGCTAAGCTGGAAAACGACAATAAATCAGTAAACGTCAAAAGAGGCATGAAAGCCAAGTGTTCCATGGGCTGGCGTCCAGGAATGGCACCCTTAGGGTATTTAACGAACAAAGAGGGCATTAAAGGCCAAAGAAAGATATTTATAGACACGGTCAGGGCTCCGATAATCAAGCAGATGTTCGAAAAAACAGCTTTCGAGAAATATAGCGGAAGGAAGCTGTATAATTGGATGATATCAATTAACTTCGCAACCAGAACCGGGAAAAGAGTGACATTGAGTTCTGTGTACTCTATATTGAAAAATAGCTTTTATTATGGAAAGTTCGAATACCCTGTCGGAGGCGGAGCATGGTACGATGGATTACATGAACCGATAATCACCAGAGATTTATTCGATAAAGTCCAAGAACAGATTACGAGCCAGAATGCCAGATGCGAAAACAAGGAGTTCGCTTTCACTAGATTGATGAAATGCGGATTATGCGGATCAGGAATAACTGCGGAAGAAAAGCACAGAAAGCTTAAAAATGGGTCATTCAACATACATGTCTATTACGGATGCACCAGATACAATGACCTTCATTGTAAATGCGGATACATGAAAGAAGAGGATTTGATAGAACAGCTGTCTGGAATGATGGACGATCTCATTATGGACGGATCGGAGATAAAACAGAAAATAGAATGCGAAATTAAAAGATATAAAAAATTCAGATACGGGGTTCTAGGGCTGAAAGAATCTAATGAAAAAATAGAAGAAACGCTGGACCATAAAAAGTATGCCCGATACATTTTATCGCAAGGAACGATTGAAGAAAAAAGAGAATTGATATCATTTCTCAAAGGAAAAATATTTATAGCAAACGGACAACTATCTATCAAAAATTAGCATTTCATGTCTTCGTATTCTGAAAAATTATAAACTTATCGAAAACAAAATAAAATTTAAAATTGCGATCAAACCCATGATTATATTGTAAACTTTATCAGGTTTCCATTTAATCGTTCCTACTAAATAAAGAAGAGCCATGTCAGCAGCGATAAGCATACATCGTTGAATTTTTGTAGCCCCTACCCATAAATTTTTATAAGCTAAGAAGCTCAACAACAATAATAAAATAAGAGTAACATAAAATGATAAATTTTTATAAAATAAAATTGATTTATCTTGTTGCTCAACCTTATTGTCTTTTTGATTAATTTTTGCTTCGGTAATTCTATTTTGTTTTTCGCTCTCCAATTCTAATTTTTCTAATCTTTCTTTGTATTGTTTTAATTCAGTGGCAACTGTACTTTCAATTTTCTGCTCAATAAATTTATCTTGTTCCCCCATGTCCTGTATTACTACAACACTTTTCCTAAATGTCTGATCCATAATAATACTTAAGGCTGTCTCGGCCGGAAGGTCGCTAAAACCCGATATTTTGGCTAAAATCTTTTGTGCCAAATTATTGGGCAAAATGCCATGTGCGGATTTAATCTGCGGACGAGAAAATAGCTCTATAAATGTTGCATCATAATCATGGGTTCTTTGCCCAAACGGACGTAAAATTTGAAGTAACTGATGTGGCAATAAAACAAATGGAACCTCTCCTTGCGCTCGTGTTTCCACGTCGTATATAAGCAAAACACTGTCCAATGAAAGAAACCAATATTTTTCATTAGATTGTTTAATGTCCGCCTCTTTTCGTAATTCTTTTATTAGGAGACAATGATAAGCATCATGTTCCGCAACAACATCTGTTTTTCTTCGAGGAGAAATTGAATCTTTTAAAATATCTTTCTCCTTCTCAATAGTTTCTGATGTAAAGTCCAATCCTTTTATCACAGGAATATTCTTCGATTTTAAGAGATCGGCAACATGACTAAGTTTTTCAATAAAATCTTCTTTTGATACCCCCGTTTTATAATAAGCCCTCCAGTAGGAAGTTATAAAATCTTCCTCTTCTGATATTTCAGCTCCTATTTCTGCTAAATCTCTTCTTATCGGACTACTTGAAAGAAGTGCTTCCTTTTTTAGTGCGATTGATTTTTTCATTTCTTCAACCGTACGGTGAGAAACAACAATTTTAATACCAAACTGTCGGCTAAGATTAATTGCCTTTTCTATAACTGTTGTTCGTTGCGAGTTATGCAAATCGAAAAGAGAGTATAGAATATTAGTATCAAGATAGATGGTATAATTTTTAAAATTGTCTCGCACTAATTTCTGTGTTTGAGGATCAATCTGAATAAGATTATAAACAAACGTACCATCTAATATTCCCGCAAAATAAACTTTTTTCTCATTATCTATACAACGAAGAAATAGTGGAAATTCAATAGTTCTGATTTTCTTCAATATATCGGATCGCTCTGGTAATAATTTATCTAAATTTTCCTGTGAGTATTGTTTTATAAGAGCATTAAGCTTGTCTTCCTCTGGATAGATAAGCACCGTACATTCTGCTCCATGCTGAAGAAATATCTTATTTAAATAAAGTTGAAGGTCGGAAACAAGAATTACTTTATCCCCGTCTGATAGGTCTGGATACTTCGCCGATATAAGCTCTATCCAATCAGAAAAAATGCTTTCTTCAAAACTTTTAGCTTTAGTGTTTTTTTCCTTTAGTTCTTTTTCCCTGTTAATTTCTAATGTATATTTTCCAGATTTGCAAACAAGGAAACCAGTCTTTGTTCTTTCGTTAAGAACATCTACTACTTCGGCATTCTGAAAGTTTAGATAAAAATTATTTCTGATACCAGCAATTATCTCGCGTTGTGATTTATTATGACCGATCTCTAAAAGTGCTTGCTCTATAAAAAAAGTGAGGGCAGATTTTAAAATATTTTCCTCATTACCGACCACAATATGGGCAAGCCTCCTGAGAAAATGGTGCTTTATTTCATTTGAAATATTTATATCCGACATATTTTAATATTTTTTACAAGTTAAAAAATTCGAGAGAAGTCTAATTAACTATTAAGCTGTTTATCGTTGATTTCATTGGCTTCATACTATACTAAAATAATTGTGATGGCAAGAAACAAAAACCGCTTACCCTGACGGTAATCGGTCTCTTAGAACCCCTCACTGGTTGGCTCCGGTGGTAGGATTCGAACCTACAACCTATTGCTTAACAGGCAACCGCGCTACCATTGCGCCACACCGGAATATATCAACAATATACCACAAATTGTATTTTTTTCAACTATATAAAAAGGAGGTGCATCAATCCTCCCTCACAGAACTCTGACTCTTATGTTATTGAGGCTGAATACAAAATTGAATAAAGGCAAGTCATTCCTTTTTTTAATTATAGAAATAACTTTTTCCATTTCCTCTAATACTTCTTTATTTTCCTTTTCATACCATTCCTTAAAGCCACTAATGGACTCCAAATTACTAGAAGAAATTAATTCGTCGATATTCATCTTGTATTTTAAAGCATCTTCCAGGGGAATATTGATTATTCCCTGCTTCACGTCTTCCTTTATATCTTTAAGAGAATCGACTCTGGTAAAAATACCCCAGAATTCGGAGAGTTCGGAATTAGAATAGAGATAAACTTCTTCCCCGACAATTTTGCTAATCATCGAAAAGATGGCCTTATCTTGTTTTGCCCAATTCTGATGCAATTCTTTCTTGGGAACAAACTTATTCCGATAACCGTATTCATTTTCCATTGCTTCAAAAAGATCTTTCACTTCTTGCCATATATTGATATCGTATTTTTTCGTCAACTCAATAAGATAAATAAAAAGTGTATCTTCTTCGAGACAAACAGAGAAATCTCCTTTTAAGATATTTTTCTTCTGATGGATATAAGTATCGATATTGCCGTCCCAGACTTCTTCTCCATCAATAATATCATCTATCTTTCTGAACCAGGCATAAACGATAATATTCGTCTTCTCTCTTTCTGAAAGATAAAAAAACAAACCAAAGGATGTTAATAAATAAACAATAGCTTTAAATAATCCTTTTCTTAACCCCCTCGTCATTCTGATTTTCAGAAAGAGAAGGTAAGCTTTCATTTTCAGCACAAAGAAACTAGACGTGCAAATCACCTCCTTTGATGCAAGTTCTGTTATGTGCTAGCCGCACTATAACAAAAAAGATAATTTTTGACAATTAGTATCCCTCTAATTTCTTCAAATCCTTGTGTCCCCTAATCTTTTCAATCGCTTTTGCTTCAATTTGCCTGATTCTTTCTCTGGTTACACCAAACTCCTGTCCTACCTCTTCCAAGGTGTGAGTAACTCCGTCCTCTAAACCAAAACGCATCGAAAGAATCTTTTGTTCTCTTTCGGCTAAATCTTTAAATATCTCATCCAAATGTTCTCGAAGTAATGTTCTTCCAGCTTGAGAAGCAGGAGATTCAATCTTGTCATCTTTAATGAACTCACCTAAAACACTGTCTTTCTCATCTTCCCCCACTGGAGTTTCCAAAGAAACTGCTTTTTGAGAAATCTTCTCCAAATGCCTTACCTTCTCAACCTCAATTCCCATTTCTGCGGCAATCTCTTCGTCTAACGGTTCTCTGTCTAATTCTTGCAATAGCTTTCTCTTAGCTTGAGTGTATTTAGTTAAAGTTTCAATCATGTGAACCGGAATACGAATAGTTCTAGCCTGATCAGCCAAAGCACGGGTAATAGTCTGTCTAATCCACCAAGTGGCATAGGTTGAGAATTTATATCCTTTTCTCCAATCAAATTTCTCTACCGCTCTGAACAATCCCAAATTACCCTCTTGAATCAAATCAAGTAAAGTTAAATTAGGAGAGCGTCCGATATACTTTTTGGCAATTGAAACAACCAATCTTAAGTTAGCTTCGGCTAATTTCCTTTTTGCATCTTCGTCGCCCGCTTCAATTCTTCGAGCCAAATCCTTTTCATCTCTAGCGGTAATTGGATCAATCCTTCCGATTTCTTTTAAATAAGACTGGATTGAATCAATCTTTCCGGTCGAAGCTCTTTTCCTTCCTTTCTTCTTAGTAGTGTCAGTCGTATCCAAATATCCTTTAGAATCTTTCACATCAATACTCAGTTGTTCCAATTTACCGAACATCTGATCCAATTCAATCATGTTTTCTTCAATATTGGGAAAATAATTCAAAATCTCAGAAAAAGTCACAAAACCTCTAGTCTTGCCTTTCTTTACCAGTTCATCTAATTTTTCCGGAGTGATAACATTAATGACTCTCTTCTTCCTTTTCTTGACTTTTTTTACCGGAGCTTTCTTCTTCGCAGTCATCTTTTTTTTCACAACTTTCTTCAGCGGCTTTTTCAGCTTCGCCTTTTTGACTAACTTCTTTTTTGTTTTCTTCATTGTTTTTTATTAATTTATTAAATTTTAATAAAAGTTCTTTGACGTCTGCGAAAGCTCCTTCTTTCTCCTTACTTTTTATCTCTTGAGTCAGCCTATCTCTTTCTTGCTTTTTAATCAAGCTTTGCAGTTCAGTTAGGCATTTATTCCACTCTTCGTTGACAATCAAATCTTCCACTTCCTTCATCAATTCCGACCTGATTAAGATATAGCTTGAATAGTCCGATACACCCAAATCTTCTTTGTTTTTAATCTTTAAAAATACATCTTTGGCTTCGGGAGAAAAAACTTCAATCATTTCTTCGGTTAATTCAGAAGCTTTTAACGGTTCAAGTAAAGTGAGGGATAAAATATCCTCTTCCAGCATCTCTCTCCTGGTTTTCTTCTCTTTAATATTAATTACTTCTTTTTCGGGAATATTATTATCTTCTATTTTGACTTTTTTCATTTCCGTCCTGATATCTTCATCCTTTATCCTTAATCGCTGACTCATGTTTTCAATCCAATGGCTCTGTTCTATGTTATTATCAATTTTCTTTAAAACGGGCAAGAGTTCAGCAATAATCTTTTTTTTGTCTTCAAAGACTTCCGGATTTCTATTTTTAAAAGCCAATTCGAAATAGAATTCATTAATCGGTTTGGCTGAATTTACCAAATCTCTCCATTTCTCTTCTCCTTCTAAAAGAATAATATCGGCTGGGTCTTTTTCTGCAACCATTGAAATAACCTTCACATTGAATCCGTTTTTTAGTGCCAAATCAATTCCCTTCTTAGTGGCATTGTTTCCTGCCAAATCCATATCAAAAGCCAAGACCAAATTAGAAGAATATCTTTTAATGATTCCTAAATGCAAAGGGGTCAAAGCAGTTCCCGAAACAGCGATACAATTCTTAATTCCTGCTTGGTGAGACATAATGCAATCAACATTACCCTCAACCAAAACACAAAAATCTTTCTGACGGACTTCTAGTTTTGCCTTATCTATACCGTATAGGGCCCGGCTTTTGTCATACAGTAAAGTATTGGGAGTATTTAAATATTTGGCTTCATCTTCCAGTTTAAATATCCGGCCGGTAAATCCCGAGACCTGAGAATTTAAATCAAGAATCGGAAACATGATTCTACTTCTGAATCGATCAAAAAACTTAGCCGAATCTTTTTTAATTCCCAATCCGGCACTAACGATATCATCTTTTTTAAATCCTTGTCCGATTAAATAATCAGAAAGACCGGTCCAAGTATCGGGAGCATAGCCGAGTCGCCAGTCCTTTATCGTTTCAATCTTCATTCCTCTTTTAAAAAGATATTCAATAGCTTCTTTGCCGGTTTTACTTTTTTCCAATTGAGCGGAATAAAATTTAGAGGACCTTTCCAATAAATCAATTAAAACTTGCCTTTCATTTTTCATTTTCTTCCAGTCTTCCGATTCCTTTTTTAAAGCTACTCCCGCCTTATCGGCTAAAATCTTTAAAGCGTCGACAAAATCAACTCCCTCAATTTTCATAACGAACTTAAAAATATCTCCCCCTTCATTACAGCCTCCGAAACAATGCCATAATTGACGGGACGGAGAAACAAAAAAAGAGGCCGATTTTTCATTATGAAAAGGACAACGGGCCCGGTAGTTTATTCCCGCTTTTTCAAGTTTAATGTAGCTTCCTACGACATCGACGATATTTAGACGAGACTTTATTTCTTCAATGTCTGAGTTCATAGTATTAAAATACTAACACAAACCAAGTAAAAACGCTATTGCTTCCATTCTCCCAAAATAACCGTAATTATGACTTCTTCTTTGTTTCTCAACACCTTTAAATCAACCGAAGTATACGGGTCATATCTGGAAATAATCTTAGATAAAGGATTATCTGTTGTTATCTTTTCCCCGCCCATTTCTAGAATAATATCCTCCTCTTTCAATCCGGCTTTTTCGGCCGGAGAACCAGAAACAATCGCCGGATCACTGGAATCAGTTCCTTTGCTAATCAAAGCTCCGTAATCAACCAATAATTCTTTCTCTTCCGCGTATTTTTTATTTATCAATATATATCTGACCCCCAGATATGGATACGATATTTTTCCGGAACCCTTAACCTGCTCAATATCTTTTTTAGCTTTATTAATTGAAATAGCAAAAGAAATATTCTGACCAGAGGAAGAAATGGCCGTATTAATTCCGATAACTTCACCTTTTAAATTTAAAAGCGGACCACCTGAATTTCCTTTATTAATCGCCGCATCAGTCTGAATAATGTCTTCTAATGTTTCCGTTCCGATTGTTTCTCCCGAAGCAATCACTGTTCTGCCCAAACCGGAAATTACTCCTACTGAAACCGTATTCTGGTATTCTCCCAAAGCATTACCGATAGCAATAACACTTTGACCAATCTGAACATCATCGGAAGAACCAAGTGTCAAAGCCTTAAATTTATTATTCCCCTGTATTTTCATGATTGCTAAATCTTGAACCGGATCTTTAGCTAAAACCTTAGCCGGATATTCGTTATTATCGCTCATCACAACTATGTATTCAGCTTTATCATCGGCAACAACGTGTTTATTAGTTAAAACCAATCCATCTTCAGAAACAATGAATCCGGTTCCCGCTCCCACCTGCTGCTTCTCGGTTCCGGCCTGTTTCTGCTGAGGAATGGTTAAAAACCCGTCTCCGAAAAGATCTATATACTGCTGTTCGTAAACAGCGACTTCTTTCATAATAACGACGGAAACAACCGAAGGAGAATTTTCCTTAACCACATCGATTACTTTCTGCTCCTGAGTGGTTTGAGGAATATATTCTTTTTCAACCACTTTTTCCGAATGAATAATCGGAACTCCCGCACTAATAATCTCCTGTTTCAGTTTAAGATAAAAAATATAACTTGAAGATACTCCCCCAATCAATCCGATTAAAAAAATTAAAATTAAAAATAATCCCGGGAAAGGCATCTTTCCTGGAAATAATTTATTCATCTCCGGTCCTTTTATTTTGTGAAAATTAATTGATGGTAATTGATAGATTGACATATTTTTGAAAACTTACTTCTTATCGTAATGTCCGAAATCATACTTAATTTTTCTTTCCGGAACTCGACAGAACCCCATATTCAAACCGCATAAAAGATATTTGAAAACGGTTCTGAAGTATCCGTCCCTTTCAAATCTCCGCGAAGGCATATATATTTTGACCTTTTTAATAATATCGAATTTTCCTAATTTTTCAGCCTGCTGAATAAAATAATGATCTTCAGCTAAAGTGATGCTTTCATCAAATCCCTTAACTTTTTCAAAGATATCTTTTTTAACCATTATTCCCATTGCTCCCATCGGAAAAACTTTCTTTAATATCTTCTGGGGAACATTGTAAAAAAGATTCAAAGTGAAAGGATTTAAATAGATATTGTTTTTTTGAGGCAAAATAGGAAAAGAAGCGACCGCTAAATCATTTTTAATGAAATACTCAGCCGACTGTTTTAAGAAATTCTTGGGAGCAAGTTTTAAATCAGCATCAAGGAAAAAAAGAATGTCTCCCTTGGCAACTTTTGCTCCGTTATTTCTTCCTCTGGCCGGCAATCCTCCTTTAGTAATAATACAATTGAATCCTCTGGCAATTTCAACTGTCTTGTCGGTTGAACCGGCATCAGCAACGATCACTTCGTAATCATCAAAACCTCCTTTCTGAATTAAAGATAGCAAGGTTTTAATATTCTTCTCTTCGTTTAATGTTGGTATAATTATGCTTAACATATTCACTAAAATAACTTCTTAGCTTCATCCCAAATCTCTGAATTATTATAAATCGTCTTCATGTAGTACCACCACTCGGCTCCCCAGAAATAAAAAGTGTCGATTCCGGTACTTTTGGCAAATTCCACATTCTTTTTAAATTGTTTCAAATTCATTGTTTTTTCCTGCTCGGCCGAAGATGAATTCATAATTGAATTGGCACACCACGGCTCAGCCTGTAATTCCACTCCAATCACCTTCTGCTTGAAAAAATTCTTTACAATATCGGCTCGACGGTTATAGAAAACACTCGGAAGAGGATAAGAAACGTAAGAACGAAGTTGTTGCTGCCAAACCTTCTCATAGGTAGTAACTCCGACCATATCTCCACCGACTTGAGCCGCTTTAATCCAGAAAGACAATTCTCCACTATCGGTAACAATAATTTTATGGTCAGGATCATTGGCTTTAACAAAAGCAACTTCTTTCTTTAAAAACTCCTCATCCGCCCAAGGACAAGCTCCGAACTTAAGAAAAGCTTCATTTTCCACTTGCCACATTGAAAGAGCCGGAGATGTTTTATATCTTAAAACTATTTTTTTAAGCATCGTCATAATTTCCTCTTGTTGCTTTTCCTTATCAAGGTCACGAGCCCAATTTGGCAAATGACATTCCGGCCAACGAGGCACTCTCATTCCGATGGCTAAAATAATATTAGCATTATACTTTTCTGCCTTAGCCATCTGCCAGTCTAATTCGCTGAAATCATAGACTCCCTTCTCTTTTTCAATCAAATCCCAATAAACCGATATTTTAATGTTTTTCGCTCCCAAATCATTCAAAATGGCAACGTATGTCTCTTTTGAATCCAATCTTAAAAAATCTGTCTGTTTGACCGAAAAATTAACTCCCCAGGTCATATTCTTCGGTTGATTGGCAAAACCAATAAAAAAATATGCAACAAAGAGAACGACTAGTCCCAAAAGGGACCATAAAATGTATTTTAATAATGGAATCATTAGCAAGTACATTATATTAAAAATTAGCTAAAGAATCAAACCCTGTTTTTATAGGACTAAAACCGCCAAACCTAAACCGATAATAAGGATGGAAATGACTTTTTGCATCATTATCTTTTTACTCATATCCTCTTTTAAAACTTTGGGTAAAAAACAAGAAGTTAAGACAACCAAAACAAACAAAAAAGCATACTGTATTCCTTTCATCGAATTCATTATCGCTAAATAAGAAACCGGCACTAAAAAGATAGCCCAGCTTTGAAGAATATTAGCCAATCCTCCGAATGTCTGAGCGGTAAAGAAAACGATTCCTGTCTTCTTGTTAAACTTTCCGTTCCCTCCTTTCAATTCTTTTATGAATTTCTTATCAAATAAAAATACCAAAACAAAAATAAAACTGAAAATTCTCATCCAGATAAAGCCTTGCCAAAACGACATCTCGGCAAAAACAAATTTAGAAAAAATAAAGTCGAGAGAAAAAAGAAGTGCCGTGATTAAAGATATTTCCAAACTTTTTCTGGTAATTTTCAAACTCTTGTCAATCGAAATTAAAACACTTCCTATTAAAAGAATAATAAAAGCTAAAATTTCATTTCCTTCCATCTTGTAGTATCCCCAAAAGAAAAAAGATAAGAGGGCGATAAAGATTGGCTGGGTTGCTCCGATGGTCGGCATTACTTTGGAAACATCAAAATGTTCTAAAGCATAGAACATGGCATAGAGACCGGCAATATAAACAATAGCTTCAAGGATGATAAAAGCTAAACTAATCAAGCTCGGATAACCAAATTCAACAAAAGGAATTATTAGTATCGAAATAAGACTTAAAAGTCCGACGATAAATGTATATGTTTTAGGCTTGGACGGACCGGATAAGACAATCTTGTCCCCTAAAGAAGCCAAAGCAAAAAATAAATATGAAAAGATTATTGCGGTGAGCCAGAACATTTTTGTATTTCTTCTTTAATTTTAACTGTTCCCATTTGTTCTCCATTGATGAAACCTTCCATCGCCATTCGAGCAAAATATCCCGAGTGAAGATAGTCATAAAACCAATTCTTAACGTTTTCGATTTCTCTTTGTTCAATTCCCAAACCGGATTTCAATAACCAACTCTTATTAAATTCTTCCTGGGAACCGATGGTCGGAGCAATAATAATCGGCAAGCCTAAAGCTGAATAGAAAGAAAGTTCCGACGGTTTGGTCCATAAAATATCTGTTTTTCTTAAAGCTAAATTAAACTTATCGTAATATTCTTCAAAATTCTTTGCGTAGATAATTTCTATTCCAGTTCCCAACAAGTCTCCCAACCCTCCGTTTCTAATTTCTTTTTCAAAATAAGTTTCGATCTCTTTTTTAATTCCCGCAACAAGAATAATTTTCAACCTTCTGTTGTATATTATTTTCTTTAAATTTCTGATAATTTTTATACCCAAATCTTTTTGTGCCCCCGCTCCGCCGACGGTAAACATAATCGTTAAAGGATGATCTGACTTCTTGGGCAAACGGCCGAGCTTTTCACGAATAATAAAATCTTTTTTCTCACGATATGTTTTTACCGGGTCAAGATTAACGATTCTGTTTTTCAAATCTTCTTTCAGTACCTCCATATTCTTTCCTCCGATATTTTCCATCGGCAAGGGATAACCGGTCAAAATAATATTATCTTTTTTGACTCCATACATCTTTAATCTCTGAACCACTCTTTTATTAGGAGCAAAATACTTTATCTTTGATTTTTTCCCGGAAAGAGGAGCCCAGTTACGACTGATATCGGCATCGCAAATAACGCAAAAAATATCATTGGGGTATTTAAAATATTCCGCCATGAAAGCCGGATTATAAAAAGTAGAAACTATCGGAACCGGTTTAGTCTTCTTTAGTCTTTCGATTAAATCCATCCCCCAACCTCTTCCGAATAAAATTTGAGTTCTTTTTTGAGTAAAATTAGGAATTGATAAATCTTTATTGCTGTAAAAATCATTAATTCTCTGAACGGTGTCAAAGAACCAAAAAGATATTTCTCCGAATAGAGGAAATTTTTTAAAACGGGAAATCGATTCATAAAAAAACCTGGAACTTTCCCAAATCTTTTTGTCTCCCGAAGGAATGCCGTGATAATCGTTGGCGCAAACAATCTCCTTGCCTTCGGCAAAAGATTTCAAAGGATGGGCGGTTCGCTGATGCCCGTATCCCATATTAACAGAAACAATCCAAGCAGTCTTACTCATATAACTAAATTATACATTATCCGTTTAAAAATTCCAATTGTTTTCTCCTCCCCTTGCGAGCCAAATACAAAAGAGGAAGATAGATAACCAATAAAACAACAAAAGGCAAATCAACTTCCATTATCGTAAAGGAAGCCCGAGAAGAAATATCTACTACAATCATTAAATATGACAAAAGAATTGAACAAGGAAGAGCAACTATTACTCCCAAGAAAGGAACTAAAATTCCTAAAGCCATTAAGATTGGAGTAATCGGCAAAACGATAATATTCGAGAATAAAGAAACCAAAGAAAAATAACCGAAAGAAGAAATCAACAAAGGTAAAGTAAACAATTGAGCGGCAACAGTCATTGCGATAATTTCTCGCAGCCAAGCAATTTTTCCTTTAAAAATAACATCCAACCATTTATTAAAAACCGGAGCGATTAAAATGATTCCCAAGACCGCCAGAAAAGACAATTGAAAACCCAAATCAAACTTTAACAATAAAGGATTAAATAACAACATTATTGAAGCGGCTATAACTAAAGTCCTTAAATTAAATGATTGACGGGAAATCAACTGAGCCAAGAACAAGAGTCCGACCATTATTCCCGCTCTCACTCCCGAAGCCGGCATTCCGACCAGGAAGATATATAAGACGGTAAAGATAATGGAACCTAACAAAGCTTGCTTTCTCCATAAACCGAAGAAAATTAAAACTTCGAATAGCATGGCGGAAAAAATAACAATATGCGAACCAGAGATAGCAATTACATGACTCAAACCGCTCTTACTTAATTTATCTTTCAATTCTTTATCCATTAGTTGGTCGTTTCCCAAAATCATCGCTTCCAATATCGGGCTTGATTCAGCAGGAATATTTTCTTTTATTTTCCGTCCCAACTCTTTTTTAAAATCATACACTCGACCGATAAAAGTATTTTGACTTTTAATAATTTCTATTTTAGGAAAAGAAACAATCATCGATATTCCGTCCTTAGCCAGATAGCCCCGATAATCAAAATCATCAAATTTATCCGGAATCTTAATTATTCCTTTAATCTTTACCGTATCTCCAAATTCAGCTGGAAAATATTTATCGGTAAAAACCAAAATCTTTCCTAATTTTTCCTTATCATTAAAAACATCAACAGTCATTTGCATCTTTTCAGCTCCTCTTTCCGGATCATTAGAAACTCTTCCTTCGACAACAACTTCTTTACCGTTAAATTTAATTAATTCACTATTCTCAATTTCAAATAAATTAAAACCGAACCAAAATATTCCAACAGAACAAAGCATAAAACAAAATCCGACGATAACAACTGTTTTGTTTTCATAAAAAGCACCGATTAAGATAAGACCAATAATTAATCCGATAATTTCAATAATAACTGAATCAATAAAAAAGGAAGCAATACAAATGCCTCCTACAAAGCTTAAACAAAAATAAATTAATGATTCGGACTTCGTCATTTTCCCTTTTTAAACATTTTAATAAAGGCCATGCCCGAAACAAAGCCTCCGATATGGACCCAATAAGCAACCGAAGTCTCTATAATCGAAGTAGAAAAAAGCTGTAATAAGAACCAAACAAAGATGTAAATAACCGCTGGAATTGAGGCAACAAAAAGAAAGAGAAAAGTCTTAATTTTATTCTTCGGAAAACAAACCAAATACCCACCCAACACTCCAGAAATAGCCCCTGACGCCCCTATAACCGCGGCAGTGGGGTCAGACATGGCCAAAGCATAAACAATAGCCCCACCAACGCCGCAAAGGAAATAAAAGCCAAGAAATTTAATTCTACCCAAACGCGATTCCAGATTGTTTCCAAAAACCCATAAAAACCACATATTAAGGATTAAATGCCAAACATTGCCGTGTAAAAACATGGAAGTAAAAACGGTAAAAAACCTTCCGTCCCATAATTTACCGGCCGAAAACCCAAAAAGATCAATATAATGATTAAGATTGGAAACAGTACAAAGAAAAAAAATTGTATTAATTACAATTAAAAAAGCTGTTGCTAAGGGAAAACCATTCCCTATCCTTTTTTTATCATATAACGGTATCATTATCTTATCCTAAAAATAGTAAAGAAATCTTTAACCTCCTTTTCTATATTTTTATAAAATTCATCGGGAAAAGGAAGAACCGCTTCAAATTTTGGATCAAGTGTTCCTTTTTCTCCCCTGAATCTTTGGACGAAATATTTATTATCCGGAGCGATATCATTAGCAATTCTAATAATATCTTTTTCTGTATGGATTCCCGGAACAACCGTTGTTCTGAATTCGTAGTCAACTCCCGAATCTTTAATTATTGAAATCGACTCTCTGATTTTTGAAATATCAGTAACCATTCCGCAGGCTGTCTCGTATTTTTCTTTTATCAATGGAGCCTTAATATCCATGGCGATATAATCAACTAGTTTTTCATCAATCAATCTTTTAATCATATCTGGATTAGTACCATTAGTATCAAGTTTGATTAAGAATCCCATCTTATTTATCTTTCTCAAAAATTCAATCAAAGATTCTCCGTGAATTGTCGGCTCTCCTCCGCAAATCACACATCCATCAAGTAATCCCTTTTTCTCGTTTAAAAAATCAAATATATAATCTTCTGATATTTGCGGATGATTTTTAATTTCTTGATCTAAAACAAGTTCTTTAGAATAACAAAAAGGGCAACGGAAATTACAGCCCGAGAGAAAAATCGTGCAAGCGAGCTTGCCCGGGTAATCAACCAAAGTAACTTTTTGCAATCCTCCTATTGTCATATCTGTTAAAAATGTACGGAAACCCGCACATTCATAATTAAGAAATTTTAAATTCTTTTCTATCCTTGAATTCCTGCTGCTTACCTTCGTTCCATTGTGAAACGGGACGCAAGTAGCCAACTACGCGGGAATATACTTCTGTCTCCTGGTAATTCTTTAAACTCTTATTTTCACTAAAACATTCATTACACTTGAAAATCATTTTCTCTTTTCCATCCGGTAAAGAGTATTTCAATAGTTGTCCATTGAGAATTTCATTATTTTCAGAAATAATAATTTTCTTTCCACAATCATGACAAACTTCTTGAATGTTCATATGTTTATTTTTTATTTAGCTTTGCTAAAGAAGCTTTGACCTTAAACTCTTTCCTATCCTTGAATTCCTGCTGTTTACCTTCGTTCCATTGTGAGACGGGACGCAAGTAGCCAACTACACGGGAATACACTTCACAGGGCTGTTCAATCGCACATTTAGGACAGGTAAAGTGTTTTCCGGCAATATATCCGTGAGTCGGACAGATTGAGAAAGTCGGAGTCAAAGTGATATAAGGCAATCTGTTCTTCTCAAAAACTTTCTTAATTAAAGTTTTTACCGTATCGATGTCAGAAATTTCTTCTCCGATAAACAAGTGCTCGACTGTTCCTCCGGTATACTTACATTGAATCTCATCCTGTAATTTCAATTCTTCAAAAATATCATCAGTGTAATTTACCGGCAACTGAGTTGAGTTGGTGTAATAAGGAACCTTCTTTGTTCCCAAAGTAATAATATCGGGATAAAGTTTTCTGTCCTTCTGGGCTAAACGGTAAGAAGTTGATTCAGCCGGAGTAGCCTCAAGATTATAAATACTGTTAGTTTCTTTTTGATATTCAACCAATTTAGAACGCATGAAGTCCATTACCTCCAAAGCAAACTGACGTCCTTTTTTTGAACCGATATCTTCTCCCATGTAGTTCAATAAAGCTTCGTTCATTCCGCAAATACCGATGGTCGAGAAGTGATTAGCAAAATATTGTCCTTTAGCTTTCTTAACTCCAGCTAAATAATATCTGGAATAAGGATACAATCCTTTAGAAGTAAACTCTTCAATTGTTTTTCTCTTAATTTCCAAACTTTCTTTAGCAACATCCATTACCTTACCTAATCTCTCAAAGAAATCCTTCTTGGTTTTAGATAGGTATCCGATTCTGGGAAGATTAACAGTAACAACTCCGATACTTCCGGTCAAAGAACCTGAACCAAACAATCCTCCTCCGCCTCGATTTGCTAATTCAGTCATATCAAGCCTAAGTCTGCAACACATTGAACGAACATCTTCAGGCTTCATATCTGAATTGATATAATTGGCAAAGTAGTTGATACCGTATTTGGCAGAAGCTTCAAACATCGGATCCAAAGCCGGATCATCCCAAGGAAAATCTTTGGTAATATTGATGGTTGGAATCGGGAAAGAGAATGGTCTTCCACTTCTGTCTCCCTTAATCATCGTTGTATAGAAAGCCTTGTCCAACATTTTCATTTCTTCCTCAAATTCAGAATAGTTTTCTTTCTGAACAACTCCTCCGATAATCACCGGTTGATTAGCAAACACGGCTGAAGGTTTTAAATCAAGAGTGATATTAGTAAAAGGACATTGGAATCCGACTCTGGTCGGAACGGCCATATTATATAGGAATTCCTGAATCGCTTGTTCAACCTGAGCGTAACTTAAATTATCATAACGAATAAAGGGAGCAAGCAAAGTATCGAAGTTTGAAAATGAAACTGCACCGGCTGCTTCACCTTGAAGGGTGTACATAAAGTTTACCACTTGTCCCAAAGCACTTCTGAAATGCTTAGGAGGAGCTGATTCTATTTTTCCGTTGACTCCACCGAATCCTCTTAATAATAAATCGTATAAATCCCATCCAACACAGTAACAAGACAAGGTGTCCAAATTGTGTAAGTGAATATCACCCGATTCATTAGCCTTCCTAACTTCTTCAGGATAAACTTTATTCAACCAATATTTTTTTACGATGTATGAAACTCCGTAATGATTCAAACCTTGCAAAGAAAATGTCATGTTTGAGTTCTCTTGCACCTCCCAATCCAACTTATCCAAGTAATCGTCCACACGATCAACCGCTTCTTCGGCTACGGCTTGCGATTCTCTCAAGATTCTTCTCTGTTCTCTGTATAGAATGAAGGCTTTAGCGGCAATTGCCTCTCCTTCCAAGATCAAAACCTCCTCAATGATGTCTTGAATCTGTTCAACGTTAGGGATTTCTTCAACTTTAAACCTTCTGTTTAAAATTTTAACTACACCATCGGCGATCTTTTGAGTTTTTTTTCCGTTTCCTTGCTTAGTAGCAGTGATTGCTTTGAAAACAGCATTAAAAATTTTCTCTGGTTGAAATTCTACAATGTTTCCATTTCTCTTTTGGACTTTAGTGATGTGGTTTGTTAGTTTCATATTTAGTATTCTATACTCCTAAAAAAATACTGTCAATTTTGACAAAAAATTAGAAGATTTTCTATTCGCTCCTCGTATAAGAGCCCTTATAATTTACGATTTTTCTGAACTAGTGGCGATGACGGTCACTCTGATTTCATCTTTCGACAAACTATTATCAAAAGATGCTCCAAAAATTATTTTCGCCGAAGATGCTGTCTTCTTTTTTATAATCTCGGCGATCTTTTTAACTTCCGATAAGAAAAAATTCTTATTTCCCGACGCAACATTGAATAAAATTCCTTCAGCTTTGTCTAACGGGAACTTGGCAATCGGAGAATGCAGTGCTTTTTCTACTGCCAGAACTGCTCTATCCTTGCCCTGTGCTTTTCCTGTTCCAAAAAACGCTGAACCGCTACTTTTTAATATCTCTCTGATGTCAGAAAAATCTAAATTAAGTATTCCCGGATTCATTATCACATTAGAAATGCTCTCGACTGCTTCTTTTAAAAGCTCGTCGCATTTATTAAACGCTGTTTCTACTGAAGATTTTAAAGGAATCATTTCATGAAGCTTATCATTAGGAATCACAACCATCGCATCAATCTTTTTTCTCACATCATCCAAACTATTTAAAGCAATCTTTTTTCTTTTTTTACCTTCGAACGAAAACGGCAAGGTAACGATTCCGATAGTTAAGGCTCCTGATTTTTTTGCAATCTCCGAAATAATCGGCATTGCTCCTGAACCAGTTCCTCCTCCCAGTCCTGAGGTTAAAAAAATAATATCACTATCTTTTAAAGCTTCTTCAATCTCTTTATAGCTTTCTTTGGCCGACAGTCTTCCCACTTCCGGTTTCATTCCCGCTCCCAATCCTTTGGTAACTTTGTCTCCTATTCTTAATTTTAAGTGCGCTTCTTTCTTTTTTAAATCTTGGGCATCGGTATTAATACTGATTAATTCAACATGCTTGATTTTCGCTTTCGTTAATCTATCAATCGTATTTGAACCTGCCCCTCCGACCCCAATAACTTTTATTCTTGTTAAGTTCATATATTTTAAGGAATAAAGTTTTCAAAAAATCCTTTAATCTTTTTTCCAACTCCGCCTCCTCCCGAACGAGAAACAACTTTATCGGCTTTACTCATAACTAATCCGCAAACGGTGGACAAAGAGCTGTCTTTTTCCAATCCTTTAAATTCATTACAGTATCCGATTCGGCAAGGAAGTTTAAATTCTTTTTTAGCCAACTCAACAATTCCGGGCAACTTACTTCCTCCCCCGGTTAAAACTATTCCTCCTGGTAACAATCCTTGCTTGGAAACTTTTTTAATTTCTTTATCAACCAATTCAAATATCTCACAAACTCTAGCCTCAATTATTTTACTTAATTCTTTTTCTGAAAAAGATAATACATTTTTAGGTTTCTTCTTAATTATCTTCCTTTTTTTACCGAAAACATCTTCCTCTTCTTCTTCCTCCTCTTCATCAACCAAAGAAAGATTAAAGTCTATTCTCTTCTTCGCATCTTTAGATAAACAAGAACCATGCTGCTTTTTAATACGTTCAGCTATCTCTATCTCCGTTTTAAATCCGATCGCGACATCATTGGTAATGTTTGCCGAACCAACCGGGAAAACAACCATGTTTAAGAGCCTTCCTTCTTCAAAAACGGCAACACTAGATGTTCCCGCTCCGATATTAACTAAAGCAACCCCTAATTCCTTCTGATTGGGGGTTAAAACAGCATTAGAATCAGCGATTAATCCAGGAATGATATTATCCTCTTCTAAATCAACGGCTTCAATAGAATCTATAATTCCTTCAATATCTGAATTAAAGGCAGACAAAAGCAAAGCATCCAATTCCAATCTTACTCCCTGTAGTCCCAAGGGATCTCTTATTTCTTTTTCTCCATCTAAAATCCACTCTCGAGGAAACACCTGAAGAATAGTTTTATTATTTGATTGAAGGTTAATCATCTTAACCTCATCGTAGATTCTTTCAATGTCTTCTGAAGAAACTTTCTGGTCAGCTCTACCGACAGAAATCAAAGCATGACTTGGAACAAGTTGAAGTTTTGTTCCGTTAATATTTACAAAAATATTATCGACTCGGCAATTATGTTTTCTCTCGACTCTTTCGATAAGTTCAGACACTCTTTTTGCAACTTCATTCGAATCTTTAATTCTTCCTTTTTGAACTCCGAACGAATCGATTGTATCGAAGAATAAAATTTCCATTCCAGATTCAGAATCTTTTTTAACTCCCAAAATCTTTATTGTATCTGTTCCGATATCTAATCCGGTAATTGTTTTTATTCTCGACATGTTGCTTATTAATTAAAATTTAATCTTAGAAAGATATTCTTCCTGTTTCTGAAACATTTTTTCAGCTTCTTTTTTTGTTTTTTCGTGATCGTATGATAAAAGATGAAGAATTCCATGAATTAAAACCAGTGTTAACTCTTTTTTGAAATCTTTTCCGTTCTTTTCTACTTCTTCGGGACAAATCACAATTTCTGATATGTCTCCGCCGACTTCTCCAAAGGAAAGCACATCAGTTGGTTTATTTTTTTTTCGATACTCCTTATTTAATTTTTTAATTTCTTGCGGATTTACAATCGCAATAGACAATTCAATCTTTTTTTTGTTCTTTTCTTCTTTAAAAACTTTTGTCGCAACTTTTTTCAAAAAAACTGTGTCTATCTTCCTGTATTTTTCCGAAAGATTGTTTATTTCTATCATTTTCTTTTACTATATTTTACTAAATTAAAAAGGTTCTTGCAAGTTTAACGAAAAAAGGCCCATTTTAAGCCTTAAGAAGACGAAAAAACCGCCTTTTAAGCGGTTTATTATTAATTTCCTAATTCTTCTCTTACAATCTTCGCTACCACGTTTCCATCTGCCTTTCCTTTGGTTTGCGGAGAAACTTCTTTCATTACAATTCCAATATCTTTCATTGTTGTCGCTCCCGATTTAGCAATCGAATCTTTTACAATCTTTCTAATCTCATCTTCGGTTAATTCTTTGGGAAGATATTTTTTCAAAACTTCCAATTCAGTCTTTTCTTTTTCAATTAAATCAGCTCGGCCTCCCTGTTCAAATTGAGCAATACTATCTCTTCTCTTTTTAACTTCCGAAGAAACAACTTCAATTACTTCTTCATCGTTTAATTTAACTTTCTCTTTTATCTGTTCTTCATTTAAATTAGGTTCGGCTTCTAAAACCTTAACCCTCTTCTCCATTTCTTTATTAAAAATAGAAGAAGTCACCATTCTCAAAGTAGAGACGGTGGTTTCATTTTTTTCTTTAAGCGCAGAAATTAAATCTTTTTTAATTTCTTCAACTATCATATTATTTTTTATTTATAGTCTTGCCTAATTTTTTGGCTCGATCAAACTCCTTCTTTTTTCCTACCTTAACTAAGGCAGCTCTCTTTTGCATGTTTTCGCTTTTGGTTCTTTTAACAAATCTTCTTTTTCTTGCTTCAACCAATACTCCGCTCTTCTGAACGGCTTTTGTAAAGCGATACACCAAAGATTGAGAAGTTTCTCTTAATTGCTTCTGTATCTTCATACTATTTTTCTTTTAATATGTTTTTAACTTCTTTAATAATATCTTCTTGTTTTACTTCGACCTGTTTAGCTGTTTGCATGTTCCTTACCAAAATCATATTGTTTAAGGCCTCTCTTTGTCCTAAAATCAAAACCACTTTTGAACCCAATCGGCTCGCTTTTCCTAATTGAGCTTTCAAGGCGTCCTTTCCAAAGGCTTCTCCCACTTTGATTCCTGCCTTTCTTAAATCTTCCAATATCGGCAAGCTTTTCTTTTTGGCCAAAGGTCCGATTTGAGCAAAGAATATTTCCGGAACCGGATTAAAGCTGACTCTCGCTTTATTCTCCTTCATTTCCGCAATGATTCTTTCCACTCCGGCGGCCGCTCCGCAAGCAGGTGTTTCTCCTCCTCCGAGCATCTTTGATAAGCTATCATATCTTCCGCCTCCTGCCAAGACTCCCCCGGTATTTTCCCCAGCCTTGGTAGATTCTATCTCAAACACGGTTCTTGAATAATAATCGAGCCCGCGAACCAAACGACTGTCTAAACAATAAGGGACTTTCAATTCATCCAAGTATTCCAGAACGTCTTTCAAGTGTTTTTTGCATTCTTCGCACAAATAATCAACACTTTGCGGGGCAGAAGCCAATACTTCCTGGCATTTTTCATTCTTACAATCCAAAACTCTTAAAGGATTAACTTTCATTCTTTTCTGACAATCGGAACACAATCCAGTTTTCTTTTCCCTTAAATATTTAACCAAAGCTTTTCGGTATAAAGGACGACAATTGTCATCTCCGATTGAATTAACTTTAACCATCAATCCTTTTAATCCTAAATCATTAAGAACACTATACATTACCAAAATAGTTTGCACATCGACAATCGGATCAGCTTCTCCGATAATTTCCACTCCGAACTGATTGAATTGTCTGAATCTTCCGGCCTGAGGTTTTTCATATCTGAAGAATGGCCCAAAATACCAAAGTCTAACCGGCTGAGGCAAAGAAAGAAAACCGTGTTCAATATATGCACGCATAATAGAAGCGGTTCCTTCCGGACGCAAAACCAAAGAATCTTTGCCCTTGGTTTTCAAGGTAAACATTTCTTTTTCCACGATATCAGTATTTTCTCCCACGCTTTTGATAAACAAATTGGCATCTTCCAAAATAGGAGTGTCTATTTTTTCAAAATCGTAGAACGAAAAAACTTTCTTCGCGGCCTCCTGTATTTTTTCATAATACGCTTGGTCCTGAGGAAGAATATCGTGCATTCCGGTTACAGTTTGAAATTTTGGTTTACTCATATTTTAATATGTTGTTGTTTCTTGACCCAAAGTATTGACTAATACTTCGTATGGAGAAAGTCTTAATAATACTCTCCCTGTTATATTTTTTGCCGGTAAAACTCCCCAGACCCTTGAATCGGAAGAATTATTCCTGTTATCTCCCATTACAAAATATTCATTTGCTTTTAGAGTCAACGGAGCATAATTAGCACTCTTCCATTCTTCAATCGTCTTGCTTGAAAGATACAAACTTTCATCTATTTTGTTCGCTTCTCCGTTAGCCCGGCTAATATACACCTCTCCTTCCTTTATCTCTATTGTTTCATTCGGCAAACCGATAATTCTTTTAATGTATCGGTAAGAAGGGTTTAAGGGATATTGGAAAACAATAACCTCACCTCTCTGCGGGTCTCTTAAGCGATATGACAATTCATCAATAATCAAATAATCGCTGGAATGATAATTAGGCTCCATCGAAGCTCCTCTTACCATAAAAGGCTGAAACAACAGCATTCTTATCGGAATAACTATCGCTAAAGCGATTAATAGTATCTTTAAAGAGTCCAATAGAAAGGTTAAAACTTCTTTTTGCGTCATAATAAGATTATTATAAGGTAAAAGGAGTTTTAAAGCAAGGTTTACTATTTTCCTAAAAATACATATAATAAAGGTATGAAACTAATTATCGGCCTCGGAAACTACGGACCAGAATACGAAAAAACCAGACATAACTACGGTTTCATGGTTATCGATGAAATCCAAAGAAAGCATAACTTTCCTGAATTTAAATTGGAAAAAGAGCATAATGCCTTGATTTCAAAAAAAGGAGAGGTTCTTTTGGTTAAACCTCAGACCTATATGAACGAATCGGGCAAAGCAATAAAAAGCATTGCTTCCTACTATAAGATATCCCCCAAAGATATAATTGTTATTCATGATGATGCTGAAACTAATTTAGGAGAAATAAAAGAAGTCGAAAGCCGAAGTGCCGCCGGACATAACGGTGTTCGTTCAATAATCGACGAATTAAAAACTAATGAATTCAAAAGATTAAAATTGGGCATTGCTTCTGAAGACCCTTCGTTCAAAAACAAACCTCTTGAAGATGTGGTTTTAAAAAACTTCAGCAAAGCCGAAGAAATTGTCGCTGTCGGAGTCATAGAAAAAGCAGTCGAATTAATTATCGGTAAAATTATTGATTTAATCGTATGACAATTTGTATCTTTGGAGACAGTATTGTTTGGGGAGCCAGCGACTGCGAAAAAGGCGGCTGGGTTGATTCTTTGAAAAATTATCTAATGAATGAAGATATCGATGTTTATAATCTTGGAATTTCCGGAAATACTACCGAAGACTTACTTGAAAGATTCGATGCTGAAGCCGAAGCCAGGAATCCGGACATCGTTATTTTTGCTATCGGAATAAATGATTCGTTAAGTCTTGATAAAGACGGACTGATTAAATTCCAAAAAAACATTTCATCGCTCACTAATAAAGCTAGAAAATTCACCGATAAGATTATTTTTATCGGTTTAACCAGCGTTGATGAATCTAGAACTACTTCTTACCTCTCGGAAGAAACCGGAGAAGCATATAACAATCAAAGTATCGGTGAATACGATGAAATTATTAAATCTTTCTGTGAAGATAATAATTTAATCTTCGTTGATGTGCTCGGATTATTAATAAATGATGCTGATCTCTGCGACGGATTACATCCCAGTTCAACTGGACATCAGAAATTGTTTGAAAGAATAAAAAAAGAAATAGAACCGATATGGAAGGAATAATTTCTTTTGAAGATAAGAAATATCCGAAGAAATTAAAGGAAATCAAAAATCCTCCTAAAAATATCTATTACAAAGGACATATCACCTGGAACCAGCCCTGCCTCGCTGTCATCGGTTCAAGAAATTGTCTCAGTCAGAACAAAAGTATCTGTTTAAAGATTATCAAAGACTTGCCTCAGGAATTTGTCATCGTTTCCGGCTTGGCCAAAGGAATTGATGCTTTTGCTCATGCCTCAGCTTTAAAGACCAATAAATCAACTATTGCCGTTCTTCCTTCCGGAATCGAAAGAATCTATCCCAAGGAAAACGAAAACCTTTCCAAAAAAATCATTGAACATGAAGGACTTTTAATTTCTGAATATCCCAGCAAAACCAAGCCGACTAAATTCTCCTTTATCCAAAGAGACAGAATCACCGCCGGACTATCATTCGCCGTTTTAGTGATTGAAGCGCAAATGAAATCGGGAACAATGCACACGGTCAGATTCGCTCAAGAACAAGGCAAAACAATTTATGCTGTTCCCGGCTCCGAAGGAACTGATTATTTAATTTTAAACGGAGCCATTCCGGTTTTGTCAGCCCACGATATTTGCCTTTAACTTTTAAAAATGATATGAAAAATACATGAAGTCATTAATAATTGTTGAAAGTCCGACCAAAGCTAATACGATAAAGAAATTCTTAGGCGCCGATACAAGCGTCCTTTCTTCATATGGACACATCAGAGATTTACCGAAAAGCACTTTAGGTGTTGATACAGAAAAAGACTTTGAAGTTAAATACGTTATTCCCACTAAAGCCAGAAAAAATGTTAATCTTCTTAAAAAAGAAGTGGAAAAAGCTGATACGGTATATGTTGCCACCGATCCTGACCGAGAAGGAGAAGCGATTGCCTGGCATTTAATTGAAGTTCTAAAATTAGATAAAGATAAATACAAAAGAATATCTTTCCATGAAATTACCAAGCCGGCGATTGAAGAAGCTCTAAAAAATCCAACTGAATTGAATCTTGATTTAGCCGATGCCCAGCAAGCGAGAAGAGTTTTAGACAGAATCGTAGGATACAAACTTTCTCCTTTCCTTTGGAAAAAAGTAATGAGAGGATTATCGGCCGGAAGAGTTCAATCAGTTGCAGTCAGATTGATTGTGGACCGAGAAAACGAAATCAAAAACTTCAAACCGGAAGAATACTGGAGTATTATCGCTCTACTAGAAAAAGAATCAAAAGAACAATTTGAAGCCATTTTGAGCAAGAAAGATGGAAAAGCTATTTCTAAGATGGGAATTAAAACCAAAGAACAGGGAGAAGATATTAAAAAAGAATTGGAAACAGCTAAGTATTCAATTTCTTCAATTGAAAGAAAAGAAACAAAAAGAAGTCCATTGCCTCCTTTCACCACTTCTTCTCTACAACAAGAAGGCTCAAAGAAATTAAGATATCCGGCCAAGATGACAATGAGTATTGCTCAAACCCTATATGAAAAAGGTTTGATTACCTACCACCGAACCGATTCTTTAAATCTTTCCGAACAAGCAATACATTCTGCCGAAGATTTTATCAATAATAAATTCGGCAAAAACTATCATCAATTAAGAAGATTTAAAGCTAAAGGTAGAGCTCAAGAAGCTCACGAAGCAATTAGACCGACTAATATTGAAAACGAACCAGAGAGCTTAAAGATTGAAGACAAATACAAAAAACTATACAAATTAATCTGGACCAGATTTGTTGCCTCGCAAATGACTGAAGCTATCTTTGATTCAATCAAAGTTGAAGTTAAAACTGATAACGGCTACACATTACAAAGCAACGGATCAACTTTAAGATTTGATGGATTCTTAAAGGTTTACCCGATGAAGTTTGAAGAGAAAACTCTTCCTAATTTAATAGAAGAAGAAATGGTTAATTTGGTGGATATTAAGCCGGAGCAACACTTCACCCAGCCACCGGCTAGATATACTGAAGCCAGTTTAATTAAAGAACTGGAAGAAAACGAAATTGGCAGACCATCAACCTATGCTCCGATTATTTCAACCATCCAAGCCAGAAACTATGTTGAAAAGAATAAAGAAAGAAGATTCCAGCCAACCGAAATAGGAACAACTGTTAACCAAATTTTAGTTGAACATTTTCCCCAGATTGTGGATATTAAATTCACCGCCAACATGGAAAAAGAACTAGATGAAATAGCGGAAGGAAATGAAAATTGGAAAACTATTTTAAGAGATTTCTATACTCCTTTCAATGAAAACCTTGAAAACAAATACAACGAAGTAGAAAAGAAAAAAGAAGAACCGGTTATTACTGATGAAGTTTGTCCTAAATGTGGAAAACCACTAGCTATTAAAACAGGAAGATTTGGAAAGTTCTTAGCCTGTACTGGATTCCCGGAATGTAAACACACTAAAAACATTGAAGACAAGGCAAAGAAGACAGGCATTATTTGTCCCGAATGTAATCAAGGAGAAATAACTCAAAAGAAAACCAAGAAAGGAAAAATCTTCTACGGCTGTCCTAATTGGCCCGACTGTAATTTCGCCTTATGGGACAAACCGACTGAAGAAAAGTGTCCTAAATGCGGATCTTTAATGGTAGAAAAAGGAAAGAAAACAAAATGTTCAAACAAAAACTGCAAGGAATTATAACTTGCAGTTTTTCTTAATAATTATTAACTTCTTAATTTCTTGAGCCACTCGTTCATTTCGTCTTCGGTCTTAAAATTAACAACCACCTGAATACTATCCTTTTTCTTCTCAATCTTAATATTTTCTAAATTTAATATTTGTCTAACTTTCTTTTCTAAGAACTCGCTAATCATCAGAGGAACTTGCTTAACAAGATTTCTTTTCGCTCCTGCTCCAGCATTTCTCTCTTTAACTCTTCGCTCTGTTTCTCTTACTGAATATCCGTTAGTTATTATTTCTTCTAATAACTCTTTAATTAATTTAACGTCTTTACATCCTAATAATGCTCGAGCATGACCTTCAGAAACACTTCCCTCTTTTAAAGCCTTTTTAACCTCTATTGGTAAAGCCAATATTCTTAAACTATTAGCAATCGCCTCTCTACTGGTTCCTGCAATTCTGGCAATTTCTTTTTCAAGAAGACCGAATTCTTCTCTTAATCTATCAAAAGCTTCAGCCTTATCAATCGGATTCAAATTTCTTCGCTGAACGTTCTCAATTAAGGCTATTTCCAATTTCTCTCTATTTGATTGTTCACGAATAATTACCGGAACCTGTTTTAGGCCAATCTTGCCAGCTGCTCTCCATCTTCTTTCTCCGGCCACAATCTGATATTCATATGTAATACCTCGATCAGTTTTCTTTTCTATCTTATTAACAATAATTGGTTGAAGGATACCGTATTTCTTAATTGATTCTCCTAAAGATTCTAAAGCTTCCTCGTCAAATTCTTTACGAGGCTGATAAGGATTGGGCTTTATTTTTTCTATCTCGATCCAGAAGATAAAATCCTTGCGTGTCTTATCTTCGGGAATAGACATGTCTTTTTTAGGGATCAACGATTCAATTCCTTTTCCAATCATATTTTAATAATTAATTTTTTGATATTATTTCACGAGCTAATTCTCTAAAAGCATGAACGGCACGGGAATTAGGAGAATGTCTTAAAATTGTTTTACCAGTCACTGGCGATTCGGATAAAGAAACTGTTCTCGGGATAACGGTATCAAAGACATAACCGGGAAAACTTCTTCTTAAATCTTTGGAAATAGCGGCACAGACCCGATTCTTTCTGTTATACATTGTCATCACCGAACCCAAGACCCTGATATTCATTTCTAAGTTCTCGTTAATCAGTTTAATGTTGGTTAACAGCTGTCCCAATCCTTCCATGGCTAAATATTCACATTGGACCGGAATTAAGACTTCGTCAGCGGCAATCAAGGCATTTAAAGTTAATAATCCCAAGCTGGGAGGACAATCAATTAAAACAAAATCGTATTGATCCTTAACAGCATCTAATACTTCTTTCAATTTAAACTCCCTGTTTTCCATATTAACCAATTCAATATTCGCTCCGGCTAAATTATGCGAGGTTGGCATGATATCAAAAGCCAAAAAAGGAGTCTTCTTGATAATATCTCGAGGAGAAACCTGTCCCAACAATGCTTCGTATAAAGAAACCGATAACTCTCTGGGTTTTATTCCCATGGAAAATGTAGCATTGGCTTGAGGATCGATATCAACAAGAAGAACCCTCTTGCCGAAGGCAGTTAAAAACACGGGTAAATTAACAGCGATTGCTGTTTTCCCGACTCCACCTTTTTGATTAGCGATAGCGATTACTCGAGTCATTGATATAATTTTACCACAAGGCTTTTAAATTTACAAACAAGAAAAATTATGGTAAATAAAGATATATGCCGAAGTGGCGGAACTGGCAGACGCGTAGCACTCAAAATGCTATGGGGGCAACCCCGTGAGAGTTCAAGTCTCTCCTTCGGCACATTAGTGCCTTTTTTTATTGGCCGAAGTGGCGGAACTGGCAGACGCGTAACGTTCAGAACGTTATAGATTTATTCTGTGTGGGTTCAAGTCCCACCTTCGGCACTAGCTTGCTGTAATGCAATAATAGATTACGGTTAAAATGAAGAGAGAACCGTAGAACCAAATCAATTTCTCAGAAAACATAAGCTGGGGACGGGAAGGAACTGTTTTCCCAAATCTGTCATTGATGTTTATATCAAACATATAATCATCGGTCTTCAGCCTATTTTCAATATCCCATTTGTATAAATTTTTATATCTTCGAATTCTTTGTAAATAATGGGCATCTAAAAACCAGAAAGCAACGAGAGGAATAAAGGCAATTACAATATGCTCTTTTTGGCCTTGTAAAATTAGAGTTGCGACCAATAAAGAAACCGTCCATCCTTTTATCAAAAAAGAATGATTTGATTTCCTTTTAATTATCCCCTGAACAATCTCAGCCTCCTTCATTAAAATAGAAAGTCTTTTCTCTGCAGTACCCTTATCCTCTGTTTTTTTAATCATATGTCTTTTTCAACTTTCTCTCCCGGCAAAGTTGATTTATTAGCCCCGATTTTTCTACCGGGATAAATTATTGTATTAATTCCTGTTTTAACATTATCACCCATGATCGTTCCGAACTTTTCTTTTTTGGTATCAACTAATTCTTCTTTTATCACCGTCTTTACCGTTTTGTGGTCATGTCTTAAATTAGCAATAATTGTTCCCGCTCCAAAATTACAATTCTCTCCGATAATAGAATCTCCGATATATGTTAAATGACTAGCCCGGGTTCCTTTTCCGATTAAAGAATTTTTAATCTCAACTCCTTGTCCCACCTTGCATCCGTCTTCAATTACCGTTCCGCTACGAATAAAACAATTGGGTCCGATAGTACAGTTTTTACCGATATAGACCGGGCCTTCAATATAGGCACCGCTTTTAATAATCGTTCCTTCTTTAACGATAACATCGCCGTTTAAAACCGCACCTTTCTCAATCTTTCCTTTTTTCTCTTTCTTCTGCTTATTAAATAAATAAGGAACAACATCAAAAATATCCCAAGGATATGAGGCCGGCATCCAGAAAGATGCTTCACAAATATGTAATTTCTTTTCATGAATAAACTTTCGGATATAGTCGGTGAATTCGAATTCGCCACGCGGTGATTTTTCAATCTGATAATCAAAGATTGTTTTAGGTAAACAATACAAAGCTGAATTAACCAATTTGGAAACCGGCTGAGCTGGCTTTTCAATAATATTCTTAGCATATCCTTCTTCTTCATCAATCACTCCGAAACAGGAAGGATTTTCATGCTCTTTAACTAAAATGGACGGACATTTATTAATTGCTTTTTTAATGTCTTCTCGGGCATAAAAATCATCTCCGTTTAAAAGTAAGAATTGATCCTTCAAATGAGAAAAAGCTAATTTAGCCGAAGAACCGGTTCCTTCAATTTTACTATCCTCAATGTAGGTTATTTTCATCTTGCCGTATTTCTTTCCAATCTTTTCCATGATCATCTCTTTCTTGTAGCCGACAATAATGATAACCTCGCTCACTAATTCATCTAATTCATCTAAATTGTATTCCAAAATACTCTTTCCAAAAACTGAAAAGAGTGGCTTCGGTCTGGTCTCCGAAAGAGGAGTAAATCTCGTCCCTTTACCGGCTGCTAAAATTATTGCTTGCATATCTTTAATAATACTTCTGCTATTTTACTTGAATCATGAACAATGTCCCCGCTACTAGGTAATAAATCTAATCCGATATACTTTTTATTCTTCGGTAAATCATCGAATTTGACCATTCCCAGGAATTGAGGGTGATTTTTTGAATATTCTTTAATTCTTTCCGTCTCGGGAATATTTGTATTAAAGATAACATAATCAAGCTCGCACTTCAAACAGTTCTCCACCTCACCGACAAAGTCCTTGACCGTAAAGCCGTTTGATTCTCCGTTCTTAGTCATTAGATTACAGATATAAACCTTTTTGGCCTTGCTCATCTTTATCGTTTCCGAAGTGCCATCAACCAATAAAACCTGCATTAAAGATGAATAAATGTCTCCCGGACCAATAATAACCATATCCGCCTTCTTAATCCTCTTCACTGTTTGCGGACAAGCTTTGGTTTCCGGTCGTAAAAATAATTTTACAATCTTCAATTTAGTATCATGCTTAGGAACATCGATATTCGATTCTCCCACAATTTCTTCTCCGTTTTCCAAAACTGCAACCAAATCAGCCTTATGGGTAGTCGAAGGAAGTATTTTGTGATTATTAATCAACATCGAATTCATTTTCTCAAAAAGAGACCGATAACCACCTTTTTCTAAAGCCATTGCCACGAAAGCAATGTTCCATAAATTGTGTTCGTGCAAATCACCGTCTTCAAATCGGTAATCCAATAAAGTCTTATCCTCTTCCGACAAATCACATAACTCTAACCAGGCTCTTCTTACATCTCCCGGAGAAATAACATCGTAATCTTTTCTTAATCTTCCCGAAGAACCGCCGGAATCTAAAACCGCCGAAACGACGGTTAAATTAACATTCTTATTTTTCAATCCGGATAAGACAACCTTGGGCATCGCATTGCCTCCTCCGATACAAACAATATTCTTTTTTACAAATGGGTTTGCAAACATTTTTCTATTTCTGGTTTTTTATCTTTTATCAGGTGTTTATTTGATTCTTCTTCAAAACAAGTTCTGTCTTTTTTGAATAAAATTCCAATCGGTATTTTACCCTCTCCATTATAGTTCCATTCTTTAATTAAAGCCAAGGCCTTTTCTCTTGAATCTAATTCTGGATTAACTGCTTCGTAAACCTTTTCATTATAAAACTGAACTGTATTAAAGAAAGTAACACAAGGCTGCATCACTTCGATAAAAGAAAATCCTTTGTGATTTATCGCTTTAATAATTAAATTCTTCAGGTGTTCAATCTTAACCGAATAAGCTCGAGCAATAAAAGATGAATTAGCAGCTAGCATCAATTCCAACGGATTAATAGGTTCTTCAATTGAACCTTCGGGAGTAGATTTTCCCTTTAATCCTTTCGGAGAAACAGCAGTAAATTGCCCGGTCGTTAAGGCAAATAATCTATTATTGTGCATAATCACATTAATGTCTGAATTTCTCTTGGCGGCATGAATTAAATGGGATATTCCCTCATCCAAAGCAGCTCCGTCTCCCAAAAAGACCAATATCTTCAATTCTGGATTAGCCATTTTGATTCCCATTGCGGTAACAATTGAACGACCGTGAAGAGAATAAAAACTGTTGATATTCAAATAATCAACTATTTTTGAATTACAACCAATATCGGAAACGATAACAATATTTTCTTTTGATGTTCCTTTTGAAATTAATTCGTTAACTGCCAATTTAACCGCTTGAAGAATTCCAAAGTTTCCACAACCGGGACACCATGTATTAATAGAAGTTGTTTCTAAGTTTTCCATATTAAATATTCTTTAATTTATGCTCTAATTCTTCTACGGTAAACAGCCTCATATCATATTTGAGGATTTTTTTATCGACTTTAATCCCATTGCAATTAAGAAGCTCTGCCATCTGGCCCATAGCACTGCATTCAACCAATATCAGTTTATCAACTCCCTTCAGTGCTTTTTCAAATTGTTTCTTTGGAAAAGGCTGAAGAACAAGCGGCTGAATAAATTTCAATCCTAATTTTGTAGCCACTTCTAGTGCCACTCCTTTGGTTGAACCCCAGGCAACAATTGCTTTCTTAGATTCTTTATTTCCGTAAACTTTAACTGCCTCTAACGAATCTACTTCAAGAGCCATTTCTTTAAACTTTCTTAATCTCTTTTCTTGCATCAAAATAATTGTTTCACTATCTTCAACAGATAATCCTTTTTCATCATGCTCATAACTGGTTCCTTTAACTACCGCCTTGTCTCCCGGGAAAGCCATCGGAGATATTCCGTTCTTTGAATCAGCATATCTCATATATTCACCTTTTCCGCTCCACAAAGATGCTTTTTCTTTTTTAATTTCCTTTAAAACATGCTCATCAAATTCAAAAGTACTTTCTGATAATTCTTTATCAACCAATAATATAGCCGGAGTTTGATATTTCCAGGCTAGATTTAATAGCTTGCCGGACCAATAACAACATTCGTTGGCATCGCCAGGAGCAGCAATAAATCTGACAAAATCTCCATGTCCCGAATTAAGGGTAAAAAGCAAATCAGCCTGACTACTGTAAGTCGGAACTCCTGTAGCTGGACCTGATCTTTGACTGTTAACAATCAAAACTGGTGTTTCCGCTTGAGCAGCCAAGCTTATCCCCTCAGTCATTAAAGCAAATCCTCCGCCCGAAGTTCCAACCATTGAACGCTTGCCGGCAAAAGCCGAACCAATCGCTGAATTGATAACCGCAATCTCATTTTCCAATTGAGAAGTAATGATATTAAAATCTTTTTCGTGCTCGGCTAAATAATGAAGAATGCTAGTCGCTGGAGTCATCGGATAAGCATAATAAATATCTAAGCCAGCTTTAACTGCTCCCAAAGCAATTGCTTCGTTTCCGGTTAAAAGCGGATCGGGATTAGCCTTTATCCTTTCAAGAGTCAAAACTGTTTTTGTTTCTTCGTAAGCCCTTTTAGCAATTTCTAAATTCTTTTCAATTCCTTTATTTAATTCTTTTTTTAAAGCATCTTCCAATACTTTCCATTCTATTCCCATGGCTTTACTGAATCCGGCAATCAAAGCGGTATTACTCATAATCGGCAGACCACCCAATTCTTTAGTAATAGTATCGGAAGCTATTCCTACTCCTTTTTCTCTTTTTATTTTGTCTTTATTGAAAACAATGCAGCCCTTTTCTTCCAATGACTTTTCATGTTTATTAATTGTATTTGCATCTAAGGCTAACAAAAAATCAGCTTTTTCACGAATGGAGAAATGCTGACTTTCAGAAATCCTCACGATTGAGAAATTATGTCCGCCTTTAATTAAAGATTGATAATCTTCGGCGATAAAAACATTGTAACCGAGGTTATTAAAAAGCTTGGCGATTATTAATCCTGCCTTTCTTGAGCCTTGTCCGGCGGCTCCACCGATGATGATTGAATAGTCTTTTTTATTTTTCATAATAGGCGTATTTTACCATAAAGGAATTAAAAGCAAAACTAATTATCCACAACTCAAAAGCTGTTTTATTCGACGGTAACGCTCTTCGCCAAGTTCTTCGGCTTATCAATATCTCTATCTAATGAGTCAGCAAAATAGTAAGCAAAAAGATGTAAAGGAATGGCTGATAATATCGGTGTTAACATTTCTAATGTCTTAGGAATATAGATAACATCATCGACAATATCTTTAATTTCTTCATTTCCAACAGTGGCAATCGCAATAACCTTTCCCCTTCTGGCCTTAATTTCTTCAATATTAGAAATCATCTTTTCGTAAACAGAATCACTGGGACAAATGGCAACGGTCGGACAATTCTCGTCAATTAAAGCCAAAGGACCATGCTTTAATTCTCCTCCCGCCACTCCTTCGGCGTGAACATATGAAATCTCTTTTAATTTAAGCGCTCCTTCTAAAGCAATCGGATAATTATACTTTCGGCCAATGAAAAAGAAATCTCTGTACTGTTTGTATTTCTCGGCAATCTTCTTGATTTCATCTTTCTGCTTTAAAATCTCTTTGGCTAGTTCAGGAATTTTCATTAATTCCGAAACAATTCTCTTACCCATTACCATCGACATATCTCTCTGTCTGCCTAAATAGATAGTAATTAAAGCTAAAGTTGTTAATTGTCCGATAAAAGCTTTAGTTGAAGCAACGGCTATTTCCGGACCGGAACGGGTATATACTCCGGCATCGGTTTCTCTTGATTGAGAAGAACCAACCACGTTAGTTACTCCCAAAGTCAAAACTCCTTTCGCTTTCATTTCCCGCAAAGCCGCCAAGGTATCGGCTGTTTCTCCGGATTGAGAGATAAAAAGAGCAGCTGTTTTTTTATTAACAATCGGCTTTCTGTATCTAAACTCAGAACCGATATCATTTGAAGTCGGAATATTGGCATATTCTTCAAGCATATATTCTCCAACCTTAGAAGCGTAATAAGCGGTTCCGCATCCGATTAGAGTAATATTATCTATTTCTCTTAATCTATCTTGAACCGATTCTAATCCACCAAGCTTGACCGAGCCTTCTTCTTCCAACAATCTTCCTCGCATCGCATCTTCAATCACGTTCGGCTCTTCCATAATTTCTTTAAGCATAAAGTGCTTGTAGCCACTTTTCTCTGCCTGTTCAATATCCCAATCAATTGTTTCAATATTCTTCTTAGATTCTTTCTCTTCTTTTAAAATGCAAAAACCGTCTTTCTTCAAGACTGCTATTTCTCCATCGTCTAAATTAATTATCTGTCTGGTTCTGGTGATAATCGCCGAAGGATCGGAAGCAACTAAGAACTCATCCACTCCAACACCGATAATCAAAGGTGAAGACATTCTGGCCGCCACGATCTTTTCCGGGTCTTTAATTGAAATAACCGCTAGACCGTATGTTCCACGAACATCTCGCAAAGCTTTTCCCACCGCTTCTTCCAAATTAGAAACAAAATATTTCTCAATTAAATGAGCAATGACTTCGGTATCGGTTTCTGATTTGAAAACATGACCCTCTTTAATTAATTTAACTTTTAATTCTTTGTAGTTTTCAATGATTCCGTTATGTACTACGAAAATCTCATTCTTGCAATCACAATGAGGATGAGCATTTTCTTCGGTCACTAATCCGGTTGTTGCCCAACGGCTGTGTCCTATTCCAATCTGTCCTTTAAAATCTTTACTTAAGAATTCTTCTTCGGTATTATCTATCTTCCCGACTCTTTTAAAAAGAGATGCTTTGTTATCGTTTAAAAAACAAAAACCGTAGCTGTCATAGCCCCTGTATTCCATTCTTTTTAATCCAGACAAAAGAATTGGAGATGCTTCTTTATTTCCAATGTATCCGACTATGCCACACATATATTTATCAATTTATTTTCTACAAAAAACACTTCTTTGATTTCTTTTCCCTCAATCCATTTTTTAACCGTTTCGTTATTCAAAGCAATCTTTTCGACTTCTTCCTTGGACATATTAATTTCAATTTCGATTCTTTCTCTCACTTTTCCATCAACCTGAACAATCATGATGACTTTTTCTTCTTTGATTAAATTTGAATCTGCTTCCGGCCATTTCTCCAAAAGAATACTGTTTTTGTTTCCCATAATACTCCACAGTTCTTCACAAAGATGAGGAGTAAAGAGAGATAATAATTTTACAACTCTTTCAATTTCAGATTTACCGAATTCTTCTTTCTTTTCGGAAATAAAGTTAAAGAATTCCATAAAGAAAGCGATCGGAGTATTGAACTTCATCTTTTCCAGGTCTTCGTTCACTTTCTTGTTTAATTTATGAGTTGCCGCAATAACTTCAACCGAACTTGTTGCGTTATCTTTTGAAGAAATAATAATATCCCAAGCTTTGTTTAAAAAACGATTAACTCCTTTTACTCCCTGCTCGTTCCATTGAATTGCCTGATCAAATGGTCCCATAAACATTTCATAAACTCTTAAAGTATCGGCACCGAATTCATCGGCAATCACATCGGGAGAAATAGTATTTCCTTTTGATTTGCTCATCTTTTGTCCATCCGGAGCAAGAATCAATCCGATATTCCTTAGTTTATAAAAAGGTTCTTTAGTTGAAACAACTTTAATGTCATACATAAATTTGTGCCAGAAACGGGAATATAATAAATGTAAAACGGCATGCTCTGCCCCACCGACATATAAATCAACTGGCATCCATTTCTTTTCTATTTCTTTATTAAAAATCTCTTTATCATTCTTGTTGTCTAAAAATCTTAAGTAATACCAGCAAGACCCGGCCCATTGAGGCATGGTATTAGTTTCTCTTTTTGCTTCGCCTCCGCATTTAGGACATTTAACATTCACCCAATCAGAAATTGCCGCCAAAGGAGATTCTCCTGTTCCGGTCGGCTGATATTTTTCAACGTGAGGAAGCTTTAACGGTAATTCACTTTCGGGAACGGTAACCATTCCGCAGCGGGAACAGTGAATGATTGGAATCGGCTCTCCCCAATATCTTTGTCTTGAAAAAACCCAATCTCTTAATTTGTAATTAACTTTCTTTTCTGCCTTTCCTTGTTTTTTCAAATACTCTCCAATTTTAATCCTAGCAATCTCCGAAGCTAAATTATCAAAATTAGATGAATTAAATAATAATCCGTCTTCGGTAAAAGCCTCTCCTTCTTTTTTATTCTTTCCCTTAATAACTTCTATTATTTCCAATCCGTATTTATTGGCAAATTCAAAATCTCTTTCATCGTGAGCCGGAACCGCCATCACTGCGCCCGTTCCGTAGTGGAATAAAACGTAATCGGCGATAAAGACTCTGATTTCTTTTCCATTAACCGGATTAATTGCTGTGACTCCTTTTAATTCAACTCCTGTCTTGTCTTTAACCTCGCTGACTCTATCTCTTTCACTTTTATTCTTCGCTTTATTAATATATTCCAAAACCTCTTCTTTATTCTCAATAGGAAGTTCATTAACTAAAGGATGTTCTGGAGCCAAGACTAAATAAGTACAACCGAATAAAGTATCGATTCTGGTTGTAAAAACAGAGACCTCTTTAGTGTTATTGATTAAAAACTTTATCTCCCAACCTTCACTTTTACCAATCCAATTCTTCTGCATTTCTTTTATCTTGTCCGGCCAATCAATATCATCCAATCCTTCCAACAACTTATCGGCATAATCGGTAATTTTCAAAACCCACTGCTCAATATCCTTTTTAGTGGTTTCTGTTCCGCATCGCTCACACTTTCCATCAACTACTTCTTCGTTGGCGAGTCCGGTCTTACAAGAAGGACACCAATTAATGGGAAGTAATTTCTTGTATGCTAATCCATTCTCGAATAACTTTAAAAATATCCATTGAGTCCATTTATAATATTCCGGATCAGTAGTATTGATTTCCCGTGACCAATCGTAACTCAATCCGAGCATCTTCATCTGTCTCTTAATATTACTGATATTTTTCTCGGTGATTATCTCGGGATGAATTCCTGTCTTGATGGCAAAGTTTTCGGCCGGTAAACCAAAAGCATCCCAGCCCATCGGGTGTAAAACATTAAAACCTTGAGCTCTTTTTAATCGGGCAATAATATCAGTCGCCACGTATCCCTTAGGATGGCCGACATGAAGACCTTCTCCGGAGGGATAAGGAAACATATCTAAAACATAAAATTTGGGATTCTTTGAATCCTCTTTGGTTGAATAAGAATTATTCTTTTCCCAATAATCCTGCCATTTTTTTTCAATTTCTTTGTGATTGTATTCCATACTACATTAATAACAAAGCGCCGATGACTCCCATAATGATTGAAACCGAGACAGTCATTATCCACCATAAATCGACATCGATCTTTTTGTTTCCGATTATATCCTCAATTATCACCTTAAAATATAATAAAAAATAGAAAAAAGCGTAGCCGACAACAATGCCAAAAGCTATCGCTCTTAAAAAATATATTAATTCGTGGCTTAAAAATTCCATAGTCTTTGTATACTTAAAGAATACCACAAAACAAAAGGCCTGTTAAGGCCTTAAATATTGAACAAATCCTTGGTGTTTTGGCGGGTTATTTCCTCTATTTCTTTAATACTCACCCCTTTTATCCTGGCAAGCTCTTCAATTACATATTTTAAAGAAAGGGGATTGTTCCTTTCCTCAAATTTAGGCGGAGAAAGATAGGGGCAATCGGTCTCCAATAGTATTCTATCCATTGGAATAATCTTTATCGCTTCTTCCATATCTGTCTTAAAAATAATACCTGTAATTCCAAAATAGAAACCGAGGGCGGAAAACCTCTCTACTTCTTCTTTAGTTCCGGTAAAACAATGCAATACCCCTTTATTATTTTTCTTAGAAATAATTTCGTATGTATCATCAAAAGCATTTCGACAATGAAGAATAATCGGCAAATCTAATTCTTTTGCTAAATCAAGGTGTTTCTCAAAAACTCTTTTTTGTACCTCTTCAAATCCCTCTACTCCCTTGGGCTTGTGATAATAATCAAGTCCGCATTCCCCGACAGCTACCACCTTTTTAGATTTAGCCAATTCTTTATATTTTTCATAATCAAAGCCGTCCTCTAAAAATTCTTCTTCGGTTTCAAAATATTCTTTGCTTTCAGAACTATCGTAAGCAATGTTTAACGGATGCAATCCGACTGAAGCAAAAACATCTTCGTATTCGTTAGCAATATTAATCCCCTTTTCTGAACTTTTAAAATTAGTTCCGACATTAATAATGCCTATCTCTGAGTTAAGTATTTTTTTAATCAATTCATCCCTGTCTTTATCGAATTCAGAAAAATTAAGATGAGTATGGGTGTCGAATATCATATTCTTGGAAACAATGCTTCCCCTTTACTGATATTAAAGACTCCACCACCTTCCTTTAACTGTTCTTTCATTTTCTCTGAAGTTAAAGGTAAAAACGGCTCAATTAATTTAGAAATATTATTTAAAGAATAGAGAAGATTAGAAAACACTTCTTTTTGTTTTTCTGAATCAGTAATCTCCCAAGGCTTTTCGTTTTCAATGTATTTATCGCAGAAAGAAACTAACTCCCAAATATCCAATAAAGTTTCATTGAATTGAAAAAATCTTTCAACAACCTTATCTTCTACTTCTTTATTCTTTTCGATAAAGAGACGATTGGGTCTGATTTTAAATCCATTATTCAATCCTGCTTTTATCACCATAGCTGAAGTTCGGGAAAATAGATTTCCCAATCCACTAGCCAAATCTGAATTATATCTCTTCTCAAACTTTTCGTAGGTAAAATCCCCATCACCGGTAGCCGGTATTTCTCTTAATAAAAAGTATCTCACTCCTTCACTGCCGTATTTCAAAACCAATTCCTTTGGATCAATCACATTACCGATACTCTTACTCATTTTTTGATTATCAACCGTTAAATAGCCGTGAACGAATAATGTTTTAGGTAAAGACAATCCAGCCGATAAAAGCATCGCTAACCAGTAAACAGAGTGGAATCTGATGATTCCCTTGCCGATAACATGAACTCGGGAATCGCTTTTCTGCCAGAATTCATTGAATTTTTCGTCGTCATTAGCATATCCCAGGGCATTAATATAATTGGAAAGAGCGTCGAACCAAACCCACATCTTTTGTGTTGAGTCACCGGGAACATCAATTCCCCAACCCTTCGCTCTTTCGCTGCTTCGGGAAATACAGAAATCTTGTAGTCCGGAATTGATAAAGCTCAGAACTTCGTTCTTCCTTGATTCGGGAATAATCTTAACAATGTCTTTTTCAATCAATTCTTTTATCTTCTCTTGATAATTAGAAAGCTTGAAAAAATAATTCTCTTCTTCAATTAATTCCGGCTTAACTTTATGATCGGGACAAAGTCCGTCAACCAATTCTTCTTCTTTATAAAATTCTTCGCAACCAACGCAATATAATCCGGAATACTTTTTCTTGTAAATATCCTTTTCACAAACCTTCCATAATTTTTGCGCTCCCTGAAAATGCCTTTCTTCGGTCGTGCGGATAAATTCATCGAGAGAAATATTTAATAAATCTTTTAATTCTAAAAACTTTTTGAAATTATCGGTAACCAAATCCATCACCGGAACTCCAGCTTTTTCAGCGCTTCTGACATTCTTCAAACTATTCTCATCAGTCCCCGATAAAAAGAAAACTTTATCACCAAGTAAACGATGACGCCTGGCTAAAACATCAGCTTGAACGAATTCCAAAGTATGCCCCAAATGAGGAGCCGCATTAACGTATGGAATAGAAGTTGATATAAAAATCTTTTTCATAATTAGTCTTGTGTTTTTCTGTGATTAAAATAATCTTTTAGTCCTTCGAATATTATCCCAGCCATCGGAATTGCCAAAATCGCACCGATAATTCCCCCTAAAACTCCTCCGATTAAAAGAGCCATTAAAACTACTACCGAAGGTAAACCGGACATTTTCTTAGTAAGCACCGGCATTAAAACGTTGCTTTCAATCTGTTGAATAAGGAAAAGGAAGATAGTCGCAATAATTGCCGTCGGTAAAGAAATAGAAAAAGCCAATGCGGCTAACACAATTCCTGAAATTATCGGACCAACCATTGGAATTATATTCAATATTCCAGCCAAAATAGCCAAAGCGATTGAAAACTTAATATTCAAAAATACACACAGGATAAACGTTGCAATAGCAACAAAAACACAGCATATCAGTCTACTTCCAAACCAAGCTACGACATGATGTTGACTTCTATCCCATCTTTCCAAAACCTGCTCTTCAAAACCCTTAGGAGTGATTAATCTTAATCCCTTCATCATTTCTTTTTCCTCTATCGACATAAAGAGAGATAAGAGAAAAATAGTCATGCCGGCAAAAATACTGCCGAATAAAGAAATAAATATATTAAGGATATTGGAAGAGATATTGATTAAACTTTGATTCAAGCTTGAATCAAGAGAATAAATTCCTTCAAAGGAATTCAATCCTAATTGATCCAAAAAAGCCGGAACCCTATCAAAATACTGAGAAAAAGTCGAACTAAAATACTGCGTTTCCTGAATTAGCGGAGGAACAATAATGAATACTAATAAACCGCAAACCAAAAGAGCAGAAAAATATATTATCACCGCGGAGAAAACTCTTTTAATCTTCTTCTTTTCAAGAGCATCAATCAAGGGGTCAAAAAGAATAGAAATAAATAAAGCAATAAGAGCCCAAATAACGATATCTCTTAAAAGGAAAATAAGGTAAAAAAGAATAACCGCGGCTATTACCTTAAAAATAGCTCTCCATGTAATATCTATCATTTCAACTTCTTTTTTCATATTTTTAAAATTTTAATATTTTTTTAAACTCTTCTTCTTTTCCCTTATATGGGCCGATAATTGCTAAATTTAATTTTTCTTCTTTAAAGATATCTTTAGCGACTCTCATTATGTCTTCTGAGGTAACTTTATCTATTCCTTTAATAACCTCTTCAACGGTTAAAATTTTATTCTTTAACAACTCCTGAGTAGAATAAAACATGGCTCGAGCGTCTGAAGATTCCATACCTATGACTATTTTTCCTCTTAAATAATCTTTAGTCTTCTTTAATTCGTCTTGTGAAACTTTTACCCTTGTCAGCTTCTTGTATTCATTTAAAATTGTTTCGATAACCTTATTAATCTTCAAGCTATCTATGCCGGCAAAGGTTGCTAATGACCCGGTGTCCGTCTCTGTCTCGTTATACGTCGCTACGTAATAAGCTGCTCCCAATTTTTCTCTAACTTCATTAAACATTCTTGAACTCATCATGCCTCCCAAAAGAGCTGCCATCACATCTAATACGTATTTATCTTTATGTAAATGATGATATCCCCTTACTCCTAAAGCCATGGTTGTTTGTTTTGTTTTCTTATCAAAAACAAACACATTAGGCTCTGATTGCTCATCAATCACCGGAACTTTTCCTTTACTATCTGATGTTGATATTTTAGAAAAACACTTCTTCACCTCCTCTATGACTTTTCTTTCTTTAATATTTCCGACAATACAAATAACTGTATTCTTTGCCGTATATTGAGAATGAATGTAATCAAGCAAATCATTTCTTTTAATGTTTGAAACTGACTTTTTTGTTCCACCTAAAAACCATCCGGCCGGTTGATCACCATACAATGTTTTTCTCCAAATATCTCCAATGTTTCTCATTGGATTATCGTAATACATTTTAATCTCTTCGATGATAACCCCTCTCTCTGTTTCAAGCTCTTTTAGCGGTATAACCGAATTGATGAAAATATCGGCTACCCAGTCTATAGCAGTATCAAAATGTGTGGCATCAACTTTAGCATAATATCCGGTATATTCTTCTCCGGTAAAAGCATCTATTTCTCCTCCGATTTTATCCATTTCTCCAGAAACTTCCATCGGTCCCTTTCTTTTCTTCGTTCCCTTAAAAGACATATGCTCAACAAAATGAGAAATTCCCACCAATTCTTTTTTTTCATATTTCAATCCTGTTCCGGTCATAACTAAAACTGTAACTGCCTTGGTTTCTTTCTGAGGAACAGTGATTATTCTTAATCCGTTTTTAAGCGTCGTCTTCTTGTACATCTCCTTTGTATTTTTTTAACTCTTTCTTTAATTCAACCATTTTTACCTCCCTGTTTACCGTTAATTCAAAAAACTTCTCTAACTCATTAACTCTTTTTGCCATCTCTTCTTGAGATTGTTCCAATTCGCTTTTTGAACCATACATTTTTTCTGAAGCCGCATTCAAGCTTTGAGACAGATTAACAATTTCTCTATCCAAGCTGCCGGTGATAAAGACGGCCCTTTCTCCTCCTTTAGGTAATTCTACAGCAAACGCTTCTAATTCTTTTAAAGTACTAGTTAAATAAACCAGTAAGACTCGGTCAATAACAAAAGTCATTCCCAAACTGATTAAGCAAATAATCGCCACATTAAAATTAAAAGGACGGACCGCCAATAAAACGGTTAAGATGGTAAAAAACGGTAAGAAAAACAAGAAGAAGAATTTACCTCCGATTCCCGGATATTCCATCTTATCTATCTCATCATCTCTCTCTATTAATATTCTGCGGCATTCTTTTATCGCCGGAAACATTGATTGCTGGCAGAAAAAAGCTGCAAAAGCGCAAGAGAAAAACAAAGCAACCGCTCCACCGCAAACAATTATCAGCATTTCAAAATTCGAAGCCAAATTAAACCACTCGGTTAAAAGAACCAAAACCATGACTGATAATCCGCTGGCCAAAACATTAATGGCACTTCCCTTGCAAACAAAAGCCAAGGCATTAAAAGTGTCTTTAATCTCTTCAGTTGATAGACTCGGAGCTATTCCTTTCGTGGTAACATTTTTATTTATCAATCTGATATTGTTGTCGGTCAAGAATCCGGTTCCGCTGTATCTTAAAAATGACCAGATACTAAACAAAATAACATAGAGCGGAGTTAATACCATAAAAGCACGCTCCGCTGCCGGTTCTTCAAAATTAGCAATAGTAATGATTAAAAAATAAGCGAAAACACTGCAAAGAATAGACCATCCGATGACGGGAAATAGAAGACTTAAAGTATAAGGAACTTTAATTTTCATATATTTCCTTTTTTAATATAGAAATTAATTCGTCTATTTTTATTCTTTTTTGTTCCATCGTATCTCTGCTTCTTACCGTAACCGCATTGTCTTCCAAAGTTTCAAAATCAATAGTAATGGCATAGGGAGTTCCGATTTCATCATGCCTTCTATATCTTCTGCCGATTGCACCGACTTCATCGTATTGGCAATTGAATTGCTCTTTTAATAAATCGTAAACCTCTCTGGCTTTCGCAGTAACATTTTCCTTATTCTTAACCAAAGGAAGGATCGCTACTTTAATCGGAGCAATCTTTTTATTAAGCTTCAATAAGAATTCTGTTTCTTTTGCCGATTCGGTTGTAGTTGTTCTGCCACCTTCGATTTCAGTATAGGCATCGCATAAGCAAGCCAAGAAAACTCTTTCCACTCCGCAAGAAGGTTCAATCACATAAGGAATATATCTTTCCTTAGTTGCTTCTTCGTAATAAGTTAAATCCTGACCAGAATGCTTCTGGTGCTGGGTTAAATCATAATTTCCACGACTGGCAATACCTTCAATCTCCGACCAACCGATTGGAAACTTATATTCAACATCAACGCAACCGATAGCATAATGAGCCAATTCTTCTTTCTCGTGATATCTTAATCTCAAATTCTCTTTCTTAATTCCCAAATCATTAACATACCAATTCATTCTTTCTTCAACTATCTTTTTAAAAATATCGTTTTCAGTTCCCGGTTTTACAAAATATTCCATTTCCATTTGTTCAAACTCACGAAGTCTAAAAATAAAATTACCAGGAGTTATTTCGTTTCTAAAAGCTTTTCCAATCTGAGCAATACCGAAAGGTAATTTAACTCTCTGTGTATCAACAATATTTTTGTAGTTAACGAAAATACCCTGAGCTGTTTCGGGACGAAGATATGCAATCGAAGCACTGTCTTCAACCGGTCCGATAAAAGTTCTAAACATCAGATTGAAATTCCTGGCTTCGGTTAATTCACCGCCACACTCCGGACACTTGATTTTATCATCCAAGTGATCGGTTCTGAATCTTTTGTGGCATGACTTGCATTCTGATAAAGGATCAGAAAAATTCTCGGTATGACCCGATGCTTTCCAGATATTGGGATTCATGACGATTGAACTGTCCAATCCGACAATATCATCTCTTCTTCTAGTCATGGCATTCCACCATGAATCTTTAATATTCTTTTTTAATTCCACTCCCAAAGGTCCGAAGTCATAAAAACCGCCCAATCCACCGTAAATATCCGATGATTGAAAGACAAAACCTCTTCTTTTGGTAAATGAAACTATTTTTTCAAAGCTGTTTTCCATATATGTATATACTATCAAAAAAGCTGAAATAAGCCAAGTTTTATCGGCTTTTATGAAATCTTAGTAAAATTATTCACATTCAATATGATTGGTGGTACATTTTACATCATCTCCGACGCGTCCTGAATTATCAATACACCAGCTTCCCAATCTTGTATTTGAAAAATTTGTTCGACAACAAAAACTTTTACCGTCAGCACTCACAAAAATAACCGTTAGTCCGTCCATTGTTTTAATCTCTTCAAAAACTCTTTTAATTTCTACATTATTCTCTAGTCCAATGTAACTATTATTTTCAATCTTATAAACTTCGGCCCAATTCCTTAATTGATTCATATCCATCTTTATTCTCATCATTTTCGCATTCTGCTGGGTTTTATACGACACATATAAAGGTAGACTTAGAGAAACAGTAAAGACAACAAAAATAACTAAGAATTTGAAAATTATCTTAATTTTTTCCGGACCACTAAAGTCTATTGACTCATTTGTCCGTAAAGAGTTTCTGTTTTTGTGGTTAGTGTTTTGTTTGTCCATTGATCTGTTCCTGAAAGCTGGGCCGAACCAAGAAGAATAATAGCTTCGTCAGCTAATTCAGGCTGTACTGAAATTTGAAAAGCGCAAATCTTCGCATCTTTTATCACTCCCGACCCGGCTGGAAGACTGCCGATATTGCAAACCACCTCACTGGTATTGCTGTCGTGAGTTATCTCTGTTCCTTCTGGATAGGTATTACCAAGGAAAGTAATGCTTTCTGGCAAAACTGTGACCATCTTAGCATTCTCGATATCGTTATAATTATTAATTGCCTTCCATTCAACAGTCAAAGTAGTCTTCTGTCCGGTTTGTAGCGGATAAGGTCCTGAGTTTTCAAAATATTTATTCTCGGAATAAAGCTTCTGTTCCGCAGTAATGATTGAATTAATCTTAGTCAAGAATTCCTGCCTGGCTTCTCCCAAGGTTACCTTATTCTTTAAGATAGGATTCTTGTCATTTAATGACTTCATTTCCCAGGGCGATTTAACATTAACCCAAAATTCAACCTTGCCGGCCTGTCCGACTTCTAAAAGCCTTAGTTCGGGAATCTTGTCTACTTCCCAGACAATTGAATTATCTCCGGCTTGATATTTTCCGTCAGTTGATTTGATTGAATTCAAATCAAATTGATTGCCCTCTATTCTGGTAATCAAAACCAAATCCTGTAAAGCATTATCTCCGACATTCCTGAAAGTAATTTCATAATGCAACTGGTCTCCGGCCGAAGCAACATAATTTTCATCATTGTTCACTTTCTGAGTGATATACAAAGCCGGAGCAACAATCTCCACTCCTCTAATCACTTCCTTTAGAAGAATAAAATTGCCGTCTTGCCAAATTCCGATTCGAGCTTTAAATACTTTTTGCTCCATTGATTGTCCGTTCAAGATTCCGGATATTTCTATCTTTCCCGCCCCGCCTTCATTCAAAGCTGCGATATCCCACTGAGTATTATCCATTCCCTTGGGTTGTGAATAAAGGAATTCGAAATCATCCGGCATTTCAACATAGCAAGTTAAGTCTTCTAAGGGATAAGTAACATTGGAAGAATAATTGACTCTAAAAGTTAAAGCTTTTCCGGTTGATGCCTTAGAAGCAACATCGATAGATAGATTCAAAGGTATCTCGCCTAAGATCGTGGTAAAGGTTGTAGAAACTTCACTTCTGGTTTTTAAATCTTTAGGTTGGAAAGAAACACTGACTTTAGCAACTCGGGTGTCTCTCTCTTTTCCCAATAATCGGGCATTGAATTTAAATGACCTTTCTTCGCCGGGATAAATATCTCCGCCTAAATCATCAGCGCTCATCACTTTAACTTTGCTTTCTGTTTCTCCGATAATCGAACCTTCGGGATAATTAAAAATCAATTCTGGGCTTTCCAATCTAATACTACCGTTGTTTTTCATCTTAACAACATATTCAACATCTTCTCCGATCGTTGTCTTTTCTGGTCCTAATATTTCCAACTTTAGAGCTTCTTTAGAAAAAGACATACTCTGCCAGGAGAGATAGGTTCCTATTCCGATAATAGATAGGACAACTAAAATTGTAGCGATTAATCTTTTTTTCATTTTAATTTATTATATCTTTTACCCTATTAATCATATCTTTTCGAGCAGAGTACCAAGAGCCCGTCTCTTTATTCACCTCTTTTTCTATATCCCTGGTAATCTTTCTTAATTCAGCCTGAGTATAGTGTTGGTATTGTCCCTTAGTGAAATGCTTTTCCGCTAAGGCTTTCATCTTGTCTTTATACATTAAAGATTTTCCGCCCCATAAATTCTTATAAGCATCGGGCTGTCCCAATTTCCAAAGTATCTCTCTCGCAGTAACATCTCTCCTTCCCTTAAAGAATGACGGCTTAGCAGCCGGTGGTTCTTTCTTTGGTTCCGGTCTGGCAAATTTTCTAGTTGCCCCCGGACCTTTGCTTTCATCTCTGATGGCCGGATTCTTGTTATCGGTATCGGACCTCAAAAATGGATTACCTCCGATGCCTTGACCCATAAAGGAGTTATTCGAACCGTTATCATTTTTAGTTGGAGGATTATTTTCCATAATTATTGCTTCAAGACTTCTTCTAATGATTTTCCGGCTAATTGAGAAGCACGGTCAGACTTATTCTTTAAGGTAGTCGCAATTCTCCTGATTTCATCTTTGCTAAAAGTTTCAAAACTGTTTTTCTTAAAAGCTAAAGCATCTTCGACAATCTTTGTTATTTGACTTCTATTAGAAGCATACTCTCCGGTATTATAAATATTGCCGTATAAATCCTTGTGTCCGGCCAAACCAATAAGGTCTTTTTTAGAAAGATTCTTGCCGCCGTCAAAAACTGATTTCGGCTTTTCTTCTACCGGTTTCTCCTCTTTACCATTCTCTTCTTCTTTTTCTTTCTCAAGAGGCTGGCCTAAGATAAAATCTCTGAAAAAACCCATATTATATCTTTTTGATATTTAATAATATTTTTTCTTCACCGATATTAATTTCTTTCATTCCTTCTTCGGTTGAAGAAACGAATTCTTTAGCTAAAACCTCCTTTAAGATAGTTTCCTTGTTTCTTTCTAATATTCTATCAAATAATCCTGATTGTTGGAAGTAAATATTGATAGTATCTTCGGGAACAAAGTTCATCTCTTTCCTCATCTGTTGAATTTGCCTGATTATTTCCCTTACCTCTCCTTCTTCTTTCAGTTCGGGAGTAATATTAGTATCAATTAAGTTAAGTTTGAATTCACCAACCCCTACACTAAGTTTAAAATCAATACCAATATTCTTAACATTAACTTCATCTTTTATTAATTCAAGAATTGGTTCTCTGTAAGTAGTATTAAAAATAATATTATCTATTTTATCTGGAAGTCTAGCTGAATTTAAGGGTTGTCTAACTTTTATTTTCTTTTCCGCTCTATCGGCTAAAATTAAATTAACCGCAGACCTTGCCCAAATCATTTGATTTTCTAGTTCTTCATTAATTAAATTTAATTGTGGTTCAGGATAGTCGCACAAATGAACACTTTCCTTTCCTTTATCATTCATTTTTAAATAGATCTGTTCGGTAATGAAAGGTGTGAAAGGAGCCATCAGTTTAGATAGCTTGAATAAAGCGTAATTCAAGGTATTAGTGGCTTCATCTTTTTCCTTTTCAGTTTCCGGTTTCTGGAATCTTCTCCTTGATCTTCTAATGTACCAATTGGATAAATCATCAATGTAGTCATTGAATAATCGAGAAGCCTTGGTTAATTCATACTTATCCATCCATTTGATTACTTCTCTATTCAATGTTTCTGTTTTAGAAATAATCCATTTATCCAACAGATTTTCTGTTTTTATTTCTTTAATCTCTCCGGCATATGTTTCGTAAAAAACAAAACAGTTTTCTAAAGCTGAAACAATCTTTCTCCAGTATTCTTTAACTTTATCTCCGGAGAATCGATAATCTTCTCCGATTGAAGTTGAAGCCAAAAGGAAATACCTTAAAGAATCTGCGCCGTAAGTGTCAAACATTTCTGCTGGATCAGGATAGTTCTTTAATTTCTTAGATAGCTTCCTTCCTTTATCATCCAAAACCAAACCATTAACGATAACATTCTTAAAAGCCGGATGATCTTTTCCCAATCCAATATCATCAATTGTTAAGGCAGTGGCTAAAACATGGAGAGTATAGAACCAACCTCTGGTTTGATCTAATCCTTCAGCGATAAAGTCGGCGGGATATGTTTTCTCAACCAATTCTTTGTTTTCAAAAGGATAATGCCATTGCGCATAAGGCATACTTCCTGATTCAAACCAGCAATCAAATACTTCGGGAGTTCTTTTCATTTTCCCTCCGCATTTACATTTCAATTCAACTTCATCGATATATGGACGATGAAGATCTTTTAAATCGTATTCTTTAACCGCTAATTTCTTTATTTCTTCAATTGAACCGATGCAAATTTTTTCTTTGCAATCGGGACATTGCCAAATCGGAATGGGAGCACCCCAGAATCTGCTTCGACTAATATCCCAATCTCTCGCTCCTTCCAGCCATTTTCCAAATCTTCCCTCTTTAATATTATCCGGCACCCAGTGAATTTGCTCATTGTTCTTTAATAATCTGTCTTTGATTTTAGTAACCATGACATACCAGCTTTCGATTGCATAATACAATAAAGGAGTATCGCATCTCCAGCAATGAGGATATTCATGAACAATCAATTCCTCTTTAAAGAAAAGCTCTTTTTCTTTAAGATTATCAATAATCTTCGGGTTAGCTTCTTTAACCGGCATACCCGCAAAGTCAGTTACTTCTTTTTTGAAATTACCGGCAATATCAACTGTATGGAATAAAGGTAATTCATATGTCTTACCCATATTAAAGTCATCTTCGCCGTACATAGGATTCAAATGAACGATTCCCGTTCCATCTTCATTGGAAACGAAATCACCGTTTAATACCTGGTAAGCATTCTTGAGATTATCTACCTTTTCTTTTTTTAGATAATCAAATAATGGTTCATATTTTATTCCGACTAATTCCTTGCCTTTGAATTTTCTGATAGTCTTGTATTCTTCTTCAATAATGAATAATCGGTCGGTCGCTAAAACATATTCCTGATTGCTGACAGTTTTGATAAAACTGTATTCTAAATCTTTGTTTATCGCTAAAGCTACGTTACCGGGTAGCGTCCAGGGGGTAGTCGTCCAGACTAATAAATAAGTATCTTCGAATTCTTTATTATCAATTATCTTAAATTTAACATAAACAGATTTGTCTCTGGTTTCTTTGTATCCCTGATTAACTTCAAAATTAGAAAGAGTGGTTCCGCAACGAGGACAATAAGGAGAAACTCGATAATTCCTGTTTACCAACTCTTTATCCCATAATTGTTTTAAAACCCACCAAACCGATTCGATGTAATTATTTTCTAAAGTAGAATATGCTGTATCGTAATCAGCCCATCTGCCTACCCTTTGTAATGTCTTTTGGAAATCATCAACACAGGCAAAAACAGAATTCCGGCAAGCATCATTGAATTTCTGAATACCCATCTCTTCAATCTGTTTCTTGTTTTTAATTCCTAATTCTTTTTCAATTAAGTTTTCTACTGGCAAACCGTGACAATCCCAACCCACCCTTCTCGGGACTTGATACCCTTTCATTGTCCAATATCTCAAAACCGCATCCTTAATAGTGGTTGCTAAGATGTGACCGTAGTGAGGTTTTCCGGTCGCAAAAGGAGGACCGTCATAAAAACTGAAATAAGGAGAACCTTTTCTGTTCTCGATTGATTTATGGAAGATATCGTTATCTTCCCAGAATTTTAATATTTCTTCTTCTTTATTCATGTATTTCTCTTACCTCTCCGGTTCCTAATAATATTTCTTTTCTTTTATTTAAAAGAGTCTGACTATCTATTCCTCTGATGTATCCTTCTAAAAGCCATAAAGGATCACCGTGAGAGACAATGAGGATATTCTTACCTTCAAATTCTTCTTCAATTTCGTTAAAAAGCTTAATCATCCTTTCTTGGCATTGATTCCATGATTCTCCGCCGGGAATCGCTATGTCAAAGGCTTTTATTCGATCATTGTTATAGAAATTCCAATACTCTTCTTTAGTTTTACCACCAAAAGCTCCCCAATTCAAATCCCTAAGTCTCACATCGTATATAATCTTAGTAATATCGTAATTGATGATTTCAGCTACTATTTTAGCTGTTTCTCGACAGCGCAAAATATCCGAAGAGAAAAGACAGTCAATTTTGTCTTTTTTTAATGTTTCTCCGGCTCTTTTAGCTTCCTCTTTTCCCTGTTCGGTTAAATAATATGGAGGATTGCCATCGGGCCAATTATATATTATTCCATTATTTTCAGCCTGATGATTATTCTGGCCATGTCTTAAGAAAAAATACCTGTTTTTGAGGTTAAGTTTCATACGTTAAAAATAACAGATTTTAATACTTTGAGCAATTTTAATATCCTCCCGTGTACGGTCTAGTGCCCCACATAAGCAATAACCATAAAGGTTAATTGAGTTATGTTTCTAGTATATCACACAGGTAAGCGGTCGTGTAGCTTTGAGGAAAAATGAGACAAATAAGACACTATAAAAGGGAAATGTCTCGTGTCTCGCTTTAAGTGCGTGGAAGGTAAGAATCGAACCTGCCGCCATCCCATATGGGAGGTACTCTTTATTAAATCAACGGCTTTTCAATATTAATGGAAGAGCAATACCAATTTTTCACATGGACGGCTCCAGCTAGTACTGAAAAGAGAATATTTACCATACTGCTTAAAAATTAAACAATGCCTTATTAACTTCGATATTATTCACCGTTAAAAAAATAAAGAGCCCTATTTCCACTTATTATAAGGTAAAATAAATTACTTTAATCAATTATTTTAACATTTAACCTATTTCTCGCAACACATACACCATCATCAACAGCATAGCATTCAACATATGAATCACTAGGAAATGCAGTAGATTCTGGGCTATTTTTTGTTTGATTTATAGTTATTTCCCCTCTTGGTGCCTGCGAATTATCACTGTTTTTGACTTTCCAATAATACTCACTTGCTCCTGAATTATTTTCAATAACTCTATAAGTAATCTTTCTTGATTTTCCCCTTCCACTAGTTATTCCTTTCTGAAATTGAGGCGTATTACGTATCGAGCCACTAGAATATTGAGGAAGAGGCAAAACATGACCATCTATTTTAAACTTTAGATTTGGATCAATCAATGTCTTAACTCCTTTATCAAAAATAAATTCTTCTAAATCTTTTCTCTGATAAAAATCAACTTCGAAAACCGTTCCTATGTTCTCAGAAGCTTTATATTTTTCTAATTTTATTAAAAGCCCGTCCCTTGCGAATCTAATCTTTTGTTTTTGGTCATCAGTAAAATCAAAAAGGTAATCGTCTATGAATTTATCGGCATTAGCCCGGTCAGCAATATTATTGGGATTATTAATTATCTCGGGCAGGTTAATAAAGAATTCAAAAATTGCGTCAAATATTTCTAGCCTATTATTGTTTTTAAATAAAGCAACGATAACTTGCTCTAAATGAAAAGATTTCAATTTAAGGTTCTCGTTAGCTTCTTTTAGATTATTCTTCCAAGTCTTAACTATTTTTACTGTCTTCCTAAATTCTCCACTTGTGAGTTCGTCTATTTCTGAAGCAATTTTAATATATCCCCTAGGATCTGAGGATATCCACTTAATTTCTTCATGCTCTTGTTGTATTTTTCTATAATATTCGATTAAATCTTTTCCGTGCTTCTCCATTAAAATTTCTGGAACCTTATAAACGTCTTGACCAAATTCATTTTTGGAAAAAATATATCCAGGGACAATATCCACTGAAATAATTTCGTCGTCGCCATCTAAATAAGAAATCGTTACAGAATGTGTCTGCAAAGAAACTTCTATTCTGTAAGCGGTAGGATTATCATAATCACTAGCTATCTTATTTTTTAACAATATTAGAGTATTGGAAGGATCGTGTTCTTTTTCACTCCAATCACCTAAAATATACAATACATCAAGATCGTGAACTGGCGTAATTGATGTAAAGCGTGGATATGATCCTATTTGTATACAATTATTTTTTCCAAATAAATCATTAAAAGATTGGTAAATTTTTCCAATCAAATCACGTTCGTAATCTCTAGGAGATAACGTCCTTGCAAAATCCCTTAGACTTAGATTGAAATCATCTTTCTTCATAGTTCGTTGTTATCATAGATGTCACAATATCATTAAGGAGTCTCCCTCTGAAGTTTGCAACAGTCGTATATCTTTTGTTGTCTAAATTCTGCATCTGTTCATCTGATATTCTTTCCCCACCAAAAGGTGCGTACACAACCATAGCACACTTATCAGTCTTTTTATTTAATATTTCGGAAATATCGTTGCTCCAGTCATGCCACTGCACAAGATATATCGAAGCTTCTTCTGCTTTTCCAAAGTCTTCTTTTTTGGTTATCACAAAAATGTTCTTGCTTTTAAATAGTTTAGAATCAATTAAGAGGTCTTTTAAACTTACTGCATTATCTGCTTTCGCAAAAATAGCAATTTTTCTTCGTGCAAATCCATTGCCAATTCTATATATTGCTGGCCAAACTCCATTAACCCATCCAACTATTGCACATATTGCAGTCAAGATAACAATTATTGTAGTAAAACGACTAACAGCATCTAAAAGTTCTAAAATCATAATGCATCTTATTTATTATTTTTTATCTTTTGGTGGACAAGGATCATTGCCTAGTTTAACCGTATCACTATCTCTGATGAAACTTTCTGGGGTATGAATTCTTACCTCTCCACCTCCATTATTAGCAAACATCTTTTTAGCGGCTTTTCAGCTTTCGCTTGAGCATCATAATAACCAGTAACTCTTTCTACTCCTTCCCTTTTTGCAGACTATTTATCATTTTCTTTATTCTTCATGATGTGATAATTTGCCATAATTTTTTTATTACTTATTATAAGAACAATCATCGCTCTTCGTGATATGTTCAGTTTCATGTGTATCCGACGGTTGAGTCGGCTCTTTTTCTTCTTCGTTGTTAGACATAAAATTTAGATAATTTAGATAATGTAATTAAAAATATAGAACCAATCAATAGAAACATCGACCATTTATAAACCTTCGCTTTATTTTCTAACTTCTGCTTATTTTTAATTGTAGCTCCATGAGAATCGGATATCATCTGATTCAGTAGGTCTTTTTCTGTTTTTTCAAAATAATCCTTATGCTCAAAAATATTAACTGAAAAAGCATTATAGCTTCTTGGCCATGTGACGACTAAAAGCAAAACAATGGAAAGTGCCAATAAAACAATTCCTAAAATTCCTTCAGCAAGCTTAATTCCATTAAGCCCGACTACAATAGAAGATGAAAATCCAATAATAATTGCTATTTCAAAACCTAATAATATCCCTGCCTTCGCCTCAATAGCATTGTCTGCAGTTGTTATAAAATCATACCTGTCTCTTATCGAATCTAATAATATTTTTAATTTTTCTTCTTCCATGCCTTATTTTTTAATTATTCCTATAATGACCCCGTTTATCATATAATCCTTTAAGTGATCCTGCTTGATATAAATAGGCTTAGTTTCCATTGTCGATTCTGACTTTAAAACTATTCTTTTATTTTCTTTATCAGTATAAAATCTTTTAAGATTAGCTAGTCCATCTATAATAGATAATACATAATCTCCGTCTATGGGACTTCTATTATTTCCATCTATTACAGCATAGTCTCCTGTCTCTGCTGGACCACCTTTTAATTCTTTAGCATTATTAAGAGAATCTCCGTCGACTTCAACGAGGAATAATCCTGCCTTACTCATTCTTCCTATTTCACCGGAAGGAACTGCTAGATATCCTTCAACATGCTCTTCAGCAAAGTCTACTGCAGCCCCAGCATTGGCTGATCCGCAAATCGGCAACTGGAAAAGCTGCCCTATGATCGGGTTTTGTTTTTTAACTTTAATATCTCCTGTTTCAGCTATGGAAATAAAACCCTTAGCTTCAAGCTGTTCAATATGGTGAACAATATTCTGCGGATTCTTTATGTCAATAATCCTAGCAATAAGTCTAGAATTCTTCTTGTTGAGCTTTATAGAGCTTGCTAGATTTAATATTTTTTGTTGTGTTGGGTGCATATAAATTCAATTTATCATTTTGATTATCTTTATCTTATATCTATATCTAATTTTTGTCAAATTTGTAAAGACTTGACAGTCATATAAATAAAGGATAAAATTTAGAAAAGCTATCTATTATAAATCATAACCAAATTTAAACAAAAACTAATTCCCTTTCCCCTTAACAGTTAGCTCGATAGATGGAACAACTTGGAACTTTTCTTATCGAAATAAAACAATAAAGGAGTGCCTCAAAAATTACAAAAAATAATTATTATGCTATTATATTAAATAAGATATAGGTAGCCTATAAAAAGACTATGCAAACAAAAAATAAAAAAGTAATTCAAACTCTTTTTATGAATCACCAAGAAAATAATACTCTTAGTAAGTTTAAAATGATTGATTTATTTGCTGGAATCGGAGGCATTAGATTAGGATTTGAATCAATTGGAGGCGAATGTGTTTTTTCTTCAGAATGGGATGCTTCAGCTCAAAAAACTTATCAGGCAAATTTTTCAGAAATCCCATATGGAGATATAACCAAAATAAAGCCAGAAGAAATTCCTAGCTTTGACGTTCTTCTTGCTGGATTCCCTTGTCAACCATTTTCTCAAGCTGGTAAAAAAATGGGATTAGCCGATACTAGGGGTACATTATTTTTTGATATAGCTAAAATAATTAATTATCACAAACCATCAGTTGTTTTCCTAGAAAATGTAAAACGTCTTAGAACTCATGATTCTGGAAGAACATTTGCCACAATAAAAACTGTCCTTGAAGACATGGGTTATAGCGTAAGTGCAGATGTGTTTAATGCTAAAGATTTTGGAGTTCCTCAAAACAGAGAAAGACTTTATATTATTGGTTTTCTAGGTGAAACTAAATTTTCTTTTCCGATTCCACCTAAAAATAAAACTTGTGTTGGTGATATTTTAGATAAAAATGTTAATGAAAAATATACACTATCGGATAGATTATGGCTTGGTCATCAAAGAAGGAAAAAGGAACATTTAGAAAAAGGCTATGGTTTTGGTTATAGCCTTTTCAACCATAGCTCTGAATACACAAGCACAATCTCAGCTAGATATTACAAAGACGGATCTGAAATCTTAATTGAACAAAAATTAAAAAATCCAAGGAAACTTACACCCAGAGAAGCTGCTCGATTACAAGGATTTCCTGATAACTTCATAATTCCCGTAAGTGATAATCAAGCCTATAAACAATTTGGCAATAGTGTGTGTGTTCCCGTAATTAAAGCTTTAGCCAGTAAAATTTCTGAGGCTATGGATAAACTAAAGATTAATAATTTCTCTAAAAATCAAAGTCTTAACATCGATATAATAAAAGAGGAACAAGTTAGACTAGCTGTTCAATCTTTTTCTGAAAAAAGTAAAACTCAAGTTAGACTAGCTAACTGTTAAGTATTAATATTTTTCTCTAATTAAAGAATCCCAATAATTATTACTTGCTCTCCATTCAGAGTACGGTCTTTTATTTCCAGCATGCATTCCACTATCAAAGATTATTAAACCTTTCTTAACTCCTTTTATCCATATATCAAAATTAATTGGATCTCCAAAAACTATCTTTTCATATTTATCTCCTACTTTTAAACATTTAAACCATCCTTGTACATTAAATTTCTTTTCAAGTTTATTTTTGATTGATTCGGCTTCCCATTTAGCTAAAATAAGATTATCTTTTTGCATAGCTAATGGAACGATTTTATTCTTTTTTGCTCTTTTATCTTTACCGAAAGAATACATGGCAAAAATATTACCCTTTCGGTCAATTTTTAATATTTGACCAAAATCGTTATATTCCCTGATTTTTGGACACGGTTTTCCAGACCAAGAATATCTGCCATTTTTAAAAGGATTTGGATTACCAAATATTTTCAAAAATCCATTATCACGATTAATCGCATATTTCTTGTCTTTAAATATATAATAGTCTGCAGACCAATCACCAAAAGTAGTTTTACTAGAAGTATTATTTTTCATTTCAAAACCATACAAATCAGGGAGATTATCAGCATTATGTTTAATACCCATCTGCGTTTCAAGCCAATGACCATCCTTTCCGTCATGTCTTTTATTAACCCCAGAAACATTGGGAATTTTACCCTTTACATTTCTAGTAAATAAATTTACTATTTTCCTTTTTTCTTTTTTATTATCTTTCATTTTTTCAATAAATAATATTATAAAGTATCACTTGCAAATATGGTCGTTTTTGTATTCCTAGGAGCAATCATGACTGGCCACCAAAAAGGACCTCCCCTCCAACCATCACTTTCGTTCCCATTTTGTTGAAATAACATAATGATTGGTATATCAATAGCAATTTCTTTTGCAATTAAGCCCTCTGTCTTGGCTGTATCTGGAGCATCATAATATCGACCGTCTTCTTTGATTCTTTTTGAGTTTCTTTTTTTTCTAGCTAATACCCAAACTTTACCACGATTCCCTCCTAAAGAATTAAGAGATAAATGTTCAATACTTGATACGAATGCTCTGTGATCCCATTTATATGAACTATCATCAAAAACTAATGTTTCATTAATTAAGTCTATTACTTTGATAATTTCTTTTAAATCAACTAAAATCGGATTTTCTTTATTTTTATCATTAAACCAAGTGTCTATAATTTCACTTATTGTTTTAATTTTTGTGCTAATTTTTGTTTTATAATCTGTTTGAAAACCTATTGGTAATAAACGTTTATATGGTTTCAGTGAAGTTAAAGATGATAATAACAACTTTGATGGAGAGCAAGGAGCTAATTTACCAGAAATATCTTTTCTTATAAAATATACTCCATTCTTATGGTCGCCTCTTTCAAATGCATCTCGCAATGCCGCATCAAATTCATTAATCTTTTTCATTACCTCATAAATATCATGTGTAGTATAAAACCTAGTCACAACCAAATCTAATTTAGGACGCACTCCATACATACGAGAATGTTGTAAAACAGTATCCTGCTGAAATTTTTTAGGATTTCTACCATAATAAAAACCAATTAAATTTTTAATCGTAATTCCCCTATCAAGTATTTGCCCCCCAATATATATATTTATCGGTGTTCTTAATTTTAATTGACCATCCTCATCTAAAAGTTCTTCGATCTCTTTTTCTCCGTTCACGACAGTAATCATGATTTGACCGGTCTTTATTGATTCATATGTAGCCTTTTTAACATCATCTATTGATGGCATTGCTGAATCTAATAATTTAACGGATGCAGACAGGTCTTCATAAGATTCACCGATTAACTGATTTAATTTTTCTTGGTCTTCTTTCACCGCACAACCTAATTTTTTAATAATTTCTTCGATCATTTGTCTTTGCCAGTCGTGTGATTTTATTGATATTTCGCTATGAGCAACAAATGCGTATTTTTGAGGCTTTTCACCGGATTTAATCTGTTGCAGCCTACGAATATTGACTCCAACTATAAAATTCATAACGGCCTTTCTTAGTATTTTGACATACGAAGTATTTAAAACATCTTCAATCTTAAATTTTCTACCATCCGGTTTTTTTAATGCCTCTCTTTCTTCCGTTGAAAACTCTTCTAGAATATATTTAGCGACAGCATCTGTTTCGTTAAAATAAAAATCGCCACCAACATAAAAAGAATGAATTGGTACTAATGTAGTAAATCGTGGTCTCTTCGGAAAAAATTCAATACTATCTTCGCCTTCAGCGTCTGGTTGTAAATATAAAGAATATGGCGTAGCCGTAACCTGAAGATAATCTGTATCAGAGACTAGCCGTCTAAGTTCTTCTATTTGTGAAGAAATTTTACCTACTTCTACCGCATCTTTAGCCTTATAAAAACTAACACTTGCAAAGTCTGCTTCATCATCAACAATTAACACCTTTTTATAACTTAAATTAGGATATGTGTTAACCAAATTATCTATCAATGTTCTCATGTTGTTTATCTCTTTCTTTACAACAATAACAATTTTCTGATCCAGTTCCCACTGAGTGATGTTGTTGGGAAAATTCATGATATCGAATACCTTAACTTGATCATCTTCTATAAATTTCTCATAATCTTTTTCAAATCTTCGCACGGTTTGCTTGAGTAGTGCTTTTGTCCCCTTTGTTAAAACTATCGCCACATCATAACTATTATCAAATGCAAGTGCTATTATTCCTATGAAAGCACGTGTTTTACCGCCTTGAATTTTACCCAATAACATACCGGGCTTACTAATAGTTGTTTTAAAACCAAGTAAAGAAGACACCGACTCTTCCATCTTTAAAACTAACTCTTCCGAATCATTACGTTTTTCAATCAATGTTTTAAAAAAATATCCCTGGGTCATTTTTTTAATTAAAACACCATTAAATACAGGTGTTATTATTAATTATTATATTGTTTATTATTAATACCATTGTCCCCATATTATATCTTAAAAAATAAGAAATCAATAGAAACAAAATATTCGGGTTAGAACCGACGAAAGTCTTATGGATAAAACAAAAACAGAGCCTAAGACCTCTATTCGTGTATACTGGCTCCGGCAACAAAATTCGAACTAATTATACAAATTAACAAAATCTCCCTTTTCTATCTCTTCCTCTATATCCTTAATGGTTTTACCCATAATATTATCAAATCCCAATGTCTTCATTCCGTTAACCGTGGCCATCCTGACAACTTCTTTGACCGGAAGCAATGTCGGGTCGTAGTTTATCCCCTTTTGCAACAAAGCAGCAAACTTTCCTGTCTCCCAAATATCTAATCGATTAGAACTGGCAGCCCCGTCTGTTCCTAAAGCAACAATCACTCCCGCTTTCAATAATTTAGCTATCGGAGCAACTCCCGAACCAAGTTTTAAATTGCTGAGCGGACAATGAACCACTTTGCAATCATGCTTGGCAATAATTGAAATATCATTGTCAGTTAACCAAACACAATGAATTAAAACTGTTTTTTCATCCAATACTCCGATATCTTCTAAGTATTGCACCGGAGTCAAACCGTGTTTATTCAAAGAATCATCAACTTCTTTTTTTGTTTCTGCCACATGAAGCTGATAAATAGCATTATACTTTCTGGCTAATTCTTTAGCTTTAATTAAATTATCTTTATTGACGGCATAGGGAGAATGCGGAGCCACTGATACTTTAATAAAAGAATGATTCTTGTATTTCTCTAATAACATCTCCGTTGTCTTCAAATCTTTATCAAATATCTCTTGTCCTTTTGAATCGATTAATCCTTCTCCTAAAACAACTGGCATTCCCATTTCTTCACAAGCTCGGCCGACTTCATTCTCATAAAAATACATATCCATGAAAGCGGCTATTCCATTTTCTCTCATCTCATCAATCGCCACCATTGTTTGTTCGTAAACAAAAGAAGGATTCTCCATTTTGAATTTAGCTTCCATCGGCCAAATAACATCATTAAGCCATTTATCTAATGGCATATCCTCAGCCATACCACGAAAACCAACCATGGCAGCATGAGTGTGAGCATTTATTAAAGGTAGATTAAATTTAGATTGCATTTTATTCATTTTTAATATTCTTAGTAAAATCGCACTTAGGATAATTAGAACACCCATAAAACTTACCAAACTTTCCGTTCTTTTCAATCAATAAACTTCCACATTGAGGACAAGTATTATTTTTATTTGCCAAATTAATATATTTAATTAATTTAAAGTGATCTACCAATTCTATCGGCTTATCTTCTGCAAACTTAATAGCTTCTAAAGTAAATTTATTCGTAGAGATAAAATAGCCTTTACTGGTAGCAAGTTTTCCAATAAAAGCTCCGTAAAAATCCCTAACTGCTCCAACTGGAACTTCTTTTATTATAAACTTCTTGCATTGAATATATCCTGTTTCTCCATCTTTTTTAATAATTACATCTATTCCTCCATCATAAGAACCGCCGACTTTTTCTGCTTTATATCCAAGACGATTAAATAGATCAGCAACATACTCTTCAAATTCGTCTGGTGTCATCCCTCTAAGCCATCTTATTAAATCATCATCTGACCTATATTTCTCCCCATTTTTAATTTTTATACCAACTCTCCTTTTTTTAATAATCTTTGGAAGCCAAATATCAATAAATAATCTTAAAAAAAATAACACTATAACAAATAACCATACATACCAAAGTTGAGCAAGTACCTTCAACATTTCTGTAAAAAAATCCCAATAATTAATTTGAATAAAATGTTCCATATAATTACATCTGCTCGGGAGCAGATATTCCCATTAATTCTAATGTATTCTTTAAAGCAATCTTAGTGGCATAGACTAAGCCTAATCTTGCTTCTTTTAATTTTTCATCTTCGACTAAAATATGACAGTCGTTATAAAACTTGTGGAATGAAGTCGCTAAATCAAGCGCATACTGAGGAATCCGATGAACCTGATAATCAACAGAAGTGTCTTCTATTATTTCCGGTAATTTTAATATCTCTTTCATTAATTCAATTTCACTCGGATGAGTAAGTAAAGAAGCATTATTAATCTTCTTAATCGAAGAAGTGCCAGCATTCCTTAAAACACCGGTAATACGAGCATGAGCATATTGAACATAATAAACAGGATTCTTTTCTGATTGCTCACGGGCCAAATCCATATCAAAATTCAAATGAGTATTGTTTGATTTCTGCAGAAAGAAAAACTTGATTACATCGGGAGGTAATTCAGAAAGTAAATCATCCATTAAAACAGCTGTCCCCATTCTCTTTGACATCTTCACCGGCTTCCCGTCTTTCATGACTGTCACAAACTGTAATAAAACAATTTCTAATTGTCCTTTATGTCCGATGGCTTCAACTCCGGCCATTAATCCGGGAACATCACCAAAATGATCCGCTCCCCAGATGTTAATCACTTTATCAAACTTCTTTTTCTCAAACTTGTTGCGGTGATAAGCAATATCTCCGGCTAAATATGTATTATTACTATCGGTCTTAATTATTACCCTATCTCTCTCATCTCCGAACATGGTTGATTTAAACCATAAAGCTCCTTCCGATTCATAGGTAAAACCTTTCTTCTTTAGGAATTCAATTGTTTTCTCAACTTCCCCCTTATCATGCAAAGAAGTTTCCGAAAACCATTCATCAAATTTAATATTTAAATTAGCAACTGTTTTCTTAATTCCTTCTAAAACAATTGCCGAAGCTTTAACTCCAACCTGGTAAGGATCTGTTTCTTTAATTACAGAGGCCAATTCATCAATGTATTCTCCTGCATATTTAGCTTCCGTATCTTTTAAAACCGAATGACCCAAAGATAGTATCTGTTGACCGTAATCATTAACATAATAAGCTTTTTCAACCTTAGCACCGGTCTTAGCAAGAACATTAGCTAAAACATCACCAAAGGGGCCTCCCCGGCCATTTCCGACCGTTAAAGGACCGGTTGGATTGGCAGAAATGAATTCAACCTGAGTCTTAGACTTAGAAATATTCAAATCTCCAAACTTATCTCCCTTTTTCAAAACCTCCTGAATTTCACTTAAAACTAAATCCTGAGAAATAAAGAAATTAATGAATCCGGGATTAACTACTTCAATCTTTTCAAAGTATTTATTATTAATTCCCTCCTTTATTTTTAAAGCTATTTCCGCAGGATTCTTACCTTCTTTTTTAGCTATTTCCATGGCCACACTGACTGAATAATCACCAAAAGAAGCCTCTTTAGGCTTTAAAACTTTAACCACAAACTCATCTCCGTATCCCAGGGATTTAAGCGATTTAGAGACACTATTCTTGATTTCTTCTCGTATATTCATAAACAATCTAATTATAGCCATAAAAATACAACTAAACAAGTAAAAGAAAACACTGTTAAATAACAGTGGTTTTCTTTTTCTTAATCTCTCTTTTAATAATTGCTTTACGGGGACACAACTTCTCTCCTCCGCATTTCTCCAATTCTTTGCAATCTATTATCCTCGCCCTACCATTACTCATTATTTCTATCCCTTTGGGACAGAAGATTGTACAACCGGCACAGCCAAGACACTTCAATTTATCAATTTTGTATAAATTCATTTCTTTTTTAAAATTACAAAGGCATACTGCCATGTTTTCTTGTTATCAATCCCTCTCGCTTGGTTGATAGGGATTCCAGCGATTTAATTAAAATGTTTCTTGTTTCTCTTGGGTCGATAATCATATCCACCTGACCAAGCTTAGCGGCACAAAAAGGATCAAGGAAACAATCTTTGATTTCCTTTATCTTCTCCTTCTCTAATTTAGCCGGATTCTTAGAATCGGCTAATTGCTTTTTAAAAATAATCTTGACTGCTTGTTCGGCTCCCATCACCGCTATCTCTGCACAGGGCCAGGCGATAACACAATCGTATCCTAAATCACGGGAAGCTAAAGCAATATATGCTCCCCCGAAAGCTTTTCTTAATATCAAGCTGATCTTCGGAACCGTTGCTTCGGCATAGGCATATAAAACTTTAGCTCCGTGACGAATGATTCCCTGGTATTCCTGATTGGCTCCGGGAAGATAACCCGGAGTATCAACCAAATTAATCAAAGGAATATTGAAAGCATCGCAAAACCGAACAAACCTGGCAATCTTATCCGAAGAATCAATATCCAATACCCCGGCCATTGATTTAGGCTGATTAGCAACTATACCTACCACGTTTCCGTTTAATCGGGCAAACCCGACAACCGCATTAACAGCAAACTTGGCATGAACTTCAAAAAAAGTATCAGCATCAAAAACTTCTTTAATGACTTCTTTGATGTCGTATCCTTTTTCCTGTTCTTCAGGAATTATTTCTAACAGTTTCTCATTTTTAACTTCTTCAACAATCTCCTGTCCTGTTATTGAATCTTCAGTATTGTTTTGAGGAAGGTAAGAAAAAAGATTCTTAACTCCATTAAAACAATCTTTTTCATTAATATAAACAAAATGAGCACAACCACTTTTACTTGAATGAACAGTTGCTCCTCCCAATCCTTCAAATGTAACATCTTCTCCAGTCACTCTTTTAATCACTTCCGGTCCGGTAATATACATTTGAGAAATTCCTTCAGTCATGAAAATAAAATCAGATAATCCGGGAGCATAACAAGCTCCGCCGGCCGAAGGACCGACCATAATACTAATCTGAGGAACAACTCCTGAAGCTTTAACCATACTTCTAAAAATACTGGCATAGCCATCTAAACTGGAAACTCCCTCTTGGATTCTCGCTCCTCCCGAATCAATGATTCCGATAATTGGACAGCCTGTTTTACGCCCCAATTCAATGATTTTGGCAATCTTTTTACCGTGCATCTCTCCTAGTGACCCTCCCATCTTGGAAAAATCCTGACTGTATAAATAGACATTTCGGTTATTAATCTTCCCGAATCCGGTAATCACCGAATCTCCCAAGAATTTCTTCTTGTCTAAATCAAGCCCCGAAAAACGACTTTCGATAAAAGCATCCAATTCGGTAAAACTGTTTTCGTCCAATAACAGATTGATTCTTTCTCGGGCTCCCAGTTTTCCCTTCTGATGCTGTTTATCTATCAGTTTAGAATTATCAATGTCTGATAAAGTATTATTCAATTTTTCTATTTCCTTTTTAAATTTCATAATATTTATTCGCTGATTGTTTTGAATTGATTTTTCAATTCAGTAATTATTTTTTCTAATAAGATATTATTATCAACTTCTTTCCCTAATTCCATTTTTAAAGAAGTGGCAATATCTTTTAATTCAGTTGGAAAGTTTTCAGTATTAGTATTGATTCCTATTCCGATCACCGAAAGTTTAACCTCTGACCCGATAACATTCTCGGTTAAAATCCCACAAATCTTTTTCCCGTTTAATAAAACATCGTTCGGTAATTTAATTAAAGGTTCGATATTAAAAGATTCCTTAATTACTTTAGCGACAATGAAAGCAGCTAAAATAGTTATCGTCTGCAAATCTTCAATCTTTCCCTGGGGAAGAATAATAGAAAAATACAATCCACCAAGCGGAGAATACCAAGCCTCCCCTTTTCTCCCGTATCCGTTTTCCTGAACTTCCGAAACAACAATCGTCCAGGGAGCAACACCCAAATTACTCATCTCCTTGGCTTTCTTATTGGTCGAAGAAATTGTTTTAAACTTTTCTATTTGCATATTATTCTAAAATAATTAAGACTTCCCCTTCTTTAACCTGCTGATTCTCTTTGACTAATATCTTTTTAACCTTGCAATCATTTTCCGCTACAATCTCATTTTCCATCTTCATCGCTGATAAAGTCAGAAACTTCTTGCCCGATTTAACCTTCTCCCCTTCTTTAACAAAAATATTGATTATCACACCGGACAAAGAAGAAACAATCTCCTTACTTAAATCTTTTTTAGTTACACCTTGAGCCTCAATTAAGCCTTTGTTTGAGCCAAAAACGAACTCTTTTCCTCCAATCTTAATCTTCACCGCTCCACTGCTTTCTTTTAATTCAACCTGGTATTCTTTATTTTTAATCTTTATCTTAAAATCCATATCTTTAATCGGTCATTTTTAATCTTTCTGAATTAAGCCATTTGGAAACATATGTATGAGAAAAACCGTTCACCTTCTTAATCTTTTCGTAGATATGAAAAACAATATCCGCCAACTCTTCTTCATTCATTTCTTCAACTAATTTCCCCTTCATCTTTGTTTTAAGATAAGGCTTCAGCATTAACTCTTTTATAATTCCGTTCTTTTCTATAAAATTGGTGTTGAAGTTTCCTTTTAGAAATTCCTTATCCTCTAATAATAATTTAAAGAAAGGAATCGTCGTATCAACTCCCTGAATAATAATCTCGTCTAAAGCTCTCTTTAATTTATTAATCGCTTCCTTTCTTGTTTTTCCCGTTGCCACAACTTTAGCCAACAAAGAATCAAAGTAGGGATATATTTCTTGACCGTGATGCAAGAAACTGTGCAAGAATACTCCCTGTCCGCCGGAAGGAAAATACTTTTCAATTGTTCCCGGAGTCGGCTGGAAATCTCTCTGCGGATCTTCGGCATTAATTCTGGCTTCAATCGCATAACCGTTAAAATGAACATCTTTTTGAGTAAAAGATAATAATTCTCCCTGAGCAATTCTTATCTGCTGTTCAACAATATCAATTCCGGTAATGGCTTCGGTAACCGGATGCTCAACCTGAATTCTCGGATTCACTTCCATGAAATAATAATTCTTGTCGTTGTCAACTAAAAACTCAACGGTGGCTGCTCCTTTGTATTTCAATTCCTTTATTATCTTCACTGCCCAAGCACCCATTTCTTCTCTAGTTTTAGAATCAAGAAAAAAAGAAGGCGCTTCTTCTAAAAGCTTCTGGAATCTTCTTTGAATCGTACAATCTCTTTCTCCCAAATGAACAGCACTCTTTCCGTCTCCCAATATTTGGAATTCAATATGCCTTACCTCCGGAAGATATTTCTCAAGAAAGAAATCAGCATCGGCGAAGGCAGTCGCCATTTGTCGTTGCACCGCTAAAGAAATGGCAAACAATTCTCCCAAGTTTATCTTGTTCTCAATAATCCTGATTCCCATACCACCGCCTCCTTTCTGGGCTTTCAAGATAAATGGTGGTTTGATTTTATTGGCCCACATCGCCAACTGTTTTTTATTCATAATCGGCTTATCACTCGCCGGCAAAGTTGGAATACCGATCTTCTTGGCAATCTTCTTAGCTTCAATCTTGTCTTCAAACTTACTCAAAAGATTGTGATTTGGTCCGATGAATTTAATCTTATTCCTCTCGCAAAGATGAGCAAATCTCCAATTCTCAGCCAAAAAACCGTAACCGGGATGGATCGCATCAACCTTAGCAATCTTCCCTATTTCCACTATCTTTTTCATATTAAGATATCCCTTAACTCCATCTTCTTCTAAGAAATAGTATTCATCAGCCAAGGTGGTTTCAAGAAAGTTCTTTTCGTCTCCCGAATTAGGACAAAGAACGACGGTTTTAATTCCCATCTCTTTACACGTCCTTATTATCCGTAAGGCAATTTCTCCCCTATTGGCAATTAAAATCTTTTTGATTTTCTTAATCTTCATAGGTTAGCTTTTTAATTTCTTCCATTACTTTTTCTGTAATCTTGATGCAAGTATCTTCATACTCTTTTGAATCACGGCTTATTCCTTTAACTGATTCTAATTCTTCCTTAAAGAAAAGCGGCTGACCGATATTCAATTTGATATTCTTTTTAACTTTAGGTTTTTCTCCCGGCGGAAACAATTCAAATGCTCCTTTAATTCCCATGGGCAAAATCGGCACTCCCGTTTCAAGAAAAAACTTTGCCACTCCCCATTTGCCTTTTCCAACTTCTCCGGTTCTGGTTCTGGTTCCTTCGGGATAGATAACTAATGAATATCCTTTATTTAAAAATTCTATAGCTCTCTCAAAAGCTAACTTTTTTGAACTTTCATCTTTCCTGTTTACCGGGATAACTTCGCCCAAAGAATAAATAAAATCCCGAAGACCGCTCCATCCTTTATTCTCTCTGTCTACCTGTCCGATATGAGTATACTTTCTGGGTACACAAATATATCCGCAAAGAAGGATATCCAAATAACTCTGATGATTGGAAGCTAAAATCACATTTCGATCTGGAAAATTATCCTTCCCTTTCACTTCTTTAATGAATAATAAACCGATTAAAGGAGCCAAGGTAATTCTTAATATTGTTGAAAGTATTTTATTCATAGAACTTTTCGCTTTCCTTTATCGCTTTTTTAGCATCATTAATAATCTCGTCAACAATCTCCTTACAACTCTTAACCTCGTCTATCCCTCCGGCACAAATACCGCACAATAAAGGAGTTAAATCGATATTGGCCGAACCTTTATTCCCGGCAAATCTTTCTGAATTCAATTCTTCCGGGAAAGGACTCTTTTCTTCCATTTTTTTAATTGTTTCCGAAAGCTTATTTTTAATTGCCCGAATCGGATGACCGGTAAATCTGGCAACAACGGTAATATCTTCATCGGTTGCATTAAGAATAGCTTGTTTGTAGTTTTCATGAATCTGGCATTCTGTTGAAGCCATGAATCTGGTTCCGATTTGGACTCCGTCAGCTCCTAAGATTATCGCCGAAGCAAAAGTTGCTCCGTCAAATATTCCACCAGCCGCAATTAAAGGAATATTCTTTACTACCTTTCTGGTTTGAGGAACCAAACAAAAAGTTGAATTCTCTCCGATATGTCCTCCTGATTCCATTCCCTCAACTACCACTCCGTCAATTCCATTCTGTTCCATTTTAGCAGCCAATCTGACTGAAGGAACAACCGCAATGACTTTTATTCCTGATTGTTTGAGATAAGGAAGAATAGGTAAAGGATTTCCTCCTCCAGTGAAAACAACCGGAACTTTTTCTTTGATAATAACCTTAACCAAATCAGCAATATTAGGATTTTGCATTAATAAATTAACTCCGAACGGTTTATCAGTCATTTCTTTGGTCTTCTTAATTTCTTCTTCCAACCATGAAGGCGAAGCAAAACCGGAACCGATTACTCCCAATCCTCCGGCATTAGAAACAGCTGCCGTTAAAACATGTTCTGAAACTCCGGCCATTCCGCCCTGGATAATCGGATACTGAATATGCAAAAGCTTTGTTAGTTTATTATTTTCAAACATATTATATATTTCTGATTAAAGGATCTTTGATTAATATTTGTTCTGCTTCGTCCACCAGTTCTTTTATTAAATCTTTGACTTTCACAATCTTATTAATTCTCCAGGCATTAGCTCCGGCAAAAACCAATCCGTTTTCCAAATCTCCTTTTCTGGCATTCTCTAAAGCTTTTAAAATACAATAGCTCTTATCACAAACCGGACCGATACAGCCTTCGCATTCAATAATATTAACCTTGGGAGCATTCCCTTTCAATAATTTATCAACAAAAGAAGTTTTGATTGCTCTGCCAGGTAATCCGACCGGAGAATGAATAATCACAATATCTTCTTCTTTAGCTTTTAAATATGCTTCTTTGAATTTTAAATCAGCATCGCATTCTTCGGTCGCCACAAAGCGAGTTGCCATTTGCACGCCCGAAGCTCCCGCCCGAAGCATTTCCACAATATCTTTTCCGTTAAAAACTCCACCAGCCGCAATCACCGGAATCTTAACTTCCTTTACCACTTCTTTCACAATATCTATCGCGTGTCTGAAAGGATGGCCTTCGGGAAAGCCTAAATGACCACCGGCATCGCTTCCTTCAATAATAACGGCCGTGGCTCCGGACTCTTCGGCTTTTTTAGCTACCTTGGCCGAAGAAGCGATGGCAAAAACCGGAACATTGCCCTCCTTAGCAATATCAAAAACATCTTTCCTAAAACCGGCTCCCTGAATAATCAAATCTATTTTTTCTTCAACAGCTGCTTTAACTAATTCTTTAAATCTTCCCACCACTCCCATGATATTTATTCCAATTGCTCCGTTATGTCCGGAAATCTCTCTCGCCTTTCTGATTTCACTTTTAACCTCTTCTGTATCTTTCATTCCCGAAACGGCAATGATTCCCACTCCCCCTTCTTTCGCAACATTGCCGGCTAACTTATGCAAGGAAACTCTAACTGCCATTCCACCCTGAATAATTGGCAATTTAGAAAAGATATTTCCTATTTTCAAATTAGGCAATTTAAACATCTTTATCGAACCATCTTTATTTTCTTTATTAGCAGCTGATTTCTTTTCTTCCATTTCCGTCTTATCCATAATGGCCACACTGAATCTCACTTCACATTTTCTGGTGTCATTAACAAATGCTTCTCCTAAAAAGTTAGCAATTTTATTATTATAAATTCCAAGGAGCTTAACTTTGTATTTAATTCTATCTCCCGGCCAGATGGGGTCGTAAAACAAAGCACTTCTCACTTGATAAGCTAAAAGATGTTTTTTCTTGTGATCATTGCCTATTTTTTCTCTTAATAACAAAGTTCCGGTTTGAGCAATTCCCTCAACCACCAAAACTCCGGGCATAATGGGAAAATCAACAAAGTGTCCTTTAAAGTATTCATCTGTAGAATTTGTTTGCTTAAAACCGATAATCGTATCACCTTCAATTGATTCAATCTCATCCACCCACAAGAAAGGCTCGGTATACGGTATTATTTCTTTAATTTGTTCTTTAGAATAAAGCATATTATAAGGATAAGCCACCATCAATATTTATTATCTCTCCGGTGATAAAACTGGCTTCATTAGAAGCTAAAAAAGCCACCGTTGCCGCAACTTCCTCCGGTTTACCGAATCTTCCTAAGGAAGTTAACTTTTTAACCACAACTTTTAATTCTTCGGGAATAGCTTCGGCCATCTTAGTTTCAATAAAACCAGGAGCGACAGCATTAACCCGAACATTAAATCTTCCCACCTCCTTGGAAATCGATTTGGTAAAGCCGATAATTCCGGCTTTTGAAGCAGAATAATTGGATTGCCCAAAATTACCTCTCTGTCCGACAATCGACGAAACATTTACAATATTCCCTTGATTAGGAATAAGGAAAGTTAAACCGGCTTTAGTGCAATTAAAAACTCCAGTTAAATTAATGTCGATTACTCTCTGCCATTCTTCAACCGTCATTTTGGCTAAGGTCCTATCCTGAGTTATGCCGGCATTATTAATTAAAACATTTAATCCGCCCATTTCTTCCTGAATCTTATTCATCATGTTTTCAACCTGATCCATTTTAGAAACATCGGCTAAATAATATTTGCCGTTTATTTCACTAGCTACTTTTTTTAAATTCTCTTCCTGTGAAGGAATATCATTTAAAGCAACTTTAGCTCCCAGTGAAGCGAACTTTAATGCCATCACTCTGCCTATTCCCTGAGACGCACCGGTTATTAAAACAACTTTGTCTTTGAACATGTTTTTAATTTAATTATTAATAAATTTCACTTCTTTAATGTCTCTACCTGTTATTTCAATATTTTGAATCTCGATTTCTTTTAAAATATCCGGTATTTCCCCCGCAACTATCTCATTAAAAACCCTGTCTAAATTAAGGAAACTCTTACTACCTAAGATTAAGCCGGGATAAACAATAATTTTATTCTGCTTTTGAACGAAATCAGCTTCTCCCAAGGTAACGATATTTGTTAAGCTATTCTTTAATTCATTCACAATATCTTCTTCTGACTGCAGATATTTTAAAGAAGCGAAGTTTTCTTTCTTTAATACTCGATATGCATTTTCTGACGCACTGGTCTTCCCTATCTTCATCATTGATAAATTTAAGACAATATCAGCATTTAAAACATCTTCCGCTATTTCTAAGCTGCCTTTTTTAACAAAATTCAATTTTGCTAAATCTAACGGCATTATTTTATTTTTCAAACAAACATCAAGTAAGCCTGACTTCTGAGCCATACCTTCAACTGGAACTTCATCAAAACTCTGGGTCGCTATTTTAATATTCTCCAGCTTAATCTTCTTCTCAAAAAGAAATTTTATCACCGCCTCTAAAAACTCGGGAGAAGTATTATCTCTGAAATAAGATTGATTAGGAGAAACCAAAGTCGGCAAGACAACAATCTTTGAATTTTCATTTAAAGATATATTTAACAGACTAAATACTTTTTCAATTGAATCAATAATATCGTATTTATTTCTCCAAACAGCCACCGAATCTTCATTAGTTTTAAAATTGATTTCTTCTCCGATATTATATTCTTTAATCGATTTATGGGCCCATTTGTTTCCCAATTCATCTTCCAAAACCAAAGCGAAATACGGAACTTCGGGATGAGGAAGAGATGGAATGCTTACCTTGGAAATTCCGATCACTTTAGTTTTGTTAGTTTTTACCTTTTCCAATTCAGAAAAACATTCCGGACAAACCCCGATTGATTGCTGCCAAATCTTTTTGCATTTTGAACATTGATAAAAAACCATATTATATCTTTTTAAATATATGAACGGTCACGCTGCCTCCGGCTCCCCCGATATTATGAGTCAGACCTATCTTCGGATTTAAAACCTGACGCTCTCCGCATTTGCCCCTCAACTGATTAACTATTTCAAACACTTGAGCCAAGCCGGTGGCGGAAATAGGATGACCCTTGGCTTTTAATCCGCCCGAAGTATTTATCGGCATCTCTCCTTTAAGATTAATTTTCCCCGACCTGATTAATTCCCCTCCCTTGCCTTCTTCGGCAAATCCTAAATCTTCGTAGGAAATCAATTCAACAGAGGTAAAAGCATCATGAACTTCGGCTACATTAATATCTTTCGGAGTAATTCCAGCCTGAGTATAGGCTGATGCAGCCGCTAATTTAGTTGCTTTAAAATGAGTAATATCTTCTCTTTCAAAAGTTAAAATGTAATCGGTTGCAAAACCGGAACCGATAATTTCAATGTCTGTTTCTTCAATCGAAACCACTACCGCCGCTCCTCCGTTAATCGATAAAGAACAATCCATTAAACGCAAAGGTGAAGAAACAACTGGAGAATTCTTTATCTTCTCCAAATTCAGCGGACGGTTATAAAAATAAGCATTAGGATTCAAAGCCGCATTAGAATGATTCTTAAAAGCAATTAAAGATAAGTCATCCATGCTTCCTCCGTATTTCTTCATGTATTGCTGCCAGATTAAAGCGTTTTGAACCGGGAAAAGCATTCCTTCAGTCTGTTCCATCACTCTCTCTGCTGCTGATAAGATATAATCAACCACTACTTCACTCTTGTTATCAACCAATTTCTCTCCGGCTAAAACTAGGATATTTTTAAAACCTTCTAAGTGCAAAGCGGTCCATAAAGCTACGCCTCCCCCGCCACAAACCGAAGGAACTTCAATAATTGGAACATTTGTTTTGAATATTCCTGAAAGAAAAGACACTTTGTGTGTCTGATGCTCTCCGCCAGCCGCACTCGACATTCCGGTAAAAACAATCGCATCTATCTCAGATGTCCCTGTTTTTGCATCCTTTAAGGCTTCAATAGCTGCATCGTAGGCGAATTGCCACCAATATTTCTGAGAATAATCGAATTTGGTCATTCCCACCCCTTTGATATACATCTTTTGCTTCATAAATAAAAAACAATCTTTTACAGATTACTAATTAATACTACCCTTCGCTCACAGGCATAGCAAAATTATTATCCCCAGCTGAGAATTAGAAAATAATGCTAATAATTAGCAAGTTTTATTCTTTATTCAAAAAACACCGCTTAAACGGTGCTTTACAATTCTCATCGCCCTTCCTATGCCGAAATCCCCATCAAATCTAAGGCATTCTTAAGAACGGTTTTGGTTATAACAATTAAATTCATCTGGGCATCCCTTCTTTCTTTATTTTTATTAGAGACATAACAGCGGGAATAAAACTTGTAAAAAGAATTTACCAAATTAATCGCATACTGAGGAATTCTCTGTACCTCGTAATCATCAACCGTGTCTTCAATAATCTCTGAAAATCTCAAAATCTGTTTAATTAGTTCAATTTCTTTTTTACTATTCAAAAGTTCAATGTTTTTAATCTTCCTAATGCTCAATATATTTCTAAAACTTTTGAGAATATACGAAATCTTTGTATAAGCATTCTGGACATAAAAAACCGGATTGTTTTCAGAAAGATCTTTAGCTAAGTCCAAATCGAAGTTCAAATAAGTATCGGCTGACTTCATTAAAAAGAAAAAACGAATAACATCAACGGATAATTCATCCAACAAATCATCTAAAACAACAAATTCTCCTCCCTTCTTTGACATACGGACCGTCTTTCCTTCTTCAACCAAAACAACGAACTGCAAAAGAACAGCCTGCAGTTTATTAATATGCAACATTGCCTCGACTCCGGCAATTAAACCTGGAAGATCAGAGGAATAATCTATCGGCTTAATATCAATAATTCTATCAAAATTCTTTTTCTCAAACATGTATTTGTGATAAGCAATATCATTCAATAGAGGTCTGATATTCCCATCACTTTTGATAATCATTCTATCTCTTTCATCTCCCAAGGCCGTTGACATAAACCATTCTTCCCCCTCTTGCTCGTAAATCAATCCTTCTTCTCTTAAAAGATGAATTACTTTATCAACTTCTTTGGCTTTAGATACAACACTTTCCATCGGCCATTCATCAAATTTAATCTTCAATCTTTTAATCGTCTTTTTGATTATCTTTTGCATAATAATCTTACTAGTTTTCTTGCCGATAACATAAGGATCTTTGCCTTTGATGTTTTTATGCAGTTTATCAATATATTCCCCGGTATATTCAGATTCATCATCTTTTAAAACTGAATGGCCAAGAGCTGTAATTGATTTTCCCTGATCATCAAGATGGTATGATTTTTTAACCTTGAATCCGTATTTCTTAAAAACATTAGATAAAGTGTCACCGAAAACACCTTCCCTTCCCTGGCTCGGAGTTAAAGGACCGACAGGATTAGCTGAAATAAATTCAATTTGAATTTTTTCTTTCTTCTTCGGAAACTGCCCAAACTTGTTTCCTTTTTTAAAAGCTTCGGTAATTTCTTTTAAATAATATTCTTTGGAAATAAAAAAGTTAATGAATCCCGGATTTACAACCTCAATCTTTTCAAAATATTTGCCCTTAATATTGTCTTTGATCTTCTCGGCTATTTCCATCGCATCCTTGTCTTCTTTCTTTCCTATTTCCATCGCAACGCCGACAAAATAATCTCCGAGAGATAATTTTTGAGTCCTTAATACTTTAACTGAAAAATCCCCTTTATAATCAAGGGCTTTGATTGATTTTAAGACACTACTCTTAATTTCTTCCCGTATGTTCATAACCGTAGTTAATGACCTAAAATCGCTATTCCTTTTCCCCGAAAACTATCTTTTTAATATTTAAAGCGCCTAATTGCTCTTCTTTCACAAATCCTTCCATTGCCATTTCAGCAAACTTTCCGGCGCGCAACCAATCAGAAATCCATTCATGAGAATAATCCACATTTCCCTGTTCCGCACCAAAACCGCTCGTTATCAACCATTCTTTATTAAAATCTTCCTGGGAACCAATAGTCGGAGCAATAACTATCGGTACACCTAAAGCGGTATAAAAAGAAAGTTCTGAAGGCTTAGTCCAAAGAATATCCGCCTTACTTAATGATTTATTAAAAGTATCGAAATAATCATTAAAATTATCGGCATAGATAATCTCTATGTTTTTAAGCTTCTCCATTTGCAACTCTTTTATTTCTTCTTCAAAATACTGCTTAATTTTTATCTTTGTTCCAGCAACTAATATCACTTTTGCTTCGTTCTTTTCAATGTCTTTTTTAAAACTAGTCAAAAGTTTAACACCGATATCTTTTTGTGCTCCCGCTCCCCCAACCGCAAACATTATTGTCAAAGGATGCTTGGGGGCGGCAATTGTTTCTTTTAAATAAATATCTATTAAAGAAGCGTAGTTTTTTTCATAATTCTTTTCCGGATCAAGATTCATCAAACGGCTTTTAATATCGTTCTTTAATATCATTCTGGTTTTGTCTCCAATACAAGACATTGGCAAAGGATAACCGGTTAAAAAAATATTCTCTTTTGGGACACCATAAAGAGCCAATCTTTGTCTTGTTCTTTCGTTGGGGGTAAAATATTTAATCCTAGATTTTTGCGGCACCAACGGCGCCCAACCACGAGCAACATCCGCATCACAAACAACACAATATATTTCTCCCGGATAATTATAATGTTCGGCCATAAAAGCCGGAATAAAAAAAGTTGAAATAAAAGGCTTGGCTTTTTCTCCTTTAGCCGGCCAACAAACATTTTTGACTAAATGTTCTCCCCAATGAAAAGAAAACATCTGATAGGTAAACCATTCGGTAAAGCCTGCCTTGGATAAATTTCTTTTAGGATAAAAATCACCTATTTTCTGAAGCTTATCGTAAAGCTTAAAGATTCTTTTTCCAATCAACGGAATATCGTTAAATCTGGAAATAGCTTCGTAAAACTTCCGGGAGCCATTCCAAAAAGCCCGGTCTCTAGCCGGTATTCCTTCGTAATCATTAGCGCAAATTATTTTATTATCTACGGCTATTTCTCGAAGAGCATAAGCGGTTCGCTGATGCCCGTATCCCATATTAATTGATATCACCCAAGCTTTTTGTTCCATAATGAATCATTACTAACTATTTGGCCTTTAAAATGTATTTGTTAACTTTCTCAACGACCTCATTTATTGGGTGTTGCGATTTAACTAGATAATCTATCGCTCCCAATTCAAGAGCTTGTCTGATTTTCTGGTCTTCAGAGAGATTAGACAACATGATTACCGGAATATTAGACAAATCGTCATCAGCCTTTAAAAATGTTAAAACCTCAATCCCGTCAATTTTTGGCAATAAAATATCAAGAAGAATAATATCCGGTTTGATTTTCTTAGCTAAGGATAAAGCTATTTTGCCATCCTGAGCAATAGAAACAATAAAATTCTCCTCTTCAAATCTCTCCTGGAGAACATTACGTAAGATATCTTCGTCTTCGACTATGAGTATTTTCATATTATATGATTATAATACCAATTATTTGTTTATTTGCAATTTTTGTTTAATCTTATCAACTACGGCATCGAGAGACCAATCAGTCTTTACCAGGTATTCGTAAGTATCATTAATATTAGAAAAACCTGAAGATAACACTTCAGCTACCTTACTTTCATCACTAATATTAGTAAGAATAATAACGGTAGCATGTGAACCCCATTCATCTTTACGTAACATCTTAAGCATTGTTAGGCCGTCGATCTTAGGCATGATAAGATCTAACAAAATCAAATCTGGATGTCTACTTAAAGCTAATTTCACTCCTTCCTCTCCGTTCTCGGCTCGAAGAACATCAAAACCTTCTTCTGATAATTTTTCTTCCAAAGCATCGCTTAATGGTTTTTCATCTTCAACCACTAGCACTGAATATTTTCTCTCATTATTTTCCATAATATTTTAATTATTTTTTAGTTATTGTTATATAAAAGATCGTACCGATTTTGGTGTTCGACTCGAACCAAAGAGTTCCACCGCTTGCCTCAACTACTTTTTTTGTAATATACAATCCTAAACCGCTACCCGATGGCTGTTTTTTTGAAGCCTCCTCCCCACGAACAAATCTTTCAAAATTTTTAATCTTGGATATTGTTTCTGAACTCATGACTCCACTGTTATGGATAGAAATCAAATAATCATCTTCTCTTTCGCTGATTGCCATATCTATATCCTGAGAATTTTCCGGAGAATAATAAATGGCATTGGTTAATATGTTTTCTATCGCTTCGGTAGTTAATATCGGGTCGCAATATACATTCTTTATTTCGGCCGGAGCATTGATTTTTATAACCTTATTCTTCTTATTGGTTAAAGGTTTTAATATTTCTACCAAATTATCAACTAATCCTCTAAGGTCAACATACTGTTTACTAACCGTTAACTTATTAGTCTCAACTCTATTTACATTCAGTAAGTCATTAACTAAATGAATAAGTCTTTCATTAGAAGTATGTAAACCGTTTAACTTTTCTTTCTGCTTAGGGTCAAGATTATTATCATCTAATATTGATTCTAAAACCCATTTAGTGGCTGATAAAGGAGTACGAAGCTGATGAGAAGACAAGGACAGAAAATCGCTCTTGGCCTGGTCTAATTGGCGATCCTTAGTCACGTCGCGGAAAACCACCACGCAACCAATGATTTTTCCTTCCGAGCTTTTAATTGGAGCGGCTGAATCGGCTACCGGAACTTTACTACCATCTTTCCTTATCAATAAGACATGATTGGCCATTTCTGTTCTTTTGTCTTTTTTAATGGCCTCATCGATAAAATCATTGCTGGCTGTTTCATCTTTTTCGGTAATCAATTTAATTACTTGATTATAATGTTTACCCATCACTTCCTTAACCGAAAAACCAGTAACATCTTCAGCAATTTTATTAAATAATAATACTTTTCCATTTGTGTCGCAAGCCAGAACCGCATCACCGATTGAAGCTAAAATAGCCTCATCTCTCATTTTAATATTATACGTTTGCTGTTCTGATTTCTTTCGTTCGGTAATATCAGCAATACTAGATAATAAATAATCCTCTGAATTTATTTTAACCAATTGAGCAGAATATAATCCGGTAAGAATATCTCCTTTTTTGATTCGGAACAAATATTCACGATTTTTCACCAGGCGGCCAGCTGATAAATCTCCCATTACACTATTCCTATCTTTTAAATCAACCCATAAATTCATTGCAATCGATGTCTTATTTAAGGCTTCTTTGCGAGAATATCCGGTCAACAAAAGAAACATATCGTTAACATTGACAATCTTGCCGTCTTTCTTTCTCGTTAAAACCGACGCATAGGGCGAAGTTTGAAAAACTTTGGAAAACTTTTCTTCGCTATCTTTTAATTCCTTCTCGGCTTCTTTACGATCGGTAATATCACGAACACTTTCAATCGCACCCATAATGTTGCCGGACTGGTCGCGCAAAAGAGATGCTTTAGCATAAACCCAAGCTCCTTTTTTATTATAAAGATTTTTAGCAAAAACTTCGGCAATAATGGATTCCCCTTCTCGATGAATTCTGGGATATAGTTTTTCAATTTCTTTATCCTTTTTAAAAACTAGATCTGCTAATTGAGGTCTTCTTTTTCCATAAAAAGGAACAGCATAAGCATAATTACCCTTACCAATTATTTTTTGAGCCGGAATACCCGTCATTTTTTCAATTGCCCTATTCCAAACAATAACGCGACCTTCCTTATTAATAACTAAAGTAGCATCGGGTAAAAAATTTATAATATCCGCCATTTCTTTCTGACTTTTTCTTAATTCTTCTTCTGCTTCTTTTCGTTCAGTAACGTCACGAATATTGCATTGAATAACTTTTTCACCATTTACTCGATAAGCATTAGCAACAAACTCAATAATAATATCTTCTCCCGATTTCTTTTTTAATGATAAATCTTTAAAATAAACATATTCTTTTTCTCGAACAATAGAAAACTTACTCTTAGAGACAAAACCTTTTAAAAAATTAGCTTCCCAAAGATGTTTTCCTAAAATGGTCTGCTTGGGAAAACCGAACAAGTCAATCAAATATTGATTTACGTCTAAAATTAATCCGGTTTTAAAATTAACCAAAATAATTCCTTCTTTGGCGGTTTCAAATAAACGACGATAACGAACCTCTGAAACACTGCACATGTTCTCCAAATCCTTGTATTTACTGACATCAAGTGCAATCATACTGAAAGTATTTTTCGATAAAGGAACAGCGTAGATATAAAAATATTTATTGGTGGGAGGAAAATAAGCTTCAAATTCCTTAGATTTTCCGGTAGCAACAACTTTGGCATAAACATCTAAATAAGGAGCTTCGGCAACAGAATATATTTTTGTAATCAGGGAACCGATTGCTTTTTCTTGAGAAACTTTATTGATTTTAGTAAAAGCCTTATTTACATCTAAAACTTTGTAATTTATTGCCCGCCCATCTTTATCATAAATAATTTCAAAAATACCAGCAGCTTCATTTATTCCACGATAAAAAGACTCTATCGGTTTGCCTTTTTTCCAAAGCTCTTTAATTTTTGACAAATTGACTTTCTTTTTTATCATAAAATCTATTTATTGATTTTCCTTATATTATCAACAATGTAACGGTTTGCCTTTTCCAGTCTCTCCAACATTATTTTTAAAATGTAAACTATTTCCGATTCTTCTCCTTTACTAATAGTACCATCACTAAAACTCTTAAGCAACTTATTGATATCATTCCTTAAGTTCTCGAAGACATTAATAACGTCTCGCTGAGCAATGATTGCCCTCTGGTCTAATTTTTGTCGCCATCGGTAATTAGAATACCAACCAAAGCTAAAGCTGGAAACTAAAATAATGATTAAAATGATGAAAAACCAAGTTTGATTTACTTCTAAGCTTCCCAAAGTTAATACTGGGTGTGGTCTAACTTTGATTACTTCTGAGACAACAAGAAAACTGGAAGCCATGTTCTTGTCTCGAGCTCTTACCAATAAATAATAATCTCCTGATTTTAATTCTTTATTAATTACTATGTTCCAAGCCCCACTGCCATCAACAGGAATCGTTTGTTCGTCAACAATTTGTTCTTTAGAATTTTGAACTTGAATAATCACTTCGGTATCGGATAAGGCTATTCCCCCAGCAGTAATTCCCTCTTCTTCAATAATTACCTTACGACTAACATATGTGATTTGCGGAGACTCAATTGGTAAAATTTCCAAAGTTTCTGTTTGGGAAGTAGAGTTACCGGCATTATCTGTTGCCATTACAACCAATCGATAGGTTCCAGGCAAGAGAGGTTCAAAAGTAAATCTAGACGAACTGACAGTGGCAATAATTGATCCGTCCAAACTAATGGTATAATTTTTAATACCAGAAACTAAATCACTGCTTACAAAATTAATAGTTGGTTTCGGATTATTAGTTTTAAAAGTACTATCAGAAGTTATTTCAAATGAATTCGGAGGCATCGTATCAATAGCTAAACGATAATGTGAGGTTGGACCCCAACCAATATTATTAGATGCACGTAAATGCAAATACCAAACTCCATCGTCTAGGGCAGGAAAAATCTTACTTCCTAATAGTGCATCAGCCCGAGCTTCAGGAATAAAATTAGCGATTTGATTTAAAGCTTCACCAACCATGATTACATCTGAACCAATATTCCAACTGGCTTGAAAACTAGCTGAGCGATTATTCCATTTAGTCGGGTCAGAATAGAATGAAACAGTGGGAATTATTTGGGCCGGCAAAATACTGGCAATCGTTGCATCTGTTTTTTCTTTTTCTAATATCACCGATTCAAATTCAGATGTAGCCGGAATATCAATATCTAAACCTTTAGCCGTGGTATAGACATTACTTCCCGTTCCGTCTGAAGCAGTAATTGCTGCATTAGTTACTCCTAATCGTCCGGTTCCACTTCCCTTCACTCGGAAAGACACTTGCATTACCTTAAGACTAGCACCAGAAAATCCGCTCGTTGAACCACCGACAAAACTAATTGAACCCCTACCATTGTCATAACTTGGTTCTTCTAACCAAAAAGAAAAAACTGAATTGATACGATCAATCTTTGTTACTTCCAATAGATTGGCCGGGAAAGATATTGTTGCTTGAGCAGTATTAACATCCTGACCATCACTATTAATTGTAACTAAAACTATAACATCGTCATTAGGTGAAGTAATGTCTTTTTCTAAACCCAATTCCAAGGTTGCAGCCTCAGCCGGTAAGGAAAAAATAAATCCAAACATTAAGATTAAAAAAGCATATTTAATTTTTAAGGACATTTGCATGTTTTTGGGTTTTTAATATTATTAATAATTTAATTAGCGAGATAGCGCTCCAATAAATAAACTCAAATCTTGAACATCAATCTTATCATCATTATTTAAATCTAATTCTTGACGATTCGCGGCATCGACTGAACGGAAGCGTGAGATAAAGATACTCAAATCTTGAACATCAATCTTATCATCATTATTAAAGTCTGCTTTCGGAATAAATAATTTACTTACCGAAAAACTTTTTTCAATTGAATAATCAGAAGTTTTTCCCTGACTATCAACTTGGCGGACACGTAAGACATGCTCACCTAAATCAAGATAATAAGTATTAAAAGTAATATCATAATTACCATTAGCATCAGCGATGGCTGTTTCTGCCACCTTAATTCCATCAACCATTAATTCAATTGTGTAATTAGGCATTGCAGAACCAGTTACTCCCATAAAAGTTCCCCTAGTTACGGTTGATTGCTTAAGACTAAGAGTCGGAGCCATTAAAATGGTTCTAATTAATTCATTACTGGTTCCTAAGTTAAAAATTTTAGCTTGGGAAATATTCTGATCCTTATCATAAACAATCAAGGCAAAAGATTTAACATTAGCCGGCAAGGTACCAGAATAATTTACATTAAAGTTTCCTGTCGCTGAACCTTTAGAAGGATTACTGACAGGAACCTGACCAGTTTGAATTGCCACTATTTCTATATTAGCTTGAGGGAAAGCTTGTCCAGAAAAAGAAACCGTTGGATTAATTGTTGTTGGAGTACCTGATCCGCCCCCAGAAGGAATTACAATTGTTGCTGTAAAATTAATACTTTGAGTAGAAGAAACATTAAGTCCGGTGCTTTCAGTATCATCTAATGTAAGATTAACATTTTCGGCGACTAAATCACTGATTAAAACTTGACCAACTCCATTAATGATATCTATCAAACCTCCGCCAACAACTGAACCAGAAACATTAAGGGTTACATCGTCTTGATAAGTAGTATCAATATTGTCATTATTATCAACCGCTCGAACTGTTATCGTTACCGGTGTTCCAATTAAAACATTATTGCTAGCAGCGATAATAATAAATTTGGTAGCAACAATCGGAATCGCTGAAACAATTACGGAATCTTCTCCGTCAACAATACCCGTTGCTCCATCGGGAGCACTACTATTATCTGAAACATAAACTGTCCATGTTCCAATATTATCCTCATAATACCAGAAGATAAAGGTTGAAGAACCATCAGAGAAACTTAAATTTGTAATTGGTGAGCCTCCACTCGAAACGTTATAAAAAGTAGTTGAAGGACCATTAGCATTCGAGTAAAGATAATAATTAGCCGCACCGCTTGTTACTAAATTATTATAACTATCATAACGAGTAGCAACATAACCTAAACGAGTACCGGCAGACATGTCTCCCGGATCATTAAGGACAAGACGAGCAATTACGTCAGAACTAATGTTAATAGCATGAGTACCATCAACAATACCAGCTGCTCCATCGGGAGCGCTGGTATTATCCGAAGCATCAATCGTCCAAGAACCAACTTTCGTACCAGCAAACCAAACATCTGTTGATGATGAATTATTTAAAATAGAAGTTGAAAGAATTTGTATTCCCCCGCTCGAAGCATTATAGAAAGCAGCTGTTCCAAGAGTAGCATTTGAATAAAGATAGACTGTATCATTTCCAGAAGTTACCAAATTGTCATACTGATCTTTACGACTAATAGTGTACATAACTCTTTGACCGGCAACAGCGTCATTTACTCCAACGATAATAAAGCTAGCAGTTGGACCAGGTAAGAAATTTATTATATTAGTAGAAGAAACATTTAAACCAGTGCCCGCTGTATCTTCTAAAGAAAGATTAACTGTTTCTGCTTTAAGATCGATAACATTAATTGATCCTAAACCATTTGTAATAGTAACAATACCTCCGGGAGTAGCATCTCCACTGGCATGTAAAGTCACACTACCATTAAAGCTAGTAGCAAGACTACCTAAATCATCTTCAACTCTAATGCTTACCGCCGCAGCATCACCAACGATAGTTGAAGGAGTATTGGTAATAATTATCTTTGTTGCCACAACCGGTGTCGGTGAAATAATGACCGCATCAACTGCGTCCGTAATACCCGTTGCCCCATCGGGAGCGCTACTATTATCTGAAGCCGTAATATTATAACTACCAATATCATCAGAATACAACCAGAAATTATTAGTATTAGAGCCGCCAGAAATAATCAAAGAAGTGATGATAGATCCCGCGTCAGCTGCGTTATAAAAAACTGTAGAACCAGGAGCATTGTGATATAGATAAACTGTTAAGTCCCCTGTATTAACAATATTATTATAAGCATCGAAACGAGAAACGATATAACCCAAACGGGTTCCAATCGTCATATCTCCTGGATTATTAAGAGTTAAAATAGCAACTGAATTGGGATTAACGTTCAAACTATCTGTAGCATCCACAATGCCCGACGCTCCATCGGGAGCGCTACTATTATCTGAAATAGTAATGTCATAACTATTTGCAGTTTCAGCATAAAGCCAAAAACTACTTGTCACTACTCCTGAAGAAATATTTAATGAAGTTATTTGATTGCCATTAACTGCAGCATCATAAAAAACTGTTGAAGGAGTTGTCGGTGAACGATACAAGTAAACCGTCAAAGAACCATTATTTGAAGGATTACCAAATTGATCTTCACGACTTACATCATATTGAAGACGATTCCCAGCTACCAAGTCTCCTGGATTATTAAGAAGTAAAACTGCTGCGGGAGCACTAATGACAGTTAAAGCAAGAGAGCCATCATCAATACCAACTATTCCATCAGGAGCAATATTATTATCAGAAACAGTAACTTCAGGACTGCCAACTAATTCATCATAGTACCAAATATTAGTCGATGATGTTCCATCAGAAATTAAAACTTCTGTAATAATATTTCCACCACTTGCTGCGTCATAAAATTTATTAGCCGGACTTAAAGAATTGCTTGAGAGATAAAATGTTTCACTTCCGATAGTAACCAAATTATTAGAAGAATCTCGACGTGAAACAGTAAGTGGTAAAAGATTACCAGCAACCATTTCTGTAACACCAGCAGAAATAGAAAGCTTATCCGTTACTCCGGGAGTAAAAGAAATATCAGCTGTAGAAGAAACATCTAAAGTTGTTAATTCAGAATCTTGTAATGATAAATGAACCGATTCAACGACCGTGTCTGAAATATTTGCTGTACCAACTCCATTAACAATATTTACTAATCCCCCGCCAGTTGCTGAACCATTGGTAACTAAAGTTACATCTAGTTGATAAGTAGCAGCTAATTGACCGGCATTATTTTGAGCTTGAATAGTAACGATACTGGGAGTATCAATTGTTCCGTTGGTTGCATTAGTAATTACAAATTTTGTTGGAATAACTTCTGTCACTTCAAAAGTCTGACTATTGGAAGTGCCGCCACCGGGGACAGGATTAGTAACGGTGATCGGGAAAGTTCCAACCACAGTTAAATCAGCAGCTAAAATTGTTGCGGTTAATTGAGTTGGAGAAACATATGTCGTAGCACGAGCAGAACCATTAAAGTTGACGACAGATGATGTAACAAAATTAGTGCCGTTCACTGTCAAAGAAAATTGAGCATCGCCAATTGTTTTTAAAGTTGGATTAATTGAAGTAGTAGTTGGGACGGGATTGTTTCTTTCTCCAATCTGGAAATCACCAAAACTAGTTATTCCTGTTGCCTGAGTACTAGCAGATAATTTAGTTCCGACAGTAGGATAAGACCAAGAGCCAGTATATTGACCAACGCTAAAATTAGCAGTATCAGCTCCACCATCAATGTCTCCTGGATTAATAAAATTAAAAGTTGCACTATAATTCGTAAAAGAAATTGGTAATGTTAATGAATTAGTAAAAGTCCAATACCTATTAACACTGTTTGTAGCAGCAATATCAGAACTATTAATATTCGGATGATCCCCTGTTGTTGTTTTCACCGTCAAATCTCCTCCAACAGTCACATTGCCAAAAACTATATTCACGGGAATATAATTAGAAGAATCTCCGATTTCAAAAGTTTTACTCGTTGCTCCCGTAGTAATATATTTTCTAAAATTACCAACGATATGACCGATAGTTCTAGAAACACTACCAGTTGAATTAATGTATAAATCATTAACTCCGGTATTTATGTTCCCAGTCGTCAAAGTAAGAACTCCACTAATAATTGTATTTCCACTTAGAGTTGCTGAACCACTCGATTGATTAATTTTCAAATTACTATATGTTCCACTGGCAATTGTTTGTGCAGATCCGTAATATTCAATCGTTCCGGAAGAAACAGCCAAACCATTTGTTGCTCCAGAAAAACGAATAGTTCCACCAGTATTAATAATTGAACCCGTAACTGATAAAGTATTTGCAGCAACATTAAAGGTTGTTGAATTTGTTAAATTAACACCGACATTAATTGTTCCTCCCGCATTTTTAAGACCCGTTCCCGATAAAACTAAATTACTATATGCTGGTGTAGCAGAAACAGTTTGAGTTGCTCCTGACGCATATTCCACTATTGTTCCGGCAGAAATATTTCTTGTTGTAAAACCAGGAAAAGTTGTCGCTGTCGAAACGCTTCCTAATTTTAATGTACCAGAAATTAAATTAAGTGTTCCTGTAGTTGTTAATTGAAAACCACCATCATTAAAAATACTATTTGGAATAGTAGCCCCAATAGTTAATGATTGCGCTCCAATATTTTTAACAGCATTTAAAGTAACACCATTGGCATTTTCTATTTTTATTCCGCCTGTACCAGACCAGGTTGCTGGAAATTCAGTACCAGTTGTTTGCGCTGCTGATCCTTTGTATTGCAAAGTGGCTGCCGGACCATAGGTTGCAATTGTTCCAGAAGTAGTTGTTGTTCCCTCTCGAGAAAGAATTCCGTTTATTGTAGCGTTAGTTGTTGTTTTCGCACCAGAATTAGAAAGAGTAATATTATTAAATATATAAGTGAAAGGAGAAATCGTTTGCGCTCCTGCCCTGTTAAAATTAATTGTACCGGTCGAAGGAGTGAAAGTTCCTTTAGTTCCACTCATAAAAGTTCCGGCAGTATTTAATATTCCTGAATCAGTAAAAGTCAATCTAGAATCAACACCAGCAGTTGAAAAAGTAGCTCCCGTTATGTTTATCGTTCCGGTCGAGACACTTAAGGTTGTTAAACGAGATCCACCGGTTGTTCCTCCAAGACTAATTGTTCCGGTCGTAAAAGTACCAGATCCAACTGCAATAGTTTTTGTGCCTCCATTATTAGGACGAGACATTGTTGTTGAGCCACTGACTGTTAAAGAATTAGTACCGCTAATATTTATTGCTGAAGGACTATTCACTGTTCCTGCCCAAGTTATAGAAGTACAAGCTGCTGTTGTGTTCACGGTAACAGTGATACCGTTATTTATCGTAACCGTATCTCCTGCTACCGGAACGGAAAGTCCACCCCAAGTAGTTGTACTATTCCAATTTCCTGAAACAGAAGCAGTTCTTGCTGCTGCTTCAACAAATTGAGGAGAAAAAATAGATACTAAAAATAAGAAACAAAGGAAACTAAGAATAATAAGATACTTTTTATTAAAATAAGTATGCATATAATAATTTAGTTTATTAATTATAAATAAAATAAAAACCTTAAAATAAGGTTCTCGATAAATAATTATTTGATTTTTATCTTTTTACTATTCATTACTTTTATTTTATACCCTTAAATATTTAAAGGCAAGTGAATTAAGGCATTTTAGGAGAATTTCCTTCCTCGCCTTTTAATATCTATAAAAATCGGATAAGATAAAGACATGAGTATTGCCGAAAATAAAAAAGCATATTTCGATTATGAAATCCTCGAAAAATTCGAGGCCGGTTTGGTCTTGAATGGACAAGAAGTTAAGGGTTTAAGAACCAGAAGCACCAGCTTATCAGGAACCTATATCCTCATTAAACGTGATAAAAGCGGTTTAGCCGAGGCTTTCTGGATTGGAGGAAATATTCCCCCCTATCAACCGGAAAACGCGGTTAAAGGCTATGACCCGAGACGCGACCGAAAGCTGCTTTTAAATAAGGAAGAAATCGATTATTTGCTTCAAAAATCAACGGAAAAGGGCTTGACTTTAGTGCCCATTTCGGTTTATACTAAAAAACACAAAATAAAGCTTGAATTTGGCTTAGCCAAAGGCAAGAAGAAGTTTGACAAAAGAGAATCTATCAAGAAAAGAGAAGTTGATAGAAAGATAAGAAATGAGTTAAAAGTAAGGGGGTGAATTCGCTTCGACAGATGTTTGAAAATAATATGCAAGCCGAGTATTCTCAAATCTCGCTAAACTTAGAGAACTCAAATCAAGTGCCAAAAACTTATTTGAACAACCCGCATTAGCATACGCTTAACGCGGTGTCCTCCTGCCGATTCTCGCTGGGCAGTAAAGGGCATTAAAATCGCGAGGCCGACAATGCAGCTCCAATCCAGTATGTATTGTTTAAAAAGAAGGATTCGAGGTTAAAGTATTCTTTCCAGTCTAAAGCTTTAATCTTGTAAAATAGATTGGAATACGCTTGTAGAGTTATTATTGGATAATATTTGGACGCGAGCTCATTACTCGCCACCTCCACAATAATGAATAAACCATTATACAACAATCAAATAAAAGTTAATGAAGTGAGGCTAGTCGCAGAAGACGGCCAGCAATTGGGCGTTTTTACTTTGCCCCAGGCATTGGATATCGCTCGAGAGAAAGGCATTGATCTCATTATGATTACCGATAAGGTTAGCCCCCCTATTTGTAAGCTGGGAGATTACGGCAAACATCTCTATTCGCTTCAGAAGAAGGAAAGAAAGAATCTGGCCGGTAGTAAACAATCGGAAACAAAAAATATCAGACTGACTTTCAACATTTCAGACAACGATATTTTAACCAGAGTTAATGCGGCTGAAAAATTCTTAAACAAAGGTGATAAGATAAATATCGAACTGCGTTTAAGAGGAAGAGAAAAATCATTAGCCGACTTCGGAATTCAAAGAGTGAATAAATTCATCGAAATATTAAAAAGTAAATTAGAAATAAAGATTGATAGAGAGTTAAAAAAAGAGCCGAAAGGTTTATCAATGATTATTTCAAAAAAATAACATGAAAGCAAAAACAAGAAAATCTTTAGTCAAAAGATTTAAAATCACGAAAAACGGAAAGGTCATGAGAAGGGCTGTCGGACAAGACCACCTTTTATCAAAGAAATCTTCTCAGAAGAAAAGATCTTTAAAGAAGATGATAGAAATGTCTCCATCTGAAGCTAAGATTATTAGAAAACTATTAGGAAAATAAACATATGGTAAGAGTAAAGAGGGGTGTTGCCGCCCACAAAAGAAGAAAGAAAGTCATTAAAGCGGCCAAAGGTTACAAATGGAGCAGAAAGTCCAAATTCGTTGCTGCCAAACAGGCTTTAATGAAAGCATGGTCATATGCTTACCGAGACAGAAAGGTAAAGAAGAGAGAAAAGAGGTCTCTATGGATTGTCAAAATGAATGCCGCCTTAAGAGAAAACGGAATGACTTACAGCAAGTTCATTCCCGCTCTAAAGAAATGCAACATTGAATTAGACAGAAAGATATTATCTCAGTTAGCCGAAGAAAACCCCGAAATCTTTATAAAGGTTTTGGAGAAGGTAAAAGTTTCAGAATAAAATCATCAGGGATATTCTTAGAATATTCACAAACATATTCAATCCCGCAATCAATCATCTCATCTTGAGGTGATTTTTTGTACTTGCGAACCAAAACCGTCGGACCAGAAAAGTTGTAAGGTTCCAAAACTACATCTCCCTTTTTCCTTAAGTCAGTTAAAGAAACACATTCCTTAGCGTCTCTGGCCACAACCACCAATAAATCTTTCTTCCAGAACACCCGACCGAATTTAATTACTTCGGCATCATTACCGACAAACTTGGGAACCCTCTTAAACAATTCGAATAACTTCTTAGAATAATTAGCATCGGTTAAAATACATCCTCCGGCCGGACTGGGATATTCTTTAATCTTAAACTTCTTAGCCAATTCTATCTGCTTCCCCCTGCCCCGTCCCGAAATATCGTAAAAGTTTTCTCTTTTAATTATTCCTAATTTTTCCGGAATGGTTATTGGCAAAACTTTAACCGACAAAGGACGCACGATTAATCCTTTTAAGCCTGATTCTTTTTCAATTAAATTAAGTGAATTAATATTTTGAGACATCGGTCGCTGACCCAATACCTCTCCGGTGGCAAGAAAATCATAACCCTCCTTTTTCATAATTTTCCCAGCCGTCTTAATCATTAATAGATGACAATCAATACAAGGATTAATTCCCTTGCCTCTTCCGTGTTTGGGAGACTTAATTACTTTCAAATGTTCTCGACTGAAGTCTTCTACTCTTAATTTTAATCCAATCTGCTTGGCAGCTTTTGCCGCCGACGCCGAAGAAAAAAAGAAACTCTCAAAACAGAGAGGCGCTACTTCGATTCCTTCTTCTTTTAAGATTTTAGCCGAGAGCATTGAATCGAGGCCTCCCGACATTAAAACCAAACATTTACCTTTAGATTGTTTCATTATTTTTTATTACTTCCATCTTAAACCTAAATCCTTTAAAGATAAAGTATTTAAAACATCTTTCTTTTCTAGCCAGCCTCTTCTAGCCTGATAGACTCCGAATTGAATATCCGCTAATTCTTTTCGGTTATGAGCATCACTGCCGATAGTTAATTTGATTCCCATCTCTTTTGCTCTTCTCGCCGTTTGATAACCAATATCCGAACGATACGAATTAATTTCCAAGGCAACATTATTTTCTTGCGCCGCCTTCAATACCGCTTCGATATCGACTTCGTATTCCCCCCTCTTTCCTAAAATCATACCCGTCGGATGATTTAATATCTTAACTAAAGGATGCTCAATTGCTTTAATAATTCTTTTGGTCATTTCTCTTTTGCCCATTTTAAAATTAGAATGAACACTCACGGAAACATAATCCAATATTTTTAATGTCTTGTCATTAATATCCAAACTGCCGTCTTTTAAAATATCGACTTCCGAGCCTTGCAAAACTTTAAAATTAATTCCTTTCTTAATAAAAGATTTGTTTAATAAATCTATTTCTTTTCTCTGCTCCAGTAATCTTTTTTCATCAAGACCGTTTTCAATCTTTAATGATTGAGTGTGGTCGGCAATTCCTAAATATTCATACCCTAATTCGATAGCCCGTTCCGCCATCTCTTTGATTGAATGCTCTCCCCCGTCCCAAGAAGTATGGCAGTGAAAATCTCCCTTAATGTTTTTCAATTCAATTAAAGTTGGCAGACTCTTCTTGGTTGCTGCTTCCAATTCTCCTTGATTTTCTCTTATTTCCGGAGGAATCCAATCCATTCCTAATTTCTCATATACCTCTTCTTCGGTTTCTCCCTTGATTCTTCTTTCGTTCCTGAATAATCCATACTCATTTAGTTTATATCCCTGCTTTATCGCGATACGACGCAAAGCAATATTATGATCCTTTGAACCGGTGAAATAAAGCAAAGCTGCCCCGAAAGAACTATCCTTAACCAACCTCAAATCCATATCCAATCCTTTCTTGGTTTTAATTGAAGATTTAGTTTCTCCTTTGCCCACCACTTTAACTACATCATCCATAGAAACAAAGGTGTTCATTATTTTCTCCACCAAATACTTATCGGTCGTATCCTTAATAGCGACCAAGAAATCTACATCACCGATGGTTTCTTTTCTTCTTCGGGTTGAGCCGGCTACCGATAAGGCAACGATTCCTTTAATTTTCTTAAACTTTTCCGAAATACGTTCTACTTCGGGAATAATTTCTCGTAAAAGAAATCTTCCTCTTCCTTGTTTTAAGAATTTGATTGATTCGAGAATATTCTCTTCCATTTTTTCTCCGAATCCAAACAGAGGAGCAATTTTGTGATCATCCAACGCTTTTTCCAAATCTTTCAAATTCCTCACTCCCAATTCTTTCCACAGCCTCTTGATTCTTTTCACTCCCAATCCTTCCACCCTGGTTAATTGTTCCAAATCAATCGGTGAAGCTTTTTTTAATTCTTTAAAATATTTAATCTTACCGGTTTTTAAAAACTCTTCGATATTAGCGGCAATACTTTTCCCGACTCCGGGAATCTTCTTCAAACCATCGATTCCTTCTTTCTTGTACAAACTAAAAATATCCTCCTCCATATTATCAATCACAATCGCTGCTTGTTGATAGGCTTGAGGCTTAAAGGGAATTTCCTGTAATTCAAGAAATTCACCGATTTCAAATAAAATTTGAGCCACCTCTTGATTTTTCATTGCTTACTTCTAAAAATGTCTTTTAAATTAGAATGAAATTTTCTATTAAAAACACCTTCGATGTCTTTTCTTAAACAAAGAAGAACGACTACACTTAAAAGTCCTAAAGTTCCGGCCAGACCGAAGGTAGCGGCATAGCCCATTTTTGTAACCAGAAGACCGGTTGTAATTCCCGCGGCGGCGGTTCCTAAACTTAACGATGTATCATCTAGCGCCCACTCGCTTGCCTCCTTCCCTTTATCAATATTCCTGGTAAAGATTGCACGCCAACCAGATAGACCCATAGCAATACCGATACCGTAAAAAGCCTGAAGCATATAGATATGCCAAGGATAAACAGCAAAAATATATCCGAATAAAACCAGGGTGGCGATAAAGTTACCGGCTACCAAGAAAAGATAATCATCTTTCTCTCCGGCATACTTATCTAATAATCTTCCAGCCGGGAGAACCAATAATGATCGGCAAAGCCAATAGACGGCGGTAGCAATACCGACAACTAGAGCAGTTCCTCCTTGAACTTTTTCAACAATGAAAATAGCGAAAACCGGACTCACTAATCCCCAGCCGGTCCAAAAAGCGATATCGGCCAATATTAAATATTTAACTATTTTGTTTACCTTTGCCATAATTGAAAATCTTACTCTCTGCTAATTTGAATCCGGTTCTTAGAAGAAATGCCATACCGACAGAAGAAACAACAATCTCGGCAGCTCTTAAAATTAATGTAAAGACGGTAGCCGTTGAACCCAATAATCCCAAAGATGTAAAAGCATAAAATTGAATTGCTTCATGCGAACCGAGCGAAGTCGGAATCGGAATCATTGATGATAGATACGAAAACCCTAAAATTGATAAAGAAGGAAAGAATCCGATGGCATTACCCAAGAAAACTATTAATATCCAGACCCTGGCTTGCATTACTACCGCTCTTAAGATTGAAAGCGCAACTCCTTTATTAAAACTCTTACCCCATTGAAAATATTTAAAAACATCATTTTCTACCGAAATAAATCCATTATCATCACTCACCTCTTTTTTCCAGAACCTTTTCACAATGTCACGAATAATGCTTTTCTTTCCCAAAGCTCTGATGTAAAAATAAGAAATGATTGAAACAAAGAAAGTAAGAGATATTCCGAAAACAATAACTAATTCTTTGGGAGGAAGATAAACGTTGTATAGAAAGAATGCTAATCCCAAGAAAATAACTAAAATATTGGCAGTCCACTCAAGTATTCTTTCAATAATCACCGAGGCAAATGTTTTTTTCCAAGAAACATCGCTCGCCTTAGTTAACCCGTAAACCCGGAAAGCTTCTCCACCCCAGATCAATATCGGCATTAGATACATCATTGAATACCCTCCTAGATAGATTTTAAAAAGATTGAAAAAAGAAACATTTATTCCCGAGTCTTTTAATATTTCTTGCCATCTCCAATTACCAATCACCGCCACCAAAAACGAAAGAAGGATAATTACCAAGCCTTGCCAGCCGGTAAAAACAGCGAAAGCTCTTCCTATTTCCTGCCAGCCGATAACTTTTCCCAGTTGGACAAAAATAACCAAACCCAAAATCAATGAAACACCGAACAATATTTTTTGTTTAACCGAAAAACTCATACCTTATTTTAGTATAAAAAAACCGGCTTTACAAGCCGATTTTAGAACTCCTTATCGATAAAAGAAGTGACATCGTCTTCAACTTGTTGCCAGGAATAATCATGACCGTCAACATGCATTGCCTGGGTTAAAGAAATATGATTGCCTGAAATATTATTATAAGCCCAAACGAACGGTGCTTTAATCAGAGAAAGAATAAGCTTACCCAGTCTTCCGTTGGCTAAAATATCGGCCGGATTATTTAAAGAAATTATATTGTCGCTTTCAGTGTTATTCTTCCAAAAAGGAGCCCCTAATTCAATCGCCCAAACATTGTCTTTCTTGTCCTTTAAATCTTCCATTGCCGTATCGATAAAGGATGCTCCATTAGACAATCCGGCCATGATTATTTTATCGTTAGGATTCTTTTCTAAAAATTCGGATATTCTTTCAGAAAAAACCTTGGAACTATCCGGAAAATTAAAAAGTGCTTCCCTCAAAGATGCTATTTTACCAAAAAAGTTTTCCTGAGTTCGGTAATACTGAACAATTGAAACCTTGTAATTCTTACTTTCAATAAGTTCTTTGGTCTCGTTGATAATAGGATTAAAATCAAAAGCCCTGTCAAAAGGAACCGTTCCCCATCCCCCGGAATTAAAAATAATAACCACATCGCTGCTTTCTCCAGCCTGCATTAATTCTTTTTCAAAATTTTCTCCATTGTATTTCAAAAAAATTAAATCAAACCACAAAAAAGATAATAGGATAAATACCACAAAACTGCCTATTAATATTTTTGCTCTTTTATTCATATTAAGATTCCTCGTATTGTATTTTTAATATCTTATAGTGATTGTTTCCGTTAAAAGAAACAGATTCGCCAACTTTTTTCCCAATGAAAGACATGCCCAGTGGCGATTCATTACTTATCAGTCCTTTAAAAGGATCTGCTTCAAGGGTTCCAACGATTTTATATTCTTCGTGAGTGGTTGAACCGTTTTTCAAAATAACTTTTGCACCTAAAGAAACCTTATCCTGTTCCGACTTTCCCGGCTTTCTGATAATTTTATAATTCTTTAAAATATTATCTAATTCTTCGATTCTCTTCTCTAATTCTTCTAAATTCTCTTTATAAAATGAATAATCTGGATTCAAAGCATCGCCCTCAAGCATTGAAGGAGCTGATTCTAATATCTCGTTCCGTTGAAGCGACCTTAAATCTTCATATTCTTTCTTTATTTTCTCTAGACCTTCTTTTGTTAAGTAAAATGTTTTTGTCATATTTTTGTTTTATAAGCAGAAATCCTCTCCGTTGTGGAGAGGATTTTGTTTTATTTTATATTTAAATTAAGTTTAAAATCCTCTCCTTTTAAGTTTTCCTGAAATCATAGCCAAAAAGAATGTTCTGTTTTTAGCCCAGACATTTACAATCGTATAAAACTGTTTTGTAGTATTTATTTCCATATTCACGATTAAATTATACTCTCCCCCATACACTTGTCAAGACCGCAATTGTAAAATATGATATATTTATGCAAATAAATAAAAATACCTTCTATATTGTTTCTACTTTTTTACTAATTTTAATTATTTTTATAATCAGTTCTGTTTTTTTACCTTCAAATAAAGAGATTGACGCCAAACTTTTTACCATTGAAAAAGGCCAGACCGTCAAAGAAATAGCCTCAAACCTGAAAGAAGAAAAACTGATTAAAAGTTCTAATGTTTTTATCATTTATGCCGCCATTACCGGTAAATACTCTAAAATGCAGGCCGGAGAATACCTTCTTTCTTCACAGATGAGTACTTCGAGAATAATCAGCATTTTTACTCACGGTGAAACAGCCAAAGAAAGCCTAACCATTATTGAAGGTTGGGATTTAAGAGATATAGCCAAATATCTTAAAGACAAAAATATTTCCGAAGAAGAAGACTTTTATGCTATTGTCGGTAATCCAACCGGAGAAAATGAATTGGTAAGTGTGGAAAACTATGATTTTCTTACTGATAAGCCGACCAATATAAGTCTTGAGGGCTATCTCTTCCCCGACACCTACTACATCGATAAATCAGATGATTTGAATAGTATTGTTAATAAAATGCTGATTAATTTTGATGACAAAATAACCTCTGACTTAAAAAAAGAAATTAAAAATCAGAATAAAACTTTATTTGAAATAATTACCATGGCTTCAATGATTGAAAAAGAAGTCAAAACCATGGAAGATAAAAAAATTGTTTCCGGTATTCTTTGGAAAAGAATGAATAGCGGAATGAGATTACAAGTTGATGCCACTGTTCTCTATGCTCAAAACAAAGAAGGATTAAAAGTTTACACCAAAGATACTCAAATCGATTCTCCGTACAATACATACAAGAACGACGGACTTCCCTTGGGACCGATCAGCAATCCCGGCATCGACAGTATTATTGCCGCAGTTTATCCAACTAAAACCGCTTACTACTATTACCTCTCTGCCCCGGACGGAAAAACAATATTTTCAAAAACCTTAGAAGAACACAATAATAATAGAATTAAATACTTGAAATAAAAAACCGGGGTCAATCCCCGGTCTTTCTTTATTCTTTCTTACCAATCTTTTCAAATGCTCTCAAAACCTCTAAAGGTATTGCAAAGATAATTGTGTTTGATTGATCAGAACTGACATCATTAATCGACTGCAAGGTTCTTAAATGCAAGGCTCCGTTAGAGCTGGCAAGAATGTTAGCCGCCTTGGCCATATTATCAGCTGCAGCTACTTCTCCTTCTGCTTTAATGATTACGGCTCTTTTTTCTCTTTCGGCTTCCGCTTGTTTTCCGATAACTCTTTTCATCTCTTCGGGTAAAGTAATATCTTTCAATTCAACGTTCTCAACCTTAACTCCCCAATTATCAGCTGATTCGCCGATAATATCCTTAATATTCTTGGAAACAGTTGCTCTTTGAGATAAAAGCTCATCTAATTCAACCTGACCGACGGCATTACGCATTGTTGTTTGCGCTAATTGAGAAACTGCGTAATAAAAATCTTCAACTTCTAAGATTGCCTTTTCGGCTGAACTTATCTTGTAGTAAATAACGGCATTAACTTTAACCGAAATATTATCTTTGGTAATAGCCTCCTGATCAGGAACATTCACCGCTTTAACCCTCATATCCACCTTTTTATAAAACTGGATGATAGGCAAAACGATATTCCAACCCGGCTTCATTGTTCCGGTAAACTTTCCTAGAGTGAAAATAATCCCGTTTTCGTATTGATTGATTTGCCTAATCGAAGTCAATAGAATCGCTACGATTATGGCAACAATTATGAAAAAATCCATATCTTTGTTTAGTTATTATTATAATAAAAGATTATCACCTATTAATCCTTAAAACAAGGTCTTCTGCCTTATTGCTTCTCTCTTCTCCACTTCGGAAAATATCTTAACTTTTCCGTATTCTCCGTCAAATCCTGGCGATATATTTACCTTTCCCTCTCTCGCCCTTTTAATTCCTTCGATAATATTACTGGAAGAAGTCTCTTTTAATGATTCGAAAGGAACATCTAATAAAATATTGAATTCTGATTTGAAAGCTAAAATTAATTTCTGATATTCAATATCAACTCTTTTTGTTCCCGAACCGACTCCCAAAGCTTCCCCGATTATTTCTTTCAAAGGAACGATACTTCTAAAAGGAACTGTATTTTCAGGAATAAACCCTTCCGGTTGATCGGCCAACTTTTCAATTCTATTCATTACCCCGACGGTTAAAGGTTTTCCGCAAACCGGACAAATCTCGTTGTATCTTAATGAATCTTTAGAATCCATATAGATATTACAGGCCCAGTGTCCATCTCCATAATACTTTCCTTCTTGTGGATAAAATTCAATTGTTTCTAAGAATCCCTTTCTGGTTTTGATTGCTTCAGTAATTGAATAATAATCTAAATCTGTATTGAATACATTAGCTTCTCTCCCAATCTTCTCCGGACTGTGAGCATCGCTATTGGAAATAACCGTAATCTTTCTTATATCCGGTAATCTCCAGAGCATGGCCGGGTCAGCCGATAGTCCGGATTCAACCGCATAGATTGAAGAAGATAATTCTTCGAAACATTCTTTCATTGAATCGAATCCTGATTTAGAACCGAACAAGCCGAACCACGGAGTCATGCAATGAGCCGGAATAACCATGCAATCAGAAGAAATATTTAAAACAATTCTGACTAACTCTTTAGCATCAAGACCTAAGATCGGTCTCCCATCAGACTTTAAATTTCCTATTTTAGATAATTCTTCATTTATCTTTTCACAAATTTCTATTGAAGGAGATAAAACGATAAGATGAATTTTTCTTGTCTTTCCTTTCTTGGAATAGATACAACTTATCTCCGTGGTTAATAAAAATCTGGTCTCAGTGTTTTTGTATTGAAATAAACCGGGTTCAGCCGGCTTTAATTCTTCTTTAATATTTTTAATCCATTGCGGATGAGTAAAATCACCCGTCGCAATTACCTTAACTCCTTTGATTTCCGCCCACTTAGAAATGTTTTCCAAGTCTGTTTGTCCGCTGGTTGCTCTCGAATACTTTGAATGAATATGGAAATCGGCGATGAATTTCATACTTTAAAAACTTTGTATCCCTCTCTGGCTCTGTCTTTTACTTTTATTCCTACCTCTTTTCCTTTTTTAGCTTTTTTTAATTTCTCTCCCTTGAACTCCATTGAAACAATCTTCTGTTTGAAATCTGTATTCTCCCCTCCCACAATTCTAATCGTGTCACCAACAACTAAATTATCGGTCAGTTTAATTGCCACAACTTTAATCTTATCGAAATAATGAGTAATCTTACCGATCTTTTTTTCTTTTCTGATAACTTTCTTAACAACTTTTTTAATTGGTTTCTTAATTACCTTCTTTTTGGTTGTCTTCTTTTTTGTTGCCATATTATTTATCAAGTATTTTTAAATTATGACCTTTTTGATGCTCTATTTCTTTAATTACTTTTTTAATCAAAGATTTAGGATCTCTGTCATAGATAATTTCTTTGGCAATTTTGCAATAACTTTCAGCGATTCCTCTTATCTTATCCGCCGTACCTCCCGTTCCCTCGAGAACACCGATAATTTTTTTAGTTTCAACCGCGGTGGTAAACTCATGTAAAGTTCCTATTCTTCCACAAATGATAATTACCGCATCGGCTGATTTAGTCATAATAATATCACGGCCAGCATAATCACCTCCAGTATAAATCATCATATCAAAAGGCTCTAAGGGAAGCTTATATGATTTCAGATGTTCTTTTTCTGTCGCCGCGGGAGAAAATCCGATATTATACCCTCCTTCTTCATTGCAACCGATAGCGGCAAAATAAGGAACACCGGTTGTTGCCCCACTAACTAAAGTATGTCCCTGACGAGCAATTTCTCGGCCGACTTCTTTTGATATTTCTTCTATTTTTTCACAACAATGCCCGACCTCAGCCGCACCAGAAACAACAATATTATATTTAACTTCACTTTTCTGTTTACTCTTTGCCATAATATATAATTATTTAATTTTTCGTCCCACGATATAGAAATTAGAATAAGGTCTTTCTCCGACCAATATTTCTCCTTTATCAATTATTTCAAATCCAACTTCTTTTAATAATTGTATCAATTCTTCTAAATTAAAACAATGGAAGTATGTGTCGCGACTTCCGTACCACGGAAGAAAAACATCTCCCTTATCTAATCTAAACCAATCGAGAAAACTTCTTTTCTTTATTTTATCTTTCAAATTCCAAACTGTTAAAATCAAACTACCATTATCTTTTAAAACTCTTTTGATTTCTTTTAAAAAATTTAATCTAAATTCATGAGAAGGAATGTGATGAAGAACGGCAATACTATAGACCTTATCAAAAGAATCGCTTAAAATAGAATCAACAGAAGAAACTTCGAACTTTCCCTCCGGATGATTATTTTTAGTAATTTCAATCAATTTAGAAGAAACATCAATTCCTAAATAATCAACTTCTTTATTTTTAAAAGACTGGTAAAATCGTCCGTTACCGCAACCCAAATCCAAAACTTTATCATTCGGTAAAAGATATTTATCAAAAAGAAAATTGAACTCCGGCCAGTCCTTTTCCCTTACTCTTGAATATTTATCAGCAATGCTGTTATAATCCAAGACAGTCTTATCTAATATTTTTTTAGCATATTTACCATCCATGGAATCAAACGAATTAATAATTAAAGAATTACTTAAATTAAAGGCCAAAACCCAGAAAGATTTGTCTTTAGCTAAAAGAAAAATCTCCAAAGAATACCGGATTTCGTGCCCCTCGAACATCTCTTTACTCCAATCCTACCACAATCTGGTCCTAAAAAAAAGCATCAAAACAAGCGGACAATTAGAGGAATTACTGAAAACCAGACCAGTCCGATCACTCTCCGGAATTGTTAATGTTTCCGTTCTGACTAAGCCCTACGAATGCCCCGGAAAGTGCCTTTATTGCCCTTCAGAGACCGATATTCCCAAGAGTTACCTATCGGGAGAACCGGCCGTTGAAAGAGCTAAAAAGCTTGATTTTAACCCTTATCTGCAGACCCAAAAAAGAATCGAAGTCTTAGATATGTCCGGACACAATACCGACAAGATTGAATTAAGAATGATTGGTGGAACCTGGTCTTTCTATGATTTGAAATATAAAATCTGGTTTGTAAAAAAATGCTTTGAAGCGGCTAACGGACAAAAAAACAAGAAAGAAAACTTAAAAACAAAAAAAGTTGAAGAATTATGGAAAGAACTGGAAATAGCGCAAAAGAAAAACGAGAAAGCTAAATACCGAATCATCGGCATGTCTTTTGAAACCAGACCAGATTATGTGAATTTAAAAGAAATCGAAGAGATTAAAAGATTAGGAGCAACCAAGATTGAATTAGGCGTCCAATCAATCTATGATGACGTTTTGAAATTCAACCAAAGAGGTCACGGGATAAAAGAAACCATTAGGACTACCGAATTATTGAAAAAAGCCGGATTCAAGGTGGCCTATCAAATGATGCTTAATCTACCAGAATCAAATCCTAAAAAAGACATTGAAATGTTTAAGGAATTATTCAGCAATGAAAACTTTAAACCTGACTCTCTTAAAATATATCCTTGTGCTTTAGTTAAGGAAGCTCCGTTGTATAAATTATTCTTAAAGAAAAAATACAAACCGTACAAAGAAAGAGAACTGATTGAAACGATAAAAGCAATTAAAAAGATAATTCCCCGATATGTGAGAATAGAAAGAATTGTCAGAGACATTCCCTCTCCCCTGATTGTCGAAGGCGGAGCAAAAATATCGAACCTGAGACAAATCATCGATGCCGAAATGAAAAAAGAAAACTGGCAATGCCAATGCATCAGATGCCGAGAAATCAAAGATTCGAAAAGCAAAGAAAAAACATATTTAATGAGAGAAGACTACAATGCCTCTCAAGGTAAAGAAATATTCTTAAGCTTTGAAGACAAAAAAAGAGAAAATCTTTATGCTCTTTTAAGATTGAGGATAAACGCTAATAATGAAAACACTCTTCCTGTTTTAAAAGATGCGGGCATCATCAGAGAACTTCATGTCTACGGCCAAGCCGCTTCCATCTCAAAACAAAACTCTCGTATTCAACATAAAGGATTGGGACAACAATTGGTAAAAGAAGCGGAAAAGATAATCGAAAAAGAATACAAACTTAAGAAAATAGCGATAATTTCCGGAGTCGGAGTCAGGAATTATTACAAAGAAAAATTAGGATACAAAATCAAGGACGGCTATATGATTAAAAAACTTTAAATATGAATCAAGCTTTAAAATTCATCGACCAGTTAAATAAAGAATATTTAAATATCCATAAAAAATACGAAGAATTGTATTGGATTTCCTATATGGGCGATCATTCGGTGGATAAAGAATTAAATAAAGCCCATAAAGCAAAAGATGCTTTTCTAAGCAATAAAGAATACTATAATAAAGTAAATTCTTTATTAAAAGATGCTGATACTAAAACCAAAGAACGCCTTAATGTCTGGCTTAACTTCTTCAAGAACTATCAATTAGATTCTAAAACATTAAAATTAAAAAACAAAATCAACCAGCTTGAATCTAAGATACTGAAAATAAGATCTAGCCAAAAAGAAGGATATATAGATCCTTATACCAAAAAATTCGTTGTGGCATCGTCTCTTAAAATGAGAACGATGATTAGCACTAATCCGGACGAAAAAATACGTAAGGCATGTTTTGATGCTAAAGAAAAAATGGCGACAATTCTTGTTAAAGAATATATCCAGATAATTCAATTACGCAATGAATATGCCAAAGCTTTGGGCTTTAGTGACTTTTACGACTTTAAAGTTCAAACCGATGATGGAATGACCAAAAAAGAACTGTTTTCTCTTTTTGATTCAATTTATGAAAAAACTAAATATGCTTTTTCTGATATCAGAAATCTCGAACAAAAAATGCCAGGACTCAGAAAGCCGTGGAATTTCAGTTATTTGTTGTCCGGAGACTTTACTAAAGAAGAAGACCCTTATTTCCAATTTGATGATGCCCTATTAAGATGGGGATTATCATTCTCCGCACTGGGAATTGATTTTAAGAAAGGAATATTAACTCTTGATCTTTTAGACAGAAAAGGAAAATACAATAACGGATTTTGCCACTGGCCAGACCTTGTCCATTTTGATAAAGACAAAAGAATGCCCGGAAAATCAAACTTTACCTGCACTGTTGTTTTAGGACAAGTCGGATCTGGCATTCAGGGATACAATACCCTTTTCCACGAAGGAGGACATGCTGCCCACATGCTAAACTCGGAACAAAAAGATGTCATCTTAAATCACGAATACTACCCCATGCCGACACCATGGGCAGAGACACAGAGCATGTTTTTAGATTCCTTATTTTCAAGTATTGAATGGAAAACACGCTACGCAAAAGATAAAAATGGTAATGGATATCCGTTTGAATTATTTGAAAGAAAGGTAAAAAAGCTGTCCGTTCTTTCTCCGCAGAGAATGAATTCTATTATCTTTGTTTCTCAATTTGAAAAAGAAATATACGAAACAAAGAATCTTGATTCCAAAAAAGTCTTGTCTATCGCTAAAAAGAATTACAAAAAATACTTTGATATGTCAGTTGATTCTCTTAACGCCCTGAATATTCCTCATATTTATTCATGGGAATCTTCAGCCTCCTATCATGGCTACGGTTTAGCAGAATTGGCAGTCTACCAATGGCGTTCCTATTTCCGAAAAAAATACGGCTATGTTGTTGATAATAAAGAGGTAGGCAAAGAAATGGCTAAAGTTTGGAACTTGGGAGCTAAAAAAACCTTTAAAGAATTTGTTAAAATAGCGACAAAAAAAGAACTCTCTATTGATTCTTTTTTAAAAGAAATCACTCTTTCTCCGGAAGAAATAATTAAAAAAGCGAGAGCAAAGATTGAAAAAATGAAATCGATAAAACCTTACGTTTCACCGGTAAATCTAAATGCCGAGATACATATGGTTCATGGGAAAAAAGAAATAGCAAATAGCAAAAAAGGATTTGAAACTATGGCTCGACAATACAAAAAATGGTTATCTGAATACAAGTAATTAAAAACGGGGCTAAGCCCCGTTTCCTATTTCTCTTTGCATTTTCTTAAAAGCAGACTGGTTCGATTGTTTCTGGTTTTTAAAACCCCTTTTTCGTTTTCAAAAACCTTCTTACCTTCTTTGGTTTGTAAAATAATATTTCCCGAATCAACAGCGGCGACTAAAGGAGCATGATTTGATAAAACCGAAATATTACCCGCGCGAGTTTTCACGGTTAATATTTCCACTTCTCCTTCAAATATTTTCTTTTCCGGTGTTAATATTTCTACCTTCATGCAATAACTTGATTAATATTTCCTTTCATAAAGAAGTCTCCTTCCGACTTATGATCTAATTCTCCAGAAACAATCTTTTCGAATCCTTCGATTGTTTCTTCAATCTTTACATATACTCCGGGAATACCTGAAAAGACTTCAGCTACTGAGAACGGCTGAGATAAGTATTTCTGAATCTTTCTGGCTCTGGAAACCACAATCTTGTCTTCATCGGCCAATTCTTCAATTCCTAAAATAGCAATAATATCCTGAAGTTCTTTATATCTCTGAAGAATCTTCCTGACTTCAGTGGCTACTTTATAGTGTCTTTCTCCAACGATTCTCGGATTCAACAATGATGATGTTGATTCCAATGGATCTACCGCTGGGAAAATACCGAGAGACGCAATCGCACGCGATAAAACTAAAGATGAATCAAGGTGAGAGAAAGTGGCAACGATGGCTGGATCGGTTAAATCATCAGCCGGAACATAAATAGCTTGCACCGAAGTGATTGAACCATCTTCAGTTGAAGTAATTCTTTCTTGTAATGCTCCAACCTCAGAAGATAGAGTCGGCTGGTATCCGGTTTGAGAAGGAATTCTTCCCAATAGGGCGGATACTTCTGAACCAGCTAAAACGAAACGGAAGATGTTATCCATGAATAACAAGACATCTTTCTTTTCCACATCTCTGAAATGTTCGGCAATGGTCATAGCGGTAAAAGGAACTCTCAATCTCACTCCGGGAGTTTCGTTCATTTGTCCGAAAACCAAACAAGTATTCTTCAATGTATCGGCTTCTTTCATTTCCCTGAAAATATCGTTTCCCTCTCTGGATCTTTCTCCGATACCGGCAAAGATTGAATAACCATTGTGGAATTTAGCGATATTGGTAATCAACTCTTGAATTAAAACTGTTTTACCTACTCCGGCTCCACCGAATAATCCCACTTTTCCTCCTTTAGGTAATGGACACAATAAATCAATCGCTTTAATTCCTGTTTCCAAAATCTCAACCTCTGATTTTTGGTCTTTTAATTCCGGTCCCTTTTTATGAATCGATTCTTTTTTAGTCGCTTTAATTTCCGGGCCATTATCAATCGGTTCTCCTAAAACATTTAATAACCTACCCAAAGCATCTTTGCCTACTGGAACTTCAATCGGTTTACCTGTATCTTCGACTAAATCACCTCTTTTTAAGCCCTCTGTTGGGCCCATAGCGAGGCATCTTACCTTACCCTCACCTAACTCTTGTTCTACTTCTAAAACAAGGTTTTTTGCTTTAATTGTGAGCGCGGTGTACAAAGCAGGAACTTTTCCTTCTTCGAATTCGACGTCTATCACCGGCCCGATAACTTGTGTTATTTTTGCCATATATTTTTTATTTTATTCCATTGCCTCTTTGGTCGATGATATCTCACAAACCTCAGAAGTTATTTGTTGCTGTCTTGCCTTATTATATACCAGTCTCAATCCTTCTAATAAGTCTCTGGCATTATCCGACGCATTTCGCATTGCCATCATTCGGGCTGAATGTTCAGAAGTGTTGGCGGAAAGAATGAATTGATAGATAAGATATTCGACAAAGACCGGAATCACCTCATCCAATATTACTGCCGGAGATGGTTCTAATAAATAATCTACTCCGCTAGGTTTAACTTCTTCTTTGTCTTCTTTCTTTAAAAAGCTTTCAACGGTTTGGTCTTCCATAGGAAAGAGTTGAGCGACGGAAGGTTTTTGAATAAAAGAAGAATAGAAGTGAGTATAGAAAATATATACTTTCTGATATCTATTCTCTAAAAATGCTTTGATTAAGAAATCTGAAATTTCTTTGGTTTGCTTAAAGCCCCAATAATCTCCAACCCCAGAAAAACTATATCTGATTCTTTCTGTTTTTGAATAATGCTTAACTGCTTTTTTTCCGATCGGCATGATTTCCACTTCCCCTTCCTCCCTTATCTTCGCAATCTCTCGATCGGCAAACTTTAAAATACCTGCATTAAAAGATCCGCAAAAGCCACGGTCAGAAGCAACCACGCAAACTAAAATATTCTTCACCGGTCTTTCTTCAAAGAATACAGACTTGTGCTCTTGCAAAGCCTTCTTCATATTCTTCAGCACTCTAGCCATTTCTTCGGCAAAAGGTTTTGATTCAGAAAATCTCTTCTGAGTCTTCTTCATTTTCAAGGCCGAAAAAGTTTCCATCGCACTGGTGATTTCGGAAATATTCTTGACCGAACCTATTTTAGCTTTTACTTCTTTAAGCTCCATAGTTCTTTTTAACTTTCTTAATTAAATCTAAAAGACTTTCCTTGCTCTTGTCCGACATATCTCCTGTTTCCTTAATCTCCTTCAATATTTGAGGAGCTTCTAATTCAACAGTTTTCAAAACTTCTTCTTCGAATTCACTGATTTTAGCCATTGGAACCTCTTCAATATCGCTATTAACTCCGGTGAAAATAACGATAACTTCTTTTTCAATCGGAAGAGGCTTCAAATCAATCTGACGCAAAAGCACTCTCATTCTTTTACCTTTTTCGATTGTCTTTTTAGTTTGAGGATCCAATTCTTCGGTAAACTCGGAGAATCTTTCCAATTCTTGGAATTGAGCCAAATCAAGCTTCAATCTTCCGGCAACTTTTTTAGTTGCTTTCATTTGAGCCGATGAACCTACTCTCGAAACAGATGTTCCGATGTTGATGGCCGGCTTCTGTTCTTTTCTAAATAAAGTTGAATCCAAGAATATCTGACCGTCAGTAATAGAAATTACATTGGTCGGAATGTATCCGGAAATATCTCCGGCTTGAGTTTCAATAATCGGTAAAGCAGTTAGAGAACCGCCTCCTTTTTCAGCACTCATCATGGCTGCTCTTTCAAGAAGCCTTGAGTGAAGATAGAAGACATCACCGGGATAAGCTTCTCTACCTGGCGGACGTCTTAAAATCAAAGAGATTTCTCTCCAAGCCCAAGCTTGTCTAGTTAAATCATCATAAACAACTAAAGCATCTTGTCCTTTATCTCTAAAATATTCTCCAACCGTTGCTCCGGTAAAAGGAGCTAAATAAATGAAACTGGCTGGATCATCGGGGAAAGCACAGACGACGGTTGTATATTCCATTGCTCCTTCTTTTTCCAAAGTAGCAATCAGCCTTCTTACTTTGGCTTTCTTCTGTCCGCAAGCAACATAAATACAATACGGTCTATTCTTTTCGTATTTTTGATTAATAATGGCATCTAAGGCAACAGCTGTCTTTCCCAGTCCCCTGTCTCCAATAATCAATTCTCTTTGTCCTCGGCCAATCGGAATTAAAGCATCAACCATTTTAATTCCGGTGTGCAAAGGTTTTGTCACCGGCTGTCTTTCAATAACTGAAGGTCCCTTTCTTTCCAAAGGTAGAAATTCCTTAGCTTTGATTTCACCTTTGCCATCCAACGGACGACCTAAAGGATCAATAACACGACCCAAAAGTCCCTCTCCCACCGGCACGGAGAAAACCTTTTTGGTCCTTTTTACTGTTGTTCCTTCTTTGATGTTTTTGTCACTTCCTAAAATTACGGCACCAACTTCGTACTCTTCCAAGTTCAAAACCAATCCCATAACATTAGCTTCATCGAATTCAATCATTTCGAAGTTTTCAACTCCTCTAAGTCCGGAAATCTTTACGACTCCGTCCTTAATCTCAACAACTTCACCCACCTCTTCCATTTCCGGAGAAACCTCCAATCCTTCTAATTGTTTTTTAAATTGTTCAATTATATCCATATATTTTGTTTTTTAGCTTCAATAAAACATCTTTCATCGAAGCCTTAACTAACACATCTTTTGTTTTCAAACGAAAACCGGCTAAAAGGCTTTCATCTAAAACGTCGTCGACTTTTTCAATTCCTTTAACCATGTCTTTAATCTTATTCTTGATTTCATTCTTTTCTTTTTCACTGAAATCTTGAGCTAAAAATAACTCGGCTCTTTTTTCTTTCAAATATATTCTTTGAAGCTTCTTAATAATTGAAGGAATAAAAACAGATTTCTTCTCTAATGATTTTTTGAGATTAGCAAAAATCTTCTTAGTATCTTCGGGATGCTCTTCTAGGGAAAGATATAGGGCGCGAGCCCAAGATGAAATCTCTTTTTCTATCTTCATATCTTAAGTTTGCTTAAAAAATCTTCGGCAATCTTTTTGCCTTTCTTATCATCAATGCTTTCTTTCAAAAGCTTCTCTGTTAAAGAAAATGCATTTTCAATTGTCTTCTTTTTTGTTTCTTCTCTTTCGGATTCCTTTATCGCTTCAGCTTCTTTTTGAGCCTTAGCTAAAACAGCAGATCTTTCTTCTTCTGCTTTTTTATTCGCTTCTTCTAGTCTTTTCTTCGCCTCTTCGTCCGCCCTAATTAATATTTTCTTCTTTTCTTCTTCATTAATTCTTCCTAAGTCTACTTTCATTTCTCCAATCTTTGAAAGCTCTTTTTCCGCTTCGATAGACTTATTAATTCCCTCTTCTATTTTTTCTCTTCTGGTTTTTAGAAGAGTAAGAAAAGGCTTGTAAATCAATGTTTTAAGAACAAAAAATAGAATGGCGAAATTGACTATCTGGCCTACTAATATTTTCCAATCTATTTCTACGCTGCTCATTATTTTTTAATTAGACGAATAATATAATTAAAGATACGACTAAGGCATAAATGGCGATAGCTTCGGCAAAAGCGATAGCTAAAATCATACCTGTTTGAACTTTTGAAGATGCTTCGGGATTTCTTCCGATAGCTTCAGAACCTTTTGATCCAATCATACCGATACCAAGGCCGGGTCCGATTGCTCCTAAACCGATGGCCAATGCTGCTGCGATTGTGTTTAATGTTTCCATATTTTTATATTTTATTTTTTATTATTACCCGACCTTTTTTCCAAAAACGGAATTACTATTTTATACACATCAATAATCGTTAATCCTATTCCCACCAATACCATCAATAGAATGAACCAAGGGAATGTATTCATTTTCTTATCTATCATCACTCCTATTAATACGCAAACTATCAAAGGGAAAGCAATTAAAAATCCTAATTGGCTTCCCATTGAAAGTGCGTATCCGATATTAGTGTTCTTCGGCGGCTGTGGTTGTGACATAGAATACTGTTATTAATGATGAAAATACTAATGCTTGAATGAATCCGACGAAAATCTCTAAACCTAAAAACGGAAGCGGAACCAAATAAGGAACCATGAAAGATATAATCATTAATAATATCTCTCCGGCAAACAAATTACCGAATAACCTGATTCCCAATGACATTGTTCTGGTAATCTCCCCCATCGCTTCCAATGCTCCGACAAAAAACATTATCGGACTTTCAAATTTAATATACTTTTTTAAATATTTGATTCCTCCCAATTTCTTAATAGCGGTGAAATGAATAAATACCATTGAGAAAATAGCTAAAGCTAAGGTGAAATGAATATCCGAACTGGGTGACCTTAAAAAAGTAAAAATCCCCAATCCGGGGACTACTTCTAATAAATTATTTAATAAGATAAAAATGAACAAGGTTCCGGCCAAAGGAAAAATCTCTTCCGTTTTTTTGCTGTCTCCTGTCATGCCGTCAAAAATAGAAAAAACTGTTTCCAAGATAAATTCAAAAAAGTTCTGCATTTTACCGGGCACAATCTCTCTTTTCTTAAATGCAAAAAGAAAAAAGGCAATAATAAAAGCTGCTATCAAAATACTAATAACAAAAGTATTGGTAAAGTTTATTCCCAAAAAGCTAAAAACCGGCTCACCTGTTAAAGCTATATGTATATTCATAGGACAAGTCTATATTACCTGAAAAGAACTTTGTGTCAAGAAATGTAAATTTTATACTATTTTATTAAATTCCTCTCTAACTATTCTTCTATCGTCCCAAGCTTCTTTTCTTCCCCCCTCCCAACAAATCCAAGGCTCGCATCCTTTGCCGGTGATAACAATAACATCACCTTCTTTGGCCATTGATATGGCTTTATTAATCGCTTCTCTTCGGTTAAAAATCTTAATCAACTTTTCTTTATTCTTTACTCCCACACTTACCTGATCGATAATGTCTTCCGGCTTTTCGTCGTACGGATCTTCATTAGTAATAATGATAATATCTCCGTATCTGTCGGCTAAACTGCCCAAGACCGGACGTTTCCATTTGTCTCTACCTCCCCCACAAGAACCTAAAACACAAATCAATTTACCGTTCTTGGGTTTTACAAATTGATAAACTTTTTCCAGAGCCTCGGGAACAAAAGCATAATCAACGAAAACTTCAAAAGGAGAGGCAATCACTTTTTCCATTCGGCCGGCAATCTGACTGACTGATTCTATCCCCTTCTTACAATTTTCAACACTGATTCCTTCTGACGCAGCAATCGCTATCGCCGCTAAAGCATTATAAATATTAAAATCGCACAAAATCTTTAAATTGAAATTAACTCCATTAACACTAAACGTTGAACCATTGGAAGTAGCAATAATATTTTCTCCTCTGATATCGGCTGATTCATTTTTAATTCCGTAGGTTATAATCTTTTGAGCGGTAAACTCTGAAAAATAAGGAGCGTGTTTATCATCAATATTAATAATATGAGTTCCCTTAACATCAGCAAAGAATTTTCCTTTGGCTTTCTTGTAATTTTCAAATCCACCGTGCGATTCGATATGCTCAGGATTTAAATTAGTAATAACGGCTGTTTTAAAATCAATGAATTTGTGACGGTTTTGGGCGATTCCCTCCGAAGTTGTTTCGACAAAAGCATATTCACATTTAGCTTTTACCGCATCCCTTAAAAATTTATTAATCACAAACCTTCCCGGCATCGTCATCTTCAATTTATTCTCCTCCTCTTTCTCTCCAATTTTAAACATAATGGAAGTTAGGGCTGCGACTTTAAAACCATTAGCTTCTAAAATCTTCGAGGCAATATTTAAAGTGGTAGACTTTCCGTTGGTTCCGGTAATTCCGATTACTTTTATTTTTCGTGAAGGAAATCCGTAAATCAGAGCTGACAAAAAAGCCAGTCCTAAATGGTAGAGATTTATCAAACTCTTCGGGAGTAATTTTTTAATAATTGTCTTGATACTCATTTTCCCAATAACTTTAAAGCCTCTCTTAATCTCTCTTTTGCCCCTTTAATTTCTTCAGGAATTTGACTAATCGCATCAGCTACGTCTTGCTTATTAAATCCCAAAGCAGTTAAAGCATCGAATACTTCGTCTTTATCAACTTTCTTTTTAGGAGAAACTTTCACTTCTTTTATCTTCCCGGTAATCTCCAAAAGTATCTTTTGCAATCTTTTAACCCCCACCCCCTTAACATCATCTGGTAGTTCTCCTTTTTCCAAAGACTCCTTTAGTTTCTCAAGTGAACCGGCCACAGCCAAACCCATGGCTGTTTTGGGTCCAACTCCGGAAACACCCTTTAAAATCTTGAATAATTCAAGCTTTTCCGGGGTTAAAAATCCATATAATTCAATTACCTTTTCACCTAAAAAAAGAAAGGTATAAATACTCTTTTCCGCACCAATATTAAGCTCTCGCAGGTCAGTTGGAGCCAAAAACACCTCAAAACCCATCCCTGATTTATCAAGAATGACCTTTTTATCGTCTTTATATATGATTTTTCCGAAAATGTGACTTAACATTAAGGTCATTATATCAAACTTGCAATATTTAAACAATTAGTGTATATATATCGTATATGCCAGTTACAAAAACAACTAAAAGACGCCCTGCTCAGATCGAAAGACGCAGAGTCGTCAATTCAAAGAGAATTTTAGAAATGAGAAAGCTTATCAAAGAAGCCAATACTTTGTTGACTGCAAACAAAGTAGAAGAGGCTGAAAAGCTGCTTCCGAGAATCTACAAAGCTCTTGATAAGGCAGCAAAAAGAGGGGTGATAAAGAAAAACACCGCTTCGAGAAAAAAATCAAGAATGATGAAAAAGATAAGCAAATCTGCTAAAAAATAAAAGAACCGGGGAAACCCGGTTTTCTCTTATTTAATATTTTCCATCATCTTTTTCCAGTCCGATAACTTCAATCTTTCCATCTCACTGTCGTGAAGAACTTTTCCGATAACCATCTTGTATAACAAATATGGCGTTCCGCATTTTTCACACTCAGTCTTGCCTCCAAAATTGCAATAGCCTTGTTTTCCCCAAAGCTCCAGACAAAATTTTAATTCGTCTATCGGATTCATAATATTTCTTTAATTTCTCTTAAATTATTAATTTGCTTCCAGGCACAATCAAGCAGTTTTGCGTTGTCCCCGATGGCAATTCCGTGCTTGGTCATTTCAAAAACTCCAATATCATTATCCCCGTCTCCGACAAAGACAATATCTTCAAGATTAATATTCTTATTTTCAGCCAGCTCTTTTAGTTTTTCTTTTTTATACTCCTTCCCTTTTACGCATTCACTGGTAATTTTATCTAATTCTCCTAAAGCATCGAAAATTAAATGACTGCCGGCGTAGAAACCGTCTATTTTTAATTCTTTAACCATACACTCAAGATAAATATCGATCGAACAGGAAATGAGATATATCTGATAACCCTTTTCTTTCAAATATTCAACAACCTCTCTGGCTCCATCTTTAAAGGTACTGGCCTTATCCCAACTATTACAAATAAAATCTTTGTTTGATTTTTCTGTTTTTTTCAACAAGACGACTAATTCATTCCAAGCGTCATCAATTAATTTTTTGCCGGAATAATAATCATTGAATATCTCTTCAATCTCTTTTTCGATTATCTTGTCGCCCTGGGTAAAAATCTCCCATGAATTCTCTTCCACCAATGTTCCGTTAACATCAAAACAAATAATTTTGTTCATATTTCTGAAATTAAAACATCTAATGCGATACTCTGGTCTATTTTCCCAACCTTTATCTCCGAATCTAATTGAGTTATTCTGGCGTAGATACTTTTCAATTCTTCTAAATTAAAATTATTAGCCTGATAGGTAGTCTTTCTAAAAACGAAGGGGTGCATTCCCAATTGTCCGGGACCGCCACCCTTAACCGAAATAATATTTCTGATTTGGGAAGCAATCATCGCCAAGATATATATCGCTGATTCCCCTTTTTCAATATGGCTTTTAATTAAATCCATCGCTTTTCTTTTATTCTTCGCGGCAATTGCATCAACCGTATCAAAGATATTTGTTTCATGGCTTGGATGAACCAATAAATCTATATTCTTCTCAGTGATATTTTTAGAATAATTAACTATCTTCAAAACTTCGTTTTCCATCCTCCATAGGTCGGAACCGACATATTCAATTAATTTTTCCAAAGCTGTTTCACTAACTGTTCCTCCTTTTTCTTCAATCTCTTTTTTAACCCAATTCTTTAATTTTACTCCGGTTAACAGTTCAAATTCTTGAATTTTACCTTTCTTTTCTAAGAATTTTAATAATTTATCTGCTTTTAATATTTTTGACTGCTCAACTAAGAGCAAGACATTATCCGAAGCAATAAAGGCTTCTCCTTTTTCCAAGAAATCTTCTTTTAATTTTGAATTAGAAAGAGGGTCCAAAACTACTACCAACTTCTTTTCCTTAAACATGGAAATACCCAGCATTTCGTTTCTTAAATCATCAAAAGAGATATTCTTTCCTTCAAGGTACCTTAAATTAAGCCCACTCTTGTGCTTCTGTTTGTGCTCTTCCATTATCTCCCCTAACTTTTCCTTCTGTCGGTATGTATCTTCTCCGTATAATAATATAATCATCTTTTTATTTGACACTTAGGACAAAAGAACGTTCCTCGGCCCCCCTGTGTTATTCTTCTTATCATTCCCTTGCATCGGGGACAAGGTTTGTTTTCTTTTTGGTAAACCTTGTTCATATTTTGTGCTCCTCCTTTTTCTCCATATAGGGTCCGAAAATCAGAAAAACTGTCTCCCCTTAATTCTATGGCTTTATTTAAAATATCTCTCATTGCCGTATAGATGTTTTTCAAATCTTCATCCTTTAAATTCTTAATTTCTTCTTCCGGATGAATCTTGGCTTTAAAAAGAATCTCGGAAGCATAGATATTACCGATACCGGAGATGAAATTCTGATCCATCAGAACTTGCTTGATTTTTCCCTTCTTTTTCTCAAACAACTTTTTGAATTCAGACAAGGTAAAAACATCTGTCAGCGGTTCTGGACCGATTTTGTTAAATTCTTTCGAAGACATTAATTCTTTTTTCTTCCACAATTCTGCTTTAGCAAATTTTCTAGCATCAGATAAAGCTAATTGCTTCTTGTCGTCTAATGTAAAAACGATGTGCAAATATTTATTAATCGGGTCGGTTAATAACGGGCCTTCTTTTTCGGATACCCAAATTCCTTTTTCTTGCTTCCACTTGCCGAAAAGCAAATGCCCGGCAATCTTTTGATGAATCAGAAGAATATAATCATCGGATAAATCTATCAAAATATTCTTAGCTCTTCTCCTGACTCCGATTATTTCTTTTCCGATTAACTTCTTCTTAAAACTTTCCAAGGTGTCTTTTTTAATCATTCCTTTGGCATCGGTCCAAATATCAATAAAGGTCCTATGAAGGACCTCTTTGCGTAAATCTCTGACGATTGTTTCTACTTCTGGAAGTTCGGGCATTATCCTAAAATACTCTTTAATTTATTAACTATCTCCTGGGGAGTAAAGTGAGCTTTGACTAAAAAGTCTTTTGCTCCCAAGGCCAATCCTTTCTCAATATCTTCGGTTTGTCCTAAATTAGAAAGAATGACCACCGGGATATTGGCAATTACTGGATCCTGCTTGGCTTTCTCTAAAACTTCGAAGCCGTTGATTCCCGGTAAGATTAAATCCAATAAAACTACATCCGGTTTTGCTTCTTTAATCATAACAAGGCCCGATTCTCCATCAGCGGCTGAAACAACTTCGTAACCTAAGGTAATGAGCTTTTTACTCATCAATTCCCTTAGAAACTTATCGTCCTCGACTAATAATATTTTTTTAAACATATGTTTTCTTATATTTTAATCTTATTATATTTATTGGTCAATACTTAGCATCGGGAATCGGAATAGTGAAGGTAAAGGTAGTTCCTGCTCCTTCTTTGGAATCAAACCATATTTTACCCTTATGAGCTTCGATAATATTTCTAGTTGTATATAGTCCTAGACCAGAACCTTCGGTCTCCATCCTGATAACATTATCTCCTCTGAAGAATTTTGTGAAAATTCTTTCATGCTGAGCTGCCGGAATACCGACTCCGGTATCTTTAATCTTAAAAATAACATCGTGAACATCTTTTTCCAAAGAAACGACAATCTTTCCTCCTTCGGGAGTGTACTTAACTGCATTTTCTAAAAGATTCTGCACTGCCAATTCCATTTTCTCTCGATCAACATTCAAGGTGGGAAGTATTTCTTTCGGTCTATTAAAACTTAAAGTCATTTTTTTCATCTTCAATAACTCCTGAGAACTATCGATAACAGTGGAAACAATCTCTTCAAGACTCGCTGGCTCCTGTCTGTATAAAAATCTTCCTTCTTCAATTCTCGAAACATTCAAAAGGTCATTAATCAAATTAATCATTCTTTCGTTGCTGACGTATGTTTTTTCCAATAATTCTTTTTGTTCCGGAGTAACATTTCCTGTATCACCATCCAAAACCATTCGCAGAGTCCATTTGATTGCCGACAAAGGAGTTCTTAATTGATGAGCAGCAATAGAAACGAATTCAGTTTTCATTCTCTCCACCAATTTATCCCTGGTTATATCGTGAATAATGATTAAAACTCCACCTCGCTCTTCCTGAATTCCTTCTAAAAATACCGAATACACTTCAATGTCCATCCTTTTGCCGATAGACATTTCCTGTTTGGTTACCTGCTTGATTTTTCCTTTTTTAGAATCTATTAATAATTCTTTGAATTCCTTTAATTCTTCGCCGTCCAATAAATCAGAAAATTTTCTTCCCACGATTTCTTCTTTATTTTTTCTAAAAAACTCCAAAACAAAAGGACTGATAATTTCCACTTCGTATTTATTATTTAAAAGAAGGATGCCATCGGGAAGATTTTCAATCATGGCCATGGTTTTGTTTCTTTCCCTGACCGCTTCCTTCCTAGCTTCTTCAGTATCTTCTAAAATATTCAAAAGCGCCGCCCTCACTCTTCTGAGTTCGTCTTCTTTGGTTTCTGTATAGTTTAATATTTTCTCCTCCATTAAGCTTTATTTTACCACAACTTCAAATTTTGACCAGCACTTTTTTCTTCTTCGGTAGAGATATTTTTAATTAAACTGTTAAATCCGAACTCCTTGAGCATTTCAATAATTTCTTTTTCATCGTAGCCTCCCCATTCGCAGTCTTTCATATTAACTTCAATCGGCACATCTTTCCTTATCTCTGATAATTCTCTACTTAAAAAAGCTTTTTCTTTTCCGGCTACAAGTTTTTCTTTAACACCATTCGGTAAATCAGCCTGGTCTATCTTTTTATATAGATTTTCAATGCTTCCGAATTCATTAATTAATTTCAAAGCAGTTTTCTCTCCTATTCCCTTCACCCCGGGAATATTATCAGAAACATCACCTCGCAATCCTTTATAATCAATCAGCTGTTCTGGAGTTAATCCTTCAAACTTCTCGCTAATCATCTTAGTATCGTAGATTAATCCGTTCTTGACTCCTTTGTTTAAGAAATAAACAAAAGTGTTTTTATTAATCAATTGAAGATTATCTAAATCACCCGAAACAACAATATTTTCAACTCCTTCTTCTTTTCCTTTAGTTAAAGAACTGGTTAGAGTGCCAATTAGATCATCTCCCTCGTATCCGGCCATTTCAAAAATAGGAACATTAAAAGTTTTTAAAACTTTCTTAACCATTGGAATTTGATTATACAATTCATCGGGAGCTTTCTTTCGATGAGCTTTGTATTCTTCAAAAGCTTTCTTTCTGAAAGTCGGTTCGGGCAAATCAAAACAAGCCACGAAATATTTGGGCTTTAATTCTTTCAATAGCTTGAATAAAACTAGAAGAAATCCATAGACGGCATTCACCACTTCCCCTTCTTTGTTTTTCAAAGGAGGCAAAGCGTGGAAAGCGCGATGAATTATTGAATTACTATCAATAATGACAAAGTTTTCTTTATTTTCCATAATCGATTGTTATTTCTCTTTTATCTCCCTCTAAAATTTTAAATTTAATTAAAATTATATCTTTGGGTAAAATACTTTTTATCTTCTCCGGCCACTCGATGCAAACAATATTTTTATGATTGCTGATGATTTCTTTAAACCCAAGATTTTCCATCTCTTTGGCTTTTTCAATACGGTAGCAGTCAAGGTGATAAAAATTCTTAAATTTACCTTTAAGACCAAACCGGTTCATAATGACAAAAGTCGGACTAATAATCTTTTCTTTGATTCCCAATCCCTTGGCAAAACCCTGGAGAAAGGTTGTTTTACCGGCTCCCAAGTCTCCTTTCAAACCAAAAACTACTGCTTTTGACCCTCCTTTTATTTCTTCGGCCAAAGCCATCCCGACCTCTTGAGTTTCCAGATGATTTTCTGTTAAATATTCCATATATTCATTGATTATACTATTAAAAGTGGAAAAAGAAAACTGATTGACTTTTACCCCTAAATACACTAATGTTAAAGCAAGAATATGGAGGAAATATTGAAGATAAAAAACAGCATAGAAAGTGGTAAAAACATAGGAATTTTAACCAAAATCAATGCAAGCGACGATGCCATAGGAGCTACTTTGGCTCTTTTTTTTGCTTTAAAAAAAATGGACAAAAAAATCTTCTTTCCCTTAAATGAAGTACCGGACAAGATATATGATCTATTGAAAGAAAAAGAACAGAAAAAATTCCATATTTCCTTTAAAGAAGATGTTTCGGAAGTGTATTACGAAAAAAATAGCAAAGGAATCGACCTTTACCTCACTCCCAAAGCCGGAGATATCGATAATGAAAGCTATTCCTGTAAAATAATCTCGGAAACCGAATCGTTATTATCCGATTCTCCTTACGATATTTTGATTACTATCGGTATTCAGGAATTCCAGGAAGTTGAACAATTATGCGCCGATAATCTTGATTTACTATACGGCTGTACCGTTATTAATATTGATAACGATTTAAACAATCAAAATTACGGAGAAATAAACTTAGTCGAAGACGGACAATCATTATCCCAAGAAATTTCTTGCCTAATTAAAACTCTGGGACAAGAATACATGAACAGCGAATCAGCCAGTCTTCTCCTTTACGGGTTGACCATCTCCCCTAAAAACGTCTACAATAAGAAAAACATCCCAACTGTGAAGTGGTTGTTTAAGAAAGGAGGTAATTTAAATTTGATTTCTAAAAGCGAACCGAAGGTAAAAATTCTGGAACTAGTCTTAAGTAATCTGACTTTTTCCGAAGATGAAAATATTTACGTCTCAACCTTATCGGAAAAAAATCTGCTTGATAATAATGCGACCTCAAAAGATTTTCCCTTTACCCTTGAAAGGATAAAGAATTTCTTCAAAATACCATCCTTCCTCCTTTTGTGGGAAAGTCGCACTTCTCCCCTCTCGGTTAAAGGAATATTCTATTCGGACAACAAATCGGAAGTGACAAAAATAGTAAATAGCTTCAGAGGAGTTTCTAAAAACAACGGTGCCATGTTTCTAACTGAAGAATCATCAATAAATTTAGCAAAAGATAAAATACTTTCTTGCTTAAAATAAACAATATGGAAACAATAACGGACAAAATAGAAATTGAAAAAGAATTAGAGGCTGAGTTTGAAAAGGACATCTCAACCGTTCCGACTCTAAAAAACAAAATTGATTCTGTTGCCTTAAAAGATGTTTCTATTCTCCTTAAAGTTTTGATGTCTGGAGCCATCATTCTTGATAGCTCGGATATGCATATTGAAGCAATTGAATCTGGCTCAATTCTAAGAGTGAGAATCGACGGCGTCTTACAAGAAGTTGCAACTTTTGATCCTTCAAGACACCAAAGGATCGTTTCTAGAATCAAGCTTCTTTCAGGATTGAAGTTAAATATTGAAGATAAGCCGCAAGACGGAAGATTTTCCATTATTGTAAATAAAGAAGATAAAGCTGAAGAAGTGGAAGTCAGAGTCTCGACCTTACCGACCGAATACGGTGAAACTGTGGTAATGAGGGTTTTGAATCCTAAAAATCTTATTAGTTTAGAAGATTTAGGTTTAAGAAAAGATATTTATCAAATCTTTACCACGCAATCAGAAAAACCTAACGGAATGATTATTGTTACCGGTCCTACCGGATCTGGTAAAACAACTACTCTTTACGCCTTCTTAAAAAAGATCAGAAATCCGGAAATCAAAGTTGTAACGATTGAAGATCCGATTGAGTATCATTTAGATGGAATATCTCAAACTCAAGTTAATCCTAAAAAAGGATATGATTTTGCGGCCGGATTGAAATCAATTGTCAGACAAGATCCCGATGCGATTCTAGTTGGAGAAATCAGAGATTTAGAAACCGCTTCGATTGCTTTGCAAGCAGCCTTAACTGGACATCTTGTTTTATCAACTCTTCACACCAATGATGCCGCCGGAACCATTGCCAGATTACAAGCCTTGGGAGAAAAAGCGGTTAATATCGCTCCAGCCATTAACGTGGCAATTGCACAAAGACTGGTAAGAAAGGTTTGCCCGAAATGCGGAGAGTTAGAAACCATCTCTCCGGAACTATTTGAAGAAATAAAAAAAGACCTGGAGAATATGCCTCAAGGTTCTGATATGCCGGAACTAAAGCCGGACATAAAGATAGCGAAAATAAAAGGTTGCGAATATTGTAACTTTACCGGCTACAAAGGCAGAGTTGGAATCTTTGAAGCTTTAACTATTGATGATGAAATCCAAGACTTCATCTTAACCTCCCCTTCTACCTCGGCCTTGGAAAAGTTGGCCATTAAAAAAGGAATGACGACAATGAAACAAGACGGACTGATAAAGGTGTTAAAGGGAACAACAACAATGGACGAAGTCAGAAGAGTTGTTGGGTAATAAAAAAACGATTGCTGAACTGGGGGTCCTTGTTAGCGTTAGGGCTAAGCTAAAGAAATTTCTTGAGGAGAAACCCAGCCGAAGCCAAGTTATCCATTAACTAAAGAAATTCCCTTTCCCCCCAGTTCAATAATCGTTCAATTTTTAGTGCCCTAATAACATAACACTTATCAAAATGTCTGTCAAGAGCTTTTCCCCACAACTTAATCCTGACGAGGAAATCATTGAAAACACCTTAAGACCAAAAAAATGGGCCGATTATATCGGTCAAGAGAGAGTTAAGAAGAATGTTAAGGTCATGATTGACGCTGCCAAAAAAAGGAAAGAATCTCCTGACCACATTTTATTCTACGGATCAGCCGGATTAGGTAAAACTACGCTCGCTCATTTGGTAGCTCAAGAATCAGGAGCTAATATTCGTGTTACCTCCGGTCCAGTAATTGAAAAAGCTGGTGATTTAGTTTCTCTTTTAACCAGTTTGGGCGAAGGAGATTTTCTTTTCATCGACGAAATTCATCGCTTGAGTCATTTCGTTGAAGAATATCTTTATTCCGCCATGGAAGACTTTAAACTTAATTTAATTTTAGGCAAAGGGCCGATGGCAAAGAATATCGATATCGATCTCCCCCGCTTTACCCTTGTCGGAGCAACGACCAGACTCGATTTGATCTCTTCTCCTTTAAGAAGCAGATTCGGAGCAATCTTCCAATTGAATTTCTACGATTTGCCGGAAATAGAAGAAATAATTAAAAGATCTTCCAAGATATTAAATGTAGAAATTGAAGAAGATGCAATTAAGGAAATATCTAAGAGATCGAGATGCACTCCGAGGATTGCCAACAAGTTCTTAAAAAGAGTGAGAGATTTTGCGGAGATAGAAGGACAGGGAAAAATAACCCAAGACATTGCCGATAAGGCTTTGGACTTTTTAGAAATCGATGAAATGGGCCTTGAGCCAGGAGACAGAAAAATCCTTGAAGCCATTATCAAGAAATTCAACGGCGGACCGGCCGGATTACAAGCTCTTTCCGCTGCCACTTCCGAAGAAAAGAACTCTATTTTAGATATTTACGAACCATACTTAATCCAGTCGGGATTAATAAAGAGAACTTCTACCGGAAGATTAGCAACCAGACTGGCCTACGAACATTTAAAAATTCAAATTCCCAAAGCTCAAGAAAAATTACTTTAATTTTATCCCGCCAAAACGGGATTTTTCTTTGGTTGAATTTTTTAACCTTTTGGGCTAAGATGCAGATATATAGTAAAGAAATAAACATATGAGCGGTCATTCTCATTTCCACAATATTAAAATTAAAAAGGGTGCTGAAGATGCTAAAAGGAGTAAGATCTTCTCCAAGCTTTCTAAGGAAATATCTGTTGCTGCCAAAGACGGCGGATCAGATACAACTTTCAACGCAAAATTAAGATCAGTAGTTGAAAAAGCCAAAGCAATGAATATGCCGGCTGACAGTATTGATAAGGCGGTAAAAAAGGGTTCGGGAGAACTGGAAGGCTTTACCTATGAAGAATTTTTATTAGAAGCCTACGGCCCAGGAGGTTCGGCGGTAATGATTGAAGGAATCACCGATAATAAAAATAGATCTTTGGGAGAGATAAAATTAATCATTAACCAAAAAGGAGGAAAGACTGTAAATGAAGGAGGAATCAAATGGATGTTTGAAAAGAAAGGAGTTCTGTCTGTCGATGCAGCGAATAAAGACAAAGAAGATATGGAATTAACAGCCATTGAAGCCGGAGCAGAAGATATTGAATGGCAAGAAACTACTCTCTATTTGTACGTTAAGGCTGAAGATTTAGAAAAAACAAAAAAAGCCTTGGAAGAAAAAGGACTAAAAATAGAATCAGCTGCTTTGGAATGGGTTCCCAATGAAACTCTTGAGACCGATGATGCGACTAAAGAAAAATTCCAGAAATTCTTTGAAGCTTTAGACGAACACGACGACGTACAAAACGTATATACTAATATATGATAATTCTAGGTATCGACCCAGGTACGGCTACTACCGGCTTCGGTGTAATCGAATACAAAAAGAAAAACAAGAAACAGATTGTTTGTCTTGATTATGGAATTATTCAAACTTCTCCCAAACAAACCGTTGGAGAAAGATTGATTCAGCTCAATTTCGATTTGAATGAAATTATTAAAAAGTATAAACCGGAGATGGCAGCCGTAGAAAGCCTTTTCTTTTTTAAAAACTTAAAAACGGCGATGCCGGTAAGCCAGGCGAGAGGAGTTATTCTCTATACTCTTTCTAAAAAGAATGTTCCTTTTGTTGATATCACCCCTCAACAAGCAAAAACCTCTGTGACAGGTTATGGCAAAGCAACAAAAAATCAGGTTCAAAAAATGGTCCAGAATCTATTGCGCTTAGAAGAAATGCCCAAGCCAGACGATGCCGCCGATGCTTTAGCTTTAGCTATTTGTTGCGCCGATAAATGCAAATTTAATTAAACGATCTTTTTGAAGTTTCTTTTTCCCACCTGGAGAATTATTCCTTTTTCTATTTGCAGGTCTATTTTCCAATCTGTAATCTCTTCAATATTTTCTCCCTTAATTGCTCTTACTCCTCCCTGCTCTATCAATCTCTTCGCCTCTCCCTTAGAAGAAGCTAAATTCAATTTAACCAATAAATCTTGAACGTTTATTTTTTCTTCATTTACTTTAACTTCCTCTATTTCTGAAGGAAGTTTTTTGTCTTCAAAAACTTGTTCGAATTCCTTTTCCGCTGCTTCGGCTTTTTTTCTGTCATAAAAGAAAGTAATAATTTCTTTGGCCAAAATCTTCTTAATATCTTTCGGATTCATCTCTTTGCTTTCCAGACTATTTTTGAACTCATTAATTTGCAACATGGGAACGCGCGTACAAGATTCGAAGTATCCAACAATCAATTCATCTTTTAAAGTCATCAATTTGCCAAACATATCTTTAGGTTCGTCTAAGATATTAATAACATTACCCCAAGAGGTAGACATTTTTCTTCCGTCTAAGCCGTAAATCATTCTTAAGGTCATCACATCTTGTGGTTCTTGATTGAAGGCTCTTTGTAATTCCCTTCCGGCTTTCAAATTAAATAATTGATCAAATCCACCTAATTCTAAATCTGATTTAATCACCACTGAATCGTATCCCTGCAATAGTGGATACAATAATTCATGAACTCCGATTGGCTTTTCAGAATCCCATCTTTCTTTAAAGTTTCTTCTTTGAATCATCTGCTGGGCGGTAAAATTCATAGACAGCCTGATTAATTCTTCAGCTTTCATTTTTCCGAACCAGTCTTTATTGTGTTTAACTTCAACTTTCTTTAAATCTAAAATCTTTCCTATTTGAGAAAGATAATCTTTTAAATTCTCTTTAATTTGTTTTTCGGTTAAAGGTTTTCTGATTGAATCCTTGTCTGAAGCATCTCCGATTAAGGCAGTAAAATCTCCAATAATTAAAGTTATCTTGTGTCCCAAGTCTTGAAAATCTCTAAGCTTAATCAGAATTGTTGCTCTACCCAAATGAATCTTCGGACCAGTCGGGTCAATGCCAAATTTAATATTCAGCTGTCGTCCAGACATTAATTTCTTCTTTAAATTCTCTTTATCGATGATATCTTCGGCTCCCCGGCTCAATATCTCGTCTATTTTATTTTCATCGGTTATTATTTTCATACATTTCGATTATAGCATAAATATGTTCAAAAATAAAAAGAAATGATAGTATTAAAACATGAAAAAATTCAAACTAAAAAACAAGAAAAAACTGATTATCACTCTGCTTTTAATCGCTTTTGTCGGCTGTGTGGCGGTCTTTTTCATCTTTTTAAGAGATCTTCCCCGCCCCGAAGTATTCACTGAAGCTCAAATCAATCAATCGACTAAGATATATGACCGCACCGGGAAAATATTATTATCCAGTGTTTACGGTGAAGAAAAAAGAACCTATATTCCTCTTTCAGGAATACCTGAAATTATGCAAAAAGCCTTAATCGCCACCGAAGACTCTAATTATTACCAACACTTTGGAATAGATGTTCCGGCTATGTTTAGAGCGATTAAAATAGATATTACCAATCAAACTAATACTCACGGAGCTTCGACTATTACTCAGCAATTAATCAGGAGCACATTTTTGACTCCCGACAAAACTATTAGTAGAAAGATAAAAGAAATTATTCTTTCAATTGAGCTGGATAGGAAATATTCCAAAGACCAGATATTGGAATGGTATTTAAACCAAGTTCCTTTCGGTATTAATATCTACGGAATCGAAGAAGCCTCTCTTACTTATTTTCAAAAATCTGCTCAAGATTTAACTTTACCGGAAGCAGCCTTAATGGCAGCGATTGTTCAGCTTCCCAGTTATTACTCCCCCTACGGCAAACACTTAGATGATTTACTGGCCAGAAAAGATTACGTCTTAAAAAGAATGGAACAGGAGCACTATATTACCGTCGAAGAGAGAGACGAGGCAATGAAAGTTGAATTAGTCTTTAATAAGCTTCCTAAAACAATGGCGGTTCATTTCGTTGAATATGTCAGACAGCAAATTGAAGATGAATACGGTCCTGATTTTCTTGAAACCAAAGGATTAAAAATATACACCACCTTAGATTGGGAATTACAACAAACTGCCGAAGCCGCTATCACCGAAAACGTAGAAAAGAATATAACCAGATTCGGTGCATATAATTCGGCTCTTGTTTCAATCGATCCTCATACCGGAGAAATATTGGCCATGGTCGGATCAGCCGACCCTTGGGGAGAATCATTGCCGAAAGGATGCGATCCAACACTCAACTGTAAATTCGTGCCCAGCTTTAATGTTGCCACCGACGGATTAGGAAGACAGCCTGGTTCTTCTTTTAAGCCTTTTGTTTATGCTGAAGCTTTTAGAAAAGGAGCCACTGATCAGACAATCGTTGTCGATGAATTAACTAACTTCGGAAGCTGGGGAGGAAAAGACTATATTCCTCAAAACTACGATGGAAGATTCAGAGGTCCGGTAACTTTAAGAAATGCCTTAGCTCAATCATTAAACATACCAGCAGTTAAGGTTTTAAGAGACTTAGCCGGGTTAAACGACAGTATTGCTTTAGCCAAGAAAATGGGCATCACGACCCTCAATCAGGACCCCAGTTATTACGGCCTATCCTTAGTTTTGGGAGGCGGAGAAGTCCATTTGATAGATATGGTCTCGGCCTACGGCGTATTCGCTAATAACGGTTATAGGATTGAACCCTCTCCGATTATTAAAATTGAAGATTCTAACGGAAATATCATTTACGAAAATAAGAAAACACCCCGAAAAGTTCTTGAATCCAGTGTCTGTGAAATGATTACCAGCGTCTTATCAGACAACGATGCCAGGGCTCCTATTTTCGGACCATACTCTAATTTAAGGTTTGATGCTTACAAGGTTTTTGTTAAAACCGGTACCACTCAAAAAAATGCTGACGGATGGGTTATCGGTTGCACCGAACAAACTTGTGTTGGAGTCTGGTCAGGAAACAATGATAATACTCCGATGGTGGGAGGAGTCGGAGAATCTGCTTCCGGTCCAGCCTGGAGAAAAGTAATTGAAAAAACTGTAGAATTAAAACAAAAAAGCGCGGACTAACCCGCGCCTTTTTTTATTTACATCTTTATCGGCATAATCACATAAAGATAACTGGCATCTCCGATCGGCCTAATCACTGCCGGACCATCTCCTCCTTGAAGCTCAAATAACACTTCCGAGCTTTTCATGTTTGAAAGTCCGTCTAAGATGAACTTCCAATTGAAAGATGCTTTTACGCTATCTCCTTCTACTTTTGAAATCATCGATAGCTCACTTTCTCCTATTTCCGAATCCTGACTTTTTATTTCTATTTCTTTTCCTCCCGCTTCCGCTCTTATTACTACCTCATTGGTTCTTCCTCCAAACAACCCCGCGGTTTTAATTTGTTTCACTAAATCTTCTTTATTCAAGGTTAATTTTGTTTTGCTTTCCTTGGGAATAATTTCTTGATAAGAAGGATATTCTCCATCTATCTGTCTAGAAATCAAATTAATTTCCGGATGGTCTGAGTTGGGTAAAAATGTTTCAAATAATACTTGTGATTCAGAAAGATAAATTCTGACATTCTTTTCTTCATCGGGTAAAACATTAATCAATTCTCTGATTGTCTTTTGAGGAAGAATAAAACTTACCTCTTTATTGAATAAATTCTTAAATCCAGATTTTAAATGAATTGTTTTTTCTCCTAATCTAAAGCTGTCGGTCGCAACTAATTTAACTGAATCTTTAGTAAAGGTAAAATATATTCCTGATATTTCCGGCCTGATTTGTGAAGGGCTGGCAATATCAACAACACTCATTAATCCCTCTTTTAATTTCTTTCCATCTATTTCAATGTATATCTCCTTTAAGAAGGAAGGGATAATTGGGAAATCATCAGCTGAAAATCCTTTGATTTGAGTTTTTAAATTTTTTGTTTCCACCACTAAAGAATTACTCTTTTCCTTAATATTAACCTTATCATCCGGCAATGATCCGATTAATTGATTTAAGAACCTGGCCGGCACGGCAATCTTTCCCTCTTTCTCTGTCTTGCAAAGTCCCCACCATTGAATACCAACTTCAAGATCTGTTGCAGATATTTTCAAAAAATTAGGAAGCGCTTCTATTAGCACGTTATCTAAAATAGGCAGTGTTAAATTCTTTCCGGTTATCTTCTCCGCCATGCCTATCCCCTTTTTAAATTCTTTGACTAAAATTGTGAAATTCATATGTTTTGTTTTTATCTTATAAATATAAGTTTTATTTTTTATTATTACTATTAGAGTTGTTAATTTTGTGGATAAATTTTATTAAAGCGAATTATTCTTTTATTTTAAATGATTTTATTGAAATAATATTGTGGATAAGTTGGGTGATTTGTATGGCTGTTTTAGTGGTATAAATTGTATAACTTTTCTAAACACTTTTTTATTAATATCTTCTCCCTTTATCCCCCTCATGTTTTCCACACTATTTACTATAGATTCTTTGTAAGATTAATTCTATCTCTTGGTGTATTTTTTCGTTTTCTTCGTATTCTTTTTCAATTAGTTGGCAGGCATGGATAACGGTCGTGTGATCTTTTCCTCCGAACTTTCTACCTATTTCTGAGTAAGACATCTTTAATTCTTTTTTCAATAGATACATGGCGATTTGTCTTGGTCGGGCAAATTCTTTCTTTCTTGAAGAAAAGAACATATTCCCTGAAGGAATGTCATAAAACTCGGTAATTGATTCAACAATCTTTTTGTAATTTGTTATTTTACTCGGAGAAACAATAATATTTTTGAGTAGCTTTTTGGCATCTTCCAATTCAATATTTTTATTGTTCGCCTTCTTATAGATAATTATTCTATTAATGGCGCTTTCAAGTTCTCTGACGTTCTTTTGGATATTATTAGCAATATAATCCAAGACGTCAGCCGGAATGCTTACATTTTTTTCTTCGGTTTTTTGTTTTAAAATAGCCATTCTTGTTTCGTAATCGGGAGTATTAATGTCGGCAATCATTCCTCCATTGAATCGGGACTTTAATCTTTCGGTTACCGCCGGGATATTGTTGGGGTGTCTGTCGGAAGAAAGAATAATTTGTTTATTCTTTTGGTATAGAGAATTAAAGGTGTGAAAAAATTCTTCCTGGGTTTTATCTTTTCCGGCGATAAACTGGATATCATCAACTATTAATACATCGATATCGCGCAAATTCTTCTTCAATTCTTCCACACTCTGATTTCTGATCGCATTAACGATGGTAGAAATCAATTTTTCAGCCGGAATATACTTAACCTTCTTATTAGGGTCGTTTTCTTTTATTTTATTTCCGATAGCCTGGATTAAATGAGTCTTTCCCAGTCCGACATCTCCGTAAACAAATAAGGGATTGTAGTTCTTGCCCGGTTCTTCGACAACAGCCATAGAAGCGGCGTAAGCAATTTCGTTGAACGGTCCGATAATAAAATTATCAAATGTATATTTAGGATTAAGATTGGTTTCTTTGCTCACTTCTAGTTCAGAAAATCCCTGCTGCTCGATTGCCTCTTCTTTTTTAACTCCCCTTCTTTGCGAACTGCCCATTTTTATATTAACCGGAGTAACAACATATTTTATCTCCTTAATGTTATCGTCTAGAGATTTTAATATTTTTAAAATATCTTTGTGGTATTTTTGTTCTAACCATTCTTTAGAAAAAGAATTGGGGACGGAAACAGTGACTTCATTATTTTCAATAGAAGAAATTTTAGTATTGGCAAACCAGGTTGCAAAATTGGCCGGCGAAATATTCAATTGGACTTGCGACAATACTGATTGCCAGATTTCTTCGTTAGTCATGAAATTCTATTTATTAATATTAAGCATATTATACCTTGAATAATGTCAAATAGGCAAAAAGCCTTGTAAAATCAAGGGGTCAATTGCGAGATGTGGAAAGACTGGGGACAAAAGGTTAATAAAATTAGACCCTTTTGCTGGTATTTTTTGATTGACCGAACCCCCTTTTTTTGATATGATTTAAAACATAAATCAAGATAAAATAATAATATGAGTTTAACTTATCAGCCGGCAAAAAAGAAAAGAAAAAGAGCTCACGGATTCTTGGAAAGATCAAGCACCAAGAGCGGAAAGAAGATTTTAGCCAATAGAAGAAATAAGGGCAGAGCTAAGCTATCTGTCTAATTAACTATGTTGCCTAAAGAAAACAGGCTTAAAAAAGAAAAAGAATTCGAAGCGGTTTTTAAAGGTGGAAGAACCATAAAAGGCAAAAGTGTTTTTCTAAGGTATCTCATCAACGGAACAGACAAAACAAAAGTCGGTTTCGTGGTAAGTAAGAAGATTTCCAAATTAGCCGTTGTCAGAAATAAGGCAAAAAGAAGAATGAGAGATATAGTCAGACTTAAAAAAGACGGATTAAAAGAAGGATTAAGCATTGTGATTATTTCCCTTCCCTCGATTGTTAAGCTGACCTATAAAGAAATAAAAGAAGATTTGGAAAATCTTTTAAGTAAAGAAGAATTGATAAAATAAACTATTGTGAATATATTTTCATTAATCTTTAATGCTGTTCTCTATCAACCGATGTTGAATTTCTTAATATTGATATATATTTATACCAATAATTTTGGTATAGCCGTAATCGGACTTACCCTTTTGATTAAATTCCTAACCAATCCTTTGAATGAAAAGGCATTAAAGTCTCAAAAAGCAATGGCCGAGATTCAGCCCAGACTTAAAGAGATTCAAGCTAAATACAAAGACAGCCCGGAAAAACAAGCTCAAGAAATGATGGCCCTGTATAAAGAAAAGAAATTTAATCCTTTTTCAGGCATTATGCTTCTCTTTATCCAGATCCCTATCATCTGGGCATTATTCTACGTTTTTAAAGGAGGAATAAGTATCGACCCGTCACAGATGTATTCTTTTATTAGTTTCCCCCAAACAATCAATCCTTATTTCTTAGGAATTGATTTGTCTAAACCGAATATCTATTTAGCCGTCCTGACCGCCATCGCCCAATTCTTCCAGGCGAAAACATCAACTCCTCCAACGGTAAAAGGATCAGCCGACGACAAGGCTTCGCAGATAACCAACATGATGCAGAAGCAGATGATTATTTTTATTCCTTTAATCACCTTGTTTGTTTTATACAGTCTTCCCGCTGCTCTGGGACTTTATTGGTTAATAACTACCATCTTTACCATTATCCAACAGAGAAGTATTTTCAATAAAAAAGAACATGATTAACCAAGAAGAGATAGAAAACATCAAAGAAATAATTAAAGAGTTTTTCTTAAAAGCTGGATTTATTGTAGAAGTAGAAGGCAGTTGCATCAGCCGGGACAATGAAGATGTTTTAGAAATAGAAGTTAAAACATCGGAAGCACAAAACCTGATCGGAAAACAAGGATTGGTTTTAGCCGATATTCAATTACTTTTAAGAAAAGTGATTAAAAAGAAAACTGATAAAGAGTTTTATTTAAGCCTTGATATCGATGGGTATAAGAAAAATAAAGAAAGCTATTTGAGAAACGTAGCGCAAAGCGTGGCCGATGAAGTCTCCCGAACCAAGAGAGAAAAAGAGCTTCCCTACACTTCTTCCTTTGATAGAAGAGTGGTTCACATGGAATTGGCCGATAGAAAAGACGTGATAACCGAAAGTATCGGTGAAGGAGAAGAAAGAAGAATTGTTATCAAACCAGTAATATAAAGAAAAACCAGACAATCGAGTCTGGTTTTGTGTTACATTAATTCTTTAGCCTGTTTTATCTTTATCACCTCTTCCGGGCTAGTAGTGATGATTTGGTCTTCGGTATACGAGGCAACAATACGGATAGCTACGTGTTTTTGTCCGGCAAAGAAGATTCCCTCTCCGACCGGAGTCTCTAGTAATAAGAATTTCTCCTGTTCGGTCAAAGTGAAAGTTTGTTGAATTAGATCAATCGTGGCCGGACTTTGTTTTAATAATAATTGGATTGAAGAGTTGGTGATAATCGGTTTACCGTATTCCGAGCGCATAAAGTCGGAAACATCTTGGGTAATAGTTGTCACTCCCAGCCAATATTTCCTGGCTCTTTTACAAATTCCGAATAAGAAGGAAGCACCGTCTTCGGTTTTCATCATCCACCAGGCTTCATCAATGACCAGCAACCTCTTTTTCATTACCGCTCTGGTCGTGTTCCAGATATAACGCATGATGATAAACATCGCCATCGGTCTTAATTCGTCTTCCATATCTCTGATACCAAAGACGACCAAAGATTTATTCATCGAAATATTTGATTTCTGGTTAAAGAAAGAAGCATAAGTTCCTTTAGTGAACTTTCTTAATCTTTCAACCAATGATTCGGCTCCGTCCATGGTTTCCAAAACTGATTCCAAGTCAGACATAATCGGAACCTTGTCAACCCAAGTTTTAGGATCAGAATTGGGAGTAATATCTTTAGCAGCATATGTTTCGGCTAAACCTCTGTCCATAATCGCATCTTCCTCGGGGCTTAACCCGCCAAGCATAATTCTCATTAATCCGACTAAGTTAATAATGTTTGACCTTAAAACATCTTCCGAGGTTTCATCTTCTCTCGGCTCGGGTAAATCAAAAGGATTGATGTGACTGTCGGAACTCAATGATATTTTAAAGAAGGAACCGTCTACCGCTTCGGCCAGTGTTTTATACTCGTTTTCCGGGTCAACGATGATACATTCGGCACCCATCATCAGAGACCTTAAGATTTCAAGCTTAACCGCATATGATTTACCGGAACCAGATTTAGCGAAGATAACCATGTTGGCATTTTCCATACTAAACCTATCAAACAAAACCAAGGAATTGTTGTGTTTATTAATACCGTATAATATTCCTTCATTAGAACTTAAATCAAACGAGACAAACGGGAAAATACTGGATAACGGAGTGGTGTTTAAAGTGTTATGTATTTGCAATAAATCGGAACCGTACGGGAAGCAGGAAAGCAATCCTTCTTTTTGCTGGTATAGAGCTGGTTTGATATATATTAATCTAGCTTCAAGAATTGATCTTAAAGTTGTTTCAACCGTTTCCAGTTCTTTGGTATTGTCGGCGTAAATAGTGATGTATAAACCGAATTTGAACATTTTTTCCTGAGCAGTCTGTAATCTGCTTCTTAAATCTTCCAAATCCTGGTAAGCGGTTTCCAGGGCCGGGTCTCTGATTAATCCTTTATCTTCCCTTTCGATGATTTCTGCCTGAACTTCGGTCACACTTTTTCTTAATTGTTTTAAAATGGTTCCGGTTTCAATTGGATGGAAGAAGAAAGAAATATCCAAAGGAATATCCATATTAATAATTGGAGAAAGCCAGCCGGTAGTTAAATATCGGGGATAAGAAAAGACAAAGTATGTTTTAGCTAACTTTTCTTCCATCTGGACATAATTTTGGTTTACCTCAATAGAAGCCGGGGCAATTATGTCCATGGCCGTTGTCATTTCTTTTTCTAGGAATTTTTCCTGTTTTGGTTTGTTTCCGAATAAGCCCATATTTTTATATTATAACTTCCGGAGGCAAATCAGGATAATATCCCAATTCTGCCTGCTTGGGGTGATGTAATCCCCATAATAATTCGATCAATTCTTCGGAGCCTAAAGTGGCTGATTTTAATCCGCATCTTCTGATTCCAAGCGAAACGTATTCCATTCTCTGCCATAATTGATATTTTCCGTTTTGGAATTTCTTTTCGGTTAAGCTGGTTTTACTCTCTTTCCCTCCGGTAGTGATATTCGGTAATTCAGTCATCGGGTAATAAGGAACGACGATATAGAAGCTTTTACTCATAATGCTGCCGTTAGCAACTATTTCTTCAATGAAGGCTCGGTATTCGGCAGTCTGTATTTTCAGCATTTCATTCTTTTGCTTGTTTTCCAAATCCTTGATTTTATCAATATAGCCGGTAATGTTCACTTTTCTTGAATTAACGATAATCTGACAACTGAAATCAAGAGAGTTTAAAAAGTTTTGGAATTGATAGATGATCGCCATTTGTTCGTCTTCTGATTTTAAGGCGAAGTTTAAAGAAGAAACTAAAAGTAATCCTTTCAAGGATTTGTCTTTCATAATCAATACCCCTTCCCTGATTTGCTCAACCGGCATAAATTGTTGAGACGGAATTTTACTCATATGGTTTTTCGAAATCTATTTTTTTAATCATTTCTCCGATTTTTCCTTCTTGTTTTACTTTTAAAGAAGATTTATCTATTGGTGCTACCGTTATTTCTCTTTTGATTCTTTCCGTTGATAGGAAGACGGGAGATTGTTTTCTTTTCCAGAGGAAGATTTTAGGGTTAACATTAAAATTGGCCCAGTTTTTCATTACCGTCGGCAGTCCCTGCCCTTCTATCTTGGTAAAGGAGATGGCTAAGGCTGTTCCGACTAAAGATGCGGCAATCAAAAGAAAAAGAAAGAAATTGGTCTGGCCGATAGAAAAATACATGAAGAAGCAGGCCGCAATCACTCCTCCGACAAGAAGACTTTGTCTTATATTCAACGGCCCCAATATTTTGGCCTCGTGTTCTATAAATTGAGGAACTCTGTATTGCATATTAGATTAAAGGTTCTTTGTATTTGTCATTAGGATTAACAGGTTCGGTTGCTTTTTCTTCCGGCTTTATCTCTCCTTCTTTTACTGGCTCTATCGCTTCTTCCTTCTTAGTATTATCCACTAATTCCTTCTTCTCTGCAATGTTTGGAGAGTATAGTTTATTTAAAGATATCCTTAGATGGCTGAAAATTCTGCTATCAATATCCCAGCTGATATTTCTGGCTGCTTCCGAATCAAGATTTAATTCCAATTCAAGGATGATAGAGAATTCTTTTATCGGCAATAATCCCATCAGGGTTTTACCGACGTATTTCACCAATTGCGATTTGGTTTCTTCGGAGGTTATGCCATTCTTTTCACATATTTCCGAGACAATGTTAAAATTCTCTTCAGAAAAAAGAGCTTCTTTAATATTATCAGGAAGTGTTTCGTAGGTCTTCCAAAAGAATTCTTCCGAATTTTCTTGTTCGTTCATATCCTTATTTTAGCACATATTTAATTTTGGGCAATATTTTTTATAGAAGTTTTAAGCTATTTTAAATATTTAGCCATCATTACATTGTCTACGTATTGGTTATAGTACTTTTCTCCACCCTTAATCAGTCCTGCCTTTTGGAATCCCAGCTTTTTGTATAGGTTTTGGGCTATTTTATTGCCTTTGAAAACATCAAGAATAACTATTCTTAGTTTAAATTTTTTAATTCCTTCTTCCATTACTTTTTTGAATAGTTTTTCTCCTAGCCCTAATCCCCTTGCCTCTTTTTTAATTATAATGCCCATTTCTCCTATATGGCTTTTTATATTTTCGTATTTAGTTATTCCGGCGCTTCCCATTACTTTTCCATCAATGATTAAAAATAAGAAAATAGCATTTTTGCTTTTTATTATTCCTTTGAGATAGTTTTTCTCTTGTTCAAGAGTTACTTTGTCTTGTACGATAATCATTGCTTTTTCTTCAACCAAAGAATTTATCATTGCAAGCAAAGAATCAAGATCAGACATTTTAGGAGGTCTTATCTCTATTTTTTGTTTTTGGACTACTTTTTTCATATTTTTGTTACGTGTTTGTTATATTCCATTGCAACAATTGCAATCTCAAATCCTAATTTTTTGTAAAATTTAACTTTATTTTTATCTGTGAATAAAGCTATTGAGCAGTATTTTTTATTTTTTGTTTGCTCAATTAGTTTATTTACGATTATTTTCCCTATTCCCTTCCCTTGGTAATTTTTATGAACCACGATGTCATAAATCATGCACATGATTCCATCTTCTACTAATCTGCCCATTCCTATTAACTTTTTACCATCCCAAACACTATAAACAAAAGATGATTTAGATAATATTTCTTTCCATTTATTTTCACTTCTTGGTTGCCACCCAATAGATTTTCTTAAAAGTCTAATTTGATTAATGTCGATATTTTTATTAATTGAATCTTTGTAGGTCATATTTCTATTATAGTCCTAATTCATTCGAAATGTTCTGCAAAGAAGATAGTCCTATTTGTAAGAATTCGTCTATAGGTATATTCGCCTTTTCACATTCCAGTATGATGTCGCGGTTACATTTTGCGGCAAATGCCTTATTCTTGAATTTTTTCTTTAAGGATTCTAAGCTAACGCTTTGAAGTTTTTTATCTGGTTGTACTAGCGCAGATGAAACTATTAAGCCAGTCAAGGTTTCAGCGGCGGCTAAGCAGTATTGTATTATTGTCGATCTCTGTTTTTCTTTCAATTGAGGTATTTCTTCTAGCCCGTATCCATGGGATATTATTGTTTCAATCAAAAAGTCACTTCCATCGTTTTCTTTTAGTATGCTTTGAGCTTTAATGCAATGCTCTACAGGATTGTCTTTAGTCATGTCCCAGTCTATATCGTGCAATAAGCCTATTATCCCCCATTCTTCTTCGTTGTCGCCAAACTTCTTAGCCAGAGAACGCATTAAAACCTCGGATTCCCTGAGGTGTATTTTAGTAATTGGATTAGATATGTATTTGTTCACTAAATCTTGAGCCTGTTTATATGTTATATTTAGTTCCATATCGGTATTATAGCAATATGATTAAAATGAGACAAATTAAAGTGTATTAAGTAAAAGAGTATATATGTATTGATAAAAATTAAGAGAAAGGATATGCTTATAGCAAATATTATTTATTTTAAAACATGAAGAAAATTATTTTAGCATCAACTTCTTCTCGCAGGAAGGAAATTCTTTTAAAGACCGGACTTTCTTTTGATGTCCAAGAAAGTAATTATGAAGAGGACATGAACTTGAAAATGCTTCCTGGAGAACTTTCTGAGCATCTTTCTTCGGGCAAAGCGAAGTCGGTTGCCGATAAGAATAATGACGCAATAGTTATTGCTGCCGATACTTTCGTTGTTTATAACAATAAATGTTTAGGTAAGCCTAAAACAGAGTCGTTGGCCAGAGAAATGCTAAATATGTTGAATGGAAAAGAAAATGATATTATTACCGGCGTTACAATTATTGATACCAGCGATAATCATACAGTTTCCTTTCACGAGACAACCAAGATTTTTATGAAGAAAATGTCTCCGGAAACAATAGAAGCCTATATTAAAACCGGTGAACCGTTAGAACGGGCTGGTGGATATTCTATTCAAGAACTAGGAGCTGTTTTAATAGAAAAGATTGATGGAGATTTTTTTAATGCAATGGGCTTACCAATCAATAGATTGTCAGAAGAATTGAAAAGTTTTGGAATTAAAATTTTATAAACAACAATAAAATCTTTTTGAGGCCCTGTTTAATAACAAATTTTAGATATATTTAACCATCGTTATAACATCTTCATATTTATTATAATATTTAACCTCTCCTTTAATTACTCCCACCTCCTTAAATCCTAATTTCTTATATAAATAATAAGCTGTTTTATTTTTTTTAAAAACATTTAAAATAATAATCTTTAATTTAAATTTCTTAATAGCTTTTTCCATTATTGTTTTAGAGAGATTTTTTCCAAGACCCATTCCCCTATATTCCCTCCTTAAAGATATTCCCAGCTCACCAATATGATTTCTTCCGTTCCCAAGCTTAGAAACCTTTGCACTACCTGCTACTTTTCCATCAATAATTAAGAATAAATGAAGAGCTTCTTTTTCTTTTATTATTCCTTTAAGATATTTTTCTTCTTCTTTATGTGTTGACTTTTTTTTGTACAGTTAGCATTGCTTTCTCTTCAACTAAAGAATTGATCATTTCAAGTGAAGAATCTAAATCAGATATCTTTGGTGGCCTAATAATAATCTTTTGTTTTTGATTATTTTTTATCATAATATAAAGTGTAATAATCTTAATTTATAAATATATTGTTTATTTTATATAATATAAATCTTTGAAGTCTATAAACTTACAAAACGGGACTTTCTATTATTTTAAATTCGTGGGTTTTAGTATTTATTTCAGACATGATTCCTATCGGAAAAGTATAAAAATTGGAAACATTATGTCCAAAGTAAGGAACTTTGATGATAGGAAAATTATATTCTTTTGTTAATTCTAAAATAATTTCATTTATAGGGCGATTATCTTCTTTGTGTTTTTTATCTATACAATCTGACAAGTTCCCGATAATCATAGCAGAAATATTTTTTATATTTCCTGACAATTTAAACTGGTTAAGTTTTAGATCTAAAGAGGCAGGCGACTCTCCCAAGTCTTCCCAAAACCAAATTTTCTTATTATATGTCGGAGTGTATTTTGTTCCGAGAAGAGAATTGCTTAAATGAATATTTCCGCCAATTAGCATGCCCCTCGCCTTCCCTTTTTTAATAATTTCTATTTTACCTGGGAAAACGTAATCTTTCTTTTTTTCTGTTAGTATCTCGAATAAGAATTCTTTTGCTTTTTTATCTAACTTTTTTAAACTATGAAGATTTGGACCATGGAAAGTAATAAGTCCTGTTTTGCTATATATAGCTAATAACAATACGGTTATATCGCTGTAGCCTATGAATATTTTCGGATTGTTTTTAATTGATTCATAATCAATCAAATCAAGCAATTGATTAGATGCTGCCCCTCCAGAGGCACACATAATTGCTTTAACCTTTTTATCTTTAAACATTGCATTTAAATCAGATGCTCTTTCTTTAGCGCTGCCCGCGGAGTAATAAGACTTTTTGTATAAATTTTTGCCAAGCTTAACTTTGAACCCCCTATCTTTTAATATTTTTATGCAAGGCAATATTTCCCTTTCGTTAATTGGGCGAGATGGAGCAATCACTCCTATAGTGTCCCCTATTTTTAGTTTTTTTGGTTTAATCATGATTTTAAAATCTTTTAATCATTCCTTTAAAGGTTATTTCTTTATAATCAAGTTCGTCTATGCCTTTTAATTTGTAAACCTGATTAGTTGAAAATATTTTCTTATCTTCAGGATTTAATCCAAGTAGTTTTATGCCGTCGTCTATTTTCCCCCACGATGGAGCTTCAATTTCTAAATAAGGATCTAATTGAGGCCAGAAATCTATATCAAATTCAATGTCTTCAAGTAAGTATCTTATTCTTTTGTTTTCTTCATAGAATTTTTCAATAAATCCCATCCGATTTAATAATTCTGCTGTTTTTGTAAAATCACTTACTATAATTTCAACTTCTTCCATTGAATCATCGTTGGTTTTTCCATCAAAAGTTTTCACCCCAATTCTTTCTTTATAAGTAAGCGTGACTTTTTCTCCCTCATCTCTAAGTCTAATCCAAGCTCCCTTTTTATGTAACCTTAAATCCGGATAATCAAATGTCTTTCTCTTGTAAAGCTTTTCAAATATTTTTTTAGCTCCAATAGCTTTAAGCTTATTTTCCATTAAAACAGAATCTATATTCAAAAATTTAACTTCTATTTCCTCCATATTTTTATATTTTAATCTTTAAAAGATTATATCTCTAAAAAACAAAAAACACCAACAATGGCATTATAATCGGAAGGTCTAGAACCACTATTATCCAAGCAGTGCAAGGGTTCTTTTGGGGTTTTGGCGATAACCAATTTAAGGTGTTGAGGTCTGGGTAAAATGAGGCAAATGAGACAGTAATAAAAAATATGTCTTTAAGAAAAAGATCAGTGGCGCTATCTAAATTTTATTTTCCGCTTTTATAATTGCCCAAACATCTTTGACAATTTGCTCTTGATTTTTTGCTAAAACTGTTTTCATTCCTAATTTTTCAGCTGGCAAAAGATTTTCTTCTTTGTCATCAATAAAAAGACACTCTTGTGGCCTAACATTCATTTCCCTAGCTACTAATTCGTAAAATTCCAAATCAGGTTTTTTAAGTCCCCTTTCGCAAGAGAAAAAAAGATCATCAAATAAAGAGCATCCATTTATTTTTTTAATTATTTCTGCCTGATAAGGAAACATATTAGATAAAATTGATAATCGAAATCCTTCGATTTTTAATTTCTCAATTAACTCAATTACTTCAGGAAAAAATACAAATTTATCCTTGTACATTTTTTTAGCCTTCTCTCCACATTTTTCCGGCATAACCTTACCCAGTGCCTCGGAAAATTCTATCCAAAATTTTTCCTCGGTTACGAGGTTTTTATCAAATTTTTCTATAATTGGCTTTAAGCGAGTGAAATTTTTTTCGTATTCTTCAATAGAAATTTTGTATAAGTCAATAATGTCTAGGGATAATTTCTGAGATTTTTTCACCACGCCATCATAATCAAATATAATCGTTTTTATCATATTTTTTTTGTTTAATTTTTACCATGCCTTTTAAATTAAAGATCTATTTTTTTGATTACTAACCAGTAATGTTATAGACTTTTATTGCTTATGCGAAAGTTTTTGTTTTCCTCGTATATATTGTTATTATATCAAATATATTTCTTTGACTCAAGCCAATTTTTTCATTAAAAAATCCACGTCCTCCCATTAAGGTTAAACCCTATCAATATACTTTTGTCCTTTAATATGGTAAAATTTTTAATGTAAAAATGTATTTAAATAATTATTATAACTATAAATGAAAAATTTAGATTTAACAAAAATTATCAGAAAAGACATATTAAAAATGGCAACTTATAAGCCAGCTCCTTATTTGTTAGACCTTGAAGAAAAATATAAACATTCTAAAAATGAAATAATAAAATTAGATCAAGGAGAAAATCCCTATGGCTCACCTACTGTGGTTAGAGCAGCACTTATTCGAGCTAAAAATATTTTCAATCTCTATCCTGATCCTGAATACAAAAAATTAAGATTGGCTATATCTAGTTATGTAGGGATGAACATAAAACATATTATGGTTGGATCAGGATCAGATGAGCTATTGGATTTGGTTTTAAGGATGGTGATTAATGAAGGAGATGAAATTATAAGTTGCCCACCCACCTATGGAATGTACCCCATGCTTATCAATTTGAATAAAGGGAAAAATGTTTTCATACAAAGAAATACTGATTACACATTGAGAATTGAGGAAATATTAAGCAAAATAACTAACAAAACTAAAGCTATACTCATCTGTTCACCGAATAATCCAACAGGTAATGTCGCCACCGAACAAGAGATTAATATCCTGTTGAATACTGGAAAATTAGTTATTGTGGATGAGGCCTACTTTGAATTTTGTAATAAAACATTTATTTCAATGTGTAGGAAATATAATAACCTTATAATTTTGAGGACCCTGAGTAAGTGGGCCGGCTTGGCTGGTTTGCGGTTGGGTTATGTAATAATGTCCCCCCTGCTCATTAATGAGATTATAAAGATAAAACTTCCTTTTAATGTTAATTTATCAGCGGAAATTGGAGGTATTGCGGCATTCAATAATATCTATTCTATTCAAAAAACAATTAAAAAAATCGTAAGCGAACGGGAAAGGGTTTATAATTCCCTAAATAAACTTCCATTTCTTAATGTATATCCTTCTGAAGCAAATTTTCTGTTTATTAAAATTAATGGAAGTTTGTCGAAAATGAAAAATTATCTAGACAAAAATCTAATATTTCCTCGATATTACGACGAAGAAAATTCCTTAAGACTAACAATCGGAAAACCAGAACAAAATGATAAAATTATTATTTGTCTTAAATCCTTTATTAAATAAAAGGTTTTACAAATGGAAGAATGAAAGGTTTATTCTTGTCAGCAGATTCTATTAACAAATTAGTTGCCTCTAGTAAGCTCTGACCAATAGTCACAACTCCGTGGTCTTTTAGAAAAATAGTACTTGTTTTTTTAAATAGAGGTATCATGCCGTAGCCTAGCTCAATTGTCCCGTACGGTATTTCTTTTGGAGTTGATGGAATATTCTTGTCTTCCTTCGAGCCAACATTAACATGGGCTATAGCTTTTACATCAGGCATTTCTTTATATATAGTCCAGTGATTAATAGACTCCGAAGACGGACCTTTTGAGCCCCAAAAATAAACTTTTTCACGATTTGCCTCTGCTACAAAAATAATTTCGTTTGAATGCAAGTTATCCAACGCTGACCCCGTGGATGTAACTAATATACCTCCGGGAACCTTGATGCTTAAATTTCCGCCACTCCCGACTGCTAATCCGTTTTTACCTATTAGTTTACCACAATCTATAAATTCCTGGGCATATTTGTCTATTAATGCTTGTATATTTATTGAATCTGGTCTTGTCGCTCCATCTTCGTATTTCATCTTATTTAGACTGCAAAATAGATAATCTATTTTTTAAGCCGATTAATAATATTTTTAATAATTTTTTGAAAATTAATTTTAGCACAATTAACCAAGAAATGCTTGTCTGGCCCACATTCACGAGACCATTATAACTACGCAACCATCTGAATAAGTTATTGATGATTTTACATTACTACTTTTATTATTTTTATCAATAGGTAAAATCAATCGCTATTAACAAGAAACCAAAAAATTAATTTCGGTATTTTTTCGGAATAAAAAAAGAACCCCAGATGCAAGATGCAAAAAGGGGTTTTATGTTGATATTATTTTTTAAATCCATAGGTGGTTTTATGTTGCGGAAATTCAGTTACAGTTTTATATCCGAATTTTCTCAAAATATTTTCCACATCTATTGATGTTTCTTCGCCATTTATAATATGGTAGGAAGCTATCGCAAGATTAACATTGTTATCCATTAAAACTTTCTTTGCGCCTTCTATTGCTCTAACTTCTGAACCCTCAATGTCCATTTTAATGAAATTAACCTTGTTTATTCCTAATCTTTCCAACTCATTATCAATCGAAACGGCGGATATCTCTACGGCATGAGGACTTGCATTAAAGAAAAAAGATGCTCCAGCTGTGTGTTTGTTATTAAACTTGAGTGTTTTGTCTTTATTCCACAATGCTTTGTTTATGATTGTTACGTTTTTCAATCCATTTAATCTAATATTGCTTTCTAGTTTTCTGCAATTTTCCGTGTCAGGCTCAAATACAATGACTTTGCCTGTTTCTCCAACGACTTTTGCTGCATAAACAGAAAATGTTCCTTCGTAACCGCCCGCATCAATTACAGTATCACCCTGATTCAAATCGTAATGTTTTAAATAACCCAAATTTTCTTTATGAAATGAAGTTCTCCATGGCTTATACTCCATATCATACGGTGTTAAATTATCACCAGACCAACTATTGAATTTTAATTTCTGACCATTAAAATTTATTTCTACGTAATCATTATGCCAAATTCTTTCCAACATTAATTTTTGTAGATTTATTTTGATATCCTCGTCTGATAAATTTTCATTGTCTAAAATAATGTCGTAATCAAGGCAAATTTTCTTACTGTCAGCATAAATTTTGTCCAATTCTTTCTTCGTCCAGCTCACATGCGTACTTTTTGGCCTTTGTTCAAATCTTCTATGAACCAAGTTAATGGGGGCGTCGACATAGATTATCCTGACATCAGAAATTTGTTGAAGTTTTCTCAGAATATCTAAAGCATATGGCCTATTCATTGTATTTTCAAAGCAAATCTTTCCTTTTTTATCTAAAAATTCAAAAATAGCTTTTTCGGCCAAAGGCTCAGCCAGTTTTAAAAAATCATTGGAATGACCTTTTTGTTTTTCAATAAAAATTTCTTCATATTCAAAAAAAGGAACATCGAAATGATTTTCAATTAACCTGCCTATATGAGACTTGCCAGCAGCTATTGGGCCAACTAAAACAAAAGCTTCATTCATTCTGGATTTCTCAAGTTCCTCGCGAGACCCTGTCTCCATTAGGACACCTCTTTTTTATGGAATATTATTAAAGCGAGGAAGTTTTCTACTTCTCCAACGAGCATGTTTGCTTTCTTGCTAATATCGATAATGTTAGGTGGTTTAATTCTGACATTTATCATCTTTACCTCCTGGGTCTCGATGTGATGGAGGATAGGCTCCATCGCTCCTCGTCTTTACAAACGATCCGCGGACTTTGGCATATCCGTCCTTCTTTAATGCGTGTTGAGTTTTTTCTTGTTTTGTCATCGTTGTTTCTCCATATTTTAATTGTCAAAGAACCCGCTCTGACAACAATACTATACAATAAATTTAATAATTAAGCAATATCTTCCAGTTTTACATATTTGTCGTGTAATTTACCTTAAACGACTTTAATTTTAAAAAGAAAGGCTCCCATAAGGGAGCTTAGTTTAAATAATATTCGATCCAAAGGTTTTAAGGTGAGTATCTTTTGCTTCTTTATCTGATAGTTCTTCGTAAGTCACTCTTAAGGTATATCTTTTCTTTTCTTCCATCTGATAGATATCTGCGATATTAATACTCCAAATATTTTTTTTGTTTATCTTCTTTTCTAAATTGTCTAAATATTCAAAGATTGAATCTTTTTCATCTAATTCAATGTTTACATCCAAAGGAATTAATTTTTGAGTTAATTCTACTACCGGGTTATTGTCTACGCTGGTTAATAGTTTAGTAATTTTTTCAATATCAATTTCAGCAAAATAGATATTTAGCTTTGTTTCAGATGGAGTTAGTTTATAGAGAATGCCGATATTTTGATTATTAACAAAGATATCCCAGCAAGATTCAGGATTAGATATTCTCGGTTTTAATTTAGATTCAAAGTATTTAACATTTTCAAATCCGAGTAATCTTAATAATGATTCAACTTTGTCTTTGAATTGAGGTAAATTATTGTTTTTTGTTGCTGACAATATTCCCAATGACTCGTGCTCTAAGTAGTTTTTGCCGCTCTCTCCGAAGACCTTCCCTATTTCAAAGATGTCTATATATTCAACTCCTTTTTTGAAATATTCAGTCATTTGATTCAATAGTCCGGCGGCAATTGATTGTCTTAAATGAGGAAACAAATCATTAACCGAATTCTGAGTAGTTATTTCTTTTAAATCAGAATAATTGAACTTGTCATTAATTCCCTTTTGAGTTAACGGCCAAGATAATGTTTCGTCAAATCCCAAAGAGGTTAAAACGTCTCTTATCTTTTCCGCTAAAACAATATTCTTAGGAGTGATGTTTTTAACTATTTCCAAACAAGGAGTTTCATTGGTTGGAATATGATTATATCCGTATATCCTTATCACCTCTTCGGCCAAGTCTTCGGGTAAAGATACATCCATTCTTGAAGTCGGAGGAGTAACTGTTAGTTTGTTGTTTTTAGAAATAACCTGGAAATTCAATCCTTTCAATATTCTTAGCGTATCTTTCGGGCTTATTTCAATTCCCGCCAATTTACTTGGCAATTCTTTATCAAATTGAATCTTGGGAGAAACGTATTTTTTAGGATAGTAGCCGAATAAAGAGCTGGCAACTTGTCCTCCGGCATATTTTAAAATTAAAGCAACCAGCATTTTCATAGCATAGTCAGCTCCGTTCGGATCAAGGTCTTTTTCCAGTCTTCTACTGGCTTCGGTTGTAATACTCAAACTTCTTGAGTTTTTTCTGATAATTGAACGGTCATAAATGGCGATTTCAGCAATAACTGATTTTGTTTTAATATCAATACTGTCAGTCTTTCCTCCAATGATTCCCGCTAAAGCCAAAACATTGTTATTATCTCTAATAATGATTTCATTATTATTCAGCTTGGTAACTGAACCCAATAAGGTGGTTATCTCTTTAAAGCTGTTGTTCATTGACCAGCAGATAGGTCCTTCTGTTTTATCAAAATCAATCAAGTGAGATGGATATCCGGTCATCATCATCACATAATTAGAAAGGTCAACTAATAGTCCGGCACTGTTTAAGCCGTAAAAAGACATGTATTCTTTAAGCCATGCCGGAGATTCAATATTTTTAACATTATCAATCTTAATCGCTAATACTCTTTTCGTCTCTTTTGTTGCTTCAATTTTTATATCAAGCTTTTTAGTATTTTTACTAATTGGCTTTACTGTCGGAATATTTAATTTTAAATTGTAATAAGCAGCTACTTCTTGAGCAAGACCGATAACCGAAAGACAATCAGCACGGTTCTGTCTGATTTCCAAGCTTAATAAATAATCTTTCTTTCCTTTATAAGAAACTTCGGTAAAGCCATCCATCATGAATCCGGTTAAAGTTAAAGCCTCCCCTACTTCTTTAGGAGTGGCTTTTAATCCCGGAACTAATTCTTTTATCTCGCTATATAATACTTTCATTTTCGTAATATTTATATCCTAAGTTTCCTCCGAGTAAAGTCCTGATATCGGTAATTTTATATTTAGCCATTACCCAACGATCAAGACCTAATCCGAAAGCAAAGCCAACCCATTTTTTAGTATCAAGTCCGGCCATTTTCATGACATTGGGATGAATGATTCCCGCTCCTCCCATTTCAATCCAGCCGACGCCTTTGCATAACGGGCAGCCTTTGCCATGGCAATTAAAGCATTGCATATCCGGTCCTACTCCCGGCTCAACTTCAGGATAGTATTTGTTTCTGTATCTGGTCACCACATCTTCTCCGTACATTTTCTTAAATAGAACTTGGAAGGTTCCGAATAAGTCCTTCATGTTGGCTTTTTCGGTAACAACCACACCCTGATATTGATGGAAGACAAAATGATTACTTTTATTAACACTTTCGTTTCGGTATGATTTTCCCGGACAAACAATTTTAAAAGGAGGTTTGTATTTAGCCAAAACCTGAGCTTCGATTGAAGAGGTTTGGGTTCTTAACAAGAAATTAGGTTCTTTGATGTATATAGTATCTTGCATATCTCTGGCTGGATGGTCAGCGGGAACATTCAGTCTTTGGAAACAAAATTCATCGGTTTCTATTTCCGGTCCGTCCATAATACTGAAACCCATACTGGTAAACAGCTCATTCATTTCTCTGATGGTTTTTGAGATGGGATGCAAGTGTCCTATTTTGGGCGCAATCGGATTAATGTCTTCCGATTGAGATTTGATGCTTCCCGACATCTCCCCTCCTTTAATTGATTTCTCTTTTTCGGTAAATAATTCTTGAGCTTCTTTATATGCTTGTTGGATAATTAAAGCAGTTGTTTTCTTTTCTTCGGCCGGTAAATCTTTTATCTTTTTTATCAATAATTTAAAAGATCCAGTGTCGCTGAAATATTTATGCCATAGTTTTGTTATGGCAGCAGAAGACTCGGCTGATTGCAAGTCAGCTTTCAATTCTTCTAATAGTATTTTTACTTGTTCCTCAGTCATGATATTAATATCTTAACAAAATATACCAAATGTTTAAATATTGACAAAACATGCGAAATAGTGTTTTTTATAAAAACATAAATGATAAATTAAAGTGGAGGTTAGTTAAGTGGTTCGACAAATCATTAAAAGCAAGGTAAAATAACCATAAATTATGGAAAAGATATATTTAATTAGTAAAAATAAGGTTAAAATTGCATCTGCTCAAAGTGTATTTAATAAATATGGGATTGAGTTAATTCCTCTTGAAAAAGATTATCCAGAAATACAGGCTGATACAAGTTTAGAAATAGCTAGAACTGCTGCGCTTCAGGCAGCTAAAGAGGTCAATAGTCCAACTATAAGAGAGGACCATAGTTTATATATTCATTCTTTAGGTATTCCTGGTCCATATACTCATTATATCGAAAAGATGTTACCTGTTCAAAAACTTCTAAAATTAATTAATCAATTTGAAGATAGAACAGGACATTTTGAAGCAGCTATTGTTTATGCCGAACCAAACGGAAAAACATTTGAATATGTATTCCATGTTCCAGTTAAGTTTTCAAAAGAAATTAAAGGTGACTCCCCTGCTTGGGATAATATATTGATGATGGAAGATGAAACAAGAACATTTTCTGAGTATCCGCAAACAGGAAGAATCAATTATTGGACGAAAGGATATGAGGAGGTTGTAAAGCACATCAAAGAAAACATCTAATATTTTAGATGTTTTTATCTATAGGGCTTTATTGTTATCCTATTTATTAAATAAGAGAGTTTCTATATAGTTTGTTTTATAGGTATATTTTAACAATAATTAACTTTTTGTAGTTGTTTTGAGAGAATTTATCCATTCTTCTTTAAGTTGCTTTATATCTTTACGACATATTTACCCTTAAATCCAAAATAATTTTTGTAATTTTTTTCTCCAAAAAGAATAGGATAGAAATCTTCGTCCGCTATTAATTTTTTGTTTTTATTAGTAGCATAAGCAGTCCCCTTTTTAACCAATGTGTAGTTTTTAATTTTATTAAGTAGCTTATATCCTTTTGGCTTCGGAACAATAGAGGTGACGTTAAAGTATTTTGTTGCGGTCTTGTTTTTTGGTAATATTGCTTTAATTAGTCCAAAATGATTTAATAGTTTTTTAATATCTAAAACAATTTTCTTTAAAGCAATCATGCTGTTATCTTTTCCATACTCAAAAGATATTCCTATTTTTGCTTGAGAGATTAAAGAGTTTTTTGATTTCTCCATTATTATTACATATTTGGGCTGAATTGATTTTATGCATACCAACATTTTTTTATTAAGCTTGCTAATAATCAAAGTGTCTTTTATATTGCTTGTAGTTGAATGAATGTCGATAACAATATCAGCTGATTTAATAATAGGACTTAATTCAAAGGCTCTTCTTTCTTCGTAATCACCATTTCTTTTCCCGGGGAAAGATCGATTTAAGTCTTGATCTATATATCTTTTGTTCAACTTTAAAGCTTTTTCGTTTCCTATTTTAACAACGAGATTATCAATGTTTAATTTTTCTATTTCTTTTGCCACCTTGAGGCCAATTTTTTCATTACCGTGAGTAGCAATAACTAATAATATTTTCATGATAATAGTTCTATTGTTTATTTTGAGCTTTTTAAATTATTGTATTTTTTCTAATTCTTGAATAAGAGAGCTTCTATATTCCACATAGTCTATTTTGTGAGGTGCATTTTTAACAATAATCAATTTTGAATTATTCGCTAATTTAGCTGTTTCTGCGCAACGAATTTTTAATTGAGGATAAAGTTTTGCTTCTTTTTCTCCATAAAAGATAACTGAAGGAATTTTTAAATTTTTGGCTATTTCTTTTCCGCTGCGTTTTTTAATCTCCCCTACTCTTCTTTTACCAATATATTTTAATAACCATTTTTTCATATTAGGTATATCTTCTTTAAAGTCGGGACTTAAAGAGCATAAATATAATTTTTTAGGCTTTAAATCATTGGCCGTCAAAAAAGCAATAACTGCCCCATAAGAAAAACCTAAAATATAATTATTGGTACTTTTATGTGCTTCATAAAATGTTTTAAACTCTGAAACGTAATCATTCATTGTTTTATAATTCCATTTGATTGGAACTATAAAAACACTAAATCCCTTTTCTTTTAGAAGGTTTTTTAACCATAAATATTTATTATTCCCAATTTTTTCTTTAAATCCAGGAACTATAAAAAGATTTTTCATAGCATTATTATGATTATATTAATATTGTGGGTCAATATTGACAAAAAGATATAAATATTACATAATAGTGGTGTTCTTTGGCGGAGCCAAAGGATATTACGTTTACGTAATTTGAACCCTTTACATTCAAATATTCAGATTTACAGGAGTGAAAGAAATGAAAGAAGAAAATGAAACGAAAGAAGTGAAAGAAGTGAAAGGAATGTTGCTTAAGTACCGTACAACAGAAGAAGGTTTTGTTTTTATAACCTCTACTGTAGCCCTATTTGCTACCCTATTTGGTCCTATCATCATTATGGGACTAAGTATAGTAAGCGTTCTAATTTCATTAATTGCTACGCTTGTAGTATTTTATTTCATGACCATTTTTTGGTTAGCGCCAAATAATGTGCATTTTACCTTCATAGAAGAAGGAACGGCTAAAAGGGTTTATCGAGGAGGGACCTTTGTCTTCGCTATAATGGTTTATTTGGATCACGTTCTTGATTCAAAATTCAAAGTTCGAAAACCAACCGATTGTGAAGATGGTCCAGGATTTTTCCCCAGATGGTTTGGGGTCCATTATATCGGTCCTTGGCCTCTATATAGAATTCCCTTCCGTAAATTTACATGGACAAGCACAAAGGAGGACGGAGAAGACGAGACAAGAACTCAAAACGTAGATTATATTCTTATTCGTCCAGACATTTATTCTTCTACTCTCAAAAAAGCAGAAGATAAGGACAATATGCCTATTGCTTGGAACTTCTCAGTGGTTCTGGAAATTGTAGACATTGGGGCCGCAACCAAAGTTCAAAATCCTTTCCAAATTGTATTTGCAAGGATATGGACCTATTTAAGAGATGAAACAAGAAGGCAGTCTTACGATGAGCTTGTTGCTACGTCTGGGTGTTTTTCAGACAATTCATCAGGTGACAATAAAATAAAATCAGCTCTCAGTAAAAAAATGATGAGAGACTGGGAAGAAGAAGGAATGCTCGATGATTTAATAAAAACTTGCGGTATTAGGTTGTTAAAGCTCAACATCAAAAATATGGATCCTGATGAAAACTACAGAAAGTTGACCACAAAGAAGATTACGGCAGAAAAAGAAAAGACTGTTACTGAAATTGGGTCCCGGGCTAGTGCATATAAGTTGGCGCAAGAAATTACTGGGACCGCAATGGAAATGACAGCTATTCAACGAGAATCAGACGTGGAAAAATTAAAAAAGCTTAAAGAAGAAAATCCAGAAGCTTTCCACGAAAAATATAGTAAAGATTATGAAAATAATCTTGCCATTGTGGTGACGCTAAGAAAAGCTGAGTTGGGAAGATATTTCCAGTTTGAGACAAACGCTACTGGAGACATAGCTTCTCTGTCTGCTATAATAGCTGCAGGAAATGTTTTGGCTAATCAAGTATCGCCCAGCAAGACCGGAAGCTCATCATCAGCAAAAAAAGCACAGCCAGACAGCGAAAGCAAAAGAAAAAAAGAATTACTTAAAAAGGCAGGAGTTGTTGTCGAAGAAGACGACGATGACTAGCCTTATTTTTTTACTTTAATAATTCATAACCAATACTTTTGGTTGTTTTTTTTGGTTTTATTTTTTGGCCATCCTCTCCTTCTTTCTCATTTTCAATAATTTTTACAGCAATTACCTCGTTCATTATATCTTTGTTTCCTAATATATCTTCGGCTATTTTTTCCGAAATTTCCGGAGATATCACTAATTCTTTTTGTAGTGTCAATGATAAATTATCTTTGCCTATTTTTTTATTTATTAAACCGTCTATTATTTTTTTAATTTTGGCAAAAGGAGTATTGAGAGGAATATCATTAATTATAGAATTTTTTAATTCGTCGCTGTAAAGAAATTTAATAAAAACTCGTTCTGAATAATTACTCACTCCAGATAATTTGTTTTTCAAAATTTCATCATTTTCTATGGTGTTTTTTTCTAGCTCATATTTAACTACCAACTCTTCTACGAATGGTAAAATGTTTAACATTTTATACAATTTTTTTATTAATAAGTGCTTGGATGTTTTCTACGTTTTTATCGTATTCTGCTTTTGCTTCATCTATCTCTTTCGAAGTGAAGGTTTTCCCCGGAACCTTATTTTGATATTTTAAAACCAAATCGCTCATTTTTTTTGTAAAATCTGCATTACCGCTTCCCCAAATCATCTCTTTCATTGCTTGTCTTTGTTTTTCAGAGCCACTATCTGCAATATAATCTATCTGTTTTACATTAAGGTTTTTAAATATATCATAATTACCAAGAGCCTTGGCACTAATATCTTTTTGTGCAGTTTTTGCGCTCATTCCCTCAATCTTATTTGTTATATTAATTTTGTTGGCTGTGTTATTAACAAAATTACTATAACCATCTTTTAGTATGTCAGTTTTTCCTGCAAGCTTAATAGCAGCCATATCTTTAGTTTTTTGACTTCCCAGAGTTTCAATATCTCTAATAGTAGCCTTTAATTCATCGGGTGTTTTTGCACTATCTATATATTCTCCGACATCTTTATTAAGTTCGGTTCTTTTTAATCCTTCCCTAGTTTTAAAGTCATAGGCTCCAGGGTGTTTTTTTAGATAATCTTGAGCAGCTTCTTTGTCATCTTTAGCGCTCGGAGCTCCAAATGATAATTTATCAAGAGTTCTTCTACCTTCTTCTCTGTTTTCAAAAGATAAAGGAGTTTTTCCTGAAAGTAGTGCTCCTCCAGTACCAGCGATTCCTTCTTTCGCTACAGTTAGCGATCTTTCAGCCCTTTCTTTTACTCCTCCCGTTAACCTATCCGTTACCTTTCTTCCAGTCATTGCCCAAGCACCAGAAGCAATGCCACCAACTTTTGAACCGATCTGTCCCCCAGCGGAAATAGAGATAAAGAAACCAGCGATTAGGATGATGAATGGAATAAGATATTCAACAGATGAGGCAGCGATACTAGCAATCATTGAAATAGAATCAGTAGTATCAATGTTAAACGTTATATTCTTGATTGTCATATTCGCAAGATAAATCGACATTCCAGCTGGTATTCCAATTACACACCATTGCATAAAGCTTTCCCACCAATCGTCCCAATAAAGAATACTCGGAAATACTTTTTTAATATACTTTGATTGAGGAAAAACTTTTGTTGCAAATGCTATGGGAGATACTATTACTAATAACCAAAGAATTATAGCTCTTCCTATAAAAAGAAGAGAATAAAGAAGGTATATAAAAAAGATAACAAGGGCAAACATTAAATACAACGCCATTGATAGCAAATTTTCAATCCCTTTTTTAGAGTCGTTACTAAAAACACTAGTAAATCCATCAAATATATTATTTGACATCGTCGAATCAATTCCGCCAGAAGCAAAGGATTTCATTAAAATATTGGATCCATCTATAATAAATCCGCAGATAATAGGAGTAAAGTTAATTAAAAGAGCAATAATTATAAAATTAATTAAAGTTTTTTTAGCTTTATTTTCTTCTCTTCCTAAGATTATATTAATAGCAATAATAATTAATCCTATTACTAAAGCAGCATTAGCCACATTTCTTACTATTCCCCACCCAGTTGCTACAACTTCGTTATATGTCTTGCTTGCTGGATCAAAATCTGTTGGACTTAGCCATGTATATCCAGAATTTAAAACAGCACCGAGCACCCCTTGCCCTAGAGTAATTATTAATGTAGAAAGACTTGATAATAAGTTTCCCACTGATAGCATTATACCATTAGCAATATATGGCGCAGGGTCTGTTGTAAATCCTTGGGTTGGTGAGAATCCCATTAATTCAGCAGCCTTAAATGCTGCAATTAAGGGGCCGATAACAGGAGTAGTAATAAATGGCAGTGTTAGATCTACAGTAGGAATATCTTCAGCTAGAACATTTGTTAATGGTAAAAACAATGACAATATTAAAGAAATAAATATGAAGCAAATTGTTAATTTTTTAAAATTTAACATATTACTAATATTATATACAAAATACTTGTACATGTAAATATTTTGTATAAAAAATCCGGGATATTAACCTATCCCGGGAGGTAAATTTTTGCTGTGACGAGGTTGCCCGGTAAAGAATCCCACTACAATTAATGCCGCTCCAAACATAATTATTATGAAAGGAGAGACAAAAGGATTAGTTTTGGGTTCGTCAATTTTCATCATCTGTTTTTGTTTTTCTATAAGTTTATTCAAAGGATGATCAGCGTTAGCGGTTTTCTTTTGTGTTTCCGCAAACGAATTCATGAGTACGATACCGCCGACGACCATAATAATGATCCCGACAACAATCAGAATAGTTGAGTTCTTCATTTGTAAACACCTCAATATGTAATTGTGATGAACTTTATAGTCTCTCCGAGGCTATTTAGGTTCTATATATATTATAATACCTATACTTAAATTTGTCAAGATTGTATGCTTTAGGGCAATAAAGTATAATTTAATTGTATGTTTAATATTAAATTTACTCCCGAAACTTTTTTCATGCTTCCCTTCGCACTCGGACTTGATTTGATAGGAATTATTTTAGTTTGTTTCGGGTTAGATGATTTTGGAATAACCGACGTGATAGGAATTGCATTTATTAATACTTGGCTATTATTAAGAGGAAAGCAAGTTGTACATAAGCAGGGTAAAAAAGGAGCAATAAGCAGTATTAAAAACGTTTTTACAGAAAAAACAAGCAAGTTTTTTGCTGCACCGTTTTTAGAATTAATTCCTTATGTAGGTTGTCTCCCCTTTTGGACAATTTCGGTAATATTAAATTTAGACGAAGAACAATAATATGGCATTTTCAGAAGCTGTAATCTATCTCTTCAACTTTTCTCTGGGCATGGCCGCTGTTTTAGCTTTCATTGTTATTGTTGCGGCGGGAATAAAAATGGTTGAGTCTCGTGGCAATCCTTCAGAAACACAAGATGCCAAACAAAAAATCATTAATTCTTTTCTCGGTTTAACAATTCTTCTAACTTCATATATTCTTCTAACAACAATTAATCCCGATTTGGTAAAAATCGAGAATATTTCTTTGGGCACAACTGGAATAACTATTCCTATAATTACTCCAGGTGATAATCCGGAAAATGCCAAGAATTATCAGTTTGAAGAAATACCAATCGGAACACTAACCGAAGCGATTCTAATTGGTACTTCATCAACCAAGAATAAAGTCCCCTGTTACGAATACGAGCACGAAGCTTACGATGATGACGGTCAATTAATCATTGCCAATACAGTTGATAAAAACAAAGACGGAAAGATAACCGAAAAAGATATTATTCTTAATAAGGATATGTTCTATTGCATCAAGCTTTTAGATGATGCAATTAAGAAAAAAATAGAAGTTCATTTGAATACTTTGGTTGCTGGACAAAAACAGTTGGATGCTTTAATGAAAATTAACTGTACTTGTAAGAGAGCGTATTACAGTTATCTTCCTCCCCACGAGGAAGAATACAAGATTGAAGGATCAGATTGTTCTAATACCGGTCTTGGCTGTTGGAGAGGTACCACTTATTGCCAATGTTGCGGAGGCGCTAATACGGGTTGTTCACGATTAGATCCATATAATACTTCCTGTAGTTCTTCATCTTTAAATCCTTGCGAGATTGTTGGATACAATAACGGTAAAGAAGTTAAACAGTATCAATACGATACTTGTGATAATAGGTTGGCAATAAACTGTAAAAAGCAAGAAATTAAACAATTGATGGACGGAAGCAAACCGGACCAGATTTGCTATGAAGAAGTTAACGGTCAGCCCCCATTAATAAAAAAGGAACAGCCGTTTAATCTTTTTACTATTAAGTTGGGAATCGAAAGATTGCAAGAATTTAAGGATTATTATGATAAGCAAATCGGAGCACTGGAAGACGCAGAATTAAAAACAAAGGAATACGGAGAGAAGTTAACTTTAGCTGAAATATATAACAACGTTCAAACAAAAGACGATGTTACTGTCGGTGTGAAAGAATTTGAAACCGAAGTCTATTACAATATTTCCAGGTATTGCCGAACCGCTAACTGCACAAAATCAGGATATGATCCTAAGCTTGGATATGTTTGTCCGGAAGAAGACAATGAATACGAGATGAGTCTTAAAAAGAGGGTTTGCAGAATGGATGTGACAAAAGAAGATGTTGAATCTGGTGATGTTTTTGCCGCAAGCTGTGAAAAAGCAACCGGACTTTTTGAGCTTGATGCATGCAAGGAATTTTATTCGTATGCCGGAGATCCAGCAACCTTCTATTACGGTGAAAAATACAATTCTGATTATAAGGGAGAAAATCAGGTAATCGACAGTAGCGATGATAAATGTAACCTTGAAACTCAGATTATTGAAAATGAAATGTACGGAGGAGTTATTCGTATTGGAGAAACGGTTGACTATACCCAAGCCTGGGGCAAAGAAGTTTCAAGAAGGATAGAAAAGCTTAAAGAAGAAGTCCAGGGAATGTTTAGTACGGGAATGGCAATATCTAATTTTCCCGATAGTTGCAGCGCTGGTAATTGCACCAATAGTAGTCCTGATACATCAAATATTTGTATACATCCAAAATGTGATTGTGATGATAAATATTGCTGTTGTGCCGGGGTTGAGGGAAGATCTTGTCAAAAATGTGAACCATTTGAAACTGTTTGTGACGATCCAGAAGAAGAGCAGATGGACCAAATGGGACACGTGAGTTCATGTCTTATAAAAGAAACAAAATCATATGGAGGATGTAGTAGTTGTTGTGAAGAAGAGTGTCCAAAAGTTCCTAAGCCCGAAGAAGATTATTGGACCTGTCCTTATAGAAATCTTTGTAATCTCATGAAGAATATGTATCAAGATAGAGAAATTCAAAGATCATGTCTTGAAGAGACAGAAGATACTAATGAGGAAAAATCAAGAGAGATTATGAAAAGCAAGGTAGGGTACGTCCAGAAGATGGAAATGAGAGAAGTAATATTATTTGAAATGGCCCAGGTCAAAGAAATAAAGGACGATGTAGAATATGAATATGTCCCGACTACAAAATTAATCGGTCTTGTTTGTCCTAGTTATTTGCTTTGGGATCTTACTCCCCTTACTTGCAACGCAGGATTGAATAAGAAGCTTAATATTGAAAAGAGGTTTGATTTGTTTGACATGCTTAAGGATTCAAGAGAAAGATTAAACGGATGCGTTAAGGGATACACTATCCCCTACAAGCAAACCGCCGATAACGTCAGAGTTTTGAGCTGTTACGAAGCTTCCAATACTTCTAATACCGGACTGGTTGTTATTCCCGAATTCCCCTTCCTTAAATTAGGAGACCCAGTAGACGAAGATATTGCTGAAGGAATCAAATATATTAATTGTTATCCTTACAATAGTGATAATTTAACCGACCAAGAAAAAGAAATTTGTTTCTATAACATCAATCGTACGGGAACCGCAGAGAATCCGGGCTGTTTAACAATTACTAAAAATTATATGGATAATTATTATTGCTGCCAATAATATGAATATTAAAACAATAACCACTACATTATTTTTATTTTTTATTGCCTTCCCTGTTTTTGCGGCAATGCAATATCCGGAAATCGGTGGAATTACAATTTCCGAATCAACCACAGCCGCTCAATACATTGTTTATTTTTTTAATTTAGCAATTGCTCTGGGTGCTTTTGCCGCCGTTATCATGATGGTTATGGCCGGCATCGAATGGGTTACCGCTGCCGGAAATCCGAGTAAGATAGAATCATCTAAAGGAAAGATTGCCAATACCCTTTTCGGGGTAGCCGTCCTCGTTGGCTGCTATTTGATTCTTAATACCATTAATGACCAACTGCTTACCATTAAAATAGATGATTTGAAATGTGAACACGGTATAACAGTCTCAGTCAAGCAGGCTTCCGATGATAAAGTAAAACAGAAATGTATCGATGCGAACCAGACAAATATCGAGGACACGATTATAAGCACCTTAAGCTGGAATTTTCCCGAAGATTATTTGCTGAGAGTTTATCTCTATTCTGAACCGGACTATAAAGGAACGATAACTCAAATTGATTGCAAGAATGGTCCTTGTGATGGGAGTATTTCCGGAGCAAAATCACTTTATTTTTTACTGAACAACGCCGGAATTTATTTGTATGACGACAATAGTTATACCCCGAGGGTAAAAAGTTATCCCCTTTTTACTTCGACCAGCATATCTGATTTATCTAAAACAAATAGCTTTGATAATTTTACCAGGTCAATAGAAATAATTAATCCCGATCAAGACAAACAGCAGCTTCAATATTCCGCTATTGTTTTTAAAGATCAAAACTATCAAGGAAGATGTGCTTTTGTCGGTCAGTCTGTTCCTGATATGGATACTGGATATAGCGGATATTACACTGATGCTATAGGAGATGATGAAATTTCTTCAATTATTGTTGCAAAATCTAACTTAAACCAGGAAGCAATCAGCCAAAAGAGAGGAGAAATCATATTGTACACCAAGGTTAATTGTGGAAAATCAGATACCGACCCAACTAAGCAAATCAAGGCTTGTCATATACCGATAACCAGTGTTGCCAGTGGTCAGGTGGATATTTCTGAAAGTTGTTCTAATTTTGAGTCTGGCGATGAAGTAATGTCTTTTGAAATCACTGGTGCAGCCGGATTAATTCTAAGTACTTCCAAGAAACAAGCGGGAGACGAAAAAACATACTGTATGTATTTCAATAAAGAATCTTTAGGAGGAGGAACCTGTTTGTCTTCAATATTGGATACCCATATCTTTACGGTCGGAGGAACGACCCCGCAATCATATATAATCGTACCGGAAAACTAAAATGAAAAATATTAAAACAATAATTTATCTTTCTTTATTTGGAATATTATTCATCTCCCCTGTTTTGGCAGCAATACAATATCCGGAAATCGGTGGCGTTAATATTAATGAAGAAGGAACTTCAGCGGCCACCTACGTTGTTTATCTTTTTAATCTATCTATTGCGGCCGGAGCTTTTATTGCCGGAGCGGTTTTGTTTGCAGCCGGAATTGATTACGTTTCTGCTCGTGGAGAGCCGGCCAAACTTGATAGCGCAAAAAACAAAATAAAGAATGCCTTTTTAGGATTAACGATCCTTCTTGCAGCTTTCATGATTTTAAACATTATCAATTCTCAATTAACGAGTATTAAAATCAGCCAATTAGAAAAGACTCCCGATAAAGAAATAGTCATTCCCGAGGGTTCAGGTATTTATTTATATGATTTAACTAATTATGCTTCCAGTGAAAATGAAGAGCCGGTAAGGGTTACTAAAACCATGGGGGGCTTTTTAGAAAGTAATTTTAGTAATAAAGCTGAATCAATTAAATTCAACAATCCGACTGAAGAATTCAGCTTTGGCGCCGTTCTTTACGCTGCTAAAGAAGACAGTACCGAAGGTTCCGGTTCTGATTTAAGAGGAAATTGTTCGTATACACTCAGTAATGTTCCTGACTTAGACGTTGCGGTTAATGACAAGGAAAACTATCCTCCGATTGGCAGGGATAAGTTGGCTTCAATGCTTGTTTTTAAAACTGACGGAGGTTCGGGAAGTATCAGGATTTATAACACTATTAATTGCAAAGACAGGACCGATGAATACGGGATAACCTGTAAAAAGAAGAAATACGATGATTGTGATATTACTGGTGGCAGTGGATTCAAAAACCTTAAAGAAGCTTGTCCCGATTTCAAGGGAGATATTATGTCGATAGAAGCCGGAGATGGTTTGGGTATATTATTCAAAGCCACCGGCGCTCAGGAAGCTGGAAGATGTCACTACATTGAAACCAATGATACTGGTTGTGTCAATGTGGTTAAATATAGCTATGTTTTTAATATCAACGACAAGAAATATGAATCTAACTTTACCCCTAAATCTTTTGTAATCTTTTCTTTAGTAAAGTAAATAGAGAATCCCATTGGGATAAAGACAATACTTCTGCTCTCTCCCCCGGCTTGAGATTATTATCTTCAAGCCATTTTTTTATCATCTCTTTATCTATTTTTAATTGGCTGTATAAGTTACCGATTAATTGTTTTCTCGGATGAGAAAATCCGGCTTTAATTAATTTAAAGAATTCATCGTTTTTATTGACTCCTTTTGGGGTAATACGGATAAAAACACTGTCTATTTTAGGAGAAGGTAAAAAACAGCCTTTGGGAACGGTGAATAATATCTTGGGGTTGGCATAATACTGGACGGCAATAGATAAGATAGACATATCACCAGGTTTGGCACAGATTCTCTCTCCTACCTCCTTCTGAATCATTAAAAAGATATCTTCAGGCGGATTTTTAATTTCCAACAAGTTTCTGATTAAAATTGAGGTTAAGTAATAAGGAATATTGGCGACAATCTTGTATTTTTTAACCTTAACATTCAGTTTGTCGTTACTAAATAGCTTAAGGATGTCTTCATTGATAATTTCCACGTTTTTAATGTTTTCCTCTTTGAGTTTTTGATTTAAGGCATCAACCATTTCCCGGTCTTTTTCAATACAAGCAACCTTCTTGGCGATTTTAGCCATTTCTAAGGTTATCGCCCCTAGTCCCGGTCCGATTTCTAAGATAACATCATCGTGAGAGAGGCCAATTGAAGCCATAATCTTCCTAATCTGGTTCTGGTCTTTCAAGAGGTTTTGACCGAGTCCTTTTTTAAGTCTAACAGTGTTCATAAGGGTATTATACCTGACCGGATTGATTAATAAAAGGGTGTTGATTTCATGTGGAAAGATTTCTTGACATATGGGTGGATAGGTCTAAAATATATGGTATCCAGATAGATTGTCTGGAATTATGAATTATTAACTTTTGTAGGATTTTTAATAGAAACCCTGCAACTCTGGATTATTCTTATTCAAAAAAAAATTAAGAAAACTATCGGTAGAATCGGTAAAAAAAGGCTCTTTTTGGCCTTTTTCGTACTTTTTTGCGTTTGGGGTAATACTTTCCTTAACCAGGATATAAACACCTCTAAAACGAGCGTTTCTAAGCTTCAGAACAGCTTCTTGAGTCTTGAATCAGCCTTCCAACCGATTACCAATAATCTAATCTTTGAACAGGGAAATATTTTAGCTGCCTTGCCCTCTCCCCTGTTTGTTTCATCGGAGACCTTAGGGTCTTTGTTTGATGAAGAAACGGAAAGCAAAGATATTATTAAACACATCGTGGAAAAAGGAGAAACTCTTTCTTCAATTGCCGAATTATACAATATTTCAATTGAAACCATTCTCTTGGCTAACGAATTGGATACGACTAAAATCCAACCCGGCCAAGAGCTTTTAATTTTACCGGTTAACGGCATTATCCATATGGTGGAAAAAGGAGAAACCATTGCCGCAATTGCTAAAACTTACAGTGCGGACAAAGAAGAGATTATCAGCTATAACAGTCTGTCTTCTTCCGGAGAGGTATATATCGGAGATGTTTTGATTATTCCTAACGGCAAAATGCCTAAACAATCTGCCCCGACAACCAATACCCCGACCCAGAATTATGCCCAGGTTGTTCTTCCTAATTCTTATTTCATTGTTCCAACCGTTGGAACAATTACCCAGGGAGCTCATTATTCATACAGTTCCGGCGGAAAGACTTATTATACCGCTGTAGATATTTCTAATGCGATCGGAACGCCAGTTGTGGCTGCAGCCGGAGGGCAAGTACAGATTGCCAAGAATAAATGGCCTTATGGAAACTATATTACTATTCTTCATCCGAACGGAGTGGTAACCCTTTATGCCCACCTAAGCTTTATCGCCAGAGGCATTGAATCAGGAGCCACTGTTTCTCAAGGACAGGTTATCGGATATATGGGCAATACCGGCCGAACCGTTAGAGGAGTGGGCGGAACCGGCTCTCATTTGCATTTTGAAACCAGAGGCGCAGCCAATCCTTTAACCGCTTACGGACGAGGAAGCAAGATTTCTTATTAATTAATTAAGCCGGACAGGAGTCCGGTTTTTTGATATAAAAAAAGAAAGGGCTATTTCCCTTCTTTTTTGCAGTCACATTCGTTATTTTTGCAGTTGCAAGTGGTACAGGTTTTGGCTTCGGGCAAGGCAATCAGTCTTTCTTCGGGTATCTCGCATTCACAACCATCACATCCGCAGTCGCATTTGCCGTATGTCCCCTGCTCTATCTTTTCCAAAGCGATGTTTATATCCCTCAAGTTTTCCTCTAAAGAATGTTCAACCGGTAAAAGATTTTCATACTCCTCTACCTCATCAACTTTATCTTCCGGAGTGTCGGTTAATTGAGGGAATTCGGTTTGCCAATTATCTTCGCTGGTTTTCTTGGCAAAGGTCTTCAATTGTTCTTCTATATCTATTTTCTTTTTCTCTAAAGCTTCTTTTCTTTGAGCGATGAATTCTGGTGTCATATGATGTTTAATATTTTAAGAATGGCTGCAACCACCAAGAAAAATATTATTGCGATTACTAATCTCACTAATATTTTAAAAGTCGGGGTTTGTTTCTTGGCCATGTTTATTATTTTACTTTTTGTTCAATACTTATTAGCTCATCCTTGATTTGCCTGATCTGGGCGGAAACTTCCTGGTATTTTTCTTTGATGATTTTCCTGGTTGTTTCAAAGTCTCTTACCCTATCCTCTATTTCCCAGCGGTCTTTTTCTAAGGCTCTTCTTTTTTCTTCATTGGTTCTTCTTCTTAATTCGATATCTCTTAGAATCACCTCATCGGTCGTTTCTTCCTGTCTTCTTTCGAGAATCTTAATTTCATCTTCGATAGCTTTTTCTTTTAAAGCAATATCGGCCAATCCTTTATCTGATTTGTCTCTTTGCTTGGTATTTTCAAACATTTCTTTTTTAATATCTTCAACCGATTGATTCAAAGGTTTCAATCTTTCTTCCAGGTCTTTTTTTGTTCTTCCCAGAACGATTCTATTCTTGTCTCTCTTTAATATTTCTAGCTGTTGGAGAGTATCTTTTTCTTTCGCCATTACTTTTTCTGCATTCAAATCACACTCCCTTATTTGAAGTCTTAATGATTTGATTTCATCTTCTTTTTCGTATTTTTCTTTTTCAATATTGTTTCTCTCGTCTTCCACTCTCCATCTTTCTTTCTCGACAGCTCTTTTTTCTTCCGGTGTCTGGGCCAGAGCTTCCTTTTGTTCCAAATCTTTTTTGATTTCATCGGTTCTGAGCTTCTTTTCCAAAACCAATTCCAATTTCTTTTTAATGTTTTCTATCTCTTCTTCAATTTCTTTTTTTCTTTGTTCGAAAGGAGCTTTTTCTTCATTAACATCTTTCAAAGCTTCTTCTAATTCAAGAGTCTGTTCGTCAATTCTGGCTAATTTTTCTTCATCTTCATTAATCTCCACTATTTCTTCAGTTTCTTTTTGCTTTGCTTCTTCTAATCCCAATTCTTCTGCACTCGGTATTCTTTCTGCCTCTTCCAATCCTAAATCTTTAGCGCTGGGTAGTTTTTCTGGGATATCTAATTCTATCTCTTTAGGCTCTGGTGCAGGTTCTTCTTCAATAGGCAAAGCTTCAGGAATTTGTTCTTCCATCGGTTTTTCCGGTTCAGGTTCTGGTTCAGGCTCAGGAATGTTCATAAAAGCGACCGGAGCTTCTTCGGTTTGTTCCACTGGTCCTTTCTCTTCGATTACCTGTTTTACATTGTCCTCACTTTTATTAGTTGAGAGAGCTAATTCGTAAGCGAAATCTTCGGCTTTTTTAGTTTCTTCCTCCACAGAAAGAGGGCCTTGTTCGGGCGCGGTTTCTATTTTTTCTGGTGCTGTAAAATTAGGCTCTGAAGGAATCGGTTCCTCTCTTTTTTCCGCAATAAAGCTTTGGGTTACTTCTTCAATTTCGTTTCCCTTGGGATAAATATCAACCCCCTCAGCTTCTTTGATATCCCTCAGCATTGTCCTAATTTTTTCTTTGTCTAAAAAAATTACCGGCATGTAGGATTTACTGATTTAAAATTAAAAGGCGAACTAACTTTTATAAAATTATTTCCTCGCCTCTTTTAATGATAGATTAATTCTACCCTGTTCGTCAATAGAGATAACTTTTACCGGAACAACATCTCCAACTTTAACAACGTCAGTTACTTTATTAACTCTCTCTTTGGCTAGTTGAGAAATGTGAATCATGCCTTCTTGTCCGGGAAGAATCTCGGCAAAGGCACCGAATTCAAGAATTCTTTTTATTTTTCCTTGATATAACTCCCCTACCGCAACTTCTTTGGTTAAATTTTTAATCCATTCAAGAGCTTTTTGTGCGGAAGCTTCATTTTCAGCGGTAACAAAAACTTCACCGGTTTCTTCGATGTCAATTAGAACTCCGCATTCATCGATAATTTCATTAATGATTTTTCCACCAGTACCGATAACATCTCCGATTTGATCAGGTCTGATTTTAATAATGTATATTCTCGGAGCATTGGGAGATAGTTCTTTTCTCGGCTCGGGAAGAGTTTCCATCATTTTGGCTAAAATTTGAATTCTAGCTTTTTTGGATTGTTCCAAAGCATCCTTCATTATTTGATAAGTTATTCCCCTGACTTTGATATCCATTTGTAAAGCAGTAATTCCGTTTTTAGTTCCGGCGGCTTTGAAATCCATATCTCCGTAGTGGTCTTCTTCTCCCTGAACGTCAGTTAGAACAAGGTATTTTTTGTCTTCGGTACTCTTTTTGTCATTCATTTCCATCATTAATCCCATCGCAATTCCGGAAACAGGATTCTTAATCGGAACTCCACCATCCATTAAGGCTAAACAAGCGGCGCAAGTCGAAGCCATTGATGAAGAACCATTAGAGCACAAAACCTCAGAAACAACTCTGATAGTGTACGGGAAGTTTTCCGCTTCGGGAATCATGGCGCGTAAAGCTTTTTCTCCCAACATGCCGTGTCCGATTTCTCTTCTGCCCGGTCCTCTTAGTGGTCCGGTTTCGCCAACGCATGACGGCGGAAAGTTGTAGTGATGCATGAATCTTTTCTTTCCGTTTAATTCCATTTCTTCAAATATTTTTTGATCACCGGGACTGCCCAAAGTTAAGAATGACAGCACTCTTGTTTCTCCACGGCAGAATAATCCGGTTCCGTGAACTCTGGGAATAACATTAACATCGCAACTCAATTCTCTGATTTCGTCAGATTTTCTTCCGTCGAAACGAATCCCCTTTTCGATTATATTCTCGTGAATAATTCTTTCTGATTCTTTCTCGAAGAATGAAAAACCGTAGCGAGTCTTATCCGCATCATCGTGTTTTTTCAATATTTCTCCTAATTCTTCTCTGATTAAATGAAGGTCATCGGTTGCATCTTTTTTCAAGATGTTATCGATTCTGTTTCCCAATAATTCTTTAACTTCTTTTTTAATTTCTTCATCACTTCCCTTCTCTTCCAAGACTATCTTTTCTTTTCCTATTTTTTTAACAATTTCTTCTTCGAAATTAAGAATGTCTTCGTGATATTTTTTAGCAAGTTCAACTGCTTTCAAAATATCTTCTTCAGGAATTTCTTTCATTCCTGCCTCAATCATATTAATCAAGATTTCTTTTTTTGATTCTGATTTCAAGCCGGATAATAATAAATCCATTGATCCTGATTCTCTTTCGGCGAAAGTCGGGAAAGCTACCATGTTGTTATCCCTCATTCCTATTCTTACCGGAGCAACTGGTCCGTCCCAGGGAATGTCTGATGTTGAAAGAACGATTGAAGCGGCGATTAATCCAAGACTAGCTAAATCGCTTTCTTTATCCCAAGACAAACAAGTAATAATTACTTGCACTTCCCTCTTGAAATCTGCCGGGAACAAAGGCCTGATTGCTCTATCAATTAATCTTGAGGTTAAAATTGATTGTTCGCTCGGTCTGCCTTCTCTTTTCATAAATCTTGAGCCAAGAATTTTTCCAATAGCATAGAATCTTTCTTCATAAGCCACAGTTAAAGGAAAAAAATCGATTCCCTCGATTTCTTTTTTGCTCATTACGGCAGTGGCCATAAGGCAGGTTTCTCCATATTTTACAAAAACAGAACTATTGGTTCTTTCCGCTAGATTTTTGAAATCTACTTCTAAAAATTTATCGTCGATTTTAAGTTTGAAAGATTCAGTCTTCATATTTTAACACTAGGCTTTTAATCCAATCTTTTTGGTCAATTCCTTGTATGATTCTTCGCTGGTTCTTTCAAGGAATTTCAAAAGTTTTCTTCTTCTGGCAACCATCTTCAATAAGCCTCTTTTGGAACTGACGTCTTTCTTGTGCTTCTTTAAATGCTCAAGAAGCTTTTGAATCTCTTCTGAAAGTAATGCAACCTGAACTTCAGCTGAGCCAGTATCAGTTTCATTTATCTTGTTATCACTTACGATTTTTGTTTTTTCTTCTGTTGTTAACATATTTTTTTCTTTACTAAATAATTTTGGGTGCCCCGTAGAGGGCTCGAACCCCTGACCTTGAAGTTAAGAGCTTCCTGCTCTACCAACTGAGCTAACGGGGCAAGCCGTTATTCTGTCGTTTTAAAAAACTTAAAGACATCTCCTTCTCCGCCCAATGCTTCTATAAATCCGGTAACGATTGCCCAGGCTCCATAAACAACTACTAATCCAAGGATTATCCAGATTAATGTTTTTCTGGCCTGTTCAAGTTTTGACGGGTCTCCTGAAGAAGTCATCAGGTTGATGGCGGCAATTACGATGGTAACCACAGCAATCGGAGGAACGATACTAAACAATACGAAATCAATAACGCCATTAATCATCGACATAAAATCATTGAAGGTACAGGGAGCCTGATCTTCATTGCCGCAGTTAACTAATGCCGCCGAAACCGGGGTAAAACTCAAAAACAAAAAAAACAATATTGAAGCAAAGAATAGTCTTTTTAGCTTTGTTTTAAACATGTTAATTGACTTTGTTATGTGTTTGGAGTATATCCTGTTTTTGAGAAAAAATCAAGCAGCTCTGTGCCCCCGGCAAGATTCGAACTCGCACCACTGGTTCCGAAGACCAGTACTCTATCCATTGAGCTACGGGGGCTTAATCCTTCTTTCTAAATTTCAGCCTGATTGGCGGCACGGTATCTTGGTCAAAGACCAGCCGATTTTCTAATAATTCCTTGTAATTGGGGTTGTTTCGCAGTTCCTTGATCGGGCTTAATCTTTTGATTAGGACCGGAAAAAGGGAGATAAACATCAATAATCCGGCCATTTCATATTCTCCCCTAAAGGTTAAGGCGAAGATAATGGCAGTTAGGAAAGATAACAGGGTTCCAACCGAAGCTGTCCAGATTATAGTAAAAATTATGGTTGGAATCAAGGCGATAAGCAAAAGTATGGGCGAAAGAGCGAAAAGAGCGCCAATTAAGGCTGCTAATCCCCTGCCACCTTTAAAGCTTAGGAAACAAGACCAATTGTGTCCGACGACCGCCATTACTCCGCAGAAAACCTGAAGCAACGGTGAAAGTCCAAAGTACTGAGCCAAATAAACCGCCAAGTATCCTTTTAAGACGTCAAAAATAAAAGTGAAGATTCCTTGCCATAGGCCAACGTTTTTAAAAACGTTGGAGCCAGAATTCTTTTTCCACCCTATTTCGAGCAAATTTTTGTTGGTTGTGTATTTGGTGATTAAATATCCGAAAGGAAGAGAACCTAATACGTAAGCAACAATTAAAAGGATGAGCGTTTTAATCATTTTTCTTTTTAATTTGTTCTAAAAGTCTGTCTTTGTGAGAAATAACAACTAGGATCGTTCCGAACAATATCGGATAGAGTAATGTCGGATCAATAATGTAGACTGTGTAAAGAGCCGCTATTTCCCCGATCAATCTTCCGACTATTTGATCGGAAATAGCTCTTTTGATAAGTTTGCTATCGATTTTTCCACTCAATAAAATTTCAAAAACTATCATAAAGAAAATAACCGTGGCAATCCAAGCAAGAAATATTTTCCAGTTTAAGAATAACATTACTCCCAATAATGATGCTGCTCCTCTGCCGCCTTTAAAGTTTAGGATAACTGAATAATTATGTCCTAAAATAGCGAAGAATGTTCCTAATGTTATCGCCAAAGCCGGATTTTCAGGAATAAAATTCGTAGCGATAATAATCGCTAAAACTGCTTTCGATGCATCTAATAAAAAGACGATTAAGAAAGAAATCACTCCGATTAATTTTCCTTTTTCGTGAGTAACGATTCTTAAAGTATTTAAGGCTCCGGTATTTTTAGAACCGAAAGTCCTCATGTCTTTATTGAGGAATAATTTGACGTAAACCAAGGCAAAAGGAATCGAGCCGAGGAGATAAGCAATAAAAGCAACTAAAACGTAATTAAGGTTTATCATGTTTTATATTAATTTTCTGCTAAGAAGGAGCAGATTATTGTTCCCGGTCCGACGTGGCAACCGATGACCATACTGGTGATGCTTATAAATTCAATTTTAACTTCCGGATATTTATCTTCTATTAAGGTTCTTAATTTTTGTGCTCCTTCAAGATTATCGGCATGAGAAATAGCTACCCGGCATTTCTTATTTTCCGATAGAGGTTTTTTGGTTAGATCTTCAAATTGTTTAAACATAGCATCGGCAGTATCTTTGGCTTGCATTCTTAAATTAGCCGGCTTTATTAAGCCGTCCTTTATCGCTAAAATCGGTCTCATTCCTATCTTTTGCATTTGAGATAAGATAACCGACAAAGTGTGGTTTATTCTTCCGCCGGCTTCAAGCCATTTCGGACTTTCCAGCATGGCAAAAAGATGGATTTCAGAAAGCAATGCTTCAAGATTTTTATATATCTCTTCGGTCGATAATCCTTGTTCAATTAATTCAGTAGCCTTAATAGCAAGAAGACTTTCACTTATATCAGCATTAAGAGTGTCGAGAATAAAAATTCTTTTTTGAGTTTCTTCATCGAATATTTTTTTAGCCTGGACAGCCGAATTATATGTTCCTGATATCGCTGAACTAATGGTAATGGCAATCACACTTTCCGATTCTTTTAGTCCTTCCTCAAAAGCTTTTTTAAATACTCCCATTGATGGTTGCGATGTTTTGGGAGTTGTTTTTATCCCCTGCTTCTCCGCTTCCCTCATTTTTTCAAAGATATTGTCTCCCTTCAAAGACTCTCCTTCCGGCCACTCCATAACAAAAGGAGCGACGACGAAATTAAATTTATCAATAATTTCTTTCGTAATTGATGCGCTTTCGCCAATAATAATAGATACTTTTTTCATAATTTTAAAATTAACTTTTCTAATTATTGGTTCCAAGAAACGATTAGTGTTCCTGGTCCGATATGTCCCCCGACCGGGAAGCAAACTAAATTAATGAAAGCGATTTCGGTGTTTTTTAAATTTAAAATCATGGTCTTGAGTTTTTCTATTTGTTCCATATTATCAGCGTGGGTTATCGCGACTATTATTTTTCTTCCCGATTCTCGAGCTTTTTTAGTAGACTTTTCGAATTCTTCAAAAAGAGCCGCGGATAAATCTTTTACATTTTTTTTGATCGCAATAATATTCAATTTACCGTTTTTAAATCCGAAAATTGGCTTGATATCCATCTTTTCTGCACGGTTAATGATAACGTTTGCAAGACTGGGAAGCCTTCCCGAAGCTTCAAGCCATTGAGATTTTTGATATATCGCCGCCATTTTAATATTGGGCAACTCTTTGGTAAGATTGGAAATAATCTCCGAGACATTCATTTTTTCTTTAAGCAGAGAAATTGCTTTTAAAATAACTAATCCTTCGCATCCGGTTCCCCTTAAAGAATCGAAAATATGAACCTTATCTTGCAGTTCTTTTTCTAGGAATTTTTTGGCTTGCATGGCTGAGTTGTATGCTCCCGAAACTTTTGAAGAAAAAGTAATACACAAAACTTCTTCAAAATCTTTAAGTTTTTCTTTGAAAACGGAAAGAAAATCATTGATTGAGGGCTGAGAGGTTTTAACTAATAAATTTTTAATTCCCCTCTTCTCCCCCTCTCTTATCTTTTGATAAACATTACCCGGCATTTCTGCTAGTTCTTGAAAGTCTATCTTATACCTAACAACACCAATATTGTTTTCATTGATTATTTCTTCCGGAAGATCGCAAATTTCGTCAGTTACAAATCCAATTTTGCCTTTTTCAGTAGACATTATTTATTTAAGCTAAGAGTACTTATTCTTTGAGAATATTCTTCAATTGAAATCTCTCCGCTGGCTAATAACTTATTTAATCCAGCATAATATTGTTCTTGAATTTGAGAGGTTGGAACTTGAGCATTAAATAATCTTGTATCATCCATGATGCCGGTAAAAAGATTGGCTGGTGTTCCTGTAGCTAAATCGCAGCCCATAGTTAAGGCGGCCGATGAATCGAATAATGAATTACAAGTTCCGTTTACTGTTGTGGTAGTAGCGACAACAGCTCCGTCAACGTATAGAGTTAATGTGCCGGCATTGTAGGTAAAACCTACTAAGCGCCACTTATTATCAAAAGCAACTGCTGTTGTGGTTACATAATCCTTAGAATTAGCAGTTCCTCCATCAGCAGAAAGTAAAACTCTTAATTTATCTGCAGCACTGTAAATTGCCCAAGATCTTTGAGAATTAGTATCAAGTTGTCCGATAATTGCAGTTGATTGAGAAGCTCCTTTTACCCAAACCATCGCCGTCATAGCTGAAGTGAAAATAGGAACATTGGCATGAGCAACCGTGACATAGTCACTTCCATCGAACGATAAACAACTATTATAGACGCAAGATGTGCTGAAAGTTGCACCGGTAATAGTGCCGTTGGCAGTTTTCCACCAACTATCTTGAGTACTAGTTCCTGAGCCTTCTTCAAATTTCCATTCTGCTGAAATGTTTGACATTAAACCAGCTCTTAAAGAATTAAAGAAGACCTGGCTTTTTGCAATAACAGCTTTATCATTAGATCCACCCATTGATATCACGATCATTCCGGAAAGGATTCCGATGATGGCGATAACGACCAATAATTCGATTAGCGTGAAAGCTTTTCTGTTAAACATATTATTTTATTTTATTATCTTAAATATATTATTTCACAATCCAACCGATAAGTAAACTATCGGGACAAGCATTGATGCTGGTAACCGGGTCGGTAACATTAATAAATGAAATATCAGTCTTTTTAATGGTTTTCATTTTGGTTTTTAGTTCTTCAGCTTGAGGTGAATTATCACCGTGAGCGATGACCAACCTTATCCTCTTCCCTTCTCTTATATCTCTTCTCGATTCTTTTTCTACTTTAGCGAATAAAGCAGCGGCAAAGTTTTTGGTTTTCATTGTTTCGGTCGGAACAAGTTTTCCGTTTTTCATTTCTCCTAAGGCATAACGGACTTCAGTCTTTTTACTGAACCAGAAAGGCTTGGCTTTTTCCTTATTCCACCAGTCTGATTTTTCGATAACACAGTAAAGCTTGACCGCTTCAACTGTTTTTTCAAGTTTTCTTAATATTTCTTTTATTTTTCTTTGTTCGGCAATCATTTCCACTGCTTCAAGAACAACCAGAGATTGTCCGGCACTGATATTCTTTGAATCAACCACGAAAACGTGCTCTTTTTCATTGGAATTAAGCATTTCTCTACCCTTTTTGGCTGCTTCATAATTATCAGAAAGCTTAGCCGAAGAAACAATACACAAAACATCTTCGTATTTTTGTAGCTGAGTTTTGTATGATTCCATAAAGAATTCGGGAGCAATCGGCTCTATTTTTGGCTGTGAAACTATTCCTTGCTTTTTGGCTTCTTTTATCCTTTGACAGATATTCTCTCCGGCAATAGTCTCTCCTTCTGGCCAGGAAATTCTTAAGGGAATTACTTCTATCCCGTAATGGGTAACAATTTTTGAGCTTAAACCTGACCTTTCATCAACGATAATTCCAATAGAAATATTTTCCACTGATTTTTCTCCAGTCACCTCCTTGGCCATATCTTCAATTCTTAAATTTTCAATCACGCCTAAGGTTTTTATAATACTCCTCACTTCATACGGGTCATCGGTATGGATATGGATTTTGGTTCTTTCCCCGATTTGAATAACATCAAGACAGTTTCCTAAGTGATGTAGTTTGTCTTTGATTTGTTTTTCCGTATATTCTCCATCATCAAGCAAGGCTACCACTTCATATCGATTTGATAGTATTTGCACAAATCTCTTTGCTCCAGCCGTTTCTTTATCCAATGATTTAATAGTAAAGGGATCGGATTGTTCTTGTAGAGTATCCAAATATGTTTCCAGAATCATTAAAAATCCCAATCCGCCGGCATCAACAACTCCAGCTTTTTTAAGTACCTCCATTTTATTGGGAGTGTCTAATAAGGCTTCGTTGGCTTTGATTAAAGCATGATGGAAGATTTTGATAATATCATCTTCTTCTTTGGATTTTTCTTTTACTCCTAAGGCAAAGGCTTGAATTACATCAAGCATTGTTCCCTCTTTAGGGTTCTGAATAGAATCTTTAGCTCTTTCGTAACCTTTTTCAAAGGCTTCACCCAAGATTGTCCCATTAACAATTTCTTTTTTAGCAATAAAAGGAAAGAATCCGGCCAAAAAACCGGTATAAATTATTCCGGTATTACCTTGAGCAGCGGTTAAAGCACCATCCAAAACGCTATTAGATAGTTCTTCAATATTAGTAAAGTCCTTATTTTCGATACAGTTTTTAATCCCCCTTAATGTGGCGGCTAAGTTGTTTCCCGTATCCTGGTCCGGCACCGGAAAAACATTGATTTTATTGATTTGTTCTTTGTCTCTTTCAATCCTCTCGCAAGAGAACAAGATCATCTTCTTTAATTCGTTTTGTGATATTTCTTGCATAATAAAAAAGAATATACTATATAGTAGATTCTTATTTCACTCGGTTCTCTATGTCTTCTAATATTTTTTTAGCCATGTCTTTTCCTCCAAATCCGAAAGCTAGGCCCAAAGAAATAACCAATAAGGCAATGGCTCCGATGAAGATGACTAAAACAAGCGTCTGAACAATCTGTAACTGATATAAGATGGCTAAAATAGCCAAAACCCAAGCTCCGGAAGAGATTATGTCTCCCAAGAGATTCGAATAGGTTATCTTTTCTTTCTCCAGACTTCCAATTACAATCTTTTTACTGAAATCGGCAATATAGATAGTAGCAATGAAAATAATCATGGAAATGAAAATGTTGGGATAATACTCCACTACTCCGCTGACGATTTTTCCAAGTGTTTCCAGTCTTAAAATATCTAAAGAAATAACTAAAAACAACAAAAAGAAATAGAATTCGATGATTGAACCGAAGAACTTGGAAACATTCATTTTAGTATCAAATCGGTCAAAAAAGCTCTCCCAACCCAAAGATTTAAGAATTTGATTTATTCTTAATTTATTGAAAAAGTTAACCGAAAGGGCCTTGATTCTATTAGAGATCGCCCAACCGGAGATAATAACGATTAATGCCCAAGTAATATCGGGCAAACGAGACAATATTTCTTGATAAAATAGAAAAAATGCTTCTTGCATAATTTATTTATATACATTATTAAACTGTATTAATTCTATCTTACCACTTGGCTTTATGCAACCCCAAGTTATACCCAGCTCGATTAAAGACAATATGTATGAATAATGTCAAGAGGAATAAAGTCAGCCAAAACTTTAAAGGAAGCCCGATGATGGGCTGAAGAAAAATAAAAGCTCCGATAACGTAATTAGTTTGATCAAAAGGGATAAAAGCGGTTCCTGGTCTTAATCTTAATCTCCTCTTGACAAAAGCGAAGAATATGTCCCCGAAGATAATGCCGATCGATAATAGTACTCCTAATAGCCAACTATTGATTGAATGAACGTCAAATCCAATGTTGTTATAAATAGATAAATTGTAATAATCGTTGATATAGATGAGTAATTGGGTTAAAAACGTGCAAAAAAAGAGTTCGAACACTAATCCCCGCCAGGTTTTATGGCTTCCCAATAAAGGCACTCCTTTTATCTCTAATCCCCCATCGATAGGCTTGTTCAAGCCATTAAAGAGATTAAAAGTATTAGCCAAAGGAGGAGTGGCATTGGCAATATAGGCTGGGAAGAAGAAATAGATGCAAGATAGTATATATAGGAAGTTCATAATCTAAGTATATATTAAAAGCTGACCATAATCAATCAGCTTTTAATGATTCTTTTTTCAGTACCCTCTTTTAGTCTTTTAATGTTTTCCCGGTGAGCCCAGAATAATATGGGTATATATAGTAGTCCAAGAGATAGATAAGCGATTGAATGAGTGATAAGCCAAAACAACAGCGGAACGAACCAAATAACGATTAAATTAGTCAAACTCATTATCTTTATCAGTCTTAAGGCAATGATCCAGATTAAAAGGAAGATTAATGAGTATTTCCATCCTAAAATTACAATCATTGAAGCAAAAACACTGGAAACAGCTTTCCCTCCCTTGAATTTAAGCCAAATTGGAAAGATGTGTCCAATCATCGGAGCAAGGATTGCTAAACAGATATACCAATCATTAACTAAGTATTGTTTAGCAATAATAGCCGGCAAGATAACCTTTAAGATATCTAATAAGCCAACAAGAATTGCATATTTGAATCCTAAGACCCTGGAAACATTGGTTGCTCCAATATTGCCACTTCCCTGCTTTTGAATATCAACTTTCTTTAATTTGGCGATAATATAGCCAAAAGGAATAGAACCGAAGAAATAACCCAAAACAATAAAGATTAATAATAAAATATTTTGATCCATATATTATTGTTAAGTTAATTATGTCGGGATGCCGGGATTTGAACCCGGATTACAGACTCCCGAAGCCTGCATAATGCCATTATATGACATCCCGATGGATGTTTCACGTGAAACATTTACTGTACGTGTTTCACGTGAAACATTTTGAATCTTTATTCTGGACACGATTCTGGACATTCTGGACATGATTCTGGACAAACTGTGGACATTCTGGACAAATTGGGGACAATTCTGGACATGATTCTGGACAAGTTGTGGACCTGATAAGAATCGAACTTATACTACTACCGTGTGAAGGTAGCGTTCTACCATTGAACTACAGGTCCGGAAATGTTTCACGTGAAACATTTTGAACTGTGAAAGAGGTAAAACTTGTGGACCTGATGAGAATTGAACTCATATCTCTGCAATGCGAATGCAGTATTCTACCGTTGGACTACAGGCCCATGCAATGTTTCACGTGAAACATTTACTGTACGTGTTTCACGTGAAACATTATGCAACCCAGTATTTTTCTTTTGTTTCTTGGTCTTCCTTGGTAATTACTTTGTTTTTTTCTTCTTTTGCTTCTTTAGCTAGACTATTCAACTCTTCGTCATTTAACTTACCCAACTCTTTTAATCTCTTCTTTAAATATACTTTGGTATTATTCTTTGGTTCTTTTAACACATCTTCTAGTAATATGTCCAATATCATGCCTACTTTCGGGGAAGGCTTGATTTTCAATCCGTCGATTACTTCCTGGCCATTAATTTTAAGCATTTTAACAGAAACTGGGTCTTTTGACACCTTTTCGATCATATACTTAAGATGTCTTAGTTTGTACGGTTCAGCCTTGGGACATCCAGAACCAATTCTATCAGCCATTCTTAATTGTAATAACTCTTCAACGCTTTCCAATCCGACGTTTTTAATCAATCTTCTGACTGAAGATTCACCAACTTCATCAACATTATAGTAAAAGAGGTGATATCTAACCAAATTAGTTACTTTAAGAACATCTTTTTTAGGAAATCTTAAGCGATCAAGCACTTTTTCGGTCATTTGGGCGCCAACCACTTCATGGTTATAAAAGGTTGAATTAACTCCGTTGCCCCTTTTAGTCCTCGGTTTTCCAATATCATGCAATAGGGAAGCTAGGCGAACGTGAAAATTAAAGCCTTTTTTAGCGGAATAAGCCAAACATTCAAGATTATGCTTATAACAATCATAAACATGATGTTTGTTTTGACCAACTTCAAAACCTTCCTCCAATTCCGGTATTATATAGCTTAATAATCGCTTATTTCGTAATGATTCGATTCCTGAAGCAGCATTTTCGCTATTAATCATCTTAATCAATTCATCTCTGATTCTTTCTTTTGATATCTTTTCTAGTAAAGGAGCATTATCTTTAATGGCTTGTTTAGTTTTTTCTTCAATGGTCCATTTTTCTCCTAAAGTAGTCTTTAGTCTAACCGCTCTCATCATTCTTAGAGCATCTTCAGAGAACCTCTCTTTTGCGGTACCTACAGCACGAATAATCTCATTTTTCAGGTCTTCTTGACCATTGAATAAATCAATGATTTCCAATTCTGATCGGTTTTTGATGGTCATGGCGATAGCATTTACCGTAAAATCTCTTCTTTTTAGATCCTCTTCGATGGTTTTTGACCAGGTAACCTTATCCGGATGTCGGCTGTCGGTATAAACCGCTTCATTTCTATAGGTGGTTATTTCAATAACCTCAAAATTTTCCTTTTTTTGAGGAAAAGCGACTCCGACCGTGCCGAAATCATTTTCGTAGAAAGTTTTGATTTTTAAATCGTTAAAAACCTTTTGAATTTCTTCGGGAGTAGCATTGGTAGTTAAATCCCAATCAGCCGGGGATTTACCCCTTAAGAAATCTCTTGTACAGCCGCCGACAATATAGGCCTCAAAACCTTGCTGGTGCAGGCTATCAAGACAAAAGAATACTTCTTCAGGAATTATGCTCAAATCCTTTTTCATGAGTATATAATATCTCAATTTGTTTAACTTGACAACTGCGTTTCTTTTGGTAGAATGTAACTAAGAAAAGGTAGTTTTTTGATTGGTCGGATAGTTCCGACCTTTTTAATAATAAATTTTAAAAAATAATAAATAAAAAAAGAATATGGATTTTCAATCATTTTTATCAGCCATATCTCAGATTGCCGATGAGAAAGGCTTGTCCCAAGAGAGAGTTTTAGAAACAGTTGAACATGCTTTGGCTTCGGCATACAAAAAAGAATACGGCAAAAAAGGCCAGGTTATCAAGGCAAAGATTAATCCTAAGGGAGGAAAGATTGATTTCTGGAGAGTGAGAAATGTTGTTGATGATACCATGGTTTATATCCCGGAAAAAGTTGAAGTTGAAGGCGAAGAACCAATTGAACAGGAAGAAGAAATATCAGTTAAAATTAAAGACAGCTATCGACCAACTGAAGCTGAATTAAACACTGAAGAAATAGAAAAAGAAGGGGAAGAATCGGAAAGAAGGGTAAGATACAATGCCGAAAAGCATATCTTAATTGAGGAAGCTAAAAAAGAAGATCCGAAGTTAAAAGCCGGAGAGGAATTAGTTATTCCACTAGAACCGAAAGACGACTTTGGTAGAATCGCTGCTCAAACTGCCAAGCAAGTTGTTTTGCAGAAGATAAGAGAAGCGGAAAAGGAAGTTGTCTTGGCCGAATATAAATCAAAGGAAGGAGAGATTGTCTCGGGAATTGCCCAGAGAATTGAAGGTATTAATGTTTATTTCGATATCGGTAAATCCTTAGGTGTGTTGCCGAAAGAAGAGCAAATCAGAGGTGAATTCTATAAGGAAGGACAGAGATTAAAATTGTATGTTCTACGTGTTGATACTACTCCTAAAGGACCGATTATTTTGTTATCCCGAAGCTATCCTAAATTGATTTCTAAGCTATTTGAATTGGAAGTTCCTGAAATATCAGGCGGCCAAATCGAGATAAAATCAATTGCTCGAGAGCCCGGTTCAAGAACTAAGATCGCGGTTTTATCTACGGCCGATGGAGTTGATCCGATTGGAGCCATGGTTGGACAAAGGGGAGTTAGAGTTGCAGCGGTTATGTCTGAATTGGGCGGTGAAAAGATTGATATTATTGAATACGATGAAGAACCAACTAAATTCATTGCCAATGCTTTATCTCCGGCGAAAATCATCAATGTTATCGCTGAAGCTAAGAACGTTGCAACCGTAGTTGTTCCGAAAGATCAATTGTCTTTAGCGATTGGAAAAGACGGTCAAAATGTTAGATTAGCCGCTAAATTAACCGGTTGGAAAATCGATGTTAAAAGCGAAGACCAAATTAACGAAAAGAACGAAGAGGAAGAAGAATTACACATTGATGATGAAGAAGAATCAACAGCTGAATAATTTAAAAAGATGAAATACGAAATCAAAGAAATATCAACAATCAAGAGAAAAGCTGAGGTTGAAGTGACTCCCGAAGAGTTCGAAAATTATTATACCCAGGCTTTATCAGAAATATCAAAAGGGGTAGAATTACCCGGTTTTAGAAAAGGAAAAGTTCCGGAAAAAATAGTCGAAGATAAGGTAAGCCAAGAGGGTGTTTTAGGGGAAGCGGCCGAAGCTGCGGTCAGAGACAATTGGATTAAGATTGTAAAAGAAGTAAAGGTGGAAGCAGTATCCCAACCCAAAGTAGAAGTCGTTAAAGTTGCTAGAGGAAATCCTTTTGTTTTTACCGCTGAATTTGAAATTCTTCCGGAAATTAAATTGCCCGATTTAAAGAGTATCAAGATTAAAAAAGAAGAAATAAAAATTGAGGAAAAAGAAATCGAAGACACTCTTAATTGGCTAAGACAATCGAGAGCTAAAATGACAAAAAAAGACGGAGCTGCGGAAAATAATGACTTCGTTGAGTTTACTTTTTCTTGTTTGAATATTGAAAACGATCCGGAGAAAAAAGATAGAATTGTGCTCGGAAAAGGCCACTATGTTCCGGGAATGGAAGAAGCTTTATTGGGAATGAAAGCAGGGGAACACAAAGATTTTAAAACAGAGAATCCTCAGAACAAAGAAGAATTAGAGATTTGCGTTAAGGTTGATTCGGTTAATAAAATGGAGTTGCCGGAAATCAATGATGAATGGGTGAAAACTTTAGGCAAGTTTACAGACGTTAATTCTTTAAAAGAAGATATTAAAAAAGGAATCAAAGAAGAAAAAGAAATTGCTCAAAAGCAACAAAGAAGGGAAGAGGCAATTAAGAAAGTTTTAGAAAAAACAAAGTTTGAAGTTCCTGAAGCTTTAGTCGAAAGAGAAGTTTTATTCATGATGGATAACATCAAATCAAGAGTAAATTCTGAATTGCAAATTAGCTTAGAAGAGTACTTGAAGCAGATAAAAAAGACGGAAGAAGAATTGAAAAAAGACTTCGAAAAAATAGCGATCGAAAGAGTGAAAGGATTCTTGGTCTTGCATCAAATATCCAAAGATGAGAAAATAGAAGCAGGAGAAGAGGAAATAAATCAGAAAATAGAAGAGCTACTTAGTCAATACCCAGACAAAGAGGCAGCGAAGAAGAATATGAACATGGAACAGGCTAAGATGTACATTGAAGACGAGTTAAAAAGAGAAAAAATATTTAAATTATTTGACTGTTAAAAATATGTTAATTCCAACAGTTATAGAAAAAACTCAAGCGGGGGAGAGAGCCTACGATATTTATTCAAGACTTTTAAAAGAAAGGATAATCTTTTTATCTGGAGTTATTGATGACCACGTTGCCAATGTTGTTGTGGCTCAGCTTCTTCATTTAGCCTCAAAAGATCCGGACAAAGATATTCAATTATATATTAATAGTCCTGGAGGTTCGGTCACAGCCGGTTTAGCAATATATGACACCATGCAGTATATAAAACCGGATGTTTCGACTGTTTCAATCGGAATGACCGCTTCAATGGGAGCCTTGATCTTAACTGCCGGAGCCAAAGGTAAGAGATATGCTTTACCGAATTCAGAAATTCTTCTTCATCAGGTGATGGGAGGAGCTAAAGGACAAGCTTCGGAGATAGAAATTACGGCCAAACAGATTCTAAGGATAAAGGAGAGTATTAATAAGATATTGTCCAAGCATACCGGACAATCTTTATCAAAAATTGCCCAAGATACTGACCGAGATTTCTACCTTTCCGCCGAAGAGGCGAAAGCTTACGGAGTGGTTGATGAAGTTATCGTTCCAAAGAAATAAAATTGATTGACAATTTGTTTCAATGTTGAGATAATTAGAGCATATAACAACATTAAAACAGACAATGATGTCCCCAAAAATTAAAAGCAAAAAGTTTATCACGACTTCTTTAATCCTTTTGTTTTTAATTATCGGGGCATTTTTGTTTTTATATAAATTAGACAAAACTCCTACTCCTGTTTTAGCGGCAGGGGAGGGTTGGGTAATTCAAGAAAATTATAGGAAACCGATAACTATTACAAATAGCAATTCTTCCTCTTTAACTAATTATCAAGTTAAATTAACTGTTCCATATGTTGCTAGTATGAGAGCAGATTTTGGCGATTTAAAATTTACCTCTTTAGATGGTTCAACACAACTTTCTTATTGGATTGAATCATATAGCGCTTCGACTTCGGCTATTGTTTGGGTAAAAATTCCTTCTCTTCCTGTTGGCGATACTACAATATATATGTATTATGGAAATCCTTGGACACTCACCACAGGTAACGGAACAAATACTTTTGATTTCTTTGATGATTTCTCGGCAGCAAGTATTGATACAGCAAAATGGACAATAACCGATGGAACGGGATTTAGTATTGTTAGTGGAGAATTAAAAGGAACAAATACTACGGGAAGAATAAAATCAATTGCAACTTTCAGTAGCGGAGTTGTTTTAAGGACTAAATCACGAAGGATTACTCTTTCAGGCAATGGTTATATGATTGGCGGGTTTTGGCTTTCTACAGCAGACAGTGTTGGTTTTGTTCATCATCCGGGAGATCATTATCGCAATAACGGTACTTGGGTATCTCTGGGAACAACATCGCCGGCTGCAACTGATCTTTTGGCAAAAATTTCAGTTAAGAGTTCTTCGGCGGTAGACATATCTATAACTAATTATGGCACCGGTGCTTCTTATCATAATATATTAAATATCAGTAATGCGGTTACAGCAGAACCAATTGTTTTAGGTAAAAGATACGATGACGGATACACGGGCCAAACATACGAAGCTTACTGGGATTGGATTTTTGTTCATAAATATTCTGCAGTAGAACCAACTTTCTCATTGGGAACCGAAGAGGTTGCGGTTGGTGCTGTTTGTGGTTCAAGCAACGGTTCTGCTTTTGATTCTGTTCCAGCCGTTAATCTCTGTACTACGGGAACAGCTTCGGCTGTGGTAGGCAGCGGCCCCTGGACATGGACTTGTACTGGATCTTGGGCATCAGCTTTTTGTATGGCGAATCCAACGGTTAGTGGTGGTTCTACCAGAAGCGGTTTATATACGATTGAAAAATTTGTTGGAGTCGGTTCAACTACTTGGACTGTTCCGACCGGAGTTACCGCTGCGGAGGTTTTAGTTGTTGCTGGCGGAGGTGGGGCCGGTATGGATATGGGAGGAGGTGGCGGAGGAGGTGGCGTTATTCATAATACATCGTATGCATTAACTCCAGGAGCAAAAACATTAACTGTCGGAGCGGGAGGTATTGGTGCTCCAGCGGCCTGGACAAACGGTCAAAATGGAGGTCATCAATTTACAATTCCTGCTACTAGTGGAGGGAATTCAGTCTTTGGTACATTAACTGCAATTGGTGGAGGATTTGGTGGAAGTTCTTATCGCGGTTATACTCCGGGTATCGCTGGCGGAGCCGGAGGTTCTGGTGGGGGTGCCAGTGGATACAATGATAATGCCGGTACTTTTTTGGGTGGAGCCGGAACTGCGGGACAAGGAAACAGAGGAGGAAACTCTACTGCAGCATATTATTCTGGTGGCGGAGGAGGAGCGGGAGCAGCCGGAGCAGATTCAACTGCTCAAGCAGATGGGGGAATCGGCTATTCCTGTTCTATTTTAGGAACAGCCTATTATTGGGGTGGTGGAGGAGGAGGAGCCGGACATTCGATCTGTTCTGGAGCTGGAGGTAACGGAGGAGGTGGTGGTGGAGCAAATTGTAGTCGTGTTGGTGGAGCTGGAATAAATACTGGTGGAACTGGAGGAGCAAGTGTTAATAGTCCTGGTGGAAACGGTGGAGCATTTACTGGTGGTGGTGGCGGAGGAGGAGCACACTATAATTATAACAATAGAGGTGGAAACGGTGGATCCGGTATCGTAGTTATTAAATATCTAACCCAACATCTTAATGGATGGAATTATAGGAAACCGATAACGATAAGTAATAATAGTGGAATAGTTTTTTCGAATCATCAGATTAAATTAACCGTTAGCTATGTAAGTGGAAAAATGAAATCTGATTTCAGTGATTTAAGATTTACGCGATTGGATGGGATCACCATTCTTCCATATTGGATTGAATCTAAAACAGACTCTGTTTCAGCTGTAGTTTGGGTTAAAGTTGATAGTATCCCGATTGCCGGCAATCAGATATTTATGTACTATGGAAATTCATTAGCCAGTTCAACGAGCAGTTTTGACAATACGAATACTTTTTCGACAACCGGTTTGGTTGATTGGTTAAAAGTAGACAGTCTTACCGGAGTTTCTGATGGAGTAGCGGTGGCAACATTAACTGATAGTAGTGGAAACGGCAATAGTGTCACGCAAGCGACAGCATCTAAACAGCCGATTTATAAAACAAATATATTAAATGGAAAACCGATATTAAGATTTACAGCGGCGAACTCTCAAACAATGACCGTTGCTACTAATTTTGCTGCTCCAACCACTGTGATTTATGTCAGTAGAATGTCTGGTGCCACGAAAGGAAGAATTCTTTCTGGATTAGCCAATAATTGGCTTTTAGGATATCACGGTGGATTAAAAACCAGAGCTTACTTTATGGGTTGGGTTAATACTGCTGGTGCGGCTGCCGATGCTAATTGGTATATTTATAGTGCGACGATTGGCGGAACTGGAATAAATTCTACTTTTTATGAAAATGGAAGTAGTATTATTAGTAACCAGGGCGGCATTACCGGCCCTAACGGATTATCTTTGGTTGGTGCAGGCGCAGCAACTGAATTTTCTGATGCGGATATTGCCGAAGTTTTAGTTTTTAATTCTACTCTCTCTAGTGGACTGCGTTCGACTGTCGAACGTTATTTATCTAATAAATATGCTTTGACTTATGCTCCCGATTATACCCAGCCGACTTCTTCTTTCGGTTCAGAAGAATTTGATGGTCCGATTTTAACTCAAGTTACTCCTGTTCCGAGCTCAACAACCAATCCGGTTAGTTATACTTTTAATTCAACCAAAGCTGGTACGGTTACTTATTCTGGAGATTGCTCCAGTTATACTACTTCAGTTGCAGCCGGAAACAATACAATTACTTTTAATCCTTTAGCCGCTGGAACACACAGTAATTGTAAAATTATGGTAACCGATAGTCTCGGTATTCAAAGTGCTCTTTTGTCAGTTAATTCTTTTACGATAACATACGATACTGAATGTGCTTCAATGGCAACCGGTGGAATAATATCTCGAAATGGTAGTTATTGTGTTCATACTTTTATTTCCAATGGAACTTTTGATCCGGTCAGTGATATGGTCGCAAGCGTTTTAGTTGTTGCCGGTGGTGGCGGAGGAGGAGGAGACAATGGTGGCGGTGGTGGCGGAGGCGGAGTAGTTTATAATTCTGCTTATACTGTCAGTGCCAGTGGAGTTTCTGCAACGGTTGGTGCTGGTGGTACTGGTTCCACGGTTAATGCTGATGACGGAACAAGTGGACAAAATTCTGTTTTTGGAACTATTACTGCGATTGGAGGAGGAAGGGGAGCCAGTGGTCAAGCTGGAGTTTCTTTGCCTTTAACTGGAGGCTCTGGTGGCGGTGGCGACGGAGAGCGTGCTATCGCTGGTGCTGCTGGAACTACGGGACAAGGAAATGCTGGTGGAACTGGACTTAGTGGTGGAGCCGGTGGCGGCGGCGGAGCGGGAGCAGTTGGAGCAAATTCAACCGGAGCTGGTGCAGCCGGTGCTGGTGGTACTGGTTTAGCTAATAGTATTACCGGTGTTTCGATTTATTACGGTGGTGGTGGCGGCGGCGGAAATGAGAATCTTTATGCCGGTGGCGGTGCCGGAGGAATTGGTGGTGGCGGAGCGGGAAATACTGGATATGGTTTTTCGGGCGTTGCTAATTCTGGTGGCGGTGGTGGTGGATCCGGTTGGGATGGTTTTACATCTACCGGTGGAAACGGAGGTTCCGGTGTTGTGGTTGTTCGTTATTATTTATTAACTGGAGGATTGGGTATGTCTAGTGGTAATCCGGGCACCGATTGTAATCAAATATATATTTATAATACTAAAGCGCATGTCAGCGGTGTTTATTGGATAAAACCAAATTCAACCTTTACTCCTTTTCAGGTTTATTGTGATATGGTAACTGACGGCGGAGGCTGGACTTTAATCGGTAAAGGAAGAGAAGGATGGACTTGGAATAATGCTGGGCAGGGAACTACCGATGATTTAGCTTTAAGTCCTGACAGTAATACAGTTTCTTATCTTCCCGCAACGACAGTCGATGCGATAATTAAAAGAAATATTAATACGTTGTCTGGGGGAGTCAGAATATATAGATTTGGGGTAAATCAAGACTGGAGATTCAATTATCCGACGATGACAACTTGGGACTGGGGAATGAGTACTAGTAAAACAGCAACCGTTGCTTCAAGAACTCCGGCTTGTACCGGTACAACATCGGGAAACACTAATGATACTATGTGGTGCGATGGAGTTAATGGCTGTAATAGAATATTTACCTGGGCTTGGGCTAGCCATAATTCTGTAATGGGCTGGTCAACCGGGGGTGCTTGTCTTTGTACAGACTACGGAACGGACGGCTGGTGTTATACAAGTGAGGCGCACGTTATTTTAAGAACTCAGGTTTGGATTAAAAATCCCAATCCTACTTCTTCGTTTATGCCAAACTGGAAAGAAATATCGCCTTTTTAATAGACATAATTAGTTCAAGAAAAATTTTAAAAGAATATTAAAATGGATAGTATGTCCACAAAAATTAAAAGCAAAAAGTTTATCACGGTTTTTTTAATCCTTTTGTTTTTAATTGCTGGGGTATTTTTGTTTTGGTATAAATCTGAAATGACAACCGTCTCAGCCGCAGGGGAGGGATGGCTGAGACATTGGATGACTGGATGGACCTATCGAAAAGTAATGTCGGTATCAAATACTTCCGGTGTTGCCTTAACCGATTATCAGCTTAAGGTAACAGTTTCTTATGCTTCCGGAATGCAAGCCGACTTTGACGATTTAAGATTTACCCAGCTGGACGGTTTTACAAATTTTTCTTATTGGATTGAATCATACACAGCTTCTACTTCAGCTGTTGTCTGGGTTAAGGTTCCATATATAGCAACTGGTACTTCCTATATGGTCATGTATTATGGAAATTCTTCTGCGACTTCTTCGTCTAATGGAGATAATACTTTTGATTTTTTTGATGATTTTCCAGGATCAGCTCTCGATACTTCAAAATGGACGGGGAGTAGTCCGACATCAGTAACGGGTAGTATTGCTACTTGGACTAGAGCTAGTGCAAATTTGGCAACATCATCACAAGGATCGTGGGGAATCGGCTATGGTATTCGCACAAAAATAAAAACTGCTCATTTTAATACGGTATCTTTTAAAGAAACATTTGGATGGAGGACTGACACTAATAAAGCGATGGCTAATTTTTGTTCTGATAACTCGACCGCAAACGGGCAATGGGAAAATGTTTTATCAAGCGCAACAACTTATACAGCAATATCTGGGCATGTGGCTGGAACATGGGAAATTATTGATTTTGATCGTATAAGTAGTGCTTTAAATAATTATTCTATAAATGATGGAACTCCGACTGCTAGTTCAACAAACATAGCAACTGCTAATTTGCCGATCAATCTTCAGGTTGGTACTTATGCTAATTCTCAAATTCAACTTGATTGGGTTTTTGTGCATAAGGTAGTGGCAACAGAACCAACAGCTTCTTTTTGGGGAGCGCAAACAGAAACAGTTTATACTAGTGAGTTTTGGGGATTTAGAAAAGCAATAACGATAAACAATTCTTCCGCCGGCGTATTAACTAATTATCAAACAGTAATCAATATTCCTTACGTTGCCAATATGCAGGCTGATTTCGATGATATGAGATTTACTTCTTCTGATGGTATAACCGTATTGGATTATTGGATTGAATCTAAAACAGATTCTTCAACCGCGAAAGTTTGGGTAGAAGTTCCTTCCCTCGCGATCGGTGCCAACGTTATCTATATGTATTACGGAGATACTTGGGCATTATCAGGTTCTAACGGAACGGCCACTTTTGATTTTTTCGATGATTTTTCTAGTAGTTTTATAAACACAACCAAATGGACAATAACTGATGCAACTGGATTTAGTATTGTTAGTGGAGAATTAAAAGGAACAAACACTACAGGAAGAATAAAATCAATTGCAACTTTTAGCAGTGGAACTGTTTTGGAAGTTAAATCGCGAAGAATTACTCTTTCAGCTAATGGTTATATGTTCGGAGGATTCTGGCTTTCTACGGCAGACAGTATTGGATTTCTTCATCATCCGGGAGATCATTATCGCAATAATGGTACTTGGGTATCTTTAGGAACAACAGTGCCGGCTGCAACTGATCTTTTGACAAAAATTTTAGTTAAGAGTTCTGCGGCGGTAGACATATCTGTAACTAATTATGGTACCGGCGCTTCTTATAATAATATATTAAATATCAGTAATGCGGTTACAAGCGAACCAATTGTTTTAGGTAAAAGATACGATGACGGATACACGGGCCAAACATACGAAGCTTACTGGGATTGGATTTTCTTGCATAAGTATTCCGCGACAGAGCCAACTGCGATTATTGAAACAGTCATCGAAACACCAATGGGTGTTTGTGGTTCTTCTAATTCAATGTATCTTACTTCTGCTCCGACAACTAATCTTTGTAATTTTGGAACAGCTTCGGCGGTTTCCAGTGTTAGTGGACAGTGGACTTGGACTTGTACTGGTGCATTAGGATCAACTCCCACCGTTTGTTCAACATCTAATTCGATTGGAAGATATAGGAAAAATATAATCGTAACCAATTCTTCTGGCGGGGTTTTGACCAACTACCAGGTTTCGATGACAGTTGCATATGATTCAGATATGCAGCCTGATTTTGATGATTTGAGGTTTGTCGCTTCTGACGGTGTAACTTTATTAGATTATTGGATTGAATCTAAAACAGATTCTTCAACCGCGAAAGTTTGGGTGGAAGTTTCTTCTCTCGCTACCGGTGGTAATAATATTTATATGTATTACGGAAACAGTGGTGCGACTGCCGGTTCTAATGGAGTCACTACTTTTGATTTTTTTGACGACTTTGATGGTCATACAATAGATACGACTAAATGGACGATTACTGGTACACCGTCAATTATTGATGGGGTCGCTAACATTAATAATGGACAGGGTATTGCTGAGAAAACTGCTCTTGCTACGCCGATTATTTTTGATGTTAAATATCAGAGGCCTTCTTATTATAGAAACAGAACTAATACGGTTCCTTTTCCTACTGGCATCGCTGATTTCGGAGATTATCCGCCCTCTATATACTGGAACAACGGTTCAACTGGTACGGTGCTTTCAAATAATACTTGGTATTTATTTAGTCATGTTTATTCTCCTACAACTTTTTATTGGAACATTGATACTTATGGCGGAGCACAAGTATTCACAAGAAATGCAGCCTATACTGGAACAACCGCATATTTGAATTATAGGGCAACAGAATCGGCCGATTCTCAATTAAGATTAGATTGGGCTCTTGCTCGTAAATATGCTTCAGTTGTTCCGACAGCCGTATTCGGTGCAGAAGTAATAGCTATTGCTTCTTGCGGAACGGCTAATGGGACATATGTTTCTTCCGCTCCGACAACTAATCTTTGTACGACAGGAACAGCGGGTAGTGTAACAGGTTCCGGACCGTGGTATTGGAATTGTAATGGTGGTAACGGTATTTTATTAACCAGATGTACTGCCTATGTTGCTGATCAGTCTTCACTGCAGGGGTGGACCCACAAAAGAGCGATAACAGTATCAAATGATTCCGGCGTGATTTTAACTAATTATGCTATTAGGCTTACGGTTCCTTATGTTTCCGGAACAATGAAAACTGATTTTAGCGATTTGAGGTTTACCAGTTTTAATAGTTCGGTTCAATTTAGTTATTGGATTGAATCGTTTATAGCTTCTGATTCGGCTTTTGTTTGGGTTAAAATTCCTTCAATTCCAACAACCGGAACCACTTTCTATATGTATCACGGCAACAGTTCGGCTTACTCGGCTGCCAATGGAGATAATACATTTATTTTCTTTGATGATTTTTCTGAGCCGATAATTAATACAACTAAATGGTCGGTAACAGACGTCGGTAATTATATCACTCAAAACGGAACAATAACTGCCAGCAATGGTGTCGGCTGGGGCACCACAGAAATGCATACCAATTCTACTTTTAATCGATCAGATGGAATTGTTATCCAAAACAAGTATAAATCAACGATGGTGAGAGGAATAGATTATGGAGACACCACAATGTTTAATGTAAAAGATTCGGGAACAGGAACTAGCTATCCAGATTTTATTTATGCTGTTTATGTATCAGAGTCTCATTCATCGGTTGGTTTTACTGCCTACGAAGATGGGGTAGGTAAGGTTAGTGCCGGCTCTTTCTCTCCCAACATTCAATACGATTTCAGGCAGATAATAAAGACGGGAGGGGGAGTTACAGCTCAAGTGAGTACTGACGGAGGAAATATTTGGGCAACCAGATATGACTCAACTTCTTCAACCGAAGCGACAATGAAAGCCGGTTTTACTCGTCATCGTGGAGGAGATGTTATTATTGACGATATGATTGTTCGTAAATATGTTTCTCCGGAACCGACAGCAATAATATCTTCTTCTTTGTCAGTACGAAATCCTAATTGTCCGGCAATCGGAGGAGTAATAACGGAGTCGGGTGGTTATTGTATCCATACTTTTACATCAAACGAAACTTTTATTCCCGATTACGATATGGACGTTGAGGTTTTTGCTTGGGGTGGCGGAGGAGCCGGTGGTACTCCCGGAGGATGGGGATATGGAGCAGCCGGAGGAGCGGGAGGAGCAGCCAAGGGAACGGTAAGCACAACCGGTAATTCAACATATATGGTTGCAATTGGCGGAGCCGGTCAAATTAATAGTATAACCGGTGCGACTGGTGGCGGAGCCCCCGGTTCGTGTAATGGCTCGGGTAATATTTATGGCGGAGGAGCCGGTGGTTATTCTGGATTTTTTGCATCATCTATTTCTCAGGCAAATGCAATTATTGTTGCCGGAGGTGGTGGTGGAGGAGGCAGTAGTCGTGCCGGGACAGGAAATGCTGGAGGAGCGGGAGGTGGAACAACTGGCCAAACAGGATTTTCTCCGTATGATGGAAAAACTGCATACGGTGGTAATCCGGGAACTCAATCTGCGGCCGGTGCCGATGCCAGTTCTACTTCTGCTAATTGTACTGGAGGACAGGGGGCTTTACAGGGAGGAACAACCAGAACTAATAGTTATGGTGGTGGCGGAGGAGGAGGTTATTGGGGTGGTTCGGGTGGAGGATATAGTGAATCAAATACTATGGGTGGTGGCGGAGGAGGTTCAGGATATATTAATTCTACTTTAGTCACATCCGGAGTATTGACTGCCGGTTCGGGCACAACTCCTGGAGATTCAGGTAATGCTTATCGAGGTACGGCCGGTAATGCCGGTGCCGCATCAGGGAATGGTAATCCAGGCATTGTTGTTATCCGCTATATTCCGGTTCCACTTCTTACTCAATCAGCTTACGGGCAGTATATTGTTAATAAATATACTGGAACAGGCAGTGCTACTTGGGTAGTTCCTGACGATGTAGAGTCGGTTGATGTTTTGGTGATTGCCGGAGGAGGCGGTGGCGGTGGAGATGGTGGTGGAGGCGGCGGAGGAGGCGGAATGATATACACCGAAGGATATTCAGTTACTTCTGGGCAAACAATTAATCTTATCGTTGGTCCTGGAGGAAAAGGATCAGCATCTAATTTAGACGATGGAACAAGCGGACAAAATTCTATTTTTGGAAGTATAACAGCAATTGGTGGCGGTCGAGGAGCGGGCGGACAAGCCGGACTTTCGGCGGCTTTAGTTGGTGGCTCGGGAGGAGGAGGAGACGGAGAGCGTCCTACTGCCGGTGCTTCAGGAACAGCTTTACAAGGAAATAGCGGAGGAGATGGATTAATTGCCGGTGGTGGCGGCGGTGGTGGAGGAGGAGCGGGAGGAGCCGGTTCAGATTCTTCTACTGCTTATGGTGCTTCAGGCGGAGCCGGATTAGTCAACAATATTACCGGTGGTTCAATTTATTATGCCGGTGGTGGCGGAGGCGGAAACAATAATACTATCGTCGGCGATGCAGCTGGTGGAATTGGCGGCGGCGGTGACGGTGGATTGGGAATAGGAGAATCAGGTGAAAATGGTACTGGTGGCGGCGGCGGAGGCGGTACTTGGAATTTATTAACAGGTACTGGCGGAAACGGAGGTTCCGGTACAGTTATTGTTCGATATGTTATCGGAGGAGGTTTGGGCATGTCAGCAACTAATCCGGGTACAGACTGCAATCAAATATATATTTACAATACTCTTGCCCGTACCAACGGTATTTATTGGGTAAAACCAAGTTCAATCTCTACCGCTTTCCGAGTCTATTGCGATATGGTGACCGATGGAGGAGGTTGGACTTTAATCGGTAAAGGAAGAGAGGGATGGAATTGGAATAATGCCGGACAGGGAACTGTTGACGACATAGCTTTGAATCCTGATACTAATACGGTCTCATTCTTACCTTCAACGACTGTTGATGCTTTGGTCGATGGAGCGGATATAAGCTCGATGACCGGGGCGGTTAGAATTTATAGGCACGGTGTTGACCAAGATTGGAGATTCAATTATCCGACCATGACAACCTGGGATTGGCTAATGAGTACCAGTAAGACGGCAACCGTTGCTTCAAGAACACCGGTTTGCACCGGTACAACATCGGGAAATACTAGAGATACATATTGGTGTGATGCCGTTAACGGTTGCAATAGAATCTTTACCTGGGATTGGACTGGTCATAATTCTGTAATGGGCTGGTCAGCCGGTTCTTATTGTAATTGTACGGCCTACGGCGAAGACGGTTGGTGTTATGCAACCGAAGGCCATGTCATCTTGAGAACTCAAGTTTGGATTAAGAACCTTAATCCAAAGCCGGCTTTGCCAACCTGGAAAGAAATATCGCCTTTTTAACGGATTTTTAAAGACCCTTGCTCCTGCAAGGGTTTTTTGTTATACTAAATTTGTAAGTATATTAACGTTAATTTTGAATTTTTGGTAAGTATTTAATAATCTTAAGAATGAATTTTAGTCAAAAACTTTAAAACTGAAAATTGATTATTTATTGTGCGCCAAATTTTCATATATGAAAATATGGAAACATTATTGATTGCGGCAGCGATTATCTCGCTATTCGTCGGAGGCATTGTCGGTTATTATATCCGTCAGTCGATTGCCAGAAAAAGAGCCGGAACTATTGAAGCGGAACTTCAGAAGAAGATTGCTCAAACCAGACAGATTGCGGAAGAGATAATGGCTAAGGCCAAAGAAAAGGCAGAAGAAATAGAAAAGAAAACATCAACTGATTTAGAAGAAAGACAGAAAGTGGTGATTAAGGCGGAGAATAGACTGTTTAAGAAAGAAGAAGAAATAGAGGTGAAGGACAAGCAAAGTGAAGAAAAAGAAAAAGAAGCAGTTGAAAAACTGGAAAAAGTAAAACAAATAAGAGAAGATCTCGACCGTTTAAGAGTTGAATCTATTCAAAAACTAGAAAAAATAGCAGGACTGAATAAAGAACAGGCCAAAGTTGAGCTATTAGAAAAAACAGAAAAAGAATATGAGGTAGACGTATTGGAAAGAATCAGAAAGCTTGAATTGAGAGGAGTTGAACAGTACGAAAAGAAAGCTAAAGAAATTATCGCAACCGCAGTTCAATCTTATGCTCTTCCTCAGACACAGGAAATAACTACTTCTTCAGTCGTTCTTCCATCTGAAGAAATTAAAGGAAGGATTATCGGAAAAGAAGGAAGAAACATTAGGGCTTTTGAAAAAGCTGCCGGAGTTGAGTTAATCGTTGATGAAACACCCGGGCTCGTAATTATTTCCAGCTTTAATCCGGTTAGAAGGGAAGTAGCGAAGATTGCTTTGGAGAAATTATTGAGAGATGGCAGAATTCAACCGGCCAGAGTTGAAACAGAAATTGAAAAAGCAACCGAAGAAGTAAATAAGAAGATAAGAGAGGCAGGAGAAGCTGCGGTCTACGAGACTGGAGTATTAGATCTTCCAGAAAAATTAGTTCAAGTTTTGGGAAGATTGCAATACAGGACCAGCTATGGTCAAAACGTGCTAAATCACTCGATCGAAGTGGCTCATTTAGCGGCCGCTTTGGCTTCAGAAATAGGGTTAAATGTTGCTCTTTGCAAAAAAGCCGGTTTATTGCATGATATAGGAAAAGCCCTTGACTATAAGATAGAAGGGTCTCATACTGATATTGGAGCCAAGATTTTAGAGAAATTTAACATAGACCCAGCCATCATTTCGGCGATGAGGTCGCATCATGAAGAGTACCCGTATGAAAGTTCAGAAGCGGTGATTGTTCAAACCGCCGACCAAATATCAGGAGCCAGACCGGGAGCCAGAAAAGATACTTTGGAAAATTATTTAAAAAGATTGGAAGATTTGGAAGACATTGCTAATTCGTTTAATGGAGTTGAAAAATCATACGCTATTCAAGGAGGTAGGGAATTAAGGGTATTTGTTAAGCCGAAAGAAGTAGATGATTTAACAGCTCATAAGTTAGCTAGAGAAGTGGCTCAGAAGATTCAACAGGAATTAAAATATCCTGGAGAAATCAAAGTTATGGTGATAAGAGAGTCGAGAGTAACTGAATATGCGAAATAATAAAAGGTCGATAATCATTATTAAGAATTAATTTATACACTAAAATGACAAAAGACGACATTGTAGAAGCAATCGTTAAGAAAACAGCCATGGCAAAGAAAGACGCTGCCGAGGCATTAAACACAATCATTGAAGAAATAACAAAAACTCTATCAAAAGGTGGAGATGTAACCTTAACAGGATTTGGAACATTTAAAGTAGGAGCCAGAGCAGCCAGAGAAGGAAGAAATCCTAAAACTGGAGAAAAAATCAAGATCCCCGCAATGAAGACTCCAAAATTCAAAGCTGGAAAAGGATTGAAAGACGCTGTTAGATAAAATCAAAAACAAAAGCCACCCGTGAGGGTGGTTTTGTGTTATGTGGACCCAGCGGGATTCGAACCCGCCATCTTGCCCATGCCATGGGCACGCGATACCAAATTCGCCATGGGCCCTAATTCAATAAATTTATTATACAAATCTTTGATAATATTGCAATGTGTCCTCGAGGGGAATCGGACCTCTATCTAGGGCTTAGGAGTCCCTTGTTCTATCCATTGAACTACGAGGACGAATGATTGATTGATAAGGCCAGATTATCATATTTTATAGTTGTTTACAATATTTTTTTATGATAGAATTAATTCATGAAAAAATCTCCAATCGTAGAAATAGCGAAGAAGATTTGTCCGGCGGTAATAACTATTATCGCATCTCGCGATTTACCACAAATTGATGAATTTTATTTTCTTCCCTATAAAGGAGAGAAGGTTGCTTTTCCTAAAAATATAAACGGAGAAAAACAGAAGACTAAAATCGGCGGGGGAAGCGGGTTTATTATTTCAAAGGACGGATATGTTCTGACTTGTAATCATGTAGTCGAGGACGTAGATGCCGATTATACAGTTATCCTTGATCCAGATAGGAGATACAAGGCCAAGGTTTTATCAAGAGATCCCTTAACCGATACAGCGATTCTTAAAATTGAAGACGGGATTAGTTTCCCTTTTTTAAAAATGGGAGATTCTGATAATGTTGAATTAGGAGAAACGGTAATTGCGGTGGGAAATCCTTTGGGAGAATTTGAAGACACTCTGTCGCTGGGAATTGTTTCCGGATTGAGCAGAAGAATTACTGCCTACAACGGAGCCAACACTACCTCCAAGGCTACCAGCTTGAGAGGATTGATTCAGACTGACGCAGCAATTAATCCCGGCAATTCGGGCGGACCGTTGGTAAATATGAACGGGGAAGCGATAGCGATAAATACAGCGATGATAATGGGAGCGGAAAATATCGGATTCGCTTTACCGATTAATTACGTTAAAGAAGATTTAAAGGAGATTAAAAAAGAGGGGAGAGTTAAGAGGCCGTATTTGGGGGTAAAGTATATTATTTTAAACGAACACATTGCTAAAGCTAATAAGATAGAATGCTGTTACGGAGCTTTAGTGGTAAGGGAAATGTTTGGTGAGCCGGCCGTGGCTAAAAATTCCAGTGCTGAACAGGCCGGATTGAAAGAGTACGACATTATTTTAGAAATCAACGGTAAGAAGATAACTCAAGATAATTCTATTAACGATGTTTTGTCAGACTGTGCCGTCGGAGAAAAAATAAACTTATTAGTTTTGAGAAATAGGGAAGAGATAAAATTAGAAACAACACTTAAAGAAAGAAAATAATGAATAAAATAACAATTGCCTCTTTTATATCTTTTATCGGCTTATTTTTTGCTCAAACAGCTTCAGCTGTCTGTCCTGTTTGTGTAGTCGGAGTTTCGGCCGGATTAGGATTGGCCAGATGGCTTAAAATAGACGACACCATTACTGGTCTTTGGATCGGAGGATTAACTGTCGGTTTAATTATGTGGACGATTGAGTGGTTAAATAAAAAGAATATTAAGTTTAAAGGCAGAGATATTTTGGTAATCGTATCTTATTATGCCACGGTTATTTGGCCCCTTCGTTCGATTGAAGTTATCGGTAATCAGTACCATACAATCTGGGGAATGGATAAGCTGATATTAACTATCTTTATCGGCAGCGTTGCTTTTTTCGGTTTTGAAAAATGGTATAGGGTAATGAGAGCAAAAAACGGAAAATCTCTTTTCCGTTACCAAAAAATCGTTTGGGCTTGGTTACCCTTGGTTCTTCTATCTATTTTATTCTTCTTTTTAACTCGATAATAAAAATATTGAAAAAGATTAACTTTTCTTTTTCTTTTTTTTATTTCGTTGGGCATTTTTAACTTTACCCTCTAATCTAGCTGGAAGAACAATGCGTTCTTCGCGCTGAATATCGTAAGATGTTTTCTTTGCCATATGTTTAATTATATTGTGAATCAGTGTAGAACAGAAGTCAAATTAATTTGGGAAGGGGAGAGAGCCTATTAAAATTATTTAATCTTGGTATAATATAATTATAAATATATAATTAAAGTAAAATATATGATTAAAAAGTATTTTGCTGTTCTAGCGTTTATTTTTTGTGTTTTTCCTTTAGCTTTTTCTTCGGCAATGACAGTAACAGAGAAAAACATTAACTTGCCTCAGGGAGAGGTTATCAATGATGAAGTGTTGTTGGTTGGTAATAATATTACCGTTAATAGCGATGTGATTGGTAATATTTATGCTTTTGGCCAAAAGATTTATATCAACGGCAATGTGGACGGGGATATTATCGGAGCGGCCCAATCCATAGTGGTTAACGGCAATGTTACTGGAAATATTAGGACTGCTTCGCAAAGCATAGAGATCAACGGTAAAGTTGAAAGGTCTGTTTCGGCTGTCGGACAGGATATTATTTTGTCAGTAGATTCTTTAATTGAAAGAAACGCTTTATTTGCGGCGGAAACAGTCGATATTGCCGGTAATGTTATCGGCAGTGTAAATGTGATTGCTGAGACTCTTAATATTAGTGGTAAAGTGAATAATAATGTTAATTTTTATTCTAACATGGCGGTTAAGGATAATAGCGGATTGATTTTAACTCCAACCGCCGTTATTTCCGGAGATATCAGTTATAATGCTTTCGGAGACATTAAAGGGGTAAGCCAGGTTAACGTTTTGGGTTCAATTGAAAAAAATATTCCTGAAGTGAAGCAAGAAGAAATGAAAAGAGGAATATGGTCAGAAGTAGTATCTCTTTTGTTAATGCTTTTAACTTGTTTAATGATAGTTTTGGTGGGAGGCAAAAAAGTTAAGGATGTTGAAAAGATAATGACGAAAAAGACCTGGAAATCTTTTGGTATCGGCTTTGTAGTTTTAATTTGTACCCCCATTTTGGCATTCTTATTTTTCGCTACCGGTTTGGGAGGCCTGATCGGAACCATTTTAATTATGATTTGGATGTTAATGCTGTTATTAGCTTACTTCTTTTCAGCGATATCTTTTGGTCAATACTTACTTAAAATAATTAAAAAAGATTTCAAGCAAAGCTTTTTGGTTTATTCTTTAATCGGAGTTATTGTCGGCTATATTTTATTAATGATTCCTTTTATCGGATTCTTCGTCGGACTATTCGGATTATGCTGGGGAATAGGGGGAATGTACTTGTCTTTCTTGGAAAGCAGAAAAGAAATCAAAGCGGCATAATTTTAATTAATATTTTTTTATCGCTCAAGATGTCTCTTATAAAGATAAGAAATTTTTTGACTGGAAAACAGAAAGATGGTATAAAAAGAAAATAGCCCGGGGCATAGTGAAACGGCTATCACGAGTCCTTTGGGAGGATTTATTCTGAGTTCGAATCTCAGTGCCCCGAAAGGGTTTTTGCGAGTGTAGCTCAATGGTAGAGCGACAGCCTTCCAAGCTGTACATGAGGGTTCGATTCCCTTCACTCGCTCCATATTATATCTCCTGAAAATAATGGACAATCAAAAATTAAAAGTTGCCGTAGTCGGAGGGGGAGTGATGGGATTATATATTTCTTGGAAGTTATCGGAAGCGGGACATGAAGTCTCTCTTTTCGACAAAAAGAAAGAAGATACGCTGGGTAAAAAATGTTGTTCCGCTTTGGTTTCAGAAAGAATCAAACAGTTTATTCCTTTGACCGATGAATGTATTGAGAATAAAATATCTTCTTGTGTAATCAATTTTCCTAAAGGCAGAGTCAAGCTTAATTTTAATCCTCAACATTTGGCCCTCAATAGAGAAGTATTGATAAATATTCTTTTGGATTTAAATAAGAAATCCGGGACGAGAATTATTTTGGGTCAAGAGATTAAAAAGGTGCCGCAAGGATTTGATAGGATTATCGGATGTGACGGCGCCTTTTCTGTTATTAGAAGAAGTTTAAATTTGCCTGACCCGAAAATTAAAAATGGTGTCCAGGCTTATTCTTTGATAAAAAGTAATTCAAATATTACCGAGACTTTTACCGATTCTAATATTTTTGGATTTTGTTGGAAGATTCCGAAGGGTGATAAGATTGAATACGGAGCAATCGGTAATCAATCGGAGGTAAAAAAGAAGGTGGATAAGATTTTGGAAATCAAAGGAGTTGAGCGTGATTCTTTTTCAGCGGCCGCAGTTCCTTGTCCTCAGTTTTCTTTATTTAATGCCGGATTAATTTTTCCCAAAGAAAAAGATATTACTCTTTGCGGAGATGCGATGGGATTGACTAAGCCGTGGAGCGGGGGAGGGATAATTTGGGGCCTTCATGCCGCCGATATTTTAATTAAAACTTTTCCTGATTTCAAAAAGTACAAAAAAGAAATAGTAAGGTTTTTTAAGTTTAAAATATTGAAAGGGCAGGTATCTAATTATTTAGTTCAAACAATAGGGAAAAGACTTCCATTCCTTCTCCCAAAAGAGATAACATATGATAATGATTTTCCTTCTTTAAAATTGCTTTTCAAGGGAAAAAGTGATAGTCTTTAAACATCTTTAGGAGAGATGCCTGAGCGGTTTAAGGGGATGGTTTCGAAAACCATTGTGGGGTCATTCCCACCGTGAGTTCGAATCTCACTCTCTCCGCTTTAAGAACTAAAAAATATGGCAGAAAACAACAAACAACCAAATGTGATTTCGAGACCGCCGGTGGTGGTTGTTTTGGGTCATATTGACCACGGTAAAACTTCTTTATTGATGGCCATCAGAGAATTTAATATTTTAGAAAAAGAATCAGGCGGGATTACTCAACATGTCGGTGCTTATCAAATTGAACACAATCAAAAGAAGATAACCTTTATTGATACTCCGGGCCATGAATCTTTTTCGGCAATTAGAGGAAGGGGTTCTAAATTAGCCGATATTGCTGTTTTGGTAATTGATGCGGGAGAAGGAGTTAAGAAGCAAACTAAAGAAGCGATTACACATATTAAGAATGCTAAACTGACAACCATTGTGGCATTGAATAAAATGGATAAGCCGGGAGCTAACCCAGAAATGGTTAAACAGCAACTATCTAAAGAAGATATTTTAGTCGAGTCGTGGGGAGGACAAGTTCCAACAATTGAAATGTCAGCGAAGACCGGTCAGGGGATAACAGATTTATTAGATATGATTTTATTAGTTGCCGAAGTCGAAGATTTAAAAGCGGAAACAGGAGTTTTGTCTGAAGGAACAATTATCGAAGCATATCTTGATCCGAAGAAGGGACCAACCGCTACCGTTTTAGTTGAAAACGGAACATTAAAACAGGGAGACATTATTGGAACCGATTTTGTTGTCGGTAAGGTTAAAAATTTAGGAGATTTCTTGCAAAAAGAAATAAAAGAAGCCAACCCTTCTGATCCGGCAGTAATTATCGGATTTGAAAGTGTTCCAATGGTCGGAGAAAAGTTTCATGTTTTTTCTTCGCACGAAGAAGCGATGGCTAATTTAAAAAAGAAAGAAGTAAAAAATAATACTTTTGAATTTGATCCTAACAAAAAATATTTGAATTTAATCATCAAAGGAGATGCGCAAGGCTCTCTTGAAGGAATCGAAGAAGTTTTAAAAATTTTGCCCCAAGAAAATGTTTGCATCAGGATGGTTAGAAGCGAGGTGGGGGATATAACGGAACAGGACGTTAGAATGGCGAAAACTAGCGAAGCAGTAATTATTGCTTTTAGGGTCAAGAAAGATAAGGTGGCGGAAATCAGTGCGGAAAATAACAAAGTCAAAGTTTACGAATTCAATATTATTTATGAATTGGCTCAGAAGGTAAGGGAGCTGATGGAAAGAAAATTAACCAAAGAAAAAGAAAGAATTGAATTGGGTAAAATAGAAGTCTTGGCTATCTTCAGGACTGAAAAAAATAGACAAATTGTAGGAGGAGATGTTACCGAAGGGGAAGTGCAAAAAGGAGCATCATTGGAAATATACAGGGGAGAAGAAAAGATTGGACATGGAAGGATTATTGAACTACAGTCAAACAAGAAAGATTTCGATGTTGTTAAAAAAGGAAAGGAATGCGGAATACTCTATCAAGGTAGCGAAAGGATAAAAGAAGGAGATACTTTAGTTGTTTTTAAAGAAGAGTACAGGCAAGAAGAATTATAGTATGTTTAGATTAGAAAAAGTTAACAGTTTAATACAGCAGGAACTGGGAGAAATTATTTTAAAAGAAATAGATATTTTCCCGGGAACACTATTAACCATTACCAGGGTTGAATGTTCGGGCAGTCTTTTCCATGCCAAGGTTTTTATCTCTGTTATCCCCGAAGAAAGCTTTGATAATGTTTTATCTTTATTGAATAGACATATTTACGATATTCAGCAGCTATTGAATAAGAAATTAAAGATGAGGCCGGTTCCGAAGATAGAGTTTTTGAAAGAAACGAAGACTAAGGAAGCGGGAAGGATAGAAGAACTATTAGCGAAGATAAGAAAGGAAGATATTGAAAAAAACGAATAATCTTGGTATTCTCTTTATATGGCTAGGGCGTGGTGGCCAAGCAGTAAGGCAAGAGTCTGCAAAACTCTTATACGCGGGTGCAATTCCCGCCCACGCCTCAGATCTTTCAAAATAGGTAAAGGTATAGGAATAATTGACTTATGAGTGTACCTAATGGTATAATTGTTTTAATGGATAGAAAAACATGGACAAAAATTCAATTAAAAGAAGCCGTTAAGGTATCATATAGTTACAGACAAGTTTTAAATAAATTAAACTTGAAGGCGGCAGGAGGAAATTATGTACAATTAAAAAAATACATCAAAGAATATAATTTTGATGTCAGTCATTTTAAAGGAAAAGGATGGAATAGGGGATTACAGTTTTTATTTACACCCAAGATCCCCATAGAAAAGATTTTAGTTAAGGGCAATAATTTTCAAAGCTATAAGCTTAAGAATAGATTAATTAAAGAAGGATTTAAAAAACCACAATGTGAAGAATGTGGCTGGGCGCAAAAAAGTTTTGATGGTAGGCTACCGTTAGAATTACATCATATAGATGGAGATTCCCATAATAATAGTTTGAGTAATTTGCAGATCCTTTGCCCCAACTGTCATAGCTTAAAACCAAACTATCGTGGTTGCAAGAAATAAATATGCCTCGGTGATGAAACTGGCAAACATACAGCACTTAAAATGCTGCGGGTAACACCCTTGTGGGTTCAAGTCCCACCCGAGGCACCATAAATATAAAATTATCATGACTAATGATGAAGAAGAAATAGATTGTGCGAATCGATTTCTACCATTCTTTAACGTTAAAAATTCGACTAATTTTTATATTACTAAGAAAAATGAAATTCAAAATCAAATAGATGTTTTTGCTTATAATGATAAAGATGATTTTTTAAAATTACAAATAACTAAAGCAGATTATCTTGATAGTTATGTATATAATAAAAATAAAAACGATAGAATAAAAGGGAAAACAGAAGATATCGAAGTTTTATTTAGGGATAAGAACGATATAGAGCCTTGCGTGCAAGCCATAAAAAATAAAATTGATAAATATAAAGGTAGAAAAATTGATGATATAATTTTACTACTTGATGATGTCCGTATGCGTCAAAGTTATTATTTTGAAAAAAGATTTTTAAATAAAAAAAATGATAATTTGAAAGGATTTTTTAGGGAAATATGGTATGTGGGTGGTGAAAATTCAGTATATAGAATTTTTTAAAAAGAAAAATTATTATAAAACAAAAAACACACTGGATAGACCAGTGCGTTTTTTATATCTCCAATACTTCGATATATGTTTCTTTTACTCCGAATTCTTGAGCCTCTTCAAGAGTAGGGAACCAGATATCAAATTGGTAGTCGCTTTTTCTTGAGTGCATTCTATCTTCTACGGTGAACACTTTATTTCCATAAAGCTCAGGTATTCTTAATTCTGTACCGAATGGTAGCATGTTATTTGCTACTATACCGTCCCTTACTGTTGAACCGTTAGCGGTAATGAAGGGGGTATCATCGGTTTGCCATGTTGTAGAAGAATAGGCGGTAATGATAACTTTTATCTTCTTATGCTTTAATTGGTTACTACCCTCATCTCTGTCTTCCTGGTTGGAAAATACCGCTAAAGTATTGTTTTCCAAGGAATAACTCTTTTCTGATAAGTAATCTTTAGCCAAGTTAGTGTTATCTGATTTGGCATCAATGGTTAATATCAGGGCCGAGAAAGAGAAAATAATAGCCGCAAAAAGTATAATTGTGAAGTTTTGCTTGTTAAGCATATATAAAATCCTGCTCAGCAGGACTGAACATATCTTAACCTATAGGGTCGTTTTTGTCAACGGTTTTGTCCACATGGTATTTTTAGCAATAATGGTCGTTTTGGGTGTTTAAAGCATGACTTGATAATATTAAACCTTTATGATATAAGGAGGTATATGCAAAACGAAACATTACAAAAACTAACCGATAACGTCCAGATTCCCAGAAATGGAGAAATCATCGACGGAAAAATTCTCGCTATCGAGAATTTAGCTATGTACCTAGATATTGGTCCTCGAAAGACTGGTATTATTTACGGTGCTGAATACCAGAACGCCAAAAACGTTTTAAAAAATATTAAAATAGGAGACACTATCTCCGTTAAAGTTGTTGAGCCTGAAAACGAAGAAGGCTTTGTTGAGTTATCCCTAAGAGAGGCAGAAAAGGAATTAGCTTGGCAGACAGTTAAGGAAAAGAAAGATTTGAACCAAGAATTTGCCGTTAGAATTAGCAAGGTTAATAAAGGAGGTCTTATCACCGAAGTTGCCGGTATTCCTGCTTTCTTACCGACCTCTCAATTATCTCCCGATAACTATCCTAGAGTTCCAGAAGGAGATAAATCAAAGATTTTAAGAAAACTACAGTCATTTATCGGTCAGGATGTTAAAGTTAAGATTTTAGACTTTGATGAAAAAGCCGGACAGATTATTTTGACCGAAGAATCAAAAGAAAGTGAAACACTACAGAAAGCCATTAAATCATTAAAGGTAGGGGATGTAGTTGAAGGAAAAGTTTCAGGAATTGTTAATTTCGGAGCCTTTATCAAATTCAATCTTCCCGATGCTGCCCCAGAAGATTCAGCCTTAGAAGGATTGGTTCATATTTCTGAATTAGATTGGCAGTTAATTGAAGACCCGGCTCAAGTAGTTGAAGTCGGCCAGGATGTTAAAGCCCAGGTTATCGATATCTCACAAGGCAGAGTTTCTTTATCTATTAAGAACTTAAAGAAAGATCCTTGGCAGAATTTGAATTACAAAACAGGAGACGTTATTAAAGGTTTAGTTGTCAGATTTAATCCTTTTGGAGCTTTCATTCAAATGGTTGATAGTAACTCTAAGGATACCGACACTAAGATACAAGGACTAATACATATTTCTGAATTTGGTTCTGAACCAAAAATGAAAGAAAAGCTTGAATTAAATAAGGAATACGAATTCCAGATATTAAGCTTCCAGCCTCAAAGACATTGGATGTCTTTAAGAATAAAATAAAAACAATATGAAAAAGAGCCCTATTAAAGGTCTCCTTAAAAATCTCTTTTTAGTTGTTATAGTTTTTTTGGTACTCGGAATCGTTTTCGGTCTCTTTAATGTTCCCAAGGAAACTATTAGTAATATTTCAATTACTCAATTGTCTGCTGACGTAAACAACGGAAAAGTGAAGGAGATTAAAATATTAAATAATGACATTTCCATTGAATACTTTGATGGAAACAAAGCTACTAGTAAAAAGGAAGCAGGGGATACATTGGGTCAGGCTTTAATTAATTACGGTGCGACTCAGGAAAAACTAAAAGCTGTTTCTTTTGTTTTTGAAGAACCCAACACTTCATGGGATTGGGTTGGTACATTTTTAATTATGGTAGTTTTTCCGCTAGTTTTGTTCGGTATTTTTTTCTTTATGATTTTCAAGAATGCTAAAGCGGGAGCGGCTCAAAGTTTTGATTTTACTAAAGCTAAGGTTAAGTTATTCGGCGCCGAAGGACACCCTAAAGACAAAATAACTTTTAAGGATGTTGCCGGATTAACAGAAGAAAAACAGGAACTGGAAGAAATTGTTGATTTTTTAAAGAATCCTCAGAAGTATTTAAAAATGGGAGCGAGAATTCCTAAAGGCGTTTTATTGGTCGGTCCGGCCGGTTGCGGAAAAACATTATTAGCAAGAGCGGTAGCAGGGGAGAGCAATGTTCCTTTCTTTTCAGTTGCTGGTTCATCTTTTGTTGAAATGTTTGTGGGAGTCGGTTCGGGTAGGGTAAGAAGTTTATTTGCCGCCGCCAAGAAGCAACAGCCTTGTCTTGTTTTCATCGATGAATTAGACAGTATCGGTAAGTCACGTGGTCCGGCCATAACCGGAGGCCATGAAGAGAGAGAGCAAACTTTGAACCAATTGTTGACCGAGATGGATGGATTTGAAAAGAACGACAAGATCATTGTTTTGGCAGCAACTAATCGACCTGATGTTTTAGATCCGGCATTATTAAGACCGGGAAGGTTTGATCGAAAAGTGGTAATTAATTTGCCCGACATTAAAGAAAGGGAGGATATTTTAAATATTCATTCCCGCGGCAAGCCTTTGGCGGAAAATGTTAAACTTCGAGAAGTGGCGGAACGAACACCTGGTTTTTCGGGAGCTGATTTGGAGAATGTATTTAACGAAGCAGCAATTTTAGCCGCTAAAAAAGAACAAAAGCAAGTGATGCAAGATGACTTGTTAATATCAATCGAAAAGGTTTTACTTGGACCGGAAAGAAAAAGTCACGTGATGACCGATAAAGAAAAACAGATTACCGCTTATCACGAAGCCGGACATGCTTTAATTGGAAGTAAAGTTCACGATGCCGAGCCGGTTAGAAAGATATCAATTATCGGTAGGGGAATGGCCGCTGGATATACTTTAAAAGTTTCTCGAGAAGAAAGAATGCTTCGAACCAAAAAAGAATTCGAAGCAGAGATTGCAGTACTATTAGGAGGATATTGCTCAGAGAAGATGATTTTTGGCGATATGACGACCGGAGCATCCGATGATTTAAATAAGGCTTCTACTATCGCTAGGAATATTGTTAAGAAATACGGAATGTCCAAATTAGGCCCGATTGTTTTTGGCGACCGAGAAAGAGAAGTATTCTTAGGTGGGGAGACAGAAAGCAAGAATTATTCTGACGAAGTTGCATTGCAGATAGATAAAGAGGTTGAAAGAATAATAGTTGAGGCTGAAAAAGAAGCGGAAAAGATATTGCAAGAAAATAAAAATGTGTTAGAAAAGATAGCGAAAAGACTAATTGAGAAGGAGACTATCGAAAGAGAAGAATTCGAGGAATTGATAGGGAATTAAAATTCCTGCGCGTGTAGCTCAGTTGGTTAGAGCACAGCTCTTATAAAGCTGGGGTCGATGGTTCGAGTCCATCCCCGCGCACCATTTATAGACAAATTATTAATTTTCTGTTAATTTGTTTTTGTTGACGAAAAGTCTTAAATCGCCTAAGATATAAAGGAGCTCTTTAAACCTAAAGGGGCGTATAGCTCAGTTGGTTAGAGCGTTACGTTGACATCGTAAAGGCCTCCTGTTCGAGTCAGGATACGCCCACCAAGTTAATTAAGATAAAGTAAACATATGGCAGAAGAAACACAAAAAGAAGAAAACATTGCTGAAGTTGCGCCTGAAACGGTTGAAACGGAAGCGGCAGAAGAAGTAAAAGAACCCTTGGAAGAGAAGGGTATTATTGAGGCTAATTTGAAAGGTGATTTACCTGACGTTAAGGCCGGAGACATGATTCGAGTTCATCAAAAGATTAAAGAAATCAAAGATGGAAAAACTAAGGAAAGAATTCAGATTTTTGAAGGTCAAGTTTTGGCCAGAAAACACGGAAAAGGAGTTTCTGCTACTATCACTGTCAGAAAAGTTATTGACGGAGTTGGTGTAGAAAAGATTTTCCCGATACATTCTCCTTCGATTGAAAAAATAGAAATAGAAAGAAGCGGAAAGACAAGAAAATCAAAGCTTTATTATTTAAGAACTGCAAAAGGAAGAAAAGCAAAATTAAAAACCAAGGAAAGGAAAGAAATTGCAGAATAGGGGCGAGTGATGAAATTGGCAGACATCTATGCTTGAGGTGCATAGGGGATTATTCCCGTGCGGGTTCAAGTCCCGCCCCGCCCACATAGATGTATAACGGGCGATTAGCTCAATTGGTAGAGCACTTCGTTTACACCGAAGGGGTTAGAGGTTCGAGTCCTCTATCGCCCACCGATATGCCGAGGTAGCCAAGTCGGTCACGGCGAATGTCTGAAAAACATTAGATTCCGGTTCGATTCCGGACCTCGGCACAGATATTGAAAAATTCAGATGCGGGCGTCGTATAGTGGCTATTATGCGACCTTGCCAAGGTCGAGACGGCAGTTCGATTCTGCTCGCCCGCTCCAATAAGATTAATATATTAAAATAAAACATGAAAATAACCTGGCACGGAGATTCTTGTTTCGAAATAGCGAGCGTTTCTAAAGACAAAGACAATGTTTTGACTATTGTCGACCCCAAAGAGGGGAAAAAGTCTGCCAAGGCTGATATCATACTCGAAACCCATTCTCTTGAGAATGGATTTGAAACGGACGACCAGTTCGTTATTTCTTCATGCGGCGAGTTTGAGAGAAAAGGAGTCTTTATTCAAGGAGTTAGATCTTTTCAAGTGGATAAAAAGCAGAAGAACATTATTTATATGATTGAGGTAGAGGATATTAGAATTGCTCATTTGGGATATTTCGGAGAAGGAGATCTTTCTGAAGAACAAATTAAAGAAATGGGAACGGTGGATATTTTAATTGTTCCAGTAGATGGAGATAAGACAATCAGTTATGCCGAAGCCGCTAAAATTGTTGCCCGAATCGAGCCTGCAATTGTAATTCCAATGTGTTATGATAGTAAAAAGCCAGAAAAAGGATTGAGGCCTTTTTTGAAGGCAATGGGGGAGAAGGAAAAAGAGTCTCAAGAAAAATTAAGTATTCAAAAGAAAAATATATCAACCGAAGAGAAAGCTGAAATAGTAATATTAGAGGAAAAGTAAAATGGCAAAAAAAGAAGAAAAAGAAATCAATATAATATTGGGAAGTGTTGAAGAAGTAGAGATTTCTCAAAAAATGAAGGAAAACTATATCGACTACGCTATGTCGGTTATAGTTTCAAGAGCCTTGCCAGACGTTCGAGACGGATTGAAGCCGGTGCAACGAAGAATTCTCTACGCCATGTATGATATGGGCGCAAGGTCTGACGCCAAATTTAGAAAATCAGCGGCAGTTACCGGAGAAGTTATGGGAAAATATCATCCGCACGGAGATAGTTCCATCTACGGAGCTGTTGTTAGAATGGCTCAAGAATTTTCGCTTCGTTATCCATTAATCAGGGGTCAAGGAAACTTTGGTTCAATTGAAGGTGACCCTCCTGCTGCTCAGAGGTATACCGAATGTAAATTATCAAAAATAGGAGAAGAATTATTACAGGATATTGACAGGGAAACTGTTAATTGGAGCGATAACTATGATACGACCAGAAAAGAGCCGATGGTTTTGCCATGTCCTTTGCCTAATTTGTTATTGAACGGTTCAACCGGTATCGCGGTTGGTATGGCGACTAATATTCCTCCTCACAACCTAAGAGAGGTTTGCGGAGCTTTAATTTATTTAATTGATAATCCAAAAGCTGAGACTGAAGATTTATTTCAGTTTATCAAAGGACCTGATTTTCCTACCGCTGGAATAATATACAATAAGAAAGATATTCTTTCTGCTTATTCGCAAGGCAAGGGATCATTCTTAGCTCGTGGAAAGATTGATATTGTTGAAAGAGAAAAAGGATATCAATTAGTAGTTTCAGAAATTCCTTATCAAGTTGATAAGTCGGTTTTGATTGTTCAGATGGCTAATTTGGTTCACGAAAAAAGAATGGAAGGAGTGAAAGATTTAAGAGACGAATCCGATAAAGAGGGAATGAGAATCGTGCTTGATTTACAAAAAGGAGTTGCGCCGAAGAAAATTTTAAATATTCTATACAAATATACCGATGTTCAAAAAATGTATCATTTGAATATGCTGGCTTTGGTTAACGGAATTGAACCAAGGGTTTTGAGCTTGAAAGATGTTTTGGAATTATATTTGAATCACAAACAAGAAATAGTGGTTAGAAGAGCTCAATTCGACCTTAAGAGAGCCAAAGAAAGAGCTCATATTTTAGAGGGTATTGCTAAGGCTTTAGACCATGTTGAAGCGGTAATTAAAACAATTAGAAAATCAAAAGACAAAGAAGAGGCTAAACAAAATTTAGTTAAAGAATTTAAATTGACGATGATTCAGGCTGAAGCGGTAGTTGAGATCAGACTACACCAATTAGCTAAATTAGAAAAACAGAAAATTGAAGATGAGTTAGCCGAAATATTAAAGCAAATTAAATTTTTAGCAAAAATACTAGAAAGCAAGGCTGAACAGAAGAAAGTGATGAAGGCAGAAATTGAAAAAGAAATGGAATTGTACGGTGACGAAAGAAAAACTCAAATCGTGGCCCACAGTCCAGAAACAATTTCCGAAGAAGATTTGGTTCCTTTGGAAGACACAATCGTTACCTTAACCGCCGGCGGCTACATCAAGAGAATCAATCCTTCTGAATACAAGAAACAGAACAGGGGAGGACAGGGAATGCTCGGAATGAAAACCATGGAGGATGACGCCGTTTGCCACTTTTTCTCAGCTAAAACTCATGATTCGCTATTCTTCTTTACCGACTCGGGAAAGGTCTTCCAGACGAAGGTATACGAGGTTCCAGAGGGTCAGAGAGCGAATAGGGGCAGAGGTTTAATGAATTTCCTTGAAGTATCAACTTCAGACAAGGTTCTTTCGGTTTTGCCAATAGACAAAAAAGACAAGGAAGAAAAGATTAAATATTTAATAATGGTGACCAAGAACGGAGTAATCAAGAAGACTCCTTTGAAAGATTTTGAAAATGTAAGACGTGGAGGATTGATTGCAATTAAATTAAAGCCAGATGATGTTTTATGTAATGTTAAAAAGATAGCTGACGGTGATGAAATAATTTTAGCCACCAAGAACGGTCAATCAATTCGTTTTGCCGAAAAAGAAGTTAGACAAATGGGTAGACCGGCTTCGGGCATCAGAGGAATCAGGCTAAAGAAAGGAGATGAAGTCATCGGAATGGAAATTGTTAAAAAAGAAAGAATAAAAGACAAAGATTATTTATTGGTTTTAACCGATAACGGATTCGGAAAGAGAACTTTGGTTTCCGAGTATAAGACTCAGGGAAGGGGAGGTTCCGGTGTTAAAATCGCCCACATTACAACCAAAACCGGACAATTAGCTAAGATTGAGGTTATTGCCGATCAAGCCGATTTAATTGTTATTTCTCAAAAAGGGCAAGTAATTAGGACTAAGATTTCAAGTATTCCTAAATTAGGAAGAGATACTCAAGGAGTAAAGATAATGAAAATGAAACCGGGAGATAAAGTGGCTTCAGCGGCCTGTGTTATCGAAGAAGTCGAGACTGAATAATTTACATTTATTAAAATATCTTATACAATATTCTTATATGAACGAAGGGTTCTTAAATCCACAACAGATTCTTAAGAATATTTCTTTAAGAGAAGACATGGTTGCCTGTGATTTGGGTTGTGGATCCGGTGGATGGGTAATACCATTGGCTAAAGAAATTAAATCTGGAATGATTTATGCGGTAGATATTTTAGATACCGCTATTTCGGCTTTAAATGGAAAGATATCTTCGGAGAAGATTTTTAACATCAAGCCGGTAGTTGGTGACATAGAAAAGGGATTGAAGTTGCCCAATGAATATTTTGATTTAGTTTTAATGACCAATCTTTTATTTCAAGTAGGGGACATAGAAAAGGTTTTAGAAGAAGGTAAAAGATTATTGAAAAAGAATGGAATGATATTGATCGTTGATTGGGAAGTAGACGCTCCTTTGGGTTCAAAAGAGGGGAGAGTTTCAATTGAGGACGTTAAAGAATTGGCAGAAAGGGTCGGATTAAATTCAGAAAAAGAATTTAAAGCTGGTAATTTTCATTGGGGTTTAATTTTAAGAAAAATATGAAAAAAATACTTTTAATTGTTTTCGTTTGTTTACTTGTTGCTCCCTTGTTTATTTTTGCTGCAGAGTCGACTTCGCAGATAACTAATCCGATTCAGGCTGAAACTTTTGTTGAGTTGGTTGATATGGTGGTAAAATGGATATTAGATATTGCCATGGTCTTGGCGCCATTGGTTATCGTTTACGGTGGCTTCACTTATATGACTGCAGCTGGGGATACGGGCAAAATTACCCAGGCGAGAAATATTATCCTTTACGCCGTCTTGGGATTCATGTTGGCGCTCTTAGCCTCGTCCCTTGTTGGCGTTTTTAAGGATTTAGTGGTAAAATAATTTTAGATTAAAATTAATTAATAAATATGAAAAAACAATATCTTATCGCTTCCATTGTTTTGATGGGGATAATCCTTGTTCCTTTCCTTGTTTCCGCCGATAGTGTGACGGATACTATAGAAAATATTACTGATTGGATTGTTAGTATTTCTTTGGGATTAGCAACCTTAATGTATATCGTCGGGGGATTCTTGTGGATGAGTGATGCCGGAAATACAGAAAGAGTGAAGACTGCTAAAAGCATTATTATGTCGACAACAATCGGATTAGTTGTTATATTAATGGCTAAGGGAATGATAAGTATAGTTAGCGGTTTAGTAGCTAAGTAAACAACCTAAAGGTCGGATAAAAAGTTAAAAATATGATTATGAAGAAAAAAATATTAGCCCTGATGATGTGTGCGATCGTAGTATCTTTCTTTGGAGTAAACTTTGTTTCTGCTGCAGAAACAGGCTTGGATGGTTGTAAAATTACAAGAATGAGCAGACTTCCTACCAGCTTAAACTGTGAAACAACCACTATAAATAATGCAACTTATTGTTTATATGAAGACGGTGATTGCGGAATGTGTTGCTTATTGAACGGAATCTACAATATTACCGATTGGGTTTTTGTGGTTCTAATGGCCGTATCTTCTTTGATGATTATTTACGGAGCCGTATTATTCACCACTTCTCAGGGAAACACCGATTCTGTGACAAAAGCAAGACAACTTATACTTTTTGCCGCAGTTGGTATTGCCGTTGCTCTATTTTCAAGAGCCATTCCTCCGGCAGTAAAAATGATTATCGGGGTTTAGTTTTTAACACAGCTTATTGACACCTACCTCTTTTTTGGTATACACAAAAGGTAGGTGTTTTATTTGCCGAGGTGGCGGAACTGGCAGACGCGTATGCCTTAGGAGCATATGCCGTAAGGTGTGAGGGTTCAAATCCCTCCCTCGGCACACACATAATTAAAATCCACCTTGTTAGGTGGATTTTGTTATTCTTCAACGGATATTTTTTTGTTCTTTGCTCTTTCTATTTTTTGCATTCTTACCGTTAAGATTCCTTCTTTTACCTTGGCATCTATCCGGCTGGTGTCTATTTCTCGGGGAAGGATTATTTCTTTGGAAAACGGTCCCCAGTAGCATTCTTTAAGGAAATATCTTTGTCCTTTGTCTTTAGAGGGATTATCTCTTTCTCCTTTAATGATCAAGATATCGTTTTCAAGAGAAATATCTATTTGTTCGGTTTTGATTCCGGCGATAGCTGATTGAATAATTAATTCTTTCTCTGTTTCGTAAACATCGACAACTAATTGGCCGTTCGGTCCGTCCCAGTTTTTCTTTTCCTCTATTTTATTTTCTTCGTTTTTCTTTGCCATATTTTATATTTTACAAACCCCTTTTAATTTTTTAATTTGTTTTAAACAGATTGATAGGAATAAGAAGAGTAGATAAACAATTGCCAGAGCGTAAAGAGAAGATGAGTATCCTGTCGTTGCCATTGTTTCTTTTATTATAGACGATTCCAGGAAAAAGTTAAAGAAGGCATGAGCGCAAATTGCAATTATAAAACCTAAAGCAATAAGAATATGGCGGAATTTTAAATTACGGAAAGCTAAAACCAAGAATAATCCTATTGTTCCAGAACATAAAGCATGAAGAAGTGTTGCTCCGATAAACCTGGTGAAAGAAAGAATTAAAGGATCGTTGAGCATCAAGAATTCTTGAGTGCAAAAGAATAATGCATTTTCGGCAGTGGCGAATCCTAAGGCTCCGATAATCATATATAGCGGAATATCGATTGGCTCATCGATGTGAGAACTGTTGAATATCGAATATCTGACCGCAATATATTTAAAAATTTCTTCAGTCAAACCGATAACAAATAAACCCTTGATAATACTATAGACTTTAAATGATAAATTTAAAGTTGACAGTTCGTTTAAAAGCCATATTTCAATTACAGCGATGGGAATAGCGGCAATTGCTCCCGCCAAGAAAACTTTTAGTATCTGTTTTTTTGGTTCGGGAAGATTGTCTTTTCTGAGAAAGAAAAGTAACCAGATAATTCCTGGGACGACGGCGAATAATAGATTGGTTAAAATATTATTATCCATTTATTTTTAAATTAGAATTAGGTTTTATCTTTTGCCAAGATGTTTTTTTGGCGTTTGAAGAAAAAAGGGCGGTTAAAGCAATCATTGAAGCGTTGTCTCCGGAAAATCTGGGTAATGGAGATACAAAATTTATCTTTTTAGTTTTGCACTGTTTTTTGAATTCTTTAACTAATTCTTTATTGGCCGAAACTCCTCCGCCAAGCAATATAGTTTTTGTTTTTGATTCTTCATTTACCTTCATTGTTTTAAAAACTAAAACATCGATAATTGATTTTTCGATTTGATAGCACATTTCTACAATATACTCTTTTGATTTTTTTTCTTCGTTAGTTCTTTTTTTAAAATCGTAAAGGACGGCGGTTTTTAATCCAGAAAAACTGAAATCATAATTTTTATCATATTTCATCGGTCGGGGAAGAGAGATATTGAATTTTTTAGTTTTGAATTTTTTCGCTTCCTTGGCAATACTCGGCCCTCCCGGGTATCCCAAACCTAATATTCTAGCTGTCTTATCAAAACATTCTCCGGCGGCGTCATCTCTGGTTTCTCCGATAAGCTTGTATTTCCCAATCTCATTGATATTAATAATCTGCGTATTTCCGCCCGAAACAACTAAAGCGGTAGCAGGAAAGACAATCTTTTCAATTGGAGAAAGCCAATTAGCAAGAATGTGTCCTTCAAGATGGTTAACTGAAACAAGGGGAGCATTCCAATAAAGCGATAGCGCTCGAGCAAAATTAATGCCGGTATAAAGGCAAGGCTCAAGGCCGGGACCGATTGTAACGGCAATCTTGTTTATTTCTGGAATTTCGTATTCTTTAAAGAATTCTTTAATATCATTAAAGATATCTTGGTTTCTTTCCAGGATTTTTTGAACCTTTAATATTTTTTTAGCATCAAGCGATTTTTTATTCTTTTTTAACAATCCAGAATTTTTTAAAGTTTTAATTAAGAGGGGAGTGAGATGTTTTTGATGTTCTCTTTTGGCAACCGCAGGAAAAACTCCGCCGTATTCCGCATGTATCTTTGTTTGAGAAGAGACGAGGTCAGAAAGTATTTCAAAATCATTGAAAACGGGCTGCTTTTTCTTTAAAGCCGAGGCGGTAGTTTTGATGATGCTGATGGCGGTATCGTCACAGCTTGTTTCAATGGCGAGAATGATCATATTTGACATTATTTGGACTATTGTTTAGATTGTAAACGATAAAAGGTATTTTCGCAAACCGGGTTGACTAAAAAGATTTTTAAGTTTATATTATAACTATACTTTTAACGATTATGAACAATAAAAACGTAGTAATTTCTTTAATTTCGATATTGGCCCTGGCCCTAGTTGCCGGGATTTTTTGTTATCCGAATGGATATAATCAATTGATTGATAATGTTAATTCTAAATATAACTGGAAGATATGGCATTTTCCAACAACAGATTTTAAGCTTGGTTTAGATCTTAAAGGAGGAGTTCATTTAGAATATCAGGCTGATTTAAGCCAGATTGGAGATCAGGATAAGTCAACGGTTATGGAAGGGTTGAGAGATGTAATTGAAAGAAGAGTTAATATCTTCGGAGTAACCGAACCAGTTGTCCAAGTTTACGGTACAGACAGAATCGCCGTTGAGCTTCCCGGAGTTGAGAGTATTGATTCGGCTATTGCCTGGATTGGAGAAACTCCATTATTGGAATTCTGGGAAGAGAAGTCTCAGGAAGAAATAGAAAAAATTAATGCTAAAAGGCAGGAAATAAAAGATTTGACTACTTTGGAAGAAATACAGAAGGTTGCAGATTGGCAGGTTGCTTTTGAAAGCCCTTATCAAAAAACAGAATTAACTGGAAAATATTTAAAGAAAGCTACTTTGAATTTTGACCAAACAACTTATGCTCCGATCATTGAATTGAAGTTTGATGATGAGGGATCAAAAATATTCGAAATTATTACCGAGAGGAATATTGACAAGACAATAGCTATAACATTGGACGAAGCATCGATCGTTGATACTAACGGAGACGGAAAAATAGACGGTTCAGATTTATATGCTCCCAAGGTAGAGAACAAAATTAGCGGGGGAGAGGCGATTATTACCGGACAGACAGATATAAAGGAAGCTAAGACTCTGGTTCAGAGGTTGAATCAAGGAGCTTTGCCAGTTCCGCTAGGCGATCCGATTGCTCAAAAGAAAGTTGGACCGACTTTAGGCTCTGTATCCTTAAATAATGCTTTATGGGCCGGTATTTACGGTTTAATCGGTATTATTATCTTTTTAGTGCTATTTTATAGATTGCCCGGTTTATTAGCTTCGTTTGCTTTAATTATTTATTGTTTAATATTTTTATCTTTAATCAAATTAATACCGGTAACAATGACTTTAGCCGGTATCGGAGGAATTATTCTTTCTATCGGTATGGCCGTTGATGCTAATATTTTGATTTTCTCAAGAATGAAAGAAGAACTAGCTCAAGGAAAAGATACTATGAGCAGTATTGAAGAGGGATGTAATCGTGCCTGGCCTTCGATTAGAGATGGAAACTTTACTACTCTTATTGTTGCTTTTACTTTATATTTCTTGGGAACCAGCTTTATCAAAGCCTTTGCCTTTGCTCTGATTGTCGGTATTTTAATTAGTATGTTCTCGGCTATGGTTGTCTCAAGGGTTTTCTTGGAGTTTGTTGCCAAGGGAAAGATAGGAAAGATTAAATGGTTATGGTCATAAAAATATGAATTTTTTAAAATACTCAAAAATATATTTTGCAATTGCAATATTAACAGTCGGAGCAAGTATTTATTTCTTGTTCGCTTTCGGACTAAATTTAGGAATAGATTTTGAAGGAGGTAGCTCGTTGAATGTTGTTTATAAAAACAGCGCTCCTAATATTGAGACGATAAAAACAGCTGTTTCTCAGATTGAAGGACTAAATAATATTCAAGTTCAACCGGCAGGAAACAATGAAATTATTTTAAAGATTAATAAAAAAGATATTTCCAGTGAAGTTTATAATAATGTTTTATCAAAAATAAAGGAGACAGGGGAGATTGATGAAAGTGCTTCGGGAGTTGAAACTATTAGTCCTTTGATTGGAAGAGAATTGAAAGATAAAACAGTGTTGGTGGTAGTAATTTCATTATTGGCAATGCTTGTTTATATCGCTTTGGCTTTCAGAAACGTATCAAAACCGATTAGTTCTTTCCAGTACGGATTTTCTTCAACCTTAATGCTTTTTCATGACGTTATTATTCCTTTGGGAGTTTTGGCAATTTTAGGTAAATATTACGGAGCTCAATTAACTATTCCGGTCATTACCGCTTTATTAACCATTGTTGGATACTGTATCAACAATAATGTAGTTGTTTTTGATAGAATCAGGGAGAATTTAATGAAAGATAGAAAGTCTTCTTATGCCGAAATCGTCAACAAGAGTTTAAATGAAACATTGGCCAGATGCGTTAATACCTCTTTAACCGTATTGATTGCTTTGGTTCCCTTATACTACTTTTTCAGCAACGAAGAGAGCTTAAAATACTTTACTTTGACTATGGGAATCGGGGTTATTGTCGGGGTATTTTCATCAGTTTTTTTGGCCAGTCCTTTATTAGTTTCTTGGAACAATCTAAAACAAAAGAAAGCAGGCAAGTAGGTTGTTGACAGTTTTCATATTAAATGTTATAAGTTAAATACTATGGAATTTGACTGCAAAAAAATAACACAAAATATATTGAAAAACCTTCCAGACAGGACAAGAACCGTTATTTCTCGCAGATTTTCGTTGGGAAAATCGGGAAAGCCGGAAACCTTGGAAGCTATCGGTAAAAGCTATAACATCACCAGAGAAAGGGTAAGACAGATTGAGGTTGATGGAGTAAAAAGAGCAAAGAAGGTTTTGGATAATTCTGAAATTAAGGATGAATTTAAGAAGATTAAAACCTTTTTTGAAAAGAAAATCGATGCTGCCGGAGGGGTAAAAAAGGAAGAAAAACTATTAGAAGAAATTGGTTCAAACGAGGATAAGAATTATATCTTATTTTTGCTTTCTTTAGCAGACACTCTTGTTAAAGAAAAAGAAGACGACAATTTTTATTCTTTCTGGACAACCAATAAAGATTTAGTTTCTTCGTCTAAAAAGATTGCCGCTGATTTTATTAAACAATTAAAAGAAGTTGGTGCTCCCGAAACGATTAAAACATTATTTTTAAAATATAAAGAAAACGGAGGAAAGGCTAACGAGGAATCTTTCTGCTCATATTTAGAAATATCAAAAGATATTTTAAAAACAATAGACGGAAATAAGCTTGGATTGAAATCATGGCCGGAAGTTAATCCCAGAACAGTAAAAGATAAAATCAAGTTAATTTTAAAGAAGAGTGAAAAGCCGTTGCACTTCAAAGAAATTGCCGATATGATTTTTGGATTAAATGAATCTTTGATTGGTAGATCTAACAGAGCTAAAAAATTACATCCTCAAACAGTACACAATGAATTAATCAGAAACCAAGACTTTGTTTTGGTCGGAAGGGGATATTATGCTTTGAAAGATTGGGGATACAATCCCGGACAAGTCAAAGATGTTATTTATCAAGTTTTAAACAGTTCAGAACAATCAATGTCCAAGGAGACTATAGTTCAATCTGTGTTACAGCAAAGAATGGTTAAGGAATCAACGATTCTTCTTAATCTACAAAACAAAAAATTCTTCACCAGAGATGGGGAAGGAAAGTACAAGGTTCGCGAAGCATAAGTTTAAAATTAATTAATGCCAGCAGAAATAGTGTTTATAATTGAAGCATTTTCCGCGTTCTGGAAAATTATTTTCCCTTATCTTTTGGCACTAAAAGCTCTAATCTTTCAATTTTGGTGGACAGTAGTTCCATTTTATTTGTTTAAAAAATTAAAATTTACCTATAAGCTATTTATAAATAATAAATGGGCCGGTGATAAAACAAGGAAACCGGTAGTTTTAGAAATTAGGGTGCCTCAAGAAATTCTCAGGCCATTAAGAGCCATGGAAAATGTCTTTAATTCTATTTGGGGTTCTTACGATCCGCCCAAGGACTGGAGAGCTGAACATTTTGAAGGAAAGGTGATATTGGGTGCTTCTTTTGAAATAGCGGGAATTGACGGAGTTCCGCATATGTACGTTAGGATTCCTTCAAGCAATAGAAAATTAATCGAGTCGTCTATATATGCTCAATACCCAGAAGTAGAAATTGTTGAAGTCCCTGATTATACTAAACAGGTTCCGATGGATATTCCCAATCAAGATTGGGACATGTGGGGAACGGATTTTGAATTAATAAAATCGGATGTTTATCCGATTAGAACCTACGAGCAATTTTTTGAAGAAAAGCCCGAAGTTTCCAAAGAGGAAAAAAGAATCGATCCTTTGGCTTCTTTATTTGAAGTGATATCGAGAATGTCGAAAGGGGAGCAGATTTGGATACAGATATTTGCTCAACCAAGAGGACCAAAAGAATCTTCTCTTTTTGAGCGAGCGAGAAAAGAAGTTGATAAACTGGTTAAGAGACCGGAGAAAAAAGAAGGCCGAACTTTATTATCAGATTTCTTTTATCTTTTAATCCATGGAGAAATACCCACGGAAGAAAAGAAAGAAGAAACTGTTTTGCCGCCGGAAATGAAATTAACTTCTGGAGAAAGAGATATTGTCACGGCCATTGAAAGAAAAAAATCAAAACATTGCTTCCTTTCTTTTATTAAGTATGTTTACGTTGCTGAAAGAAAAGTTTTCTTCGGCGGAGCGAAAGGATTCGGAGTCAGTTTTTTTGCTCAATTTGGAACTCAGAACTTTAATAATATGAAACCATGGGGAATGACAACAACTAAAATTCAGTCGCCCGATATTTTTACCGCCCGAAGATTGTATTTAAGAAAAAGAGACCTGATCGATAATTACAGAACCAGAGATCCGGCTTTTGACCCTTTTTCTGTAGAAGGAGCAACATATTTTTTAAACAGTGAAGAATTGGCTACCCTTTGGCATTTCCCGGGTGCAGCTGTGCCGACCTCAGCCTTAAAGAGAGTAGAGATGAAGAAGGGAGCACCTCCCTCGACATTACCAGTAGAATAATATTATGGAAAAACAAGAAATCATATTTTTCGGTCAGACGACCTTCAGAGGAGAAAGGAAAAGATTCGGTATTAAAACGGATGATCGAAGACGTCATATCTATGTTGTCGGAAAGACCGGTATGGGTAAGACCGAACTTTTGAAAAACATGGTAATTCAAGACATTAAAAACGGTAATGGTGTTGGTTTTGTCGACCCTCATGGAGAAGCATCGGAAGAAATTCTTAAATTTATTCCTGAAGAAAGAATAAAGGATGTGGTCTATTTTAATCCGGCCGATGTGGATACCCCGATTGCTTTTAATATTATGGAAAATGTTGATGCCGAATACAGACATCTAATTGCCGGTGGAATGATGGGAGTTTTCAAAAAGATTTGGCCGGACGTTTGGTCTTCAAGAATGGAATACATTTTAAACAATGCTATTTTAGCCTTGCTTGAAACTCCAGGTTCAACCTTATTGGGTATCAACAGATTATTGGCTGATGTTGAATGGAGAAACGAAATATTGGAAAACGTTAAAGATTCGGTGGTCAAGGCTTTTTGGGTTAAAGAATTTGCCCGCTACAGTCAGAGATACGAAATAGAAGCAACGGCAGCCATTCAAAATAAAATCGGACAATTTATTTCTTCTCCTTTAATTAGAAATATTATCGGACAAGAAAAATCAACGATAGACATCAGAAAAATAATGGATGAGAAAAAGATTTTGATTATGAATCTTTCTAAAGGAAGAGTAGGGGAGGATTCTTCAAGACTGTTAGGAGCTTTGTTGGTAACCAAATTACAATTAGCTGCGATGTCGAGAGTGGATACTCCAGAAAAAGACAGAAACGATTTTATCTTATATATTGATGAATTTCAGAATTTTTCAACCGATTCTTTTGCTAGTATTTTATCCGAAGCCAGAAAGTATAGATTGTCTTTAGTTTTAGCTCATCAATACATTAATCAAATGGAGGAAAAGGTTAGGGATGCTGTTTTTGGAAACGTGGGAACAATGATTTTGTTCAGAGTCGGGGCTGAAGACGGAGAATTTTTGGAAAAAGAATTTTCTCCCGAGTTTTATACTCATGACTTAGTGAATCTTCCCAAGCAGAATATATATGTTAAATTAATGATCGACGGCTTGACTTCTAGGCCTTTTTCGGCCGAAACTCTTCCACCGGCTGTTTCCGATTATGACTTCGAAAAAGAAATTATTGAATTTTCAAGAAAAAAATACGGAACAGATAAAAAGATTGTCGAAGAGAAGATTTCTAAATATGCCGGAGTGGAGGATATGCCTAAAATTGAAAATAAGGTAAGCAGCAGAACAGCTTCTGAATTATTCGATGCTGAATGCGAGAGATGTAAAAAGAAGGTTAAGGTTCCTTTTAAACCAGATGGAAAGCGTCCGGTATATTGCAAGTCTTGTTTGGGAAAGAGTAATAGTAATAACAATAGTAATGCTAATACTAGTATTGAAGAAAAACCAAAGAGTAATTTTGAAAAATTACCGTTTATAAGTCTTGAAGATACCGCTAAGGAATTTGTTCCTGTCAAAAAAGAAAAAAGGGTAGAGAAGGTAGTAAAACCAGAAATTGTTGATACAAATAAGACAAAAAAGAAAATAGATATTCAAGGATTGAGGGAGGTTATTAAAGAAGCGAAAAAAGAAAGGACCGAAGAGTCGAAAGAAGCTAAAGAAAAAGGAATTATTAATCCCGGAGAGATTATTAAATTTTAAAGCTTAAAACTTGTCTTTTTGCCTTCTTTTTGATATATATAATCTATCTTTGGCCCCATCGTCTAACGGTTAGGACACCAGATTTTCAATCTGGTAATCAGGGTTCGATTCCCTGTGGGGTCACAATGGAAGAAAAATACTATTTAAAAATAGGAAGAGCGGCAGATTTGAAAGACAGGAAAGAGAGGGGTCTGTACCGTTTCTTGGAAATGTTTACCGGACTTTTAAGCCTTTCAGTATTATTTTTGTCGGTTTTGCTTTCTTACAAGCTCCCGGTGTTGGTAGCTTTTTTTATCATTGTTTTTGATATTTATTGGTTATTGAGAACCATTTATTTTGCTTTTTATTTAAAGACGGGATATTCTCAGATGAAAAAAAACGAAGAAGAAGATTGGCTTGAGAAATTAGAGGCATTGGGAGTCCCCAAAAATGGAATCAATGTTTCGTCTTGGAAAGATATTTATCATTTGATAATTTTACCGATGTATGGAGAACCTCTCGAAATTGTTGAATCAACATTTAAGTGTCTTTTAGCTACTGATTATTTGAAAGAAAAAATGATCGTTGTTTTGGCTTGCGAAGAAGCGGATAAAGAAAATGCCAAAGAAATTGCATTAAAGATTAAAGAAAAATATGGCAACAGTTTTTATAAACTATTAGTCACTTGTCATCCGATGGGTTTGGAAGGGGAGATTGCTGGTCACGGAGCAAACGATGCTTGGGCAGCGCAAAAAACTAAAGAATTGATTATCGATCCTTTGAGTATTCCTTACGAAAACGTTATCGTTTCTTCTTTCGATATAGATGCCTGTGTTTATCCTAAATATTTTAGCTGTTTAACTTTTTATTATTTAACGGTTGATAAGCCCTTAAGAACTAGCTTTCAACCGATTCCATTATATTTAAATAATGTTTGGCAATCTCCTCCCTTGTCGAGAGTATTTTCTTTTTCTTCAACTTTTTGGCACACCATGAATCAGGAGAGACCGGAGAAGTTGGTTACTTTTTCTTCACACTCAATGCCGTTTAAAGCCTTATATGATGTTGGATTTAAACAGAGAAATGTTGTCTCTGATGATTCAAGAATTTTTTGGCAATGCTTTTTTGAATACAATGGAGATTACAAAGTTCAGCCGATGTATTACCCGATTTCAATGGATGCTAATTGTGCCGAAACATTTTTCAAAACATTAAAGAATGTTTACAAGCAGCAAAAAAGATGGGCTTACGGAGTAGGGGAGGTTCCTTTCTTTATCTTTGCTTCTTTAAAAGACAAAAAGATTTCTTTTCAGAAAAAATTTTCTATGGGTTTTGAATTGGTTGAGGGACACGTTTCTTGGGCTATTTCTTCGATTTTAATTTTTGCTCTCGGCTGGCTACCTTTGTATTTAGGAGGAAATGAATTTGCCCAGTCATTGGTGTCGTATAATTTACCGAAAATCACCAGCGTTATTTTGACCATCACTATGTCGAGCTTGATTATTTCTATCTGGGTGAGTATGCTGTTGCTCCCGCCGAAGCCGGTCAATTACGGACGCTTTAAATACGTTTTAATGGGTTTAGAATGGATTTTGATTCCTTTCGTAATGATATTCTTCAGTTCTTTGCCGGCCTTGCATGCTCAGATGCACTGGGTCTTTGGTAAGTATATGGGATTTTGGGTCACGCCGAAGGTAAGGAAATAGTTTATTCTAAATGAACCTTCTCTTCAAACGCCTCCAGCCTCCTTTTTAAAAGGGGGTATTTTTGTATTTGAGGAAATATCTCTATCGCTGCTTCTCTCCCCCTATTTACGCTCTTTATGTCCTTTAAAGCAGACATGGCGAAGTCGGGTAGCCCCCATTGCCTTACCCCGAAGAAGTCTCCCGGGCCTCTTAATTTTAAATCCATTTCGGCGAGTTTAAATCCACTGTCGTATTTAATCATTGCTTCCAATCTTTCTCTAGTTTTTTTGCTTCTTGAATCAGTGAAAAGCAGACAATATGACTGTTGTTCTCCTCGTCCGACGCGGCCTCTGAATTGATGTAATTGAGCCAGGCCGAATCGGTCGCTGCCTTCAATCATCATGACGGTGGCGTTGGGAATATCAATTCCTACTTCAATGACTGAAGTTGAAACAAGAATATCGTATTTCTTGCTTCGGAAATCTTTCATTGTTTTATCTTTTTCCTTGCTCCCCATTTTTCCGTGAAGCATGGCTAATTTAAATTCAGGGAATATTTCTTTAGAAAGATAATCGTATTCTTTTTTAACGGTTTTGATTTCTTCTTCCTCTTCTTCTGATTCTATTCTCGGGCAAACGACAAAAACCTGTCCGCCTTTTTTTATTTCTTTTTTAATGAATTCGTATTTTTTAATTCTTTGTTTTTCCGAGACAATTTCGGTAAGTATTTTTTTTCTGTTTTTTGGCATTTCATCAATGATTGATAAATCTAAATCTCCCCAGACCGTTAAAGCTAATGTTCGGGGAATAGGGGTAGCAGTCATGGATAAAAGGTGGGGGATTTTCTCCCGGTTTTTTTGAAGTGCGGCTCTTTGTTTAACTCCGAAACGGTGTTGTTCGTCGACAATCACCAGTCCCAGATTTTTGAATTTTACCTTTTGCTCTTCTTTTTTCTTTTTATTGCCGATGATTAAAGCCTGGGTTCCGATTAAAATATCAATATCGCCATCTTCAACTTTTTCTAATAGTTTTTTTCTGGATATTTCAATCGTATCGGAATGAAGCTTTTTTGAGTAATATTTATCTTCTTTGCCGGTTAGTAGTCCAACGTTCAAGTTAAAGCTTTTGAGCATTTGGAAGAAGGTTTTGAAATGCTGTTTTACCAGTATTTCGGTCGGAGCCATTAAGACAACCTGGATTTTAGCTTTGACCGCATTGATTGAAGCTAAAGCGGCAACCGCGGTTTTTCCCGAACCGACATCTCCCTGTAATAATCTGTTCATGGGATTCGGCTTTTCCATATCTTTCAGGATTTCATCCAATGTTTTCTTCTGGGCTTTGGTTAATTCAAAAGGAAGGGAAGCCTTAACTCTTTCTATTAGTTCTTTGTTTATAATAATTGATTGAGATTCTTCTTTTTTAATTTCTAATTTCTTTTTTAAATTAAAAAGAGAGATGAAGAATATTTGCTCAAAAGAAAATCTTTCTTCGGCTTTTTTAGCCAATTCCAGCGAAGAAGGGAAGTGGATTTGTTCAATCGCTTCTTTTAGGGATAATAGTTCGTATTTTTTTAATAATTCATCGGGCAGGGTTTCAGGAATCTTATCTTTAATACTTTCAATGATCGGTTTAAGGATGTATCTTAAATATTTTGAAGATACTCTCTGACTTTCGGTATAGACCGACATTATTCTTCCTAAATGAATATTTTCTTTTAAAGAAACTTTTTCATAAATAGGAGATGAGATTTGAATGGTTCGGTCATTGATAGATAATTTTCCGGCCAAAATGATTTCGTCGCCGATATTCAAAACTTTATTCAGATACGGCTGGTTGAACCAAACGGCTTCTATTGCTCCGGTGTCGTCTTGAATTAAAGCGGTGGTGACAATCATTCGCTTGAACCAGGTTTTGTTTTGGTTAATCGAGATTATTTTTCCTAAAATACAAACCTTTTCATTTATTTTTATATCCTTAATTTTGGATATTTTAGAGAAGTCTTTGTATTCTCTCGGAAAATAGTAAATTAAATCGGCCAAAGTTTTAATACCAATAGCTTTGAGTCTTTTGCCGTAAACTTTTCCGACGTGAGGAATTTCTTCTATTTTAGTTGAGAAATTCATATGTGCCCTCGAGAGGATTCGAACCTCTATCGCAAGCTCCGCAAGCTGGTATTCTATCCATTGAACTACGAGGGCGTATTTCTATACTATACAAAAAAGAGATTAAAAACAAGTAAAAGAAAGCACTGCTTTTAGCAGTGTTTGTGGTCTTTTAAAAAGTTTTGAAAGGGGGTAAAGAGTGGACTTGGCAAATTATTCCAGTCAAACCAGCCCCATTCTTCGCATTTTTCCGGTTCCATTATTTTCGGCTCTCCCGAATTACAATCGGCCTTAACGAAGCAGGTGACATAATGTTTATTTTCTTCTTTCATTATATCGTTAGTAAAGGTTTCTTTTCTAATATTGCTGACCGTTAATCCGGTTTCCTCCATCACTTCTCTTATCGCGCAGTCTTCAAGGCTTTCATTGAATTCCAAGTGTCCGCCGGGAAAAGCCCAGGACCCGTTTCCATGAGAACCTTTTCTTTTACCCAAAAGAATTTTATTGTCTCTTTCAATAATAATGGCAACACCTACTTTTGGTCTTTGAGTTTCCATTTTAATGTTTTTATGGAGGAGGGAGAGGGATTCGAACCCTCGGTAGGTTTCCCCACAATAGTTTTCAAGACTATCCCATTCAACCGCTCTGGCATCCCTCCGTGATAGGGAAATAATATATAAAAAGGAGACAATTGTCAATTTGTTATCCGCGATGGAATCCCAGATCAGCCGGGTTGCTTCCCCCGGAAATATGTTCCATTTCTCCTCCTTCTTTTTCAAATAGGTATCTTAATTTTTTGACTTCATTACTTAAAGAAATAGTTTCTTCGGGTAATTCTTTTTTGATATATCCTTTTGACCAATAATCAAGGATTAGCTTGCTGTCCCCGAAGACACTTTTAATGTTTTTCTTTAAAGCTATTTCTAAAGCGTATTTACAAGCTAATAATTCTCCAAAGTTATTGGTGACATCATCGGTAATCAAATGGTTACCTTTTTCATCAATATCTTTCTTTTTCATAACGATATTTAAAAGACTATTCCCGTTTTCATCGGTAACGCTGATTTCGACTCCTTTGCCGGCCCCGGTTCCGGCATCAAAATACACTCCTTTTTTTGAAGCGGTATGTTTTAAGGAATAATCAGCCCCGGCGCTAAGCCATCTTTCGGCTTCATCTTTTGTTTCGAATCCTTTATATTTTGTGTTGACCATGCCTGAAACAAGCTTTTGGCATTCCGGCCAGTTATCGGTAATTCCTTTTTTCCCGTTTATTAAATAGGCGTAGTATTTCTTTTTAGACATGTTTTTTGTTTTTAATGAATTCGAATAAAACTGGGACGAAAGATAATAAGATTATAATAACAACGATAATTGAGAAGTTCTCTTTTATTTGCGGAATATTGCCCAAGAAGTATCCCGAGAGAGTGAAAAGCAAAACCCAGATTAATCCTCCGGTGGCGTTGTAAATGATAAATTTATTGTAATTCATTTTTCCTAATCCGGCGACAAAGGGAGCAAAAGTTCTGATAATCGGAATGAAGCGGGCGAGAAAAATAGTTATCCCACCATATTTTTTATAGAACTCCTGGGTTCTTGATAAATATTTTTGGTTTACCTTAGTCGATAATTTGTTACCGAAAAATTTTCCGATAAAATAATTTGTTGTGTCGCCCAAGAAAGCAGCGATAAAAAGAATTATAATTAAAGCGCCGATATTTAGAGAGCTAATAGCCGAAATGGCGCCAGCCGCAAAGAGAAGGGAATCACCTGGTAGAAAGGGAACAAAAACCAAGCCGGTTTCGACAAAAATAACGGCGAACAGCAGGAAATAAGATAACATTCCATAGAGATTAACAATCTCGGCTAAATAGATGTCTATATGAAGAATGATATTAATTAGGTCCATAGTGGCGGAGAGGGAGGGATTCGAACCCTCGAGTCGCTTTCGCAACTAACACCTTAGCAGGGTGCCCCATTCGACCACTCTGGCACCTCTCCAATATGTTGTCATAATATACAAAATAGCAGTATTGGTCAACCCAATTTTATTTCTCTTGCGATAGTTATTCCCCAGACTTCTTTGGCTCCGTTTTCTTTTAAAATTTTAGCGCATTCTTCCATTGTCGAGCCGGTAGTATAGACATCGTCCAAGAGAAGAATAGTTTTGTTTTCAATTTCTTTTTTGTTGTTAATCGCGAAGCAATTTTTAATATTCTCGAGTCTTTCTTTTCTGTTTAATTCCATTTGTGGTTTTGTTTCTTTTGTTTTAGTGAGAGTTGTTGATAATTTGATGCCGGTCGTTTCAGAAATTATTTTTGCAACTTCTTCCGACTGATTAAAGCCCCTTTTTCTTTTCTTTTTTATATGCATCGGAACGGGAATGAGAACAAAAGAATTATTAATTTGGCAATCAATGATTTTAAGATGATTTAAGATAAGCCAGGCGAGGGGAATGCTTAAATCTTCTATATATCCGTACTTTAGTTTATGAATAGTTTCTTTGATAATTTTATCATTAAAGGATGTGGCCGACAGTATCTTATCAAGATTTCTACTTTTACAATTATCGCACTTATTTATTTTTTCCATTTTTTCACATAAACAATATTCAAAGGGGTTGATTGGAATCAAAGAAAGACAATCTTCACAAAGATGTTGTCCTTCTCTTCCGCAGATTATGCACTTTTTAGGGAAAACTATGTCCCAAACTGCCTTCAGGTATTTCATTGTTTTTTTAAAAGTGGTATTATACAAGTATAACATTTGTCAACTAATTTAAAAATGCTATAATATTTTTAATATGATTTTTGCAAAAAGAAAAAAGCAGAATAGTTTAGGTATCGACATTGGAACAAAAGTCATTCGAGCAGTTGAGATATCAGAAAATAAGGGGCAAATAACCTTGGAAAACTACGGAGAGGTTAATTTGGATGTTGCTTGCAAACAATTCTTCAGGTCTTTTGATAGAAAAAATTTAAATCCAGCGGTTAATAATATTTCAATCGCGATAGCGGGAATAATAGAAGAAACGGGAATCAAGACTAAGAAGGTGGTATTTTCTTTGCCCGACTTTGCAACATTTTTTACAACTTTTGAATTACCGCCGATGTCTAAAAAGGAGATCGCTAATGCGATCGGTTTCGAAGCAAGGAAATATATTCCTTTGCCTTTGTCGGAATTAGTTTTGGATTGGCAATTAATGAATAAAGAATCTTTGAAAGAGAGTAATAAAGTTTTGGTGATGGCTGTTCCTAAGATTATTGTTGAACAGTATAAAACTATTGCCGAACAATCCGGATTGGAATTGACTGCCCTCGAAGCCGAAGCCATGGCTTTAAAAAGGGCAGTGGTTAAAGAAAATGATCCACCGACCTGTTTATTGGAAATGGGATTTCAAAGCACCAATATCAATATAATTGACGAAGGTTTCATGAAAATGAGCTCCAGTTTTGATATGGCGGGTAAAGATTTGACCTATAGTCTTTCTCAAACTTTAAATATTCCGGCCGGAGAAGCAGAGGTAAAGAAAAAAGAAGAAGGATTGACTGATTCTGGTGATACAAAACTTTCTCATATTTTAACCCCCATTTTATCAATTATATCTGAGAGAACCAGAACGGTAATAAGAGACTTCGAAGAAAAAGAAGGGAAGAAGGTTGAGAGAGTTATCTTAGCCGGAGGAACTTCATTGTTGCCGGGATTAGTTGATTATCTTACCAAGAATTTAAACCAGGACGAATCTCGCGCTTTAGTTGTTGAAATTGCCGAACCATTCAAAAATATTATTTATCCGAAGGTATTGGAGAAAAAAATGAGAGAAATAAATCCTAATTATGCTATTGCGTTAGGCGAAGCCTTGAGAAAATTTGAATAAGCAAGTATAATATACTTAAGAATTAAGAAATAATTATGGCAATTGAAATAGCGCCAATTAAAAAAGAAACAGACCTTAGGGAAAACCTTATTTTGGTTTTTTCAATCATTGTTTTTTTAATTTCTTTGGGTGTTTATTTTTATTTTAATAACGTAATTCTCAGTCAAAATAAAGAAAAATTACTTACCGCTAATAATGAATATACTACTCTTGCCGGAAGCGATGTGAGGGTCAAAGAAAGCGAATTGGCTTTAGCCGGTAGATACATCGGAGACTTTAAGGTTCTTTTTGAAAACAATCCCAAGGTTTCTAATTACTTTATTTCTTTTCAGAAATGGACTCACCCGAAAGTAGTTTATTCCGGATTTATTTTTGATGTGGCCTCCAGAAGAGTTACGATGGACGGATCAACTAGCGGATTCCAGAATGTTATGCAACAAATAGCTATTTTAAATATCGAACCAACCATTGAAAGCTATCAAATTTCAAATATTGCGCTGGCTCAAGATAATTCGGTTAATTTTGATTTAGAGTTAACCATAAAAGCAGAAGTTTTAGAATAATATGGATATTAAAAAAGTAAAACAAATAAAATTATTAATATCGGTATTAATTTTCATCGCCGCTATTTGCGTAGCGTATTTATTAGATAACTCTAAATGGAAAGAGATTAATAATGTTAAAAGTCAGATAAGCCAATTAGAATCGCTGATTAGCGCAAAGAAAAGCTATTACGCTATCATTGATTCTAAAATAGATGCTCTTAATAGCGCTGGCTGGACAGAAAAGAAAAGCAGTATTGCGATTAACTTTGATTCATCTCAATTTTTTATTCCTAAAATTAACAGTTTTTTTAAAGCCATCGTTGCTTCAAGCGGAATGGATTTGAGTAGTATGACCAATTCGACCCAGGAGTCAGTCGTTTCTTCGGCACCGGCAACAAATCAAACTGAAGACGGAGCTAAGTCTAGTGCTCAAAATACGCAAACAGAAGTTCAATCAACCGGCAATTATCTTAGTCAGTTACAGGGTCCGGTTAAAAAAACAACGATTAATCTGAATGTGACAGGAACTTATGCCGAATTTAAAAATCTATTATCTTTATTCGAAGGCCAGACAAGAATAATTACAATTAAAAGTGTTACCGTTTCTTCCGCCGGACAGGAGGTGAAGGGGAGAACTACGGTTAATAATCATAATTTTAGTGTGATATTAGATATTTATTCTTATTAATATGGACCCAATAAATAAAAAAAATAAAAGTACTTTAGAAAAAATAGCCCCCTATGTTTTAATCGTGGGAGTTATTATTCTTGGATATTTTGGCTTAACAAAAATTAATATCACTCCGGCCAACACCAATATTTTACCGATTAATGGAAGCGAAACGATTCAAGTTGAAGTCGATACTAATTTTCTTGCTTCCGCTGCTTTTACCGCTTTAAAATATATTCCTGATTCATCAATTTTTAATGAAGTTAATGGAGAAGTTCCTTCAGGAAGAGATGATCCTTTTGCTCCTGTTAAATAAAATTTAATATGATTTTTTTACAAAAACTAATAGAGAAAAAAATAATAACCAAAGAGCAAGGAGAGGAATTGCAAAATGAATTCAAGGCCTTCAAGGGAAGCGAAGAAGAATTCATAGTTTCCAAAAAGTTGCTCAAGGAAAGCGATCTTAATAAGATTAAGGCAGAAATATTTAATATGCCTTTTTTTGAGAACGCCGAAGTTTTGGAAGTTTCCAATAATGTCTTGGCAATGATTCCTGAAGAATCAGCCCGATTTTATAAAGTAGTTCCCTTAACTCTTCAGGGAAATGTTTTAGAAGTTGGAGTTGTAAATCCGGACGACATTAAAGCCAAGGAAGCTTTAAACTTTTTAGCCAGACAAAATAAAATAACTTACAAAACATATCTTATCAGTGCCAATTCTTTCGATGCCTTTTTAAAGCAATACAGGAACGTCAGGGAAGAGGTGGGCAAGGCTTTAAGTGCCTTAGAGACAGAATTGGGAGAAGAAGAGGGAGGAGGTGTTGAACTTTTTGCAACCGATGCGAAGCCGAAAGCGGAAAGACTTTCTGAAGAGGCCCCGATTATTAAAATGGTGGCAGTTATCTTAAGACATGCTGTTGACGGTAATGCTTCTGATATTCATATTGAGCCAGAAGAAAATCAATTGAGAATACGTTTTAGAATGGATGGAAGCTTGTATTCATCTTTGTTTTTGCCGATTCATACTCATCCTTCAATCGTCGCTAGAATTAAAATCGTTTCTAATTTAAGAATCGACGAAACAAGAATTCCTCAAGATGGAAGATTTTCAGCTAAAATAGATTCTAAAGATATTGATTTCAGAGTTTCAACTTTTCCGACCAAATTGGGAGAAAAAGTTGTAATCAGAGTTCTTGATGCCACCGAGGGATTGAGAAGTTATGAAGAAATAGGATTGTTGGGATATAATTTAAGAGCATTAAAAGAAGCAATTCTTAAGCCTTTTGGATTAATACTTTCGACTGGTCCAACTGGTTCCGGTAAAACAACTACTTTGTATTCTATTCTTCAAGAATTAAACAAACCGGACGTTAATGTAGTTACCCTTGAAGACCCGATTGAGTATTTTGTTAAAGGAGTTAATCAGTCACAAATCAGACCGGATATCGGATACGATTTTAGTCAGGGATTAAGATCGGTAGTCAGACAAGACCCAGATATTATTATGGTCGGTGAAATCAGAGATGAAGAATCTGCATCTTTAGTTACTCACGCTGCCTTAACCGGTCATATTGTTTTATCTACCTTGCATACCAATAATGCTATCGGAGCAATTCCCAGATTAATTGATATGAAAATTAAGCCCTTCCTTTTACCGGCAACTGTAAACGTTGTCATCGGTCAAAGATTGGGTCATCGTTTATGTCCGTATTGCAAAGAAAAAGTAAGACCGAATAAGGAAGTAGAAAAAATGATAATGAAGGAAATAACTCAATTACCGGAAACGGCTAAAAGTTATTTCACTGTTCCCAATCCGATTTATGTTTATAAGCCAAAAGGATGCGCTAAATGTGGCAATAAAGGAGAAAAGGGAAGAATCGGTATTTTCGAAGTATTAAGAATGACAACCGAGCTGGAAAAAGCGATTTTGGAAGACCCGTCGGAAACTAATATTGCCGCAGAAGCCAAGAAACAGGGAATGATAACAATGAGACAAGATGCAATGATTAAAGCGCTTCAAGGATTGATTTCTGTTGAAGAAGTATTCAGAATAACCGAGGAACAACAGCAATTGGAAATAGAACAAATTTAAAATGGAATACCAAACATTTCTTAAACAGCTTTTAGAGGCGACCATAAAGAATAATGCTTCAGACCTTCACATCTCAGAAGGTCATTCTCCAATATTAAGAATAAACAGAGAGTTAATTCATTTAAAGGGAGAGGTTTTAACGGCTGCAGAAGCAGAGGGAATTTCTTTTGCTTTAATGAGCGATGAACAAATAGAAAACTTTAAAAAAAATAAAGAAATAGATTTTTCATACGATTTTGAAGGAAGGGCTAGATTCAGGGTCAATGTTTTTTATCAAGTAGGAACAGTTAGTGCGGCTTTAAGATTAGTTCCGGAAAAAATAAGGACTATGGAAGAGTTGAGGTTGCCGGTCAGACTTCATCAGTTTTGTGAATATGCCCAAGGATTTGTTTTGGTTGTCGGACCGTCAAGTCACGGAAAGAGCACGACCTTAGCGGCAATGGTTGATGAGATAAATCATACTCGAGCTAGCCACATTATAACCATTGAAGACCCGATTGAGTATATTTTTAAAGATGATAAGTCGATGATCAATCAAAGAGAATTGCATCTTGATACTTTGTCTTTTTCTCAAGCATTGAAATCAACATTCAGAGAAGATCCCGATGTTATTATGGTGGGGGAGATGAGAGATCCCGAAACAATGGCAACAGCCATTACAGCCGCAGAAACTGGACATTTGGTTTTTGCAACTTTGCACACTAATTCAGCGGCGCAAACCATTCACAGAATAGTCGATAATTTTAATGGTGATCAACAATCTCAAATCAGAGCTCAGTTGGCAAGTTCTTTAATTGGAATAATTTCACAAAGACTGGTTCCTTCAACTGACGGAAAAGTAGTTCCAGCTTGCGAGATAATGCTCAACACTTCCGCTATTTCTAATTTGATAAGAGATAATAAGATATACGAAATACCTTTAGTAATAGAAACATCTTCTGAATCGGGAATGGTTTCCTTAAATCGGTCATTGTCTGAATTGGTCAGAAAAGGATTAGTAACTCTTGAGAATGCTTCTAAGTTTTCGAATAATCCCAGAGAATTAAGGAAATTAATATGAAATATCTTTATCAAGCAAAGGATGCACAAGGAGTTTCTAAATCTGGCGTAATAGAAGCTTCTTCAAAAGAAGCGGCTTTAGAGGTTTTGAATACTAATGGTCTTTTTCCTATCGAAATTAATGAAGAAGCCGAGATGGAGAAAAAAGATGTTTTGAATAAGAAGATTGATATTAAATTGTTTAATCAAACTTCAATGAAAGATGTGGCCATGTTTTCAAGGCAACTGGCTATCATGATTGACTCAAACGTTCCTCCGGCCGAAGCGATTGATGCCTTAGGAGATCAAACTAAAAATCAAGATTTTAAAGAAAAAATATACAGTGTTGCTAAAGATGTGAGGAGCGGTAATCAGATGTCGAAAGCTCTTGGAAAGTATCCTGAAATCTTCTCCGTCTTTTATATCAACATGGTTAAATCGGGAGAAGTTTCTGGAAACCTTCCCTCTATTTTGGATAAAGTGGCCGATCACCTAGAAAGTGAATATGCTATTCGTTCTAAAATGATGGGAGCGGCCATGTACCCGATGGTTATTATGGTTATTTTTATTTTAATTTTTATCGTTTTAATGATTTTTGTTATTCCCGGACTGGTAAAGGTTTTAGTTGAATCGGGACAGGAGCTTCCTGTCGCGACAAAAATGATTATTGCTATTTCCGATTTCTTTGTTAATTATTGGTATTTGGTCATAGTAATTTTATTGGGAGCGGCTGGGTTCTTTATTTATTATCCGAAAACAAAACAAGGAAGAGATATTTTTGACAAGATTTCTTTAAAAATTCCTATTTTCGGACCGTTTTTAAAGAATCTTTATCTGACTCGTTTTGCCGAAAACTTTTCTACCCTTATCTCTGCCGGCATCACCATCAATGAAGCCTTAGAAGTGGTAGCAGATTTAGTAGGGAACAATGTATACAGGGATGCAATTCTTAGAACAAAAGACAGAGTTGTTAAGGGTGAGAGCGTGAGTGTTGTTTTATCACAACAGACCGAGGTTATTTCTCCTCTTTTTGTGCAAATGGTATCGGTTGGAGAAAAAACCGGTAAATTAGATTCTTCTCTGGTTAATGTAGTGAGGTTCTACAAAAGAGAAACAGATATTTTCGTTGATTCTTTGTCCAGTATTATTGAGCCGATACTAATTATTGGTTTGGCATTAATGGTTGGATTCTTGGTTGCTGCTGTTTTGTTACCGATTTATCAGATCAGTACAACTGTTCAACAATAGAATTGTTGACAATAAGGGTATTATTTAATAAAATTAAAATATAAAAAAGAGAAAAGGTCGCATACTAACTATTTTTAAAATATATGCAAAAAACAAAAGGTTTTACTTTAATTGAGTTATTGGTCGTTATTGCCATTATTGGTATTTTATCAGGCCTTATCATTGTTTCTATGAGTGGTGCTCAAAACGCCGCTAAAGATGCCAGAATTAAATCAGCTATGGATCAATTCAGATCAACTGCCGAGATTTTCAAACTAAACAATAACAATTCTTATGGTCCTACCGTAGGGTTGGCTGCCTGTACTCCGGTAGTAGCCTCCTCTATTATTGATACTGGTACTGATGGATCTGCTTTATGTGCTGATATTCAATCACAGGGTACTGGAACATTGGCATTATATATAAATTCGACTGCTTGGTGTCTTTCAAAGGTTTTACCTGGAGGAACAACTTGGTGTGTTGATTCTTCAGGTTATGCAGGAGTTCCTGCCGTTCCAGATTGTACCGCAACAACACCGTCTTGTAACTAATAAACAAGAAACCAACACCCCTGAAAGGGGTGTTTTCTTTTGCTTAATTATGGTAATATTTACTTATGATGTGGTTAATTCTAATCTTTATATTCGGACTAATAATTGGCAGTTTTTTAAATTGTGTTATTTGGAGGCTGTATAAAGAAGAGAGTTTTGTTTCTGGAAAATCATATTGTCCTCATTGTCGTCACAGTTTAGGATTTTGGGACTTATTTCCGATTCTAAGCTATCTCTTTTTAAGAGGGAAGTGTAGATATTGCAAGGGAACGATTTCTTTTCAATATCCTTTAATTGAATTAATAACTGCTACTCTGTTTTCTTCCGTATTTATTTATTTGGGTTCAATAATCTCTTTAGGATTATTTTTTTGGCTGACTATTATTTCTTTTTTGATAGTTATTTTTGTTTTTGATTTAAAGTATTTCATTATTCCTGATGAAGTTATTTATCCTGCCATCTTCCTATCGATTGCTTGGTTATTGTATTCTTTTTTTACAGGAACAATTAGCAGTCACGAGATAGTTTTATCAATTTTTTCATCTCTCGGAGCATCGTTATTTTTCTTTTTAATCTGGTTTTTTTCAAAAGGAACAGCGATGGGATTCGGAGATGTAAAATTGGCTTTATTGCTTGGACTTCTTTTAGGTTTTCCCAATACTATCGTTGCGCTCTTTTTAGGTTTTCTTTTGGGTGCTATAATAGGTTCAGTGATGATATTATTAAAGAAAAAAGGATTAAAGTCGGAAGTTCCTTTTGCGCCGTTTCTGGTGGTAGGAACAATTATCAGTTTTTTCTTCGGAAGAGATATTGTCAGTTGGTATCTTTCGTTAACGATATAATTATGAAAAATACTAAAGGTTTTACTTTAATTGAACTACTGGTTATAATTTCGATTGTATTTTTAATGAGTATTGCTGTTTTTTCGAACTACGGAAAAAACAATGAAATTTTTGCTTTGGAAAGAACTTCTCAAAAATTAACTCAGGATATAAGAAGGGGACAGGAAATGTCAATTTCGGGACTGGTCGGAAGCGCTACTACTTGTGGCTACGGAGTGTTTTTTGACAAAACAACAGAATCGTCGGCTGTGGCTAATCAATATAAATACATTATTTATGAAGAAAAAGATGCCGATTGTAACGTTGCGGTCAGATATTGGCAAAGCGGAACAGATGCGGTGAAAGAAACAATCTATCTTGAAACCGGAGTTAAGATTTGCGATATTTTATATGACGGGGTAACTATTGCTTCACGCAGTGTTTCTTTTGAGCCCCCCAATCCTTTAACATATATCGGTGGTGTTTCTTCCGGGCATACGGCTGCAATTGTTCTTTGCGTGGAAAACGATACCAGCATAACAAGGACGATAACGGTAAATAATGCGGGAATGGTTCAACTTACTAAATAATCAAATGAAGAACGCTTTTAAAAAAGAAAAAGGTTTTACCTTATTAGAAATGCTTATCTCTATCATGATTATAACGATAGCGGTTTTGCCTATTTATCAAGCGGTTTTTAAATACACCAGAAATACTCAATTAGAAAGAGAGAGTTTTGTTGCTTCATATCTTTGCCAGGAGGGAATAGAGTTTATTAAAAATATGAGGGATACCAATTGGATTCAGGGAGTAGCCTGGGATACCGGGCTTAGTATGTGTTTGGGCAGCGGTTGCGAGGGCGGACCTTTTGGATTGAGAGCCTGGACAGGAAATGAATTAGTTATTGATGAAGTTACCGGGGCGTCAGGATTTTATAGGCAAATCGATACTCCTCTTTCGGGAGATATTGTGACTTCTTTTACAAGAAGGATACAAATCACCCAGCCGACCGCTGACGAAATAGATATTACGGTTACGGTATATTGGGGAAATAATACCATGGTGGTAAAAGAAAATATATTTAATTGGAGATGATAAACAATAATCAAAAAACAAAAGGTTTTACTTTGGTTGAAACATTGGTTGCACTTCTTATTTTTGGTTTTGTTTCCGTTATTTTGGTAAATATTTTTGTTTCAGTTTTGAATAGTCAGAAAAGAATTTTGCAGAATCAAGAATTAATGAATCAGTCGAGTTATACTTTGGAATACATGTCGAAAGCAATCAGAATGGCGGAAAAAGATATGACGGGAACTTGTTCTGGAGCAGCGGGAGAAAATTTCCGCGTGGGAACCAGCCCAGTTTCTATAGCTTTCTTAACATATGATATCAAAGATAGTTCCTATAAATGCGTCCAGTTTTTAATCGAAGACAATGCGGTAAAAGAAAGAAGATCAACGGATGAAAGTCTTCCCGTTGGAACCGCTTTGCCTATTACTTCTTCGGCGGTGAGCATTGATCGCCTAGAGTTTTATGTTACTGGTGATGTTCTTGGGGATAATATCCAGCCAAAAGTTACCGTCATGATTAAAATGAAATCGCTTTCTTCATCAACCAATGCGCCAATGGTGATTGTTGAAACAACAATTTCTCAAAGAAAATTAGATATTTAATATGATAAACGAAAATCAAAAAGGAGTATCAGTATATATAACAGTAGTGATTTTAGCAATTCTTTTAGCTGTTTCTTTGGGCTTATCCAGTATTATTGTCGGCGGAGCGAAAATGGTAGAAAATTTGGATAATTCGGTCAAAGCTTTCCATGCGGCTGACACGGGAATAGAAAAAACATTATACAATATTAGAATCAGCGGTGATTGTACGACTCCGGTGACGGGAAGTCTGGGGACAGATTATACTTATAGTGTTACCATAACCTATTCGGGAGCGACTTGCATGGAGGCGGGAACCACCATCGAATCATTGGGAACATACAAGACAACCAATAGGAAAATAGAAGCTTCTTATTAAAATGAATAAAAACGAGGTCCAAAAGAGAATAGAAAAGCTGAAGGATTTAATCAATCATCACCGCTATCTTTATCACGTTTTAAATAAAGAAGAGATATCGGAATCAGCCTTAGATTCCTTGAAAAAGGAACTTTTTGATTTGGAACAAAGTTTTCCCGAATTTATAACTCCCGATTCTCCGACTCAAAGAGTGGGCGGCAAGCCGCTTAATGCTTTTAAAAAAGTTGAGCATCAGGAAACGATGCGTTCACTAAACGATGCTTTTTCAAGGGAAGATATGGATAATTGGGAAAACAGGAATAAAAAACTTCTTAGTGGAGAAAAGATTGAATATTATTGCGAACCCAAGCTTGACGGTTTGGCGATAGAGTTGATTTATAGTAAAGGAATATTAGCAATCGGAGCGACCAGAGGGGACGGGGCAATCGGAGAAGATGTTACGCAAAACATTAAAACAATCGAAGCGATTCCGTTAAAATTAAGAGAGGAAAAAGATATCATTAGTGATTTAAAAAAAGAAAGATTGCCGTTTAAACAATTCGATAATGTCGTGGTTCGGGGAGAGGCGATAATAACCAAAAAAGAATTCGAGAAAACCAATAAAGAAAGAGTGAAAATGGATTTGCCTCCCTATGCTAATCCGAGAAATTTAGCCGCCGGTTCTTTGCGCCAACTTGATTCGAAAATCACTTCCGAAAGAAATCTCGATGCCGATGTCTATGATTTGGTGACCGATTTTGGACAAAAAACTCACGACGAAGAACACAGGATATTAAAAGCTTTAGGATTTAAAACTAACAATAAACACAATAAGCTTTGCAGAAATATGGATGAGGTTTTTGATTTCTATGCTTATTGGCAGAAAAACAGGGAAAAACTTCCATACGAAATTGATGGTTTAGTTATATCAATAAATAGTAATGAAATTTTTAATAAATTAGGAGTAGCCGGCAAGGCTCCTCGTGGAGCAATTGCTTTAAAGTTTCCATTGAAACAATCGACGACGATAGTTGAAGATATTAAAATTCAAGTCGGTCGAACCGGGGCAATGACACCGGTGGCAGTTTTAAAACCGGTTGAAATTAACGGAGTTGTTATCAGCAGAGCAACATTGCATAATGATCAGGAGATAGAAAGATTGGGATTGAAAATTGGAGATACGGTTGTTGTCGGTAGAGCTGGAGATGTTATTCCTGAGGTAATTAAAGTGTTTCCGGAATTAAGAACCGGTAAAGAAAAGAATTTTAAAATGCCTGTAGATTGTCCGTCTTGTGAAACAAAGTTGGTTAAGCCTGAGAATGAAATCGTCTGGAGGTGTCCCAATTCCAATTGTTTCAGTAGAAAGATAGGATGGTTTAAACATTTTGTTTCCCGTTCCGCTTTCAGTATTGATGGCTTGGGGCCGAAGATAATTGAGAAGTTCATCGAAGAAGGATTATTATCTGATCCGTCAGATTTATTTGAATTGAAAGAAGGAGATATTCTTCCCTTGGAAAGGTTTGCGGATAAATCGGCCAAGAAAATAGTTTTAAATATTCAAAACAAAAAAGAAGTTTCTTTCTCCCGTTTTATTTATTCTTTGGGAGTAAGAAATGTGGGCCTGAAAACATCTTTTGATTTAGCGCTTAATTTTAAATCCATTGAAGAGATAGCTAATGCTTCGATTGAAAACCTGGAAAATATTTCTGATATCGGACCGACAGTTGCCCAGTCGATTCATGATTGGTTTTCTTTAAAAGAGAATAAGGAGTTTTTAAAAAGATTAAAAGAAAGGGGAGTGAGATATTTTATCGAAAAAAGAAGTGGTAAATTATTGGGCAAAAAATTTGTTATCACCGGAACTTTGGAAAAAATGAGTCGTGATATTGCCAAAGAAAAAATAATTTCTTTGGGCGGAGAAATTTCCGATGCGGTTTCTAAAAATATCAATTATTTGATTTCGGGAGAAAATCCGGGTTCAAAATATGAAAAAGCGAAAGTCTTGGGAATTAAAATATTAAAAGAAGAAGAGTTTTTAAAAATGATAAGCTGATATGTCTTTTTTAAGTCACATTAAAAGAATGGATTGGACGCTAATTATCGTCAGCTCTTTATTGGCGGTAATAGGAATGGTTTCAATTTATAGTTCCTCATCCTCAGGAGATTTTTCTAATTTATATAAACAAATTGGTTTCTTTGTTTTTAGTTTGCTTTGCATGTTTTTAGTTAGTTTTGTTGATAATAGGACGATAAGAGAAAATTCTTCAATCATTCTTACTTTGTATTTTTTGTGCATTTTAGCTTTAATCGGTGTGTTCTTTTTTGCTCCGGAAATTAGAGGAATTAAATCATGGTATAAAATAGGAATATTTTCTTTTGACCCGATTGAGCCAACCAAGATTGTTTTAATTTTGATACTGGCCAAGTATTTTAGTAAAAGACACGTTGAGTTATATAGAATCAGGCATATTGTTTTGTCGGGTATCTATGCTTTCATTCCTTCGGTTTTAATATTTTTACATCCGGAATTCGGTTCAGTAATGATAATTGTTTCCATTTGGATAGGAATACTTTTAGTTTCGGGAATAAGGGTGAGGGATTTTCTTTTATTATGTCTGGCTTTCGCTTTGGTTTTTGCCGGTATTTGGTCTTTCATGCTTAAAGATTATCAGCGGCAAAGAGTTTTTAATTTTATTGCTCCCCAAGATGATCCGCTCGGAGGAGGATGGAATCAGAATCAGGCAAAGATAAGTATCGGTTCGGGAGGGTTGCTTGGAAAGGGAATAGGCAACGGTTCGCAAACCCAATACGGATTTTTGCCCGAACCGCAAACTGATTTTATTTTTTCTGCAATCGGAGAGGAATTAGGTCTTTTGGGAACATCGGCCATTTTTGCTCTTTTCGGTTTATTATACTGGAGAATATTAAAGATTGCTCTTGATGCCCGTTCTAATTTTACCAGATTGTTTGCTACCGGCTTGGCTTTGTCTATTTTTGTCCAAATGGTCATTAATATTGGAATGAATATCGGCTTTTTGCCGGTAATTGGAATTCCTTTACCGATGGTTAGCTATGGAGGCAGTAACCTGTTGTTTACTTTTATCGCCTTGGGGATTTTACAGAATATGAAGATTAATGAGTCCTAAAAGGGAGGGGTAGAGAGGTAAAAAGAATCGTATCTATTGACAATTATTTCATTTGTGATAGGATATATTTAATTTGCAAAATAATTACTAGGTATTTTGATTTCATCACACATTTTTCAGTAATTAATTGTTTTCTTTTAACCCTACCAAAAAATAATCAATTGGGGTATTTTTTTGTTTTAATGCCGAAATTTTTAGTCTTTAAGTTAAGCACACATAATTAAAATTATGAAAATCAAAACCAAAAGCTTTGCTAAAAGTAAAATATCCTATCCTTTGCCCAGCTTAATTTTTATGCAGCAGGAGAGTGGTAGACAATTTTGGGAAGAGGAGTTGAAAGACCTTTTCGCTGAGGTGTCTCCCATTAAAGATTACACCGGTAAAGAATACGAACTACATTTTATAGATTACAAGTTAGGTAAGCCTAATTATCTATCAGGTTTTGACGCCAGAGAAAACAATGACTCATATGTTGCTCCTTTAAGAGTTGTTGTTAAATTGAACAACCTAAAAACTAAGAGAAGCCAAGAACAGGAAATCTTTTTTGGCAATTTTCCGTTATTAACCGAAAAAGGAACTTTCATCCTTAATGGAGTTGAGAGAGTTGTTATTTCTCAATTAATTCGTTCCCCGGGAGTTTTCTTCCCTTTGAATATCAATAAAGGAATAAGATGTTTTGCCGCCAAAATCATTCCTAATCGTGGAAGCTGGCTTGAATTTGAAACTGAAGCCACCGGAGTTTTATCGGTCAAGATAGACCGAAAGAGAAAAGTTCCCGCCACAACTTTATTAAAAGCTTTGGGCGGATTTAACGATGACGACATTAAAGGTATGTTCGTCGGTTTTGACAATGGAGAAACAGCTTTTATCGAAGAAACATTGAAGAAAGACCCAGCTCACAATCAAGAAGAGGCATTATTGGAGATATATCAGAGACTAAGAAGTGGAGAAATGGTAAACCCGGATGCAGCCAGAGAATTGATTTTCAATATGTTCTTTAATTTTGAAAGATACGACCTATCAAAAGTAGGAAGATGGAAGATGTGGTCAAGAATGCCGGAATTAAAACCGAAGAAAGACAGAGAAATTACTAAAGAAGACAGGGTTTTGTCAGTTAATGATTTGGTGGCGGTAATGAAAGAGATTATCAGAATGAACAATGATGAAACAGCGGTTGCTGATATGATTGATCATTTGGGAAACAGGAGAGTGAGAACTATCTCTGAATTATTATCTAATAAATTAAGAGTCGGTATTTCCAGAATGTCGAGAATTATTAAAGATAGAATGTCGACTTTGGATTTTGAAAACTTATCACCGACACAATTAATCAATCCCAGACCGTTCTCAGCTCAGGTAACTCAGTTCTTTACCGCCAGTCAATTCTCTCAATTCATGGATAACACCAATCCTCTTTCCGAATTGGAACACAAGAGAAGATTAACCGCGACGGGTCCCGGAGGTTTAACCAGAGAAAGAGCCGGTTTCGATGTCAGAGATGTACAACCTTCTCACTACGGCAGAATTTGTCCGATTCAGACTCCTGAAGGTCCGAACGTAGGTTTGGTTACTCATTTATCTCTATATGCCCGATTAAATCCGTACGGTTTCTTGGATACTCCTTATTACAAGGTTATAAACGAAAGAATTACCGATGAAGTTTACTACATGGATGCCAACGAAGAAGAAAGATATAATATTGCGTCAGCTAGTGTGATTTTGGATGAAAAGGGAAATATCGTAAAAGACAGAGTTGAAGCCAGAATCAAAGGAGAGACTGGAGAAATTGAAAAAGAAAAGATTGATTACGTTGATGTTTCTCCTCAGCAATTTATTTCTATGGCTACCGGTTTGATTCCGTTCTTGCAGAATGATGATGCAAACCGTGCTCAAATGGGTTCAAACATGCAAAGACAAGCCGTTCCCTTGGTAAATCCAGAAGCTCCTTTAATCGGAACCGGATTGGAAGCTATTGCGGCTAGAGATTCAGGCCAATTAATTGTTGCCGAAGAAGCGGGAAAAGTTGTTAAAGTTGATGCAACAGTTGTTGAAGTTAAAGGAACAACTTCGGGCAAAACCAGAATATATCCAGTTAGAATTTTTGATCGAACCAACCAATATTCATGCTTCCACCAAACTCCGGTAATTAATAAAGGAGATATTGTTAAGAAGGGAGATGTTTTAATTGAAGGAGGTTCAATTAATAAAGAAAGATTAGCTTTGGGAAGAAACCTATTAGTTTCGTTTATTTCCTGGAGAGGAAACACATTTGAAGATGCGATCGTTTTATCAGACCGATTGGTAAAAGAAGATGTCTTTACTTCTGTTCATATTGAAGATTTCTTCTGCGATGTCAGAGAAACTAAACTTGGACCTGAGTTGACTACTTCCGATATTCCTAATGTTGGAGAAGATAGACTGAAAGATTTGGATGAAGACGGAGTTGTCAGAATTGGAGCCGAAGTCGGACCGAACGATATTTTAGTCGGAAAGATTTCTCCTAAAGGAGAAGCCGATTTGTCAGCCGAAGAAAGATTGTTAAGAGCTATTTTCGGAGAGAAAGCTAAGGAAGTTAAAGATACATCATTAAGATTGGAGCATGGTAAAAGGGGAAGAGTAACCAACGTTAAGGTTTTTGACCGCAGCGAAGGTTATGCTCTTGAACCGGGAGTTATTAAAAGAATCAGGGTAAGAATTTCCGAGGTAAGAAAGATTCAGGTGGGAGATAAATTGGCCGGAAGACATGGAAACAAAGGTATTATCGCGAAGATTCTTCCTGCTGAAGAAATGCCGTTCTTAGAAGACGGAACTCCAGTTGATATTATTTTGAACCCGTTATCAGTTGCTTCGAGAATGAACCTGGGACAAATTTTGGAAACTCACTTCGGATTAGCCGTTAAGAAGTTAGGATATTTGGCCGAGACTCCATCATTATCAGGTGCGACCGAATCCGATATCAAGGCTGAATTAAAAGAAGCCGGATACACACCCGATGGAAAATTAAGATTAGTTGATCCTGAAACCGGAGAATTCTTCCCGGAGAAGATTACCGTCGGATACATTTATATGATTAAATTGGCGCACATGGTTGAAGATAAGATCCATATGCGTTCAATCGGACCATACTCACTTATCACTCAACAGCCGTTGGGAGGTAAAGCGCAATTCGGAGGACAAAGATTCGGTGAGATGGAAGTATGGGCTCTTGAAGGATACGGTGCTGCTTACGCTTTACAAGAAATGTTGACTATTAAATCAGATGACGTTGCTGGTCGTGCCGCCACCTACGAGTCAATATTAAAAGGGGAGAAAATCAAGAATCCAAATATCCCCGCATCGTTCAATCTATTATTAGCAGAGTTTAAAGCCCTTTCCTTGAACCCAATTATTAAGGGAAAGACTGAGGAAGAAGACTAAATTAAAAATACAAAAATATGTTTGTCTCTAATTTAGAATCAATCAAAATAAAGTTGGCTTCTCCTCAAGAGATATTGAATTGGTCTCACGGAGAGGTGACTAAGCCGGAAACTATCAATTACCGAACACAAAGACCGGAAAAGGACGGCTTGTTCTGCGAGAAGATTTTTGGACCGACTAAAGACTACGAATGTTATTGCGGTAAATACAAGAGGGTAAGGTATAAGGGAATTATTTGTGACCGTTGCGGAGTCGAAGTTACTAAATCGTCAGTGAGAAGAGAGAGGATGGGTCACATTAAATTGGCTACTCCTGTTTCACATATTTGGTTTTTAAAAGGAGTTCCTTCAAGAATAGGAATGGTTTTAGGTATTCCGCTTCACAAAGTTGAAGAAGTTGTTTACTTTGTTTCATACGTTATTACCAAAGTAGACGAAGCTTTGAAGGAGGGAGTCTTAAGTGAGATTGAAGAAGAATTCAAAGTAAAAAGCAAAGAGATCAAAAAAAATACTGAAAATGAAAAGCAGCAAATTTTAGCTTTGGAAGAACTAAAGAAAGCTAAAGACAAAGCTAAGCAAGAAGTTGCTTCAATTAAGAATTTAGAGGTTTTAACCGAGCTTGATTATCACCGATTATCTTTGAAATATGGTGAAATATTTGAAGCGGGAACAGGAGCAGAAACTCTAAAAGAGCTTTTCATGAAAGTTGATATTGATAAATCAATTGAAGTTGTGAAACAACTAGTTGAAGAAAAGAAATCAACTGAAGAAAAGAAAATCATCTTAAGAAGATTGAAAATGTTTAAGGATATGAAGCATGCCGGAGTTAGACCTGAGTGGATGTTTATCGATGTTCTTCCGGTATTGCCCCCGGATTTAAGACCGATGGTGCAATTAGACGGAGGAAGATATGCTTCTTCTGATTTGAACGATTTATACCGAAGAGTAATTAATAGAAACAACAGATTAAAATATTTGTTGGAGATTAATGCACCCGATGTTATCGTCAGAAACGAAAAAAGAATGCTTCAAGAAGCAGTCGATGCTTTGATTGATAACAAGATGCGTAAGAGTACAACAACTCAGGCTTCAACTGGAGGCAGAAGATTACTGAAGAGTTTGGCCGATATGTTGCAAGGAAAACAGGGAAGATTCAGACAAAACTTATTAGGAAAAAGAGTTGACTATTCAGGTAGAAGTGTAATCGTTGTCGGTGCTAATTTGAATCTTGATCAATGTGGTGTACCGAAGAAAATGGCTCTAGAATTATTCAAACCTTTTGTAATTAAAAAGATTCTAGAAAAAGAATTAGCCTTTAACGTCAGAGGTGCTTCAAGATTAATTGAAGAAGAAACCGATGAGGTGTGGGCTTCTTTGGAAGAAGTGGTAAAGGAAAAATTAGTTCTATTAAACAGAGCCCCGACTTTACATAGACTTGGTGTTCAGGCTTTCCACCCGATATTAATCGAAGGAGAAGCAATCAGATTGCATCCTTTAGTTTGTACTGCTTTTAATGCTGACTTTGATGGAGATCAAATGGCGATCCACGTTCCTTTGTCCGATGAAGCTCAACAGGAAGCTAAAGAAAGAATGCTTTCCAGTGTTAACTTGTTAAAGCCTTCAACCGGAGATCCGATTATGATTCCGACCAAGGATATGATTTTGGGTTGTTATTATTTAACCAAAATTGTTCCTGGACTTTTAGGCGAGGGAAAATTCTTCAGTGGTAAAGACGATGCTTTGATTGCCTACAATCTAAAGATGATTGATTTACGAGCTTTGGTCAAAGTTAGAATGAACGAAGAGTTTATTGAAACCAGTGTCGGTAGAATTATTTTCAACGAAGTTTTGCCGGAAGGTTTTGAATACCAGAACGACATGATGGATTCAAAGACGATGAAGAAAATGATTAACAAGATTATTGATATCTATGGAATTGAGGCGGTAAAGACTTTGGATAAAATTAAAGCTTTGGGATTTAAATTTGCTACTCGTTCCGGTATTACTTGGGGAATGGATGACTTAACTGTTCCAACCGAAAAGCCAGCTTTGATTGCCGAAGCAGAAAAGAAAATTAAAGAAGTTGAGAAGTATTACGAAAAAGGTTTATTATCTCGTGATGAAAAATCGAGCCAGGTTATTGAAATTTGGAAAAAGGTAAAGAACGAAATTGAAAAATTAGTTCCCAAGGCTATTTCTTCAAGCAGCCCGGTATTCAATATCGTTGATTCTGGTAGTAGAGGTTCTTGGTCTCAACCGGTACAGATGGCCGGTATGAAAGGTTTAGTTGCTAACCCAGCCGGAAAGATTATTGAATTGGCGATTAAGAATTCTTTCAAAGAAGGTTTTGATGTTTTGGAATACTTTATCTCTACTCACGGTGCTAGAAAAGGTACTGCCGATACTGCTTTAAGAACTTCAACTTCAGGATACTTAACTAGAAGATTAGTTGATGTTGCTCACGACATGATTGTTAATACTGAAGATTGTGGAGACAAAGAGGGAATAACGGTCTACAAGAAAGATGCCAATGAAATTAACCAAGATTTTGTTCAGAAAATATTTGGCCGAATTTCTTTGGAAAAAGTTGAAGACCCTGAGACGAAAGAAGTTATTCTTAAATCGGGACAGGCAATTGATTTGAAAACTGCTCAAAAGATTAAAGAAACAAAAAGTATCGAGAGCTTGAAAGTCAGATCTCCTTTATCCTGCAAATGTACCCGCGGAATTTGTCAGAAATGCTACGGACTTGATTTAGGATGGAAAGGATTAATTAAAATGGGTGAAGCAGTGGGAGTCGTTGCGGCTCAAGCAATCGGTGAACCGGGAACTCAATTAACCATGAGAACCTTCCATACTGGAGGTGTGGCCGGAGAAGCGGATATTACTCGTGGTTTACCGAGAATTGAAGAAATTTTCGAAAAGAGACCTCCCAAAGGAGAAGCGGAAATGGTTACCAAGAACGGAAAAGTTGTTGAGATTGACGACAAGAAGGGAGTCATTAAGGTTTCGGTTTTGAAAGATGAGAAAAAGAAGGAAGAAGAAGAAATGGAATACAGAATTTCTCCCAATATTGAAATATTGGTAAAGGTTGGAGACGAAGTTAAGAAGGGAGATGCTTTGTGCGCCGGTTCTCTTGATTTGAAGAAACTGTTAAAACTTCAAGGAATGAAAGTTGTTCAAGACTACATCATTAAAGAAATTCAGAAAGTATATGTTTCTCAAGGTGTATCGATTAACGACAAACACGTCGAATTAATTGTGAGACAAATGTTCTCTCGAGTGAAGATTAAAGATTCCGGAGATAGTCGTTTCAGTTCCGATGAAATTATTTCTAAAGCCAGAATGCTGGAGGAAAATGAAGTCTTGGAAAAAGAAGGCAAGAAGCCGATTAAGGCCGATGATTTACTTTTGGGAATTTCAAAAGTTGCATTGAATACAGATAGCTTCTTATCAGCCGCTTCCTTCCAAGAAACTTCAAGAGTTTTAATTGAAGCATCACTAAGAGGAGAAGAAGACAAATTAAAAGGACTAAAAGAAAACGTCATTATTGGTAAGCTTGTTCCAATTGGAACCGGTTTAAGGTATAATAAAGAGGATAAGTAATAATACTTTTCTCATACCATGAAAAAGAAAAAGGGAAGCACTCGAAAGAAAGCAAACAATTCTAAAAAAAGAGTTGAAAGAGAAAGAGAAGTCGAATCAAGATTTCATTTTTCCTTACCAGATAAAACTAAAAGATACTTATTTTCATCTTTAGCATTTCTTCTCGCCGTTGTTTTCCTGTTTTCTTTTTCGGGCAAAGCCGGAGCGATTGGAAACTCTCTAAAAAATATCTTTGATACTTTAATCGGAAATGTAATTTACATTATTCCGATTATTTCGGCTATTTACGGAATCGTTCTATTGAAAGGCAATGATTCTTTCAAGGATAATAAAAATTCTTTGATTGTTTCTACTATTCTACTTATTTTAAGTTTGAGCGGAATTTTTAGTTTATTGGAATTAAAAAATAATGTCGAAATAGTTAATGAATTTGTTTGGGATTATGCCGGAAATGGAGGATGGATCGGTTATGCAATTTCTTGGCCGTTATTAAAAGGATTTGATTATATTGTAACTTTTGCTTTATTCATCATTGCTTTAATTGTTTCTTTGTGGATTATCGTTCAACCTTTCAGACGGGCGATTGAAGAATACGAAGACGAAGAAGATGAAGAAGTTAAGGTTGAAATTAAAAAAGAAAAAAAATTACCGACTGTTTTAGAAAAAATTATTCAAAAGAAACCGGAAGAGATAAAACCTCCGGTAGAAAAGAAGGAAGACAAGAATTTAAAAACATTCGAACAGAAGAAACAGGAAAACAAAGAATACAAATATCCGCCACTTGATTTATTATCTAAAAAAGGAGGCGCTCCAGAAGGAGGAGATATTACTTACAACTCATCGGTTATTAAAAGAACTTTGCAGACTTTCGGCATTCCGGTGGAGATGTCGGAAATCAATATCGGGCCAACCGTTACTCAATACACTTTGAAACCGGCTGAAGGAATCAAGCTTTCTAAGATCACTACCTTACAGAATGATTTGGCTTTGGCTCTAGCCAGTCCGACTATCCGTATCGAGGCTCCTATTCCCGGAAGGTCATTGGTTGGAATTGAAATAGGGAACAAAAAGAGGGCTGTTGTCGGCCTACGTGAAATATTAGACACTGACGAGTTCAAAGCCTCTGCCGCACCCCTTTTAATGGCTTTGGGAAAGGATGTAAAGGGTGTGCCATCGTTTGCTGACCTAGCAGAAATGCCTCACTTATTAGTCGGTGGAACAACCGGCTCGGGAAAGACTATTTGTTTGAATTCGATTATTTTAAGTTTATTATACCGAAACAGTCCCGAAGAAATGAAATTGGTTTTGGTTGACCCAAAGAGAGTGGAATTCCCGGTTTATGCCAATCTAGAACATTTATTATGCCCGGTTATTTATGATGCCACTCAAACCTTGGTTGCTTTGAAATGGCTGGTCGGAGAAATGGAAAGAAGGTTTACCGTTTTGGCAGCGGGACACAGTCGAGACATCGGTTCATATAACGAGAAGATGGAAAAGAAAGAAGAACCCAAACTTCCATACATCGTTTTAATTATTGATGAGTTGGCTGACTTAATGAGTGTTAAGGGAAAAGAAATTGAATCATATGTTGTGAGGCTGGCTCAAATGTCTCGTGCCACCGGAATACATTTGATTTTAGCGACTCAAAGACCGTCGGTTGAAGTTATTACCGGTTTGATTAAAGCTAATATCACTTCCAGAATTGCTTTGAAGGTTGGTTCTTTAATTGATTCAAGAACTATTCTTGATGCTTCGGGTGCGGAAAAATTGCTGGGCCGCGGAGATTTATTATTGTTGTCTAAAGAATATTCAAAACCGAAAAGAGTTCAGAGTCCGTATATTTCTGAATTGGAAATTAAAAAAGTTGTTAGTTGGATAACCGATTCCAATGTCGAGGTTAAAGAAAAGCCGGAAGAAGGGGCTGAGCCGGGACTGATTGAAACAGAAACGGAAAAAGAAGAAAATTCATTAATGGGAGAATTAACAAGAATCGCCGAAACCCCGGAAGCTCAGATGGATTCATTTTATTCAAAAGAGGATCCGATGTATGAAGAAGCAAAAAGAATGGTTATTCAATCTCGCAAAGCTTCCACTTCTTTATTGCAAAGAAGATTGGGACTTGGATATGCCAGAGCGGCAAGATTGATGGATATTTTAGAAGAGCGGGGGATAGTCGGACCGCAAGAAGGAGCAAAACCGAGAGAGGTTTATGTTTCTGATGAGTCTTCTAATACTGAAAATAATGAACAGGAACTTTAATTCCTGTTTTTTATTTGATACAATATATTCATAATTTTTAAATCAAGAACATGTTTCAACAAAAAGCATTTACGCTAATAGAAACGATAGTTACCGTTTTTATCGTTGCCATTCTTGCCAGTTTTGTTTTTGTTCAAGTAAATAGCTCTATTGATTCAGGAAAAGATGCTAAAAGAAAAGCAGATATTGCGTTATTAGCTAATGCGGTTGTTTCTTATTCGGCCGATCATTATAGCAATAAGCCGATTGATGAAGATGGATGTGATATCGAAGGTACTTGTTCTTCCGATATAGAAAATTCTTTGAAATTATATTTATCAACTTTTCCTAAAGATCCAAATCCAGCGGCTCATTACAAATATAGGTCAGATGGAACCAATTGTTTTATTTCTACAGTTCTTTCAAACGGAAAAACGTTTGAATATGAATGCGATATTGATGCGGTAGCAAGTGGTCTTCCGGTTCCCGGTGCTTGTGGTGTTGCCGCCAATACTCCAAGCAACGGATATGCTTCCAGTATTACTAATTGGCCTACAACTAATTTTTGTACCGCCGGAACAGTTAATCCAGTTAGTCCTATTTTTCCAAATCAAGGAGCTTCAACTGCTTGGACTTGTATCGGTGATTTTCTTGGGTCAACGATTACTTGTACCGCCTACCGAGCGCAAGATGGAGTTTGTGGTACTGCGGAAAGGAGATTCGCCGATGCCGATACTTCATATGGTTCATATACTAGTTGTTCAGTCGGAACATCTTCTCCCGCATCTCCCGCTTTCCCGGCTAAAGGTGCTTCAACCACTTGGTCTTGTTTAGGTATTAATAACGGAACGACTGATACTTGTACTGCCGAACACACGGCGAACGGTGTTTGCGGAACCAGAAACAAAACATATGCCGATGCTGCAACATCATACGGCTCTGATACGATTTGTGTCGCTGGAACATCTTCTCCCGCATCTCCCGCCTGGCCAGCTAAAGGTGTTTCCACAACCTGGGCTTGCAACGGAATTTTCGGCGGAACCAATGCAACTTGCACAGCCAATCATTCTTTAAACGGTGTTTGCGGGTCTAATGCCCAGGCCTATGCTTATAATATTAGTGCTTATAGCGGTACTTTCTGTACCGCTGGAACATCTTCTCCCGCATCTCCCGCTTTCCCAGCTCAAGGTGTTTCAGTTTCCTGGACTTGTATCGGAGCACTCAGCGGAACCAATGCTTCTTGCATGGCTTCGAGAGCAGCAGCACCAGTTAACGGTGTTTGCGGAACCAGAAACAAAACTTATTCTTATAGTGCCAGTTCATACGGCTCTGATACGATTTGTGTCGTTGGAACAGCTTCTCCCGCATCTCCCGCCTGGCCGGAACCAGGAAGTTCAACCACTTGGTCTTGTCTAGGATTAAACGGCGGAACCACGGCTTCTTGTACAGCTGTTCATACTGGTTGCGTTCTTACTGCTCATTACCCGGCAATGACTTGCGGTTATCAAACACTCTGTAGTCAATATGCTTGGTGTCCTTGCAACGGATACGATGTTACTTATAATAGTGGCTGTTCATTGCCAGAAAGATGGGGGTCGCCGGGAAGTTGTTCTTGGTCTTCCCGATGCATTCGAGATAATTATTGCGAATGGGATCCTTGCACGAGAACCTGCACTCAAACTTCTGACGGTAATTTCTGTATGCCTTAGTATTATTTTTTTCTTGCCCGGGGATTTTCCTCGGGCTTTTGTTTTATTGCAGTATTTTTGATATTAAGGTAAAATTAAGATATAGATTTTGATAATCTAAATACAATAAAAATATGGCCAGAAAAAAAATAGAAGAAAAAGAAAAGATAAATTTAGCCGAAGCGATATCGGAAATTAAGGAAAAATTCGGAGAAGGAGCGATAATGAAATTGAAAGATGCGCAAAAAGCCAATGTCGATGTCGTACCGACCGGTTCTCTTTCGATTGATCTGGCTTTAGGAGTGATGGGTGTTCCTCGGGGAAGAATTATTGAGATATACGGAGGCGAAAGTACCGGTAAAACAACCTTATCGTTGAGTATTTTAGCCGAAGCTCAGAAGATGGGTGGTATATGTGCTTTTATCGACGCGGAGCATGCTCTAGACCCTGATTATGCTAAAAGAATAGGAGTTAATACAGATGATTTATTAATTTCTCAGCCGGATTCGGCCGAGCAGGGTCTGCAAATAGTTGAAAGTTTGGTTCGCTCGGGAGAAGTTGATATTATTGTTATTGATTCGGTCGCTGCTTTAGTTCCTAAGGCAGAAGTAGCTGGAGAAATGGGTGAGATGCAAATCGGGTTGCAAGCCAGATTAATGTCGCAAGCTTTAAGAAAATTATCCGGCATTGTTTCCAAAACAAAAACTATTATTATCTTCTTGAATCAGACCAGAATGAAGATAGGTATTTTATTCGGTAATCCGGAAACCACTCCCGGCGGTTTGGCTTTAAAGTTTTACAGTTCCGTCCGAATTGAATTAAGGCGTATTGCCCAGATTAAAGTAGGGGAGAATATCGTCGGCAATAGAGTTAGGGCGAAGATTGTGAAAAATAAGGTTGCCGCTCCGTTCAAAACCGCAGAATTCGATATTTATTACAATGAAGGTATTTCTAAGATGTCCGAAGCGATTAACCTAGGAGTAAAGGAAGAGATAATTAAAAAATCGGGAGCTAGTTTGCAGTACGGGGAGATAAAACTGGGGATGGGGCTAGAAAAAGCCAAAGAGTTTTTGAAAGAAAATCCCAAGATTTTAAAAGATTTGCAAAAAGAGATTATTGCTAAAGATAAAGAAAAATAAAAACAGCCCCGAGTGGGGCTGTTCTTTTATTTTGCAACGAAAGGCATTAAGGCCATTATTCTTGCTCTCTTAATGGCGGTAGTTAATTCTCTCTGATGTTTGGCGCAAGCGCCGGTTTTGTCTTTGGGTTTAATTTTTCCTGACTTAGAAACATATCTGGAAAGAGTTTCTGTGTCGTGGAAATTTATTTCCTGGACGTTTTTTTTACAGAAATAACAATACATATCTTTTCTTAATTAAATATATTAAAAGGGGATATCTTTGACGTCGATTTCGTCTCCGTCTTCAATGATCGGAATATCCTCATCTTCAGTTTGTTTTTTAGGAGCAGAGAAGTTTTTAACTGGCTCACTTCCTCCTTGCATCCTTGGACCCATTTGCATACCTTCACCGATAATTTCAGTGGTGTATCTTTTGACTCCGTTCTTGTCGTCCCAGCTTCTGTTTTGGATTCTTCCTTCAATCAAGACGAGAGAACCTTTGGTTAGAAACTGTGAAGCGATCTCAGCTAATTTTTGCCAGAGAACAATGCGGTGAAATTGTGATTCTTCTTGCTTTTGTCCATCTTTACCTTTCCAGGTTCTGTTGGTAGCAAGAGAAAAAGTACAAACACTTTGTCCAGAAGAAGTAGTTTTCATTTCAATATCTGTAGCTATTCTTCCGATTAGAAACACTTTATTTAGATTCATATTTTTGCTAATTTATTATATTTAGCTTTAAGTGTTTATTCTCCCAGCATTTCGCTTAACTTTTCGTCGATTTCTTCCAACTGAGCTTTTTGCTTTTTAGGCTTTTCTTCAGTGGCAGTTTCTTCTGTCGCTGTTTCTTCAATTTTTTCCTCTTTGTGAGGTCTTGTCCTTTGAGGTTTAGCCGGAGCTTCTGTTTTCTTAGTATCTTTTTTAATGATTAAAAAACGGATAACTTCTTTTTCTTCTTTCAACAACTTTTCTACTGCATCAAGCATTTCTTTCTTGTTTTGAACTTCCGGGCGAAGTTGCAAGAAATAGAACCATGCTTCGATTTGATTTTCTACGGAATAGGCCAGCTTCTTTCTTTCGGCTTTCTTGTCACTGACGATTTTTCCGTATTTTTGCAGATCCGCTTCCATTTTATTAATGAAGGCAGAGATTTCATCCTCGGTAAAATTGGGAGAAATCAGCAAATTTATTTCGTAAAATAACATTTGTTTATATTAATTATTATTCCTTATATTACTTAGCGAAGGCAATTTAAGGTATTGATAATATAGCAATTTTAAGGGGTTTGGTCAAGATTGAATTAATGGGGGATATATAGAAACAAAATCAATTTTTTTATCATTTTTTCTTGTATAATAATATATTAACTGTTAAAATATATTCAATATTATTTTTAAATAAAATATATGTCTAAAAAAGCGTTCACCCTGATTGAAATGTTAGTGACAATCACCATCATTTCCATTCTCGCCGGTTTTGTTGTCGTCAAAATAAATGACTCGAACAACTTGGCTAAAGACACGCAAAGAAAAGCTGACATCAATTTGTTGGCTAATTCCATTGTTTCGTATTCCG
>JBAQMK010000001.1:0-37797 GCA_049302755.1 Minisyncoccales bacterium | reverse complement strand
CGGCTCCGACTACTAATCTTTGCGCCACCGGAACCGCTTCGGCTCTTTCTGGAACCGGTCCCTGGACTTGGACTTGCGCCGGACTATACGGTGGAGCTACTTCCGGTACTTGTACGGCGTACAAGGCGAATTTATGTAATTCACAACATGCCAGTCAACAATGTACTTGCAAAGGAGGAACAGTGGTTTCTGTAGGTTCGTGCAGTGTATGTAAATTAGGAAATGCTTGTTCTGGCGGTTATTGTTGTCCTTCTGGCTGGACCCGTTACCAAAATTACAGCGAGGGCCAAGGTGCTTGTTATTCATTTACCAATGAACAGGGTCAAACTTATAACTTAGGTACTTCTTGTGGTGATATTGCAGCGATACCTAATCCTATTGTTTGCGGATCATCAGGTAGCGACTCGCATGGTTGTACGTGGAGAACTTGCCCTAATAATGGATGGGCATGGGGTAATTCTACTCCCGCATTCTGCGATGCTGGTACTCAGTGGCCTTCATCATATTGGGTTACTAGTCTTAATAGATGTAATACTTATTATTGTCCTTGTTGCCCGTCAGCTCGTCTTGGTTGCTATTAGAGATATTACTTTTGCCCGAGGATTTTCCTCGGGCTTTTGTTTTATTGCAGTATTTAAGATATTAAGGTAAAATTAAGACATGGAAATATTAAGTTTTGAAGAAACAAAAAGAATTCTCGTGAAATACAAACTTCCTTTTTGTCGAACGGAGATTTTTAATTCAAAAGAAAAAGCATTGGTATTTGCGAAGCAGATAGGCTTTCCGGTGGTATTGAAAATTCATGCGCAAAAGATATTTCACAAGTCTGAAATAGGAGGAGTTAAGGTAAATATTAAAAACGAGGAAGAATTTAATGTTGCTTGGGATGAAATTGAAAAAAATATTCAAGGAAAGAATATTGAAGGAGTGCTGGTTCAAGAAATGGTTTCAGGTAATGAAATTGCCATTGGCATGAAAAGAGATTCTCAATTCGGTCCGGTCTTAATGTTTGGACTGGGCGGAATTTTTATCGAAATCATTAAAGATGTGGCTTTTAGGATTGCTCCGGTTGGTAAAGAAGAGGCGATTAAGATGATAAAAGAAACCAAGGGTTTTGAAATATTGAACGGAGCCAGAGGAAAGAAGAAAATTGATTTAATAAATGTGGCCGAAATGATAGTCCATCTTTCCAATCTTTCAATTAAAGAAGAAAACATTCAATCGATTGATTTTAATCCCGTTATGGTTACCGATAAGCAAGCCTTAATCACTGATTTCAGAATAATCATATGAAGAAAATATTCGAACCAAAATCAATAGCCTTAATCGGAGCGAGCGATGAATTAGGAACGGTTGGCTTGGGTTTGGCCAAGAATCTTTTAAGCGGAAAAGATTTAAGAAAAATATATTTTATCAATCCCAAGAGAAAAGAAGTTTTAGGAATCAAATGTTTTGATGCTATTTCGGATATTAAAGAAAAGATAGATTTGGCTATTGTCGCCGTGCCGGCAAAAATAGTTAAAAGTATTGTTTTAAATTGTTGCGAAAAGAAAGTCGGTGCGATTATCATTGTTTCTTCCGGCTTTAAAGAAGCGGGTAATGCCAAAGCAGAAGAGGAGATAAAAGAAATGGTTAAAAAATACAAAATTCCTTTAATCGGACCGAATTGTTTAGGAATAATCAATCCTTCTCTCAATCTGAATGCTTCTTTTGCTCCTCTTAATCCTAAAAAGGGAAGTATTGCTTTCCTTTCTCAGTCCGGAGCATTATTGGATTCGGTTATCGATAGGAATAGACTCGGTTTTTCAAAAGTTGTTTCTTACGGCAACGAAGCGGATATGGATTTAAGTGATTTTATTGAATATTTAAAGACCGATAAAGAAACAAAAGTAATTGCTATTTATTTTGAGGGAGTCAAAGACGGCCACAAATTCATGCGCATTGCTAAAGAAGTTTCAAAAATTAAGCCGATTGTCGCCATTAAATCAGGGAGGAGCGATAAAGGTAAAGTGGCGGTTGGAACTCATACCGGAACACTAGCCGGAGACTATAATGTTTACCAGGCCGCGATGAAACAATCAGGCGTTATTTTAGTAGATACCCTGGAAGAGTTATTCGATGTCTCTCTTGCTTTAAGTCTATTACCCCGATGTGAAAACGGAATCGGAATAGTCACCAACGGAGGAGGTTTGGGTGTTTTAACGGTTGATTATTGTTCTGAGATGGGTATTGAGATTCCAAGCTTAAGCAAATCAACAATCTCTTTTTTAGAAAAAAATAAAGTAATGGAGAAAGTAGTCAGCAAAAACAATCCTTTGGATGTATTGGGAGACGCATTATCTGACAGATATGCTATTGCAACTGAGGGTTTACTCAAGCAAGATGACATTAACGGGTTGATTGTTATTTCTACTCCGCAATTAATGACAGAGCATGATAAAAATGCTAAAATAATAGTAGAGTTGAGAAATAAATACCTTCTAAAACCGATTGTTTGTTGTTTTTTGGGCGGACAATCAGTCGTTTCGGCAATTCAGTATCTAGAAATAAATGGAATACCCAATTATACCGACACTAAGAGGGCAGTGAAGAGTATCAGAGGTTTGATAAAAAAATGAACAAAGCAAAAGGCAACATCATAATTTTTATTTTAGATATCCTATTCGTGATACTGTTTTTAATAATTAGCATAATAAATCTTTTCGGAGGATTTTAATACAAAATGGCAAATACACTATTTTTTTCAGAAATAAGGAAGAAGGATGTCGGAGTGGTTGGAGGAAAGAATGCATCGCTTGGCGAAATGTACTCTTTATTAACTCCCAAAGGAATTAAAATTCCCAACGGTTTCGCTACTACCGCCGATGCGTATAAAAACTTTTTGGCTTTCAACGGAATTGATAAAAAATTGGAAAAGCTATTTGACGGACTCGATTTAACTAAGTTAGAAAACGTACAAAAAGCGGGAAAGAAATCAAGAGAGATGATTTTGAATGGAAAATTTCCCGATGATATTAAAAAGGATATTATTGCCGGATACCGAAAGCTTTGCGAAGAATATGGAGAGAATTGCGACGTAGCAGTGAGAAGTTCAGCAACGGCTGAAGACTTGCCCGACGCTTCTTTTGCTGGACAACACGAGTCATATTTAAATATTAAAGGAGAAAAAGATGTTATTGAAGCAGCAAAATACTGTATTTCATCTTTATTCACCGACCGAGCCATTGCTTACAGACGTGACAAGGGTTTTCCTCAATTGTCAGTCTATCTTTCAGTGGTAATTCAGAAAATGATCAGGAGCGATTTGGCTTCTTCGGGAATCATGTTCACTCTTGATACCGATACCGGATTCAACGATGTTGTTTTAATCAATTCAATTTGGGGAATCGGAGAAATGATTGTTAAAGGAAGAATTACTCCCGACAAGTTTTTTGTTTATAAGCCGACCATGAAGCAAGGATACAAAGCGATTATCAATAAGGAATTGGGAAGAAAGGATGGCAAGTATATTTATCGTGAGAGCGGGGGAGTTAAAGAAGTGAAAACCAACAAAGAGGAGTACGAAAAATATTCAATTACCGATGAAGAAGTTTTGACTCTAGCCGAATGGGGTTGTTTAATTGAAGAACATTACGGCGCTCCCCAGGACATTGAATGGGCCAAAGACGGAAAGACTGGAGAATTATTTATCGTTCAATCTCGTCCAGAAACAGTTCATTCTTTGAAATCAAAAAAAGGAAACACCTATCAGGAATATCAAATTGATGCCGAAATAAAGCCGATCTTAACCGGTATCAGTATTGGAGGAAAAATCGGTAAGGGAATGGTGAGAGTAATCACCGATGTTAAAAAAATGAAAGACTTTAAACGGGGAGAAGTTTTGGTTACTAAAATGACTGACCCTGATTGGAATGCTATTTTGACAATGTCCGGTGCGGTCATTACCGACGAAGGAGGAAAGACCTGTCACTCGGCAATTATTTCTCGAGAATTGGGAATTCCTTGTGTTGTCGGAACCAAAGAAGCAACGACGAAATTAAAAACAGGAATGATGGTGACAGTTGATTGCAGTTCCGGAGCCGAAGGCAGGATTCTTGAAGGAGATGTTCCTTTTACGGTCAAAGATTACAATTTAGATGAGATTCCGCAGCTTAAAACAAAGATAACATTGAATATCGGAGCACCGGATATGGCTTTTAAATCTTCTTTTTTACCCAATGACGGAGTCGGATTGGCCAGAGAAGAATTCATTATTGCGGAAAAAGTTAGAATCCATCCTTTAGCTTTATATAATTATGAAAAAATTAAGAAAGGAGAGATTAAAATTTCCGAAAAAGATTTAAGTATAATCGAAGAATTAACTAGAGAATACAAAGACAAAAAAGAGTATTTTATAAATGAGCTGGCTGAAGGAGTTGCTCAGATTGCAGCCGCTTTTTATCCTAAAAAAGTGATTGTCAGATTTTCTGATTTCAAGACTAACGAATACAAGAATTTAATCGGCGGTAATCCTTTCGAAGGAGAAGAATCTAATCCGATGATTGGCTTTAGGGGTGCTTGCCGATACATTGATCCGAGCTTCCAGCCGGCTTTTAAAATGGAGTGTGAGGCGATTAAAAGGGTCAGGGAAGAGTTTGGACTAACTAACGTTGCGGTAATGGTTCCTTTCTGTCGAACCGTTGAAGAAGGAAAGAAGGTGGTTGAATTAATTAGGGAGTTCGGATTGAAGAAAGAAGAGATGCCAGTCTATGTAATGTGTGAAATTCCTAGTAATGTTATTTTAATAGATCAATTCTTGGAAGTTTTTGACGGAATGAGTATCGGTTCGAACGATTTGACCCAGTTGACCTTGGGATTAGATAGAGATAACGGAGGAATTGCATACATCGGCAATGAAAAAAATGAAGCGGTCAAGGAATTAATTAGAAAAGTAATCAGGACTTGCAAAGAAAAAAATAAATACTGCGGCATCTGCGGCCAGGCTCCTTCTGATTATCCTGATTTCGCCGAATTCTTAGTCGAAGAGGGAATCGAGAGTATTTCTTTAAACGGTGATACGGTTTTGAAAACAATAATAGCTTTAGGAAAATTAAAATAATATGTTTGATATAATTACATTCGGTTCGGCAACTTGGGATATCTATTTGAAGATAGATAAAAAGAATATTTTAAAGAATGATGGTTTTCCTTCCGGTTTGGGAGTAGCCTTTGATTTGGGAGCGAAAATTGATATCAATGATATGTATTTCAGTTTCGGCGGGGGAGGAATGAATACGGCTTTTACTTTTCAAAAACAAGGATTCAAAGCCGCTTATTGCGGTTCAGTGGGTAAAGACATTCCCGGCAAGGAAATTATTGCGGAAATGGAAAAAATAGGAATCGGCACTGAGTTTATCCAAAAGAACGAAAGACCGACCAATAATTCGGTAATTTTGAATACTTCTGAAGAAGACAGAACAGTTTTAGCTTACCGCGGCGCTTCGGAAATGCTTGATAAAGAAGAGATACTTTGGGGAGGGATGAGCCCGTCATGGTTTTATCTGGCTCCTTTGTCCGGTAAATTAAGTTCGTTAACTGAAGACATTGTTGATTTTGCCAAGAAAAATAAAATCAAAGTGGCGATTAATTTGGGTAATTCCCAGATTGTTTTGGGCAAAGAAAAACTTGAGCCGATATTAAAAAAAGCAGATGTTCTTTTATTGAACTTGGAAGAAGCCTCTTTATTAACCGGAGTTGATATTAAAGATGAGATGGGAATAATGAGAGAGTTGAACAGAATTCATCCGGGAATCAATACGGTAACCAAAGGTCCAGAAGGGGTTTTAGTTTCCGAACAAGATGTTTTATTCGAAGCAACTTCGTGCAAAGTTAAGGTGGTTGATAAGACGGGAGCGGGAGATGCTTTTGGTTCCGGCTTTATTTCCGGTTTAATTAAATCAAATATGGACATTGAATGGGCGATCCGATTGGGAATTGCCAATTCAGTTTCTTGTATTAAAGTTAAAGGAGCGATTAATGGATTATTGGAAGAGGGAGTCGATGCCAAAAAAATCGGAGAGAAGATAAAGGTGGAAAGGACTAAAATTATTTAGCTTTATTGCCAAAAAGCAAAAAACAGTATATATTGTAATAGTTTAGAGTCGACAATAATACATTTAAATGAAGTTGAAATAAAGCAATAAAATGACAAGTTTAACAGCAAAATTAAGAGAAAAGAAAGGCACTGCCTTTAGAGCAGGTTACGGGGCAGATGTAATTCCTGCCGTTTTGTATGGTTCAGATGTTGAAAACATGTCTTTAGAGATAGACAGAAAAAGCTTTGAGAAAGTTTTTAAAGATGTGGGAGAAACTTTGATTGATCTTGAGGTAGACGGAAAAAAATATTCCGCTCTAATTTACGACACACAGGTCAATCCTTTAACTCAGGAATTAATTCACGTTGATTTCTACCAACCTAACTTAAAAGAAGAAGTTGAAACCGAAGTTCCAATTGAATTAATCGGAGAAGCTCCAGCTTTGAAGCTTGGCGGAACATTGATTATGAATATGAAAGAAATTTCAGTTTCTGCTCTTCCTAAAGATTTACCGAGCAAAATCATTATCGATGTATCGGTATTAAACACTTTTGAGGATGCCATTACGGTTAAAGACATCAAGCTTCCGGCCGGAGTTACTATTGAAATAGATAATCCCGAGGAAATAATCGTTCAGGTTGTTGAACCTGAAGATGTTGAGGAAGAATTGGCTAAGCCGATTGAAGATGTTAATAAGGAACCGGAAAAAGCAGAGGCTCCGAAGAAAGAAGAAGAACCAGCTCCCGAAGAATCAAAATAATTTTTAATTCATGTTTTTTAGTTTTTCTAAAACTAAGAGCTTACAAAAATTAATGTTTCTCGCGATAACAGGAATTTTATTTCCTGTTATTTTCGTATCAGCCGATATTTCTGACTTGGATGAAATGTGCGCCAATGAAGGATGGAAAACGGCTTGTAATACGATATCCGACTCCGAATGCCAGAGTTTATTGAATCAATGCCAGACTTATTTTGAAGAAAAAAAGAAAGAAATCGAGTCTGATATTACCAAAACCAGCGCCGAGAAGAATACTTTAAAGAATCAAATTACCACTTTAACCAAGAAGATAAAAGACTTGGATTATCAAATATATCAATCGAATCTTTCCATTAAAAGTTTGGGATTTCAGATTGTTGATACAACCAAATCAATTACTGAAACAGAAAAGGAGATAGATTTACAGAAAGAAAAAATCGGACTGATTTTACAGGCCGTGGCCGATGAAGATAAGAAATCTTTTATCGAAGTTTTAATTGAAAGTAAAACAATTTCTGATTTTTTTGATAATCTTGTTTATTTAGAAACCTTAAATGTTAAAAATCAGGAACTTTTGGATTATTTTCAAAAGCTACAAGAAACTTTAGAAAATCAAAAAGTTAGTCTAGAGGAAGATAAGGGAGAAACCGAAAGTCTTTTAAAATTACAAAGTATTCAAAAAACTGAATCGGCGGCAACTAAAGCCACCAAAGATCAATTGTATACCTTAACTGAAGCTCAATACCAGGCACAATTAAAGGAAAAGGAAGATATTGCTAAAAAGACGGCGGAGATTGCTGCCAGATTAATTCAAATGACCGGTTTAGCTGAAGATCAAAAAGCCCCCACTTTCGGAGAGGCTTTGGCTTTGGCAAAACAAATTGGAGAGGCGGTCGGGGTAAGACCGGCGTTCTTATTGGCTATTATCAGTCAAGAATCAGCAATCGGAAGAAATGTTGGGCAATGCTATGTCACCGATGCCAAAACCGGAGCGGGAAAATACAGTAATGGAAGTTTAATTTCGAGAATTATGCATCCGACCCGTGATTTACCGGTATTCTTAGAGATTATCAATAAATCGGGAAGGGTAATGGAAAAAACCCCAGTTTCTTGCTGGATTAATGATTGTGTTTCTCAGTATGCTGGTAGACTTTACCACTGTAAGGCATACGTTTCTGAAACAGGAGCAATTACTTGTGCTAAATCGGGATATGTTGCTTACGGTTTCGGAGGAGCAATGGGTCCGGCTCAGTTTATTCCCAGTACTTGGAAATTATACGAAGAAAAAGTTAAAACTCAGACCGGCAAATCATATGCCGACCCGTGGAATATCAATGATGCCTTTAGTGCCGCCGCACTATACTTAAAAGCTTTAGGCGGAGGAACTCAAGCGGGGGAGTATAAGGCGGCTTCGAAATATTATGGAGGTTCTTCTGCCTATGCTTCAAGCGTATCAACCAGATCTTGGTGTATTAATGAATACATGACCAAGGGTTCAATGTCTGATTACTGCCAAGGATTGATTTTCTAAAAAAGTAAAAACCGCCGATTTTTAAAAGGCGACTAATTTGGGGTAAAGAAGTAAAAACAGAGCGATTAGCTCTGTTTGTTTAATTCTTCAGAAACCTTCTCAATCATCTTATCTATTTTTCCATCCATTATTGATTCAATGTCGTGGAAATTCTTTCCTATTCGGTGGTCGGTGACCCGGTCTTGAGGGAAGTTATAGGTTCTCATTTTCTCTTCTCTCATGGCAGTTCCGATTTGCGCCTTTCTGGCTCCGCCCATTTGCTTATCTAAATCTTCTTTTTGTTTGGCCAATAATCTGGCGGCTAAAACTGAGAGCGCACTTTCTTTGTTCTGTTGCAAGCTTCTTTCGGTTTGACAGGTGACTACTTCTCCCGTTGGAATGTGGATGATTCTTATCGCTGACATTCTTTTATTGACGTATTGTCCGCCTGCTCCCGAAGCTTTATAGTATTCGCTCCTTATATCCTGTGGTCTGATGTTGATTTGAGTGGCTGAAGGCTTGGCTAAGACAGCAATCGTTGCGGTTGAGGTGTGTATTCTTCCTTGTTTTTCGGTTGAAGGGATTCTTTGTACTCGGTGAACTCCGGCTTCGTTTTTGAATTTAGAATAAACATCATCACCGGATATTTCTAAGGTCATATCTTTAATTCCTCCGATCTCAGTCTTGCTTTCGTCTAAAATATTAACTTTCCAGCCTTTAGTTTGGGTATAGCGGGTATACATTCTGGCTAAATCGGATGCAAAAAGAGCGGCCTCTTCTCCGCCGACGCCCGCTCTTATTTCCATAATCACCGCATTATATTTTTGGTTTTCTTCTGACATAAAAGATTATTTTCTCTTTTTAGCAGCTCTTTCTTTGAATTTCTGGATTCTGCCTACCTGGTCAGAGCTTCTTTCTTTTCCTGTATAGAAAGGATGACACTGTGAACAGATTTCCACTTCCATGTTTTCAATAGTTGAACCAACTTCAAAAACATTTCCGCAAGCGCAGCGAATCTTAGCATTTTCAAAGTATTTTGGATGAATGTCTTTTTTCATATTCCGTAATTACCTTTTAATAATTAAGGTATAGCAAAAAATCGGCTTGAAATCAAGGGCTTGATATGATATTATCTTGATAATACAATTTAAATTAAAAATATGAGTTTTGAACAACCGCCAGAAGAACAATTCAATAAAGAGGGGGCAGAACAGGAAAATTATGACCCAAAAGAAGCTATTAAGGACAAACTAAGCGGAGGCTATTTAGAGAGTGTGGAAAAAATAGCGGAAGAGAACAATATTAACGAAGGGGTTGTGAAAGAATTGGTTCGAGAAGGTGTTTTAGATGATTTTGGAAAAAGACATCACAAGGATACTTTGGACATTCTAGAACGTTTCAAAATTGGAAAAGATTTTTTAAAAAACAAAGATTTTGTTAGGTTGGGGAAGGAGAGGGTAGAATTAAAATTATCTCAAGGAAATATTGATGCAGCCAATGAAGTATTGGAGGATTTAAATATTGATAAAGAATTTTTAAAAGGCGAAGAAGCGAAAAAAGCAGCCGAAACCGGAATTAAAAATATTTTAGCGGGAGATAAGACTGATAAGGCGATAGAGGTTCAAAAGATGTTCAATATTGACGACAGCTTTATGAATGGTGCAGTTGAAGATGAAATCAAAGTTCGCCTAAAGGATAATTTAGTTGTTGGAGCAGTTTCCCTTCAGAAGAAATTTAATATTCCTCAGGAGTTTATAAACGATGCCGTCAAAGAAGAAGTTTTAGCTCGTTTTTCTGCCGGAAGCAGTCTTGGTAGTATTGCCTCTTTTATCGAAAAATTAAACATGGATATTGCTTTTTTGGGTGACCCAAAAATAAAAGAAGCGACTAAGATTAGAATTAAGGAAATGACAGAGTCGGAAATCAGAGGTCAAGAAAAAATCCCGGAAATTTTTAAAGAGGTTAAAGAAGTTAATTAAAAGGGGTGGTATTGACAAATCTTTAATTTTATTCTATTTTGGAATAAGCAAAGGAGCAAAATTTATATGGATGGCTATCAAGAAACCAAAGAGGCCTATCTCAAAGTTCCCGAAACTGACATCAGGGAACGTTCAAGCTTCATCGATAAGCTGAATGATCTTGCAAACACCAGCGCAGAGATAAAAGATCTCTGGAAAACTATCGGTGAGTTTGTAGGGTATCTGGCCAAGTGTAAAGAATGTCGAGAAAAGATCCTAAAAGCTTAGGGTCTTTAATTATGGCTCTTGCCTTTTTATTTTTCTCGTGATATATATAGAACATAATAAAATTAAGACAAATACGTTAGTTATGTCACTTCGCAGCTATGCGAATGTGATTTATTCAGTGCCAATATTATGGAAGAAATAAAAACAGAAAAAAAGATAGGATACAACATTTCAGTCGACGATATGATTACCGCCGGTCTTGGTTATGGCCACGATAAATCAAAGCTGAATCCGAAGATGAAAGACTATATTGCCAAACAGAAAGACAGAATACATATTATTGACTTGGATAAGACAGCTGAGAAATTAACCGAAGCTTTGGACTTTTTAAAACAGTTAAAAAGCGAAGGAAAAACAATCGCTTTTGTCGGAACTAAAGTTGCTGTTAGGGATTTGGTAAAAGAGATTGCGATTAAGTGCAATTCTCCCTACGTAACCGAAAGATGGATTGGCGGAGTTTTCACTAATTTTAAAGAGATAAGAAAAAGAATCAATTATTTCAAAGAGTTGGAAGCCAAGACGAAAGAAATTGATTTTGAAAAGAAGTATGTTAAGAAAGAAAGATTGACCATGTTGAAGGAATTAGAAAGATTGAGATTGAAGTTCGATGGTGTGAAGAATATGGAAGAATTACCCAAAGCAGTTTTCATAGTTGATGTGATGAAAGATGAAATAGCTTTGAAAGAAGCAAGACAGTGCGGAATCAAGGTAATTGCCTTAGCCGACACCAACATTAATCCAAATTTAATTGATTATCCCATTCCGGGAAACGATGACGCTTATACATCTATAGAATACATTCTCTATAAGATAGAGGAAGTATTAAACGGCAAACCTGCCGAATAAATCTAATTTATTAAAACACATGGTAGTAAACATAGATTTAGTTAAACAACTAAGAGAGGAAACAGGCATTTCTTTGGCTGAATGTAAAAAAGCTCTTGAAGAATCAGAAGGACAAATTGATAAAGCTAAAGAATATTTAAAAAAGAGGGGACAGGCTGTTGCCGCCAAGAAAGTTGATAGAGCGGTTGGTTCTGGAACTATTGAAACATACGTTCATTCAAGCGGAAGATTAGGAGTTATGCTCGAGATAAACTGCGAGACCGATTTTGTCGCTCGCGGAGAAGATTTTAAAACTTTGGCTCACGAAATTTGTTTGCAGATTGCAAGCATGAAACCGTCATATGTCAGAGAAGAAGATATTCCGGAAGAAATTATCGGAAAAGAAAGAGCAACGATTGAAGAAACCGTTAAGGAAATGAATAAACCGACTGAAATGGTAGAAGGAATCATTAAAGGAAAATTGGACAAAATTAAGAAAGATATTTGTTTGGTAAATCAATTATGGATAAAAGACGATACCAAGACAATTCAAGTTTTAATAAATGAGTACATTGCCAAAACAGGAGAGAATATAGTTGTTAAAAGATTCGTAATATATGAATTTTGATATTATTTTTTTAATTGTTTTAATTGTCAGCTTTCTCTCTTTATCAGTTTTAATTTTTAAAAAAATTCCGCAGTTAAAGGCTATGCCTGAACCGGAAGCTATTTTTTTGAAAAAAGAATTGAAAAAGAAGATTAGAGAAAAAACAAAAAAAGTAATAAAGGAAAATTCAAATTCATTAGAGGCAATATTGCATAAATTGTTAAGTAAGATTAGAATAATATCACTAAAGATTGATAAGAAAATGTCCGATTGGATAGCAAAGCTTCGAGAAAGATCCCTAGAAAGAACAAAGGGTTTGGATAATTATTGGAAAGAGATAAAAGCCTCGGTTAAGAAGAAAAAAGATTAATTTTAGGCCGGCATAGCTCAGTGGTAGAGCAACTGTTTTGTAAACAGTAGGTCGGGGGTTCAAATCCGTCTGCCGGCTCATAATCGATAGTTGACAATACGTGAAAGAAAGGGTAAGATTCTATTTGTTCGCAGTAGTTTGATAAATTAATAAAGCATTTTTCAGCAATCATTTTAGTAGGATATTAGTAAGCAATTTTAAGTAAGTTTTTTAGAGTTGTTCCGCTAATTATATATATTTTTTTTGAGAGTTTGATCCTAGCTCAGGATGAACGCTGGCGACGTGGATAAGGCATGCAAGTCGAACGGCTATAGCAATATAGCAGTGGCGAATGGGTTAGTAACACGTAGATACAAACCTTTTACTCAGGCACAACTTAGAGAAATCTAGGCTAATTCCTGATAGTCCCGCAAGGGTAAAGATTTATCGGTAAAAGATTGGTCTGCGTCCTATCAGCTAGTTGGTGAGGTAATGGCTCACCAAGGCGATGACGGGTAGGCGGAGTGAGAGCTTGGCCGCCAACAATGGCACTGAGACACGGGCCATACTCCTACGGGAGGCAGCAGTCGAGAATATTCGACAATGGGCGCAAGCCTGATCGAGCGACGTCGCGTGTGGGATTAAGATCTTCGGATTGTAAACCACTTTTCTGGGGGAAGAATTTTGACGGTACCTCAGGAATAAGGGGTGACTAAACTCGTGCCAGCAGTAGCGGTAATACGAGTGCCCCAAGCGTTATCCGGATTTATTGGGCGTAAAGGGTCTGTAGGTGGTTTATTAAGTTCTTCGTTAAAGTTCCAGGGCTCAACCTTGGGGAAGCGGGGAAAACTGGTAAACTAGAGGATGTTAGGGGTTGATGGAACAATTAGTGGAGGAGTGAAATCCGTTGATATTAATTGGAACACCAAAAGCGAAGGCAATCAACTAGGACAGTCCTGACACTGAAAGACGAAAGCGTGGGGATAGAAAAGGATTAGATACCCTTGTATTCCACGCCCTAAACGATGAATACTAGCTATTGCAAGTGTCGACCCTTGCAGTGGCGAAGCTAACGCGTTAAGTATTCCGCCTGGGAAGTACGGCCGCAAGGCTAAAACTCAAAGGAATAGACGGGGACCTACACAAGCGGTGGATCACGTGGCTTAATTCGACAGTAAGCGAGGAACCTTACCAGGGCTTGACAAGGTAGTGAAAGCTATAAGAAATTATAGCCCATCCACAAGAACACTACCCCAGGTGCTGCATGGTTGTCGTCAGCAGGTGGCTTGAGTTGCTCCCTTAAATGGGGTAACCTGCGCAACCCTTGTCCTATGTTTCATGTGTCATAGGAGACTGCCCGGGACAACCGGGAGGAAGGTGAGGATGACGCCAAATCAGCATGGCCTTTTGATGCCCTGGGCTGCACACGTGGTACAATGGGACCGACAATGGGAAGCTAAAGAGTAATCTGGAGCAAATCCTATCAAACGGTCTCTCAATTCGGATTGAGGTCTGAAACCCGACCTCATGAAGCCGGAATCGCTAGTAACCGCAGATCAGCCACGCTGCGGTGAATATGTCCCTGGGTCTTGTACTCACCGCCCGTCACGTCAAGCGAGTTGGGAATACCCGAAGTTCCGCGTAAGCGGGCCTAAGGTAGGCTCAATAAGAGGGACGAAGTCGTAACAAGGCACGGGTAGCGGAAGCTGCTCGTGGATCATTTATTTTTTTTCAAATTGACGACCTTAATTAGTTCTTGAGTGATCACTGAACTAATTACGAGGTATTGGTCTCTCTACCTAAACAAGAGACTATCTTGAGCGGGACAACTCTAAGAAACTAACTATTATCCTAAATGAAAAGCATTGGACCTTTCCAGTATCGTCTTTTTCGTAATCAATACGAAAGGGCCGGGCGAGAAATGTGCAAAGATTGCCTAAATTTTATCAAAGAAGATTCAAATCTCCTTGATTTGGGCTGCGGCTCAGGCATAATTGGTAAAGAATTCGGGAGATTTTTTAATTCCGAAGTATTGGGATTAGATATTATTGACAACCGAGTCGTCGAAATTCCTTTTCGAAAGTATGACGGAAACAGCCTTTCTTTTTTAAAAGACAATTCCTATGATGCAGTTTTGATTAATTTTGTTTTGCACCATTGTCAAAATCCGATAGAACTGCTAAAAGAAGCTAAGAGAGTTTCGAAAGGAATTATCATTTTGTATGAAAATATTCCTGAAGGATTGTTGAGTAAATTGTTTTGTTATTTTCACGGAACTTCATTTGCTTATTTCTTTCAGAATAATTCAAATAAAGGGAAGTTTTTCACCAGAAAAGAATGGGAAAACATATTTGAAAAGATGGGATTAAAAGTGATATACTCAAATAATGTTTCGGGATTGAAATTAATGAAAGAGCATTTGTATGTTTTAAACAAGGGTGTGTAGCTCAGCTGGTTAGAGCGCGTCACTGATAATGACGAGGTCCCTGGTTCGAGTCCAGGCATACCCACCGTTCGTATTTTATGAGGGGCCGATGGCTCAATTGGTAGAGCACCTCATTTGCAATGAGGGGGTTCGGGGTTCGAGTCCCCGTCGGTCCACAAAGAAAGACACCCGTTAGGGGTGTTTTTGTTTATTGACAAATTATTTATTTATAGTATAATTGTAATCAGTAATTTGAGGTTTTATCATGGCAGAAAAGTTAAGAGGGAGAATTGTTATTGTTCCCAAAGGAGATCTGGTCAATAAGGATATTGTCCTTGTTGCAGACAACAAATATTTTTCTTCCTTAACAGTAGGAGGAAAGATTGTTGGTAATGTATCGGTATTCCAAGAACAGGCTTTATTTGGAGGTTTGTGCCCAACAGACGTCCACGTTGTCATTCCTCCCGGTGGCTCATTAACTGGAAACATTTCTGGCGTCGACGAAGTCGAGATTTCCGGAGAGTATTCGGGGAATATTGATGCGGGACGCATCAAGATTCACAAGGGAGCGACAGTAAAAGGCAACCTTCATTGCGTTTTCTTTTACAAGAAAGAAGACACTGAGGTGGAAGCACAAGTAACTGCTCAAGTTTGCAGAGAGCTATAACATCGTTTATCGCTCTTTTTTTATTTTTAATCTTTTGGTATAATAATTGCATTAGAAATATTAATAACCTATATGATTTTTGAAATATTTGTAGTTGTTTTAGGTCTTTGTGTTTTTGAGATTATTAGCAGTGTTGATAATGCAATTATCAATGCTCACGTCTTGAAAACCATGCCCGAAAGGTTTAGAAAAATATTCTTGTTTTGGGGAATTATTTTTGCCGTTTTTATCGTAAGAGGACTTTTGCCGTTTTTAATTGTTTGGTTGACTAATCCGAGTTTATCAATCATTCAAGTATTTTCTTCGGCTTTTTCTTCCGCTGATACCGGAATGATTGCTGAATCACTTGAGGCCTCAAAACCGTTGTTGCTTTTAGGAGGTGGTTCGTATTTGTTCTTAGTGTTTTTAGCTTGGTTATTTTTAGAGGAAAAGAAATGTGTTTTCTTGGTTGAGAAATTCATTCACCGTCAGGGAGTTTGGTTTTATGCCATTGCTTCGATTTTTACAACCTTAGTTGTTTATTTCTCAGTTCAAATCAATCCTATCTTAGCTTTAGCCGCCACCATCGGAGTTTCAGCTTTCTTTATTACCGACGGATTCAAAAAGAATGCCGAAGAGAAAGAAAAGGAATTACTGAGCGGGAATATGAGTGCTTGGAGCAAGATTTTATATCTGGAAGTATTGGATGCTTCTTTCTCGATTGACGGGGTAATCGGAGCCTTTGCTTTTACCATGTCCATTCCTTTGATTATCTTGGGAAACGGTTTAGGTGCTCTTATCGTCAGGCAATTAACCATTAAAGGAATAGATAGTATCAGCAAATATGCTTATTTGAAGAACGGAGCCATGTATTCAATCGGATTATTGGGAGCGATTATGACACTCGAGAGTTTCGGTAATGAATATCCTTTCTGGATTGCTCCATTATGTACCTTTGCCTTACTTGCGTTCTTTATGTTCCTTTCAATGAAAGAATTAAAGAAAAAACAGAAGCAAGTCGTCTGTTGATAACTAATTTGCGTGCTTTTTATCGTCTTGGTATAATAATTGCATAATAACGTCCATTTATTCCAAGTTTCTTTTATCTCTTTTGATTTAAGGAATGTAAGAAAATGGAAAAACATATGATACAAGACTGGTCATTAATCACTATGCAGGCTTTGCAGGGAGCATGGGAAGAAATGCTTTTGTTTCTTCCGAACTTAATCGCTGCAATCATTATTTTCATTCTGGGCTGGTTCATCGCCATCTGGATTGGAAAATTAATCGCTCAGATATTGAATAAGCTTAAATTCGATAGCGTCTTTGAAAAGACCGGTTGGAGAGAAGCTTTAAGTAATGCTGACGTTAAGGTAAACCCGTCAAGTTTTATCGGAGCAATTTGTAAATGGATTTTAGTTGTCGTTTTCTTGATGATTGTAACAGATATCATGGGCTGGGTGGCTTTTGCCGGATTATTGGCAAAAATCATTGCTTGGATGCCGAATTTATTGGTTGCTATCATTATTCTAGTTGTCGCAATTATTATTGCTGACATTGTTGAGAAATTAGTCAAAGTGTCAACCAAGAAAATGGGAATCAGTTCAGTTAATTTCTTGGGTTCAATAGTTAAAGGCGCATTATATGTTTTTGCCGGCCTAGCCGTACTATTACAATTAGGAGTTACTCCAGAGATTGTAAAAGTATTGGTCATGGGATTCGTCGGAACATTAACCTTAGCCTTGGGATTATCCTTCGGCTTGGGTGGAAAAGATGCTGCCGCCAGAATTATTGAAGAAGTAAGAAAAAGAGTTTCGGACAAGGAATAATTTTCTCTTAAAAAGCGCGCCGTTAATCCGGTGCGTTTTTTGTTAAAAAAAGAGCACTGTTTATTATTCAACAATGCTGTTGGGAGTAGGCCTTTCGTCTTTCGGCGGTTTTAAAATGACGAGCAGTATGCCGGTTCCGGAGATGACTATTACTGCTACGGCAATGATTTCCGGAATATTAACCATTGAGACACCTGCCGAGAGTAGAAGCAGTATTCCGGAAAGAAATGTTCCCTCGTAATTTATCTTTTTAGATAAATTAACTAAGGCGATACCAACGATTCCGAAAATTATTCCAAGGAGCAGACCTTCAATATCTCCAAAAAGGGAATAACCCACAAAAAGAACAATAGCGATCAAGATTAGAAATACTCCAAGAATATCAAGGCTATCTTTTCTCATAAAGCACCTCCTGTGCTGGTTTAAGTAAACTCCTTTATTAATTAAAAGTCAAATAAAAGACGCACAGCTATTTTAGTGTGCGTTGTTCAACTGCTCAGTGCCATGGGGATAAATATCCCGAAGATGACGACAAGAACGCCTTCTGCCGGATTCGGAGTCCTCTGAAGAAGAGCCATTCCTATTGAAACCATTATTGCCAGAATTGCTATTCCAGCAAAGATCTTTCCAGTGGAAAGTTCGTTTCGGATTCTCATTGCCATAAGTTGTTAACCTCCTATTTATTTTTTACCTCTTTAATTGTTAAAAGTCAAGAATTGGCAGATGTTTTTGTATGAAACATAAGGATAGCAGTGAAGAGCAGCAATCCAACAACCAATTCCCTTATAACAATGAAAATTAAAGATAAAATTAAAATAGCAATGATTAGAGAGGTTCCCAGTATTAATTTTTGAAAGAACAGATTCACAATCATGCCTCCTGCTTATTCTTTAGTCTCTTTATCGCTTTAAGTCAAGATTTGACCCAGAGCCTTTAATTTGTTATTTTATATCTAATGGAATCTCATGAATTAAGAAAACTTTTTTTAGATTTTTTTGCTGAAAAGGGACACAAGATAGTTCCTTCGTCTTCTCTTTTGCCGACTGACCCCTCTGTTTTGTTTACCACGGCCGGAATGCAGCAGTTTTCTCTGTATTTATCAGGAAAGAAGGATCCGGTTAAAGACTTTAATTCAAGACACCTGGCTTCTTGTCAGAAATGTTTCCGAACCGGGGACATTGAAGAAATAGGAGATGACACTCATCACACTTTTTTTGAAATGTTAGGGAACTGGTCGATTGGCCAGGACGAAACGGGATATTTCAAAGAAGGAGCGATTAAATATGCTTTGGAATTTTTGGTTGATACATTAAAATTGGATAAAGAAAAGATTTACGTGACTGTTTTTAAGGGAGAAGGGAATATCTCAAGAGATGAAGAAGCAATCAATCTTTGGTTTAAGTACGGAATACCAGTGGAAAGAATAAAAGAATGTTCTAAGAAAGATAATTTCTGGGGTCCGGTTTCCGATACTGGTCCTTGCGGTCCTTGTTCCGAAATTCATTATGACCGAGGAGAAGAATTGGGTTGCGGTAGGCCGGATTGCGGTCCGAACTGCGAACACTGTAAACGAGTGGTTGAAATTTGGAATCTTGTTTTCATGCAATACTTTAAAAATGATATTGGAGAGTATGAATTATTATCTCAGACAAATATTGATACCGGAATCGGATTTGAAAGATTATTGTCTTTGTTGAATAAAAAAAGCGCTTCTTACGAAACAGATCTATTTATTGATTGCATTTCTAAACTGGAAGAGATATCGGGTAAGAATTATTTAGAAAATAAAAAAGCTTTCAGGATTATTGCTGACCATATTCGTAGTTCTGTTTTTGTAATTAGTGACGGGATAGAACCGTCTAACATTGGACAAGGATATATATTAAGAAGACTATTAAGAAGAACTATCAGATACGGGAAAACACTGGGATTGTCTTCGCAGTTTTATCTTCCTTTAATTGATATGGTGATTGATAAATACAAGGATGTTTATCTTAATATTTTTACTAGAAAAGAAGAAATTGTTGAAACGATTAAAAAAGAAGAATATAAATTTGAAGCGACTCTGGAAAAAGGACTATCAATGATTGAAAAGATGCTTTTGACGAAAAAAGAATTAACTGGGGAAGAAGTTTTCGATTTATATCAAAGCTATGGATTTCCTTTGGAGTTAACGCAAGAAATTGCAGAAGAAAAAGGAATTTCAATCAATGTCAATGAATTTAACGCTGCTCTAGAAAAACATCAAAGTATTTCTCGAGCCGGAGCGGAAAAGAAGTTTGGAGGAGTAGGAAAGGATGCAGGAGAAGAGGGGGCCAAACTGCATACCGCTACTCATTTGCTTCACGCGGCCTTAAGAAGGGTTTTGGGCGAACATGTTGAACAGATGGGTTCGGATATCAACGCGGAAAGATTAAGGTTTGATTTCAAGCACACGCAGAAAATGACACCGGAAGAAATTAAACAAGTTGAAGACTTAATTAATTTAAAAATCAAAGAAGATTTAGAAATCAAAAAAGAGGAAATGAGTTTGGACGAAGCTCTTAAATCAGGAGCAATAGCTTTCTTTAAAGAAAAATATCCGGATACGGTTAAAGTTTGGACGATACATAATCCTCAAACCGGAGAAGTATTTTCTAAAGAAATTTGTGCCGGCCCTCATGTTGAAAAAACAGGACAGTTGAAATCATTTAAAATAATCAAAGAAGAAAGTTCCAGTGCCGGGGTAAGAAGAATTAAAGCAATAGTAAATCAATAAACATATGGTAAAGAAAATATACGACATTATTCCTCCTGAACATCAAGCGGAGAAGCACGAAGAATTAGCCAAGGAGTGTTCTGTTCGAGAACCAATTCAGAGAAAAAAGAGAAAAATCAATATCATTCCTTTTTTGGTGATCATAGTTCTATCTTTATTGGGAGTATTTTTCTTTGTTCAAGGCAAAGCAGATGTTTCTATTACTCCCAAAACCGAAGAAGTTACAATTGAAGCCAGCTTTACCATTAATACAGCCGAAGCGGTAATTGATTATGAAAATAATATTATTCCAGGCATAGTTTTTGCCGATAAAAGAGACGGCTCAATGAGTTATAATTCCACTGGCACCGATGATAAAGCGAAGAAAGCAACCGGAACGATAAAAGTATTTAATAAAATCAGTCCAGCCAAGGCTTTGAGTTTAATTAAAGGAACTAGATTCATGTCCAGTACCGGAGAGTTGATTTATAAATCAGATGCCGCCTTTACCGTTCCCAAGGCTACTTCCAGTTCCGTTCCTGGTTCAGTTGAAATTAAGGTTACCGCGGCTGAAGCCGGTGAGAAATATAATATTTCTTCAACAATTTTCTCGGTGCCCGGTTTAAATGGTTCTGAATATTATTCAAACATTTGGGCCGAATCTGTTACCCCGATGACCGGAGGAGAAGAATCAAAAGTAAAGATTGTTACCGGTAACGACATTCTTGCGGCCAAGGATGAATTTGAGGGACAATATGACGAAGAATCAAAACAAGCTTTAATCGCTACTATTCCTCAAGGATACACTTATTTTTCTGAAGACATTAATCCGGTGATTAGTAATTTATCAGTCAGTGCCGTTGCCGGAGATGAATTGGATTCATTTAATGCCGCGGGACATATTGAAACTGAAGTCACTGTTTTTAGAGATGAAGATGTGAATAAATTAGGGGAATCATTACTATCTAAAGATATTTCCGAATTAAAAACAATGGTTCCGGGAAGTGTTAGTTATGAGGTAAAAGAAAAGAAATTAAACAAGAATGGAACAATCTCTTTAAGTGTTACTTATAAAGGCAGGATTTATTCAATGCCTGATAATGCTTTATTGTTAGATAGCTTGAAGGGTAAGGATACCAATTATTCAGTAAATCTTTTATCAAACATCCCGGAAATAGAGAAGGTAGAAATTAAGCTTTCTCCATGGTTTAAGCTAAAGATCCCTAATGATGAAAAAAGAATAAACATTCAGTTGAAGTTTTAATATTTACACAAATAATAAATCGTGGTAAAAAGTAGATAATAGCCAAAAACGCTTGTATCTCTTGACCAAAAGCGAAAGTTTTGCTATTGTCTTATTATCTTTCAAATGGTAAAACAAGACGACAAGATTAAAAAAGAAGGAGTTGTATCAGAGAGCTTGCCTGACGGCTTTTTTAAGGTGCGACTAGATGACGACCAGTCTGAAGTATTGGCGCATTTGGCAGGCAAATTAAGAGTCTTTAAAATCAGGATTTTACCAGGTGATAAAGTCACCGTGGAAATGACTCCCTACGACGCAAGAAGGGGGAGAATAATATTCAGAAAAAAATAACATGAAGGTAAAGCCATCAATTAAGAAAATTTGTAAAGATTGTAAAATCGTCCGCAGAGAAGGACGCGTTTATGTTATTTGCAAAAAGAATGCTAAACACAAACAAAGACAAGGTGCATAATTAAACACACTATGGCAAGAATTATCGGAATTAACATTCCAGACGAAAAAATAATAGAAGTCGGATTATCTTACATTTACGGAATAGGACCATCTTTAGCTAAAAAGATTTTAACTGATTGCAATATTCCTTTAAACAAGAAAGCCAAGGATTTAACTCAGGACGATATCAGTTTGTTAAAGCAATACATTGAAAAGAATTACCGAGTAGAAGGAGATTTGAAGAGAGACGTGATGATGAACATTAAAAGATTAAGAGATATTGGTTCATGGAGAGGAATGAGGCATGCCAAAGGTTTGCCGGTAAGAGGACAGACAACCAGAATCAATAACAGAACAGTAAGACACAATGTCAGGAAGACAGTCGGTTCAGGAAGAAAGGCTGCCCCGGGACCTAAATAGAATTTAATATACTATGGGTAAAAAACACGTCATACAAAAAACTGAAGAAGAAATGATCAAAGAGGGTGAACAGTTAGAGAAGACTTTAAGCAAAGAGCCTAAGGTTTCTAAAGCTGCGGCCACCAGAGAAGGAAAGATGTATATCTTCAGTTCATACAACAATACAATCATGACTTTAACTGACACTATGGGCAATGTTTTAGCCTCAAAGTCAGCCGGAAAGATTGGTTTTAAGGGAAGTAAGAAATCAACTCCTTTCGCCGCTTCAAAAATTTCTGAAACTATCGGTGCAATTGCTGAGAAGATGGGAATCAGAAAGATTCAGGTCGTGGTAAAGGGTATTGGTTCAGGAAGAGAATCGGCATTGAGATCAATCGCCAATCAGGGATTCGAGATTAATTCAATCAAAGATGTTACTCCAGTTCCACACAACGGTTGCAAGCCTAAGAAACCCAGAAGGTTATAATCTTTAATATATTTATGAAACAAGCAAAGTGTAAAATTTGTAGAAGGTTAGGAGACAAACTTTTCTTAAAAGGAGAGAAATGTTTGGGTTCTAAATGTGCAATGATTAAGCGTCCGTTTGCACCGGGACAGAAGGCCAAGAAAAGAAGGTCTAATTTGACTGAGTTCGGCCGTGAAATGAGAGAGAAGCAGAAGGTGAAGAAGTGGTACAATATTTCCGAATCACAATTCAGAGATTATGTATTCGAAGTTATGGATAACAGAGCTTCCGGAGTTGATATTGCTTCTCAATTGATTGCCAAATTGGAAAGCAGAATCGATAATATTGTTTTCAGAATGGGTTGGGCTAAGTCTCGTGGTCAAGCCAGATTGCTTGTTAGTCACGGACATATTTTAATCAATGGAAGAAAAATTGATATTCCTTCATACAGAACAAGTGTCGGAGACACTATTTCAATCAGAGAAGGTTCAAAAAACAGAGAAGCTTTGAAAGGAATACCAGAAGCGATGAAAAAATACAGCTTGCCAAAATGGTTAAGCTTTGACGGTAGCAAAATCGAAGGTAAAATTATGAGATTCCCGACACCAGAAGATGTACAATTACCATCTGAGGTTTCAACAATCTTTGAACACTATTCAAGGTAATAAAATAAATATATCATAACTAAAACATATGATTCCATTGCCAACTTCAATTAAAACAAAAAAGGTGAGCGACAACAACACTATTTTCGAAATAGAGTCGCTTTATCCTGGCTACGGAATTACTCTCGGCAATGCCATCAGGAGAGTTCTTTTGTCATCTCTAAATGGTGCTGCCGTAACCGAGGTGAAGATTAAAAATGCTCCTCATGAGTTTGCTACTATTTCTGGAGTAAAGGAAGATGTTTTGCATATCTTAATGAATATCAAACAGTTAAGATTTAAATTGTTTACCGATGAACCTCAATTGGCAACTTTGAAGATTAAAGGGGAGAAGGAAGCTTTGGGAAAGGATTTTGAATGCCCGGCTGACTTGAAATTAGCCAACCCGGACTTGCATATTGCGACAATAACTGATAAGAATACAGAATTGGAAATCGAAATCAAGATTGAAAAAGGAGTCGGTTATGTTTTTGAAGACAAAGAAACAAAGAAAGACATCGGTGTCATCGGAATGGATGCAATTTTCACTCCGATTAAGAAAGCTAACTATGTTGTTGAGAACATGAGAGTCGGAAATAGAACTGACTTTGATAAGATTTCTTTGGAAATTGAAACCGACGGAACAATCAAACCGGAAGAAGCTTTTGCCGAATCTTTAGAAACTCTTTTAGCTCAATTCGGTTTTATGGCCGAGCAGATGGGAGGAATAAAGGCGGAAGCTGTTGCCGAAGAAGAAGCAATTGAGCCAAAAAAGAAAGTAGCAAAAAAGACAACCAAAAAGAAAGAAAAGTAATATGAAAAAAATACAGAAAGGCAGAAGATTACATAGAGAAAGAGATCAGAGACATGCATTGTTGAAGACTTTGGCTACATCTTTGATTTTAAAAGAAAAGATTACCACTACTGAAGCTAAAGCCAAAGAGCTTTCTCCTTTTGTACAAAGAAAAATAACCAGAGCCAAGAAAGGAGATATGGCTGCTCGCAGGTATTTAGCCACTTCTTTTACTCCTAAGGCGGTTAAGAAATTGATGGATGAATTGGGAGTCAGATATAAGGACAGAAAAGGAGGTTATGTCAGAATAACAAAAATGGGACAGAGAAAATCAGACAGTTCTAAAATGGCAATGATTCAATTAGTTTAAGAATATGAAAAAAGCAATCACAACAGCAAAAGAAACGATAAAGATTGATGCAACAGGCAAGGTTTTAGGAAGACTTGCGACTGATATTTGTGCTATCTTGCAGGGAAAGAAAAGCACTTCTTATGCTCCCAACAAAGAGCCTAATAATGTTGTTATTATTTCTAATGCCGACAAAATAAAAGTTACCGGAAACAAGATGGAGGATGAAACATATTTCAGACACACCGGATATCTTGGAAACGACAAGCACACTCCAATGAATGTGATATTTAAAAAGAATCCTGGACAGCTTATCAAATTCGCTGTTAACGGAATGTTACCAAAGAACAGATTAAGAGCAAAACACTTAAAGAGATTAAAGTTTGAATAATCATATGGCTGAGAAAAAAACAACAAAAAAACCGGCAGAGAAAAAAGAAAAGAAAGTTTCTCCTGTTAAAAAGGAAACCAAAAAGAAGGTTGCCGAGGTTATAGAAGAAGTAAAGGAGGTAAAGGCGGAAACAAAGATTGAAAATGTTGATTTCGGTTTGCCGATCAGAGTTGATGACGATGATGATTTTGTTGTAAACGAAGATGATTTTAAAAATTTAGGAGATAAGTATTTTGAAGCTACCGGAAGAAGAAAGACGGCTATTGCTAGAGTGAGACTATACACCAAGGGAGACAAGGGAATGGAAGTCAATAATATGGACTTTACCAAATACTTCCCGACTAAAGTATTGCAATCAACCGCTTTATCTTCATTAGACAAGATGAAGTCATTGGATAGGTTCAAAGTTACAGCTATGGTCAAAGGAGGGGGTGTAAACGCCCAAGCTGAGGCTGTAAGGCACGGTATTGCCAGAGCCTTGGTAATCTTTAATCCTGATTACAGAAAGAGATTGAGAAAGGCTGGATTCTTAACCAGAGATCCGAGAATGAAGGAAAGAAAGAAACCAGGCTTGAGAAGAGCGAGAAGAGCACCACAATGGAGTAAACGTTAATATTCAAAGCCAGAGCGAAAGCTCTGGTTTTCTGTTTGACAAAAAGACATATCGGAATTAAACTTTAGCCAGTTAACTCCAAAGGAGTTAGTCTCGTATCGTGATATGAGATTTTTGAAAAACTGAGGATTATGGTAGGTGATTTCATGATGAAGAAAGCGTTGAGATTGAACAAATTTCTTTATGCGGTTTTCTTTGAAAGAAAAACCGGTAAGGTTTTGTTGATTAAGTCCGGCTTAAAAGTTGGATTACCCGGCGGACAGGTTTCCTGGGAAGATATTTCCAAATCGTCCGATGAAAGATGGAAAAGAGATTTCTTGATTAAGAAAATTCCCATCCAGACGGGCTTGGCTGCCTATTTCATCGAGCAAGAAACCCAGCCGATACCGGCAACTTATGAGACTTATGATTTCGGTCGTGAACAGGAATTTTCGGCAGTCATTGTCGGAGAAATCGATTCTTGCCAAGTGGTTAGCAAGGATGCCAGATTCTGTAATGTCGACCAACTCAAAAGGCTCATCAAGAAAGGCAGAATTGACAGATGCCAAGAACTTCTTATTTTACGAGCTTTTGTAAGCCGCGATTGTCCTGGAAAAAATTTCAGGCCGACGGCGATAAAGCTGTTAAAAGAAAAACACCAATAACATTCTATTTTTAATAGGGTGTTTTCTTTTATGGTAATAGTTTATTTTCAGAAACAATCAGTTCTTCTTCATCTAAGAGAAATAGTTTTTTGGTGTTTCCGTTGAAAAATATTTTTGATATTCCTGATTGGGGAAGTTCAAAAGAATTAATATGATCACGATTATCTATTTCACTGATGTTAATTTTGTTGTTTAAGGTATAAACAAAATAATCTCCATTTAACCATTTAATATCTCCTATATTTTGAGAGAATCTAGAGATAAAGACGGTTGAATAAGCTTTGACAAAGAAAGGAGTTTCGGCCTCTTTTAATAACAGTAACCAAAGCTCGTTATCGGCGGCAAACAATATTCGTTCGTAGAAAGGAGTGTATTTTAATTCTGTTTTGGCTTCGATTTTTTTATCAAATATTTTCGTTTCCTTATTGAATAAATAAACAGTTATCTTATTTTCAATTAGGAAGATTTCGTTTTCCATTGCCACTAATTCGTATGTCTTACCTTTTATTTCCAAGGGTTCCTTGGATAGGGTTTCGTTGGTATTAAGAAGAATATTGTCTTTATAAAGCAATCCGTTCTCGAAAGAATAGACATCGTTTCCGTTAATTGCGAAAGCGCTCACTGTATCTTTTTTAAACAATCTGGGAGTGGCTTGTTTGTCGGCGTTAATCCTATAAATCAAGTTGTTTGATTGGTAAAAGAAACTTCCTTCGTTGTTTGAATCAAAGACAACATTTTGAGTCTTGCTGCTCATTGATTTAATTAAAGAAATAGTCGAAGTTTCTGTATTTAACAAGTAGTGAAGGCCGGTCGATGTTTTAATTAGGGCTCTTTTGCCGGTAGCGGAGAAGGAGATATCGGAAATGTTGTAAGGAGTCTGAGTTTTTGAAAGAATTTTCTGAGTTTCTTTCTTTTCTGAATCATAAGACAATAATTCATTAGAGACGGTTAGTAAAAGTATTTTATTATTGTCGGGAAAAGGATAGAAATTTTTAACATCATTGTCGATTGAAGCAAAAGGCATTTCATTGGGGAAAAGAATAATGTATTTAGCTTCGGTTACTTTCTTTTCTTTCACTTCCAAAGTTTTTTCCCAAGAATAATAATTTTCTTTTTCTATTTTTATATTATGATTTTCGGGTAATAAGTTTTGAATTAAAACATCTTTGGAAAAACCGGAAGTTCTATTCTTGTAATCATTATCAATGGTGACGATTGCATCACTGGGCATCGTTTTTATGTAAATTCCTCCGGTTTCAAGGAACCTCATTTTTTTAACGTCAAAACGATATCCTTGCGAATACATGATTATTCCTGGAGCGATTACCGCAAAGACCAAAACCATTAAGATGAATAAAACTGTGCGTGTTCTTTTTGTCATATACTTCATTTATACATCAAAAAGTCTCTCTTGCCAATTGCCGTTTCGGTGTGTTAGAATGGGGTATATTATGAAAATAGGAATAGACTTAGGTACTAAAAACTCTCTCGTATTTATTCCCGACAAAGGAGTTGTTTTGAACGAGCCATCAGTGGTAGCGGTTTCAGTCACAGAAAACAGAATTTTGGCCGTCGGTAAAGAGGCGAAAGAGATGATTGGAAGAACTCCCGAAGAAATTCAGGTTTTTAGGCCTTTGAGAGACGGAGTGATTGCTGACTACAGAATTACTCAAACTATGATTAAACATTTTATTTCTAAAGTTAACTCCGGATTTTTTAAGTTTATTAAACCGGAATTATTAATCGGAGTTCCAGCCGGAATTACTTCAACTGAAAAAAGAGCGGTGATTGAAGCGGGAATTTTAGCGGGAGCCAAAGAAGTCTTTGTGGCTAAAGAGCCGATTCTTTCAGCGATCGGAGCGGGCATACCGATTAATTCTTCTTCGGGCCATCTAATTATCGATATCGGAGGAGGAACGGCTGAAGTGGCAGTTATTTCTTTGGGCGGAATCGTTTGTTCCCAGTCTTTAAGGGTAGCCGGAGATAAATTAGATGTTGCCGTTTCTGAGTATATTAAAAACAAACACAATTTGGCGATTGGAGAACAGACGGCCGAAGATATTAAAATGAAAATCGGAACAGCGATGCCGGAAAAGGAACCAAAATATCTTGAAATCAGAGGCAGGGATTTAATTACCGGATTACCGAAGAATATTAAAGTTTCTTCAAATGAAATTTGCGAAGCTATTGCCGAGCCTTTGGCGGAAATAGTTCAATGTGTTAAAAACGTATTAAGAGAAACTCCGCCGGAATTATCAGCCGATATTATGGATAAGGGAATGGTGGTAGCCGGAGGAGGCGCTTGTTTGAGAAATATTGCAGCTTTGTTATCTAAAACAACCGGCGTTCCTTGTTTCGTTGCCGACGATCCGTTGAGCTGCGTGGCCAAAGGAACCGGAGCGGTTTTGGACAATCTTGATTTATACAAGAAAAGTATAATGGCTAAAAAATAACATATGCCGGAAGAAAAATTTGTAATACAAGGCGGCAAGAAATTGTCGGGAGAAATAGAAGCGAGAGGCTCAAAAAACGCAGCCTTTCCTGTTTTAATTGCGACACTATTAACTAGTGAAGATTGTGTTATTGATAATATTCCTTTAGTCGAAGATATTTTCAGAATGTTGGAAATATTTGAAAGCATGAAGGTGAAAGTTGAATGGCTAAGCAAAAGGAAAATTAGGGTTAATGCGAAAAACATGGACCCCTCAAAAATCAATTCTGATTTGGTTTTAAAGTTCCGCGGTTCGGTTCTTTTATTCGGAGCCATCTTAGCTAGATTTGGAAAAGCAAGTTTGCCTCAGCCGGGAGGATGCGTTATTGGAGTTAGACCAATTGATACTCACTTGGACGCTTTTTCTCAAATGGGAGTGGATATTAAGGAAAAGAGGGGAAAGTTTATTATGACCGCTCCTCAGAAGTTAAAAGACAATATGGTGATTATGGATGAGTTATCAGTTACTGCGACCGCCAATGTTTTACTTTTTTCCAGCTTATTAAACGAGAAGGTTGTGATTAAGGTTGCCGACGGAGATTATCAGAACCAGGAGCTTTGCAAGGTTTTGAGAAAGATGGGAGCTAAAATTTCGGGATTCGGACAGCATACTTTATCTATTAACGGACAAAAAAAACTAAAAGGATTCAAACATTTCTTAATTCACGATCCGATTGAAGCCGGTACTTTCATTATTATGGCTTTAGCGGTTAAAGGAAATATTTTGGTTAAAAACGTGGAATATCCTTTCTTGGAATTTGTTTTAAAGAAATTGGAAGATTGCGGAGCTAAATTTGAAATTATTAAAAGAAAAAAAGATTTGGTTGATGTTCAGGTTTTTCCGTCCAAAGATATTAAAATCAGAAAAATGCAAAGCTTGCCCTTTCCGGGATTTCCTTCCGACTTACTTTCCGTGTTGGGAGTCTTAGCAACTCAAACTAGGGGAGTGACCTTGATTCACGATCCTTTGTACGAAGGAAGATTGAAATACATGGAAGGATTGACCAAGATGGGAGCGGATATATTCTTTTCCGACCCGCACCGGGCGGCCATCAACGGAATTACTAAATTGTACGGAGCAGATATGGGATCCTTTGATTTGAGGGGCGGAGCATCATTAATTACCGCCGGATTGATTGCCGAAGGAAAAACAACAATCAGGAATATTTATCAGGTTGACCGAGGATATGAAAAAATAGAAGAAAGGCTCCAAAAATTAGGAGCCGATATTAAAAGGGTAAAAGATTAAAATGACAATCGGACATAAAAAACAGAGAGAAGTATTGGAGAGACTGGCCAAAGGCAAAAATATTCCCCATGCTTTACTGTTTTCCGGAATAGAAAAGATTGGAAAAAAGAAAGTGGCTGTCGAATTTATTAAAAGTATTTTTTGTGAAAAAGAAAAAGGATTCTGCAACGAATGTTATTCTTGTAGAAGTATAGACTCATCAAGTTTTCCCGATTTATCAATCATAGAACCTAAAGACAGAAATATTGAAATTGAAGAGGTGAGGGATTTGCAAAACAGACTATCTTTAAAATCATATAACAATTCACTTAAAATCGGGATTATCGATGATGCCCATTTAATGAGGAAAGACGCCCAGAACGCACTTTTAAAGGTTTTAGAAGAGCCGAAGGGAGATACGTTATTGATATTAATCACTTCTTATCCGCAGATGCTTTTACCGACGGTCCGCTCAAGATTGGAAGAAATTAAATTTTCAATTGTTTCGAGGAAAGAAATAGAAGATCATTTAATTTCCCTTGGAGCCAAAGAAGAGAAAGCCAAAGAGATTGCTTTAATTTCTTCAGGGCAAATCGGCAAGGCGATAGAATTCTTTAACAATGAAGACAAATTAAATTTCTTTAATAAGGCGGTAAAAGACATTATTTCTTTGGCCCGTTCGGAGATGTATAAAAGATTTGACTTTGCCAAAGAATTCAAGGAGAATCAAGATGAGATTGTAAATGTATTAGATGTATGGGAGAGGTTTATGAGGCGGGAGATATTATTGAAGGTATACGGCAATAAAGGAAGCTTGGAAAACTATTCCTTAAAAAAGATAAAAGAGGTGATTGACGAATTAGAAAAAACTAAATATTTAATAGAGAATACGAATGTTAATAAAAAATTGGCATTAGAAAATTTGTTAATAACATTATAATAATTTTTTAAATATATGTACGAACAAATTATAAAAGAAAAAGAACCGGAAATGGACAAAGTATTAGATTTTGTTACTAAAAAGATTTCAAGTTTTAGGACTGGCAGAGCCACTCCGGCTTTGATTGAAAATATTCAGGCCGAGTGTTTCGGACAAATGATGCCGATTAAGCAATTAGCGGCTATTTCAGTTCCCAGTGCGAGAGTTCTTTCAATTCAGCCTTGGGATAAATCATATGTTGAAGCAATTGAAAAAGCTATTTTAAGAGAGGGGGCAGGATTATCTCCGGTAGTTTCCGGCGATGTCGTTCTTATCAATATGCCGCAGATGTCAGAGGAATTGAGGAAAGAATTATCAAGAGCTCTTTCTCAAATTAATGATGATGCGAAAAAAACAATCAGAAAATACAGAGACGAAGCCTGGTCAGACATTCAGGATAAAACCAGGGAAGGTTTAATCAGAGAAGACGATAAGTTCAAAGCCAAGGATAAATTACAGGAATTAGTCGATAAGTATAATGAAAAGGTTGATGATTTAATTGACCGTAAGAAAGTTGAAGTAGAAGGATAATATGTTTTTAATAGATATCATAGTTTTTTTAATAGTTTTGGGAATCGTTGTTTTCGTCCACGAGTTGGGTCATTTTGTCGCAGCCAAAACTTCGGGAGTGAAAGTTGAAGAATTCGGACTCGGCTTTCCGCCCAGACTTTGGAAAAAAACAATCGGTGAAACCCAGTATTTTATCGGGGCGATTCCTTTCGGAGGAATGACCAGAATTTTCGGCATGGATGAAATGGACGAAGAAAAAGACAAGGATAAAAGAGGTTATGAATCTAAAAATGCTTGGAAGAAATTATGGATTTGCGGAGGCGGAGTAGTATTTAATTTAATTTTCGCCGTGATTGTTTTTTACGGCTTAATTGCTTCTTCTGGATTCAGATCAGAGCAAGCGTTGATTTTTTCTGAGTATCATTTTCCTTTCGGAAACCAAGTCAATCAAGTTTTGATTGCTCAAGTTGCTCCCGATTCTCCGGCGGAAATATCAGGATTAAAATCATATGATACAGTTGTCGGTGTTAATGGAAAAATAATTAACGGTTCAAAAGAATTCAGTTCTATTATTTCGGAGAATAAAGGTCAGGAAGTTATTCTTCAACTAAAAGACGGAAGAGAAGTGGAGATTACACCGAGAGCTGAATATCCTTCAACCGAAGGCCCCTTGGGTGTCGGCTTGAGAGATATGGCCGTATTGAATTACTCAAGCATTCCCGAGAAAGCCTTGGTGGGATTCTTACATACCTATAATATTACCGATTATTCTGTTTCCGCGATGGGTTATATTTTCTCTTATGCCATATCGCACAAATCGATCGAAGCGGTTGCTTCTTCAATGGCTGGTCCGGTGGGAATATTTGCCATTACTAAATTAACACTCGAAAAAGGTTTTTATGATATGTTGAATTTGATCGCTATTCTTTCGATTGCTTTAGGGGTAAGTAATTTATTGCCCATTCCGGCGATGGACGGAGCTAAACTAATTTATGTCGGTTTGGAATCGGCTAATAAAAAAGTATTCAGTAAGGAATTACAGATTAAGATTGAAAGCATCGGAGCGATATTTTTAATTCTTTTAGCGGTGGCGATAATTTTTAAAGACTTTATTCAATTTAAAGATATAATATTTAAATAATATGAAACAAGCTGATTTATTAACAAGAACAGTCAAAGAAAATCCTAAAGATGAAGTTAGTTTAAATGCTAAGCTTTTAACCAGGGGTGGATTTGTCGATAAAGTAGCTAGCGGCATATATACTTATCTTCCTTTAGGTTTGAAAGTTTTAAACAAAATAAAAGATATTGTCAGAGAAGAAATGAATAATGTCGAAGCTCAGGAAATTTTAATGCCCTCTCTGCTTCCCAAAGATAATTGGGAAAAGACCGGTCGTTGGAATATAGAAGAGATGTATAAGATTCACGATGAGAATTTGGGATTGGGCTGGACTCACGAAGAAATTATTACTCCTTTAATGAAGAAGCATATTTTATCTTCTCGTAATTTACCCAAAGCAGTTTATCAGATTCAGTCTAAATTTAGGAATGAACCGAGAGCCAAATCGGGTATTTTGCGTGGCCGAGAATTTTTAATGAAAGATCTTTATTCTTTTCATAATAGCGAAGAGAATTTGAATGAATACTATGAAAGAGTAAAAAAGACTTATTTCCGTATTTATGATAGATGTGGATTAAAGAATAAGACATATTTAGCTTTAGCATCTGGAGGAGCATTTTCTTCTTCTTTTTCTCATGAATTCCAAGTCGTTACTCCGGCTGGAGAAGATATTATCTATATTTGTAAGAAGTGTGGCTTTGCATACAACAAAGAAGTATTTGATGAAAAGTGTTCTTGTGGAAGTAAAGATTTTATTGAAGAAAAATCAATTGAGGTTGGTAATATTTTTAAACTGGGAACTAAGTATACTGAGATATTTGATTTGAAAGATGAGAATGGAAAACATTTGATTATGGGTTGCTATGGTATCGGCATCAGCCGATTGATGGGAGCCATTGTTGAATCATTTAATGATGATAAAGGAATTATTTGGCCGAAGAGCATAGCGCCATTTTCTGTTCATTTAATTTCTCTTGATATGGGAGATGATGAAATCAAACAAAAATCCGAAGAAATTTACGATATTTTACAAAATTCAAATCTTGAAGTATTATATGACAACAGAGATGATAAGACGGCGGGGGAAAAGCTTAATGATTGTGATTTGATAGGTATTCCCGTGCGTATAGTTATCAGCCAAAAGACGCTAAAAGAAGAGAGCGTTGAAGTAAAGAAAAGAAGCGAGGAAAAGACAGAATTAGTGAAGATTAAAGATTTAATTGATTTTCTAAAAAATGACATTCAAGAATAATTTAAATAAATATTTTTCTAATTTATCACAGGATATTGCTATCGATTTAGGAACAGCCAATTGTTTGGTCTATGTTCGTGGCCGAGGTATTATTTTGTCCGAGCCTTCAGTTGTTGCATTGAATAAAAAAACCGGACAAGTTTTAGCGATTGGTAGAGAAGCTGAAAAAATGGTGGGAAGAACTCCGAGTCATATCGTTGCTATTAGACCTCTTGTTAACGGAGTTATTTCTGATTTTGAAGTGACCGAGCAAATGCTCAGATATTTAATTGAAAGAGCCAGACAAGATAAATTTACTTTCTTAAAACCAAGAGTTATCGTTGGTATTCCATCTGGAGTAACTGAGGTTGAAAAGAAAGCGGTGAGAGATGCGACTAAATCAGCCGGAGCGAGAGAAGTATTTTTAATTGAAGAACCGATGGCTTCAGCGATTGGAGCCAGAATGCCAGTACAAGATCCTTCTGGTAATTTCGTCGTTGATATCGGAGGAGGAACAACCGAAGTGGCGGTTATCTCTTTGGGTGGAATCGTTGTCGCCAAAAGTTTGAGAATTGCGGGAGATAAATTAAATAATGATATTATTCAGTTTGCTCAGGAAAAATATAAATTATTAATCGGAGTGAGGACAGCCGAAAAAATTAAGATAAATATCGGAGCGGTATATTTTGAAAAAGAGCCCTTGAAACAGGACAATAAAACCATGCCGATGAGAGGAAGGAATTTGGTAACCGGTCTGCCCGAGGAAGTGATTATTTCTCAGACCGATGTCAAAAAAGCATTAGACAGATCTATCAATCAGATAGTTTTAGAAATCAAAAATACAATAGAAATGACTCCGCCGGAATTATTAGCCGATATAATGAAAAAGGGAATTGCTTTATCGGGCGGGGGAGCGCAGTTAAGAGGATTGGATAAAATGATTGTTAAAGAAACTAATATTCCCACTTACATTATTGAAGACCCGATGACGGCGGTTGCGAGGGGTGCGGGAATGGTTTTAGAAAACCTTGATGAATTCCACGATGTCTTGGTTGAGACGGAAGAATTACAACCACCGAAATAGTAATTAAACAACAACTTTTTAGTTGTTGTTTTTATATAAAAATGATTAGAAAAATTAAACCGCATACGATAGATAAATTAACGTTAGTCGACAAGTGTACTAATGCATATCTTGTGGCCACAAAAAGATTAACTAGTAAGTATTATATAGATGCTTTTGCTGGAACAGGAAAGTGCTTCCTTTGTAGTAGAGTAAATTGTTTGATTAATAATACTGAAGAATGTCTTAATTGTGGTAGGGGTAAAATTATTGATGGTTCGTGCCTTAGGGTTTTAAAAATTAAAAATAAATTCGATAAATATTTTTTTATTGATTTAAAAAAATCAAACGTAAATTTATTAAAAGAATGTGTAAACGATGATAAGGAAGTTAATAGTAGTCTTAAAGAAAAAATAGAATATATTAAAGGTGACTCTAATAAGGTTTTAAAAATTATTTGCGAGAAATTAAAAGATGAAAAATATTTAGGTTGTTTGGCCTTTCTCGATCCAGAAGGTCCAGAATTATACTGGGAAACGATAAAATATTTATCAGAAATTCCTAAAATTGATTTATTAATTTTATATGCATACGAAATGTCTTTAGTTAGATTAACTAGGGAGTATAAAGAAAAGTTAGATAAATTTTATGGAGGAGAAGAGTGGAGAGAGGTTTATAGAAAAGGTTCTTCTACCCAAAAAAGAACAAATAATTTATTAAATTTTTATATAGATAATTTAAAAAAGCTAGGCTTTATGGTTGCTGAAAAGAGAATAACAAGAAAAATGAGGGGCGGTCATCCATTGTATCATTTAATTGGAGCTTCTAAAAATAAGGCAGGCTTTAATATATTTCAAGGAGTTTTAAACAACAAAGAACTTGATGGTCAAAGAAAGCTATTCTAATATAGCATGGTATTTTTTAGAATAAATAGTATAATATAATTAATGGAAAAGATATTAAGGAAATCACTATTGTATAAGAGCGGCGTTGAATACGCTGATTATTGCATTAATCATGTAGAAGGTTGCTCTCATGGCTGTAAGTTTCCTTGTTATGCGATGATGATGAAAAAGAGGTGTGGAATGATTAAGAATTATAATGATTGGATAAAACCCAAAATAGTAGGTAATGCTTTAGAACTATTAGACGTAGAAATTCCTAAATTGAAAGGAAAAATAAAAGTAGTTCATCTTTGCTTTACCACAGATCCTTTTATGTATGGAAAAAAAGAAGTTCGCAATTTGACCTTAAAGATAATAGAAAAACTTAATAAAAATGGAATTAAATGCACTGTTTTAACTAAAGGAGTATACCCAAAAGAATTAACCAATACTGATAAATACGGGAAAGATAACGAATATGCTATTACTTTAGTTTCTTTAAGTAGGAAGTTTAAAAAAGAATTTGAACCAGGGGCTGCTCCATATTTAAAAAGAATAAATTCTTTAAAATATTTACATGATAATGGTCTGAAGACATGGGTAAGTATGGAACCCTATCCGACACCAAATTTGATAAGGCAGGATCTTAGAGAGGTTTTAGAAAAAATTAAATTTGTAGATAAAATTGTTTTCGGAAAATTGAATTATAATGTCAAAGTTACTCAATACGAAGATAATAAAGTTTTCTATGAAGATTGTGCCAATATTGTCATAGCTTTTTGCGAGAATAACGATATTGAGTGTCACGTAAAGTATGGAACAAAAAAAATTGATAATAGGGAAACAGAAAATCTCTTTAGAAAGAAATCTAAATTGCAACTAGCCATATAGTTTTTTAAATATGGAAATTAGAGAAATCAAAACAAAAGAAATAAATTCTTTTTCAGATTTTTATAAGAAATCTGTAAATAGTCAATTTACCGAATATTCTAAAAAATCTAGAGATTTTTTTGTAAAAAAGGAATGGACTAAGGAGCGAATTAAAAACGCAATCAAAGGAAAATATATAATTATTCTTTTAGCTTTTGAGAAAGAAAAATTAGAGGGATATTTAATTGGAAATCATCACTTTGGAGGGATTACATCAGTAATGTGGCTTGCTGTTGCTAATGAACATCAAGGCCGAGGGATTGGAAGGGGTTTGATGAATAAATTTATTTCTCTTTCAAAGAAAGAAGGGGCTCATAAAGTTGTACTTACCGTAACTATTAAAGACAATATTGGGTTCTACGAGAAGCTTGGCTTTAAGGTTCAATGCTTCAGTAAAAAGGATTATTTTGGCCTTGATTCTTATGTACTGTATAAGGACATTCAAAAGCCAAAATGGTAGGGTTTTATCCTTATTTCTACAGTACTTTTATTTATCCTCCATAAAGGCTTGACAATGTTTTTAAATCTGCTAAATTAGTACATACATGATAAATATAAAGAAGATACAAACAGTAAATAGGCGGTTTTAAAAAATAGCTTAATTAAGTTGTTTCTAAAAGCCGCGCGAAAGCGTCTTTTTTATTTCGTGTAAAGCATTTTGATAAATTAATAGGAAGAGTAAATAAGAATAAAGTTATTATTTGCTAATCAAAGGTTATTTATGTTATGGGCAAATGGTGGATGCCTTGGGACCAGACGCGAAGAAGGACGTGGCGTAGCTGCGATAAGCCTCGGGAAGGTGCTAGCAACCTATGAACCGGGGATTTCCGAATGAGGAAACTCAATTTCATTTAAACGAAATTATCGGAGTTAAATCCGATGCGAACCCGCTGAAGTAAAACATTCTAGTAGGCGGAGGAAAAAGAAAACAAAAGTTATTCCCTCAGTAGCGGCGAGCGAAAGGGGAGAAGCCTAAAATCATTCGTATTTATATGAATGGTGGTTGTAGGGGAACGATGTCTATTTAATTAGAGGGAGTCGAAAAAGTATTTTAATTAGTTGAACTTTGCTGGAAAGCAAGACCGCAGACGGTGATAGTCCGGTAGGCGAAAATTAAAATGCGCTCCTTGTTGTTCTTCCTGAGTACTGTCGAAATAAGATAACTCGGCAGGAATCTGGCGGGACTACCCGCTAAGGCTAAATACAATCTGGTCACCGATAGTGAACTAGTACCGTGAGGGAAAGGTGAAAAGTAGCCCGGTGAGGGCGATGAAATAGAATCTGAAACCATTATGCCTACAAAGAGTCAGAGCTGGAATTCGTTCCAGTGATGGCGTGCTTTTTGCAGAACGAGCCAACGA